>NZ_ABCS01000006.1 GCF_000170895.1 Plesiocystis pacifica SIR-1 | reverse complement strand
CCACCCGCTCCGGACGTAGCGACGCGCCGCCTCGGGGTTCGCCGCGCCGGGTCGGTCGAGGACCAGCAGGGCGTCGGGGACGGCCTCTTCCGCGTCGGCGTCGACGACCTCGGCCTCCCACACGCCGTCACAGGCGGGGGCAGGGGCCGGAGCGGGGGCAGGCTCGGGGTCGGACTCTGGCCGAGCTGTCGAGTTGTCCCCTTCTTCAATTGACTCGCTCGCGTCTGCGGCGGGCGCAGGCGCGAGCGAGATGGCCAAAAGCAGCCTTGGAAGGAGTGGGACCATGGAGGTCGAGGGGCGGACTCTACTCGACGGTGAACTCGAAGGTCACGTCGACGTCCACGTCGCCGGGCAGCGCCTCGCCGTCGGCGAATTGCATGGGGATGTCCGCGCTCTTTTGGGCCTCGCCGTTGACGTCGGGGAGGTGGCGGAGCATCACGCGCAGCTCGCTGGTGCCGGTGGCCGTGGTCGAGACCTCGTTGATGAGGCCCACGGGCAGATCGTCGCCGACCGCGTTGCCGCCGTGGTCCGACTCGACGTCGGCGTAGGCGTGGGTGGCGAGGACCATCGCGCCGGCGCCGGCGGGGCCGTTGATGCCGTCGCCGGCGATCAGCACGAAGTGCTCCTCGGCCTCCTCGGCGATCTCCTCGGTGATGTCCTCCGAGGGATCCTCGAGGTCGTTGATGAACTCGATCGAGAGGGTGTAGGTCGTGTCCGCGGCCAGGGTGATGGCGTCGGCCGTACCCGACACGCCGCCGTCACCGTCGGGGTCGGAGAAGGCGAACACGAGGGGGTCGCCGCCCGCGGTGGGCGTGAAGGTCAGCTGGACGCGCGAGATGATCTCGGTCTCGTGGTCATGGTCGTGCTCGTCGTCGTGGTCGCCATGCTCGTCGCCGTGGTCGTCCTCTTCGTCGGTGGTGCAGGCAAGGGGGGTCAAGGCAAGGGCGGCCGCGAGCGGGTACGCCAGGGTTTGGAGCTTCCACATCTTGGGCATGGGTCGCCACCATAGCGCTCGACCAAGTGCATTCAATGCCTACACCGAATACGTGAATTGAACCACTGTGCAACTGTCGTGTTGGGTCGCTCAACCGTCGTGCCTGACGGTTTCGAATCCATGCAGGGCGGGCCGCGGGAGACCTACCCTCTAGCGGCATGGCTTGACGCGGCGGGCGCAAACTCGTTTGGGCGCGCTCGCGGAGGCGACGCGTTGGCGCAGCCCGAGGCGGGGGCAAGGCAACGATCAGGAGAGGCCGAGGACGCGCAGCGCAGCGCTCTCGTCGTCTTGCCAGCTGCGGTCGCGCTGGCGCAGCAAGCCGTCGTGGGTCTTGCGAAAGCCCGCGTTCACGAACGCAGCCGCGAGGGGGTGGGCGATGGCCGGCTCGTCGTCGATCCGTTCGAGCAGCATGGCCTTGCGCCGACCCTGGGGTTGGCGAAGCAGGGCGACCAGGCCCTGGACGAGGCGCTCGCCGAGGCGCTCGCGGACGGCCGGGTCGGGGTGGGCGTCGGCGTCGAGGAAGGTCAGCAGGTGCTTCTCGGTCCGCGACAGCCAGGCGAGCAGGTGCCCCTCGCAGGTCACCACGTGGGCCCCCGGGGCGCGCTGGGGCCTCGCGCCCTCGCGCCGCGGCCAGGGCAGGGCCTCGCCGTAGGCGTTGGCCGGGTCGCAGGCCGCGAGCACCACGGCGGGGTCGCTGCCGGGGGCGCCGTCGTCTTCGCGCAGGCGATCCTCGGCGCCGGGCAGGCCAAACTGCGCCCCGCCCATGCCCGCGATGAAGTAGCCGCGGCGAATCTTGCCCGCGCCCTCCATGGCCTTGAACACCGGGTAGTAGGCGGTGAAGCCCCCGGCCAGGCCCGAGCCGCGCACGGCCTCGCGGGTGACCACGCCAAAGCGCTCGAGCAGCTGCACGGCCCGGGCCGTGGCCCGCTCGGTCTCGCTCGGCGCGTCCTCGGCGAGGGCGGGCAGCAGGGACCAGCGGCCCTCGCTGCCCGCCGGCCCGGCCCGGCGCAGGTGCATGGCGCCGTGGAGCGAAGGCCGAGTCCGGCCGCGACCGCGACCCCGAGAAGACGCAGCCCGCGTGGACGAGCGCGCCCGGGCGCGCAGCGGGGAGAAGGTGTCGTTGCTGACCTCGCCGGCCCACACCAGGGCCCACAGCGCGTCGAGGAGCTCGGCCTGGAAGCCGCCGAGCTTGCGCTCGAGGTCGGCGAAGAACATCGCCCCGCCCGCGGCCAAGGTCGCGCGGATGCGCTGGTGGAGTTCGCCCGCGGGGCGATCGTCGGCCGGGCGCGGGCCTGGGGCGAGGGCGCGGTAGTGGCCGGACAGGTAGAGCGCGACGCGGCCGTCGTCCTTGCCCACGGACTCGACCCCGCGCCACACCAGCTCACCCATGGCGCACAGCTGGTCGAGCATGCCCGGCGAGTAGGCGCGGACCCGGGCCGGCAGCACGTCGCGCTCGAGGTCGCCGAAGGGGATGGCCACGCCCTGGATCTGCTCGATGGCGCCGAGCAGCTCGTCGAGGCCCTCGGCGGGGCTGTCGAGGTGGTGCCACAGGGGCAAAAAGCGAGCGTAGCGGCGGGCCTCGACGGCCTCGACGGCGGCGGTGAGCCGGGCCAGGGAGGCGCGCTTGAGCCGGCGCAGGACCTCGACGTCGCACCACTCGCGCTCGCGCCCGCCGGGCAGGAACTCGCCCTCGAGCACGCGCTCGCGCCCTTGCAGGCGCTCGAGGATGGCGCGCACGGGGCCCAGGCCCAGGCCCAGGCGGGTAGCGAGGGCGGCGGCGGGAAAGGGCGCGTGGGTCCGGGCGTAGCGGGCGACGAGCTCGACGAGCGCTTCGCTGTCCTCCGTGGCTTCGAGGAAGGCCAGCGGGAGGCCCATGGGCGGGACCACGCCGATGGCGTCGCGGTAGCGGCCCGCGTCCTCGGCCGCGACCAGCCGAGGGCTGCCGGCGACGGTCACCGCGGCGACGCGCCGGGCCGCGAGCAGGGCCTCGACGTGGCCCTCGAGGGCGTCGCGCATGTCGGGGGCGCAGCGCTGGCGCAGCTCGTCGACGCTCAGGTCCCCGAGCTCGCGCAGGGCGTCGTGGATCTGGTCGCGGTCGCGGACGTGCCGGCGCGGGTCGAGGCGCTGGAGCAGCAGCTCGACCTCGGCGATGGCGTCGCGGTCGAGGAGCTCGCGCAGCTCGGCGTCGCCGAGGAGCTCGCGCAGCTGGGCGTAGTCGAGGGCGAGGGCCTGGGCGCGCCGCTCGGCCCGGGGCTGGTCGTCGTCGTAGAGGAACTGGCCGACCCAGGTGAACACGACGGCCGAGGCGTAGGGCGAGGGCGTGCGGCTCTCGACCTCGCGCACGCGGATGCGCCGGTCCTGGATCTGGCGCAGGAGCTCGCGCAGGGCCGGCAGGTCGAACACGTCGCGCAGGCACTCGCGGTAGGTCTCGAGGATGATCGGGAAGTTGCGGTAGCGCGTGGCCACGCTCAGCAGGTCCGCCGAGCGCTTGCGCTGCATCCACAATGGGGTGCGCTTGCCGGGCTGGCGCCGGGGCAGCAGCAGGGCCCGGGCCGCGTTCTCGCGAAAGCGCGCCGCGAACAGGGCCGAGCCCCCGAGGTTCTCGACGACCAGGCGCTCGATGTCGTCCGGGTCGGGGAAGAACAGGTCCATGGGCGGGGGCGCGTCGGACTCGGGCAGGCGAAAGGCCATGCCGTCGTCGGTCCACAGCAGATCGACCTCGACCCCGCCGAACTCGCGCAGGCGACCGGCCACGGCCGTGGCCCAGGGGGCGTGGACGCGGGCGCCAAAGGGCGAGAGCAAGGCCACGCGCCAGTCGCCGATCTCGTCGATCCAGCGCTCGAGCACGAGGGTGCGGTCGCTGGGCAGCACGCCGGTGACCTCGCGCTGGTCGTCGAGGTAGTCGACGAGGTTGCGGGCGGCGAGGGGGTCGAGGGCGTGCTGCGCTTGGAGCCGCGCCTGCGCCTGGTCCCGGGGGAGCTTGGCCAGGGCGCGGCCGAGGGCGCCGATCGCCCGGCCGAACTCCACGGGCCGCCCGGGGCCGTCGCCGTGCCAAAAGGGCATGCGCCCCGACTCGCCCGGGGCTGGGGTCACGAGCACGCGGTCGCGGGTGATCTCGGTGATCTTCCACGAGCTCGCGCCGAGCACGAACACGTCGCCCTCGCGGGACTCGAACACCATCTCCTCGTCGAGCTCGCCGACCCGCGTGCCCGGGCCGCCGCCTTCGCCGACCATGAACACGGCGTAGAGGCCCCGGTCGGGGATGGTCCCGGGGTTGGTCACGGCCAGGCGCTGGGCGCCCTTGCGCGCGGTCACGGTGTTGGCGACGCGGTCCCAGATCAGCCGCGGGCGCAGCTCGGCGAACTCGTTGCTGGGGTAGCGCCCGGCGAGCATGTCGAGGGTGCTCTCGAAGGCCCGGCGGCTGAGCTCGGCGAAGGGCGCGGCGCGGCGGACCCGAGCGAACAGGGCGTCGACGTCGACGCTGGCGGCGGTGCTGCCCGTGCCGGTCTCGACGCTGACCATGGCGACGAGCTGCTGGGCGAGGACGTCGAGGGGGTTGCGGGCGTAGTAGGTCGGCTCGACCAGGCCCTCGCGCATGTGGTCGATGACCGCCGCGCAGGCCAGCAGGTCGTGGCGGTACTTGGGGATGATGACCCCGCGGGAGATGCCGTCGACCTGGTGCCCGGCCCGGCCCACGCGCTGGAGCCCCGAGGCGACCGAGGGCGGCGCCTCGATCTGGATCACGAGGTCGACCGCGCCCATGTCGATGCCGAGCTCCAGGGAGGAGGTCGCAACGATCGCCGGCAGGTCGCCGCGCTTGAGCCGATCTTCGACGACGGCGCGGACCTCCTTGGAGATGCTGCCGTGGTGGGCCAGGGACAGCTCGCGGCCGGCGAGGGTGTTGAGGGCCTGGCTGAGGCGCTCGGCGAGGGAGCGGTTGTTGACGAAGAGCATGGTCGAGCGGTGCTGCTCGATGAGCTCGACGAGGCGGGGGTGGATCGACGGCCAGATCGAATTGGTCGGCGCTTGGCCGGCGGCGACGGCCGCGGCCGCGCCCGCGGCGGGGCCCGAGGGGATGGCGTCGAGATCGGGCGCTTCGCTTGGCTCCGCTGGCGTTGGGGCGCCGAGGTTGAGTCGCGCCATGTCCTCCACGGGGACCTCGACGCACAGCTCGAGGGCGCGGCGGCGGCCGGCGTCGACGATGGTCACGGGCCGGGGGCGCAGGGACGGCTCGCCTGCCTGGTCAGGGTCGAGAGCGTGCTCGGACTCGTAGCCCCCGAGCAGACGGGCGATCTCGTCGAGGGGGCGCTGCGTCGCCGACAGGCCGATGCGCTGGAGCTTGGTCTCGGGGGCATCCGCGAGCCGGCCCCGCTCGTCCTCGAGGCGCTCGAGGGAGGCGAACAGGTGGGCGCCGCGCTTGCTGGCGACCATCGAGTGGATCTCGTCGACGATCACCGTCGAGACGCCGCGCAGGGTCTCGCGGGCGCGGGAGGTCAGCAGCAGGTAGAGGGACTCGGGGGTGGTGATCAGGATGTCCGGCGGGTGCCGGAGCATGCGGGCGCGCTCGCGCTGGGGGGTGTCGCCGGAGCGGATCGCCACCGTGGGGACGCGGTGCTCGAGGCCCTCGCGCTGGGCGACCGCTCGGATCCCGGCGATGGGCGCCCGGAGGTTGCGCTCGACGTCGACGCCGAGGGCCTTGAGGGGGGAGAGGTAGAGGATCGACACGCCCTCGCGCTCACCCGCGGGGGCCGGGGCCTGCTCGAACATCAGGCGGTCGATGGCGACCAGGAAGGCGGCCAGGGTCTTGCCCGAGCCCGTGGGCGCGAGCAAGAGCGTCGACTCGCCGTCGAGCACCGGTCGCCAACCCAGCTGCTGCGCGCGGGTCGGTCCGCCGGGGAAGGCGGCCTCGAACCATTGCCGGACGGCGGGGTTGAACTGGTTGAACCGGGCGAGAACCAAGGCTTCGAGTCTACTCGGGGCAGAACTCGAAGCGCCAGCGACGGAGCCCGTCGTGGATGATCAGTCCATCGGGCCCGGCGGCGATCCGGTTGCTGCGTGGGTTGTCCCAGCCGTGCAGCTGCGCCGGGGTGTCGACGAGGGCCCAGTCGCTGCCGTCCCAGAACGCGAGCTGCTCGCTGGCGTCGAGGCGGGAGGTCAGCGCCCACGCGGCGGCGTCGGTGTGTCGGATCAGGCGTTGCCAATCACCCACGCCCGCGAACTCGGGCCAGTCCTCGTCGACGCGGCGCCACTGGCTGCCGTCCCAGCCGTAGAGCTGGTTGCCCTCGGGCTCGGAGGTGTAGCCCGTCAGCCACAGCTGCTCCGGGTCCGTGGCCATGAGGTGGTCGATCCACTCGAAGCCGTGGTCGATCGGCAGCCACTCGCCGTCGGTGTCGCTGTAGACGATGTCGAGGGTGATCGGGTTGGACGAGCTGAGCACCGCGAACACGCGGCCGCCAGCGTGGGCGAGGCGCCCGGCGCTGTCGGCCTCGGGGCTCGCCGGGGTACGATCGAACCACTGCCCGCCGCTGAGCTGGTGGACCATCGCGCTCTGATCGCTCAGGTCGCGGCCGACGATCCACAGCTGGGTCTCGCCGTCGCGCTCGACGAGATCGGCGCCCGTGTAGACGGCGGTGTTGTCTACCGGGTCGGGGTGGGCCAGGACCTCGCCGCCGCTGATCTGCCACACCGCCTGGCCCAGGGAGGGGACGCCGCTGACCCAGCCAAAGCCCTCGTCGACGGCGCCCAGGAGCCCCGAAAAGCCCTGGTTGAAGCCTTCGTAGGTGGGCGCCCAGCTGACCCCGTCGAAGCGCCAGTTGAGGTGGGGGAAGCGGTCGCTGCCGACGACGCTGTCCATCGAGTCGATGACGAAGGCCGTGGGCCCGAACGCGTCTTCGCGGGTATAGAGGGGCGTCAGCGAGGCGTCGCTGGTGTCGATGTGGGCGACGAGGTGGCCGTCGTCGAACAGGCTGTCGACGCCGACGCCGACGAGGCCGTCGTCGAGCACGCCGACGTCGCGGAGCTTGGCCTGTTCGAGCCACAGCGACCAGCTGACCCCGTCGAAGCGCCACAGCTCGCCGCCGTCGCCGAGCGCGTAGACCTCGGCCGCGTCCACGGCCGCGACGCGGATGATCGTGTCCGAGGTCGGCAGCCCGTAGTCTTGCCAGCTGCCCTGGACGCGCCGGGCGAGGGCGCCGTCGAGGCCTCCGGCCCACAGGTCGTCGGCGTCCACGCCCCCGAGGCTGCGCAGGCTGTCGAGGTTGGGGATGGACTCCTCGACCCACTCGCCGCCCTCGATGCGGTAGGCCACGCCGCCCGCGTCTCCCGACAGGCCCTCGCCCACGGCCACCACCGCGTCGCCGTCGGTCCACAGCGCGCGGGCTTGGAAGGGGGCGTCGGTGTCGGTCCAGGTGTCGCCGTCGAAGAAGACCAGCTCCGAGGGGGTCTGCTCGCAGCTGCACATCGGATCGATCTGGCAGCCGATCCCCCCGCAGATGGGCGTGGCCGCGGCCCAGACGGCGTCGGGGGACGCGCCCGTGAGCAGGGCGAGGTCGAGGCCCTCGGAGCCGACGACCGGGGTGAACGCGTGGGCCTCGCTCAGGCCGCTCCCGTCGAAGGTATAGACGCCCCAGTGGGTCTCGCCGTCGCGGGCGAGGAGCCAGAGGGCGTTGGGCGGCCCCCACACGCGGGTGATGGGGCCGACCTGCGTGGGCAGGGCGATGTCGTCGGTGTCGATCCAGCCGCCGGCCTCGCGCACGACCAGGTCGACGTCGCCGCCCGCGACGATGTCCACGCCGTCGGTCCACACCGAGTCGAGGCCGCGGGCGCGGACCTTGGTGGGGATCCACTCGCTGCATTCGGGATCGAACAGCGGGTTGCCCTCGAAGCCGGTGTCCGTCGTGTCGGTGTCCGTCGTGTCGGTCTCGGTTTCGGTCTCGGTGGTCTCCGAAGAGTCGGTTTCGGCGGTCTCCGACGTTTCGGTCTCGGTGGACGACTCGGATTCCGTCGAGGTGGTGCCCGGATCCGTGTCGGTGCTCGTGTCGTCGCCGATCTCGTCGTCTGTCTCGGAGCCCGCGTCCGAGCCCTCGGAGGGCACGTCACCCTGGGGACACGCGCTCAGGACCAGGACGCAGGGGAGCAGCAGGGGCGACAGACGTCGACTGGAGCGAGACATGCGACCCGATGGTCGCACCGCGCTCGCTCGAGGCCAACGGGTCCAACCTTCAGCCTCCGAGCAAGAGGCGCTCGAGGGCGTTCACCTCGTCGAGGCTTTGTGCTTCCTTGGCGCGACTTCGAGCCTCGAGCAGTCGCCCGAGATGGGTGCTGGCTCGGATCGCCGCGCGGAGCTCGGGACTGGGCAGGAAGCCGCGCAGTTGCAGGATGGTCTCCACGAGCTCGCGGAGGATCTCGATCTGTCCGAGGTGGCGCCCTTCTTCGCGGCCGTCGTGAAAGGCGATGCTTCGTCGTTCGATGTCGCTGATTTGAAATCGCTGCATGGGACTCAACGCTTCCCGAAGCATGGCACGGCTGCGCGAGTCGAGGGCGCACAGCATGTAGGAGGCGTAGCGCCAGCGTCGCTCGTCGGGGAGCTCGAGGATCACCGGCAAGGCCGCGAGCGTCGGCTCGAGCTTGCCGTGCACGCCGTGGATCAACGCCGACAGCGTCGCCCACCCAGGCTCTCGCGCAGCCTGGCTCGGATCGACGATGACCGGCATGTTGTGTCGGTCCAGGACCAGCAATGCTTCCCGCGGGGGGAGCTCGCGGGCGTCGAGCCGCCTCGCCCAGCGCGAGACCTCGTCGCTCAGCGCGATCATCATCACGGCCGTACTCCGACACAGGTACTCGCTGACCAGCGCCCAGTAGACCCACAGGTGCCGATGTTTGACCCGATCCGGCCGTCGCTGGGCCTCGATGATCAGACCGACGCCGCCGTGCGGATCGTCGGGGTCATCCGCCGAGAGCAGCGCGTCCGGCCGGAGCTCTCCGCTGTCGCCCAGGCAGGGCTGGAAGCGCTCCAAGGCCGCGTGCCGGTCTCGAGCCTGCGTCAGCGCCGGGATCTCGAGGCCAAAGAGCTCCCGCAGGCAGGCAAAGGCGCGCTCGGGCTCGTCGAGGAGCGGCCGCGCGGCGCCCTGGTGGAGGGTGGTCGGCATGACCCCCATTCGAGCAAGGGCCGTGCCGGAAAATCTCCGGTGATTCCGCGCTAGGGAAGCTCGAGAGTGGCCCGGAGACTGGCCGAGCGTCCCGCTATCGGGCCGGACTCAGGCCGGACTTAGGCCAGGATCAAGGTAGATCATCGATGCACTCGACCGCCGTCCACTGGGCCGCGAGGTTCGTGCACGGGTGCGCCATGTTGCCGATCTCCATGGTCGTCCCGTCGCTCGGATCGACCTCGTAGAGGTGCCCGTCGGTGCAGGTGTAGAGCATGCCGTTCTCGGGATGCCACTCGATCCCCACGGTCCCGATGGGCACGTCGAGGGCCGCGACGAAGGTCGCGATGCCGCTGATGATGTCGACGCTGTAGAGGCTGTCGTCGTTGCCGTTGATCATGTACAGGCCGACGATGTCGTTGGACCAGGTCGAGCCGTGGGTGCCCACGTTGACGCCCAGGCCGTTGCCGACCTCGGTGGCCGCGGCGGTCTGGGTGTCGATGTCGAGGAGCACGTCCTGGACGTTGGTCATGCCGTACAGGCGCAGGATCTCGAGGCCGTTGGCGGTGATGCCGTTGATGCCCGTGTAGCCCATGGACCCGATGAAGGTCGTCGAGCAGTCGCAGGGATCGATGATGTCGAGGAACTGACCCTGGCGCGAGCCGTAGAGCTGGCCGTCGATGCCGAAGGTGATCGAGGGGTAGCTGACGTTCTCGCCGAAGTCGCAGACCTGCGTCTCCTCGCCGGTCTCGACGTCGATCTTGACGAGGGTCTCGAGGTCGTTGCGCACGTGCACGAGGTAGACGCCGTCCTCGACCATGCCGGTGTCGCCGGTGTCCATCACGCCGGTGTCGCCGGTGTCCATCACGCCGGTGTCGCCGGTGTCCATCACGCCGGTATCGCCGGTGTCCATCATGCCGGTCCCGGTATCCATCATGCCCGTGTCGCCGGTGTCCATCATGCCGGTCTCGGTGTCCATCGTGCCGGTCTCGGTGGTGTCCGTCGTGTCGGTGGTGTCGGTCGAGTCGGTGGTGTCCATCGACTCCGAGCTCGAGCCCTCGTTGGTCCCGGACTCTTCGCCGTTCGACTCGGAGGTGCCGACCTCGTCGTCCGTCGACTCGGTGTCTGCGCTCTCTGCTGTCCCGTCGGCGCCGTCGCCTGTCGAGCCGCCGCCGTCGTCGGAGCAGGCCAGGGGGGCCGCGCACAACAGCAGCGTCGCGCAGGAGAGGGACAGGAGGGACGAGGGTCGCAAGGTCGAGGCGTACATGTTCACATCCAGCGCAATCAGTGTAGCGCGGGAAGCTCGAGCGGGGGCAGTGTCGAAGTCGACGGTGTTGATGCGCGGAAACGAGGTGCTGCTTCGCGCGAAAAAAACCACGCGCCGCAATCTCGCGCCGAGGCTCGTGGACTCCTCGATCGAAGGGGCATCCGGAGCGGACCACCAACCCCGAGGCGTGGGGCGAGGTCGCGCTCGCCTCCGCGCTCTCTCGCGCGCTCTAGCGATCGTTCGCGCTCAGGGGATGTTGATGAGCTCGCTCTTCATCCCGCCGGGGTAGCCGTAGCCTGCGGAGGGATCGGCGTAGCCGTTGAAGTCGCTGTACCCGTACTGGATGATCCCGAAGTTGCCCTCGCTGCGGATCTCGTGGGCGCCCTCCTCGATGAGGACGTTGGCCACCTGCCAGTCCCCGACGGTCGCCCAGCCCTCTACGGGGGTCCCGTCGAGGTCGACGGCCTGGCCGTCGTTGGTGCGGATCACCTGGACGTAGTGCTCGTCGTAGTTGTAGCCGGTCACGAACACGTAGCGGTCGAGGAACTGCTCGGTGGGCGCCATCTGGACCATGGCCGGGGAGCCGCGGTCGTCGGCCTCGTGGTGGCCGGCGACGTACTGCACCGGCATGAAGGGGCCGTCGCCGGAGAACACGAGGTTGGTGCCGTTGTCGACGACGAGCTCGGCCCAGTCGCCGCGCTCGGCGAAGGTCATCGGGAAGCCGGGCTGGGGCGGGTCGACGTCGACGGTCACGTCGGGATCGCCGGCGTAGATCCGCCAGTAGTGCAGCTCTTGCCCGCGCAGGGGCGAGTGCGGGCCGACGTAGAGCTGGCCCCAGTACTCGAGGGGGATGACCTGCTCTTGCACGAAGTCCGAGCCGCGGTTGCAGGCCGAGTCGACCTTGGCCGGCGGCGAGCAGCCCTCGATGGGCTCGCCCGAGCAAAAGGGGATGCGCAGGCCTCGGATCGCCGAGACCACCCAGATCGGCTTGTCGGCGGTGATGACCGTGCCCGACAGATCCTGCTCGCAGCGCGGGAGCATGTTCTTGACCGAGCTGTCGATGCGCATGTTGTCGAAGCGGTTGAGGGTGTACTCGCCCATGGCCCCGGCCTCCACGTAGGGCAGGGGCAGCATGTCGCCCGCGGTCTCGACGCTCGGCCACCAGCGCACGGTGGTCTGGTGCTCGAGGGCGATGACCACGAAGTAGCTGGGCGTGACGTAGGCCGAGTGGCCGTAGACCACGTACTCGCCGGTCATCATGTGCTCGGGCAGGAGCAGGGACGAGCCGTTGGTCGAGGAGCCCTCGAAGGGCGAGTGCAGGTAGGCGACCACGGGCAGGTCGGAGGTCACGTGGTGCACGGCCCCGGACCGGTGCATGGAGGTGTTCTCGTAGTACTCGGTCAGCTCGCCGGGCAGCAGGAAGACGTGGGACTCGCCGGGCTGGAGGGTGATCGGGCCCTCGACGAGCGCCTCGATGTTGCTGCCCTCGGGGGCGAAGTAGAGCTCGACGGTCGCGGGCTGGTCGACCTGGGGGTTGCCGACGACGATCGCGTCGGGGGGCGGCGGGTCGAGCTGGGTGTCGGCCTGGTACATGCTCGTCGCGTAGAAGGAGCAGCCCTCCGAGCTCGGGGTGTCCTTGAGCTTCTCGCACGGCCCCACGCAGGCCGCGACGCAGCCCTGGGTGTTTTCGAAGCAGGACTCGCACTGCTGGTAGCCCTCGCAGGGCACGGGCTCCCACTCGAGCCCGGTGGCCGCGCAGACCTCGAGGGTGTCCGGGCCGTCGCAGCGCGTGTCTCCGGGCTCGCAGATGATCGTCGGGCTGTCGTCGCTGCTCGCCTCGGCGCTGGACTGCGAGTCGCTGACCTCCCCGTCTTGTTCGCTGACTTCGTCCGCTCCGTCGGCCTCGTCGCCCGCGGGCGGGGCGGGGCACGCGAGGCTCAGGGCAGCCAGCAGCGGCACAGGGAGAACTCGGGAGCGGCGCAGGGTCGACATGGCGGGGGGAGAACCAGCGATATCACGGCGGCCGCTTGCATCGACGGCGCAGTTTTGGGCAGGGTGGGGGCGCGTGAGCGACGATCACGGCGAAGCTGGGGCCAATCCCTCCCCGGAGGCGATCCCAGCGCGAGGCGAAGGCGGAGCGCGAGGGCTGCTCGCGCAGCTTCGCGAGCTGTGGGCGCCCCTGCGCGACCACCCGCGGCTGGGCCTGCTCGCCCTCGCCTTGCTGTGCACCTTCGCGTACTTCGTCGGCCCGCCCGCCTGGAACCAAAACTCGCGCCTGGCCCTGACCCGCGCCCTCGTCGAGAAGGGGCAGGTGCACATCGATCCCTGGGAGGTCACGACCGGGGACAAGAGCTTCCGCGACGGGCACTTCTACAGCGACAAGGCCCCCGGTGTGTCGCTGCTGTCGGCGCTGCCCTACGCCCTGTTCGTCGCCGAGCGCCGGCTGACCGGGGGGGAGCTCCCCGAGGTGCGGGTCATCCCCCTGGATCCGGGGGCGAGCGCGGCCGGGACCGTCCCGGCCCCCGAAGATCGCCTGCCCGGCGACGCGCTGGCCTACAACCCGGCCCAGCAGACCGCGCTGTGGCTGTGCCGGATGGTCGCGATCTCCCTGCCCACGCTGATCGTCGCGGGCCTGTTCTACCTGTTGATGCTCGCCGAGTTCGGGCGCCTGCGCTGGGCGACCTGGGCGACGCTGATCTGGCTCCTGGCCACGCCCGCGCTCGGCTATAGCTGCGGCCTCTACGGCCACCAGCTCGCCGCCTGCTGCCTGTTTGGGGCCTTCGCGCTGACCGTGCTGAGCGCTCCAGAACACCGCGCGCCCGAGGCGGGCTGGGGGATGCCCGTGCTCGTCGGGACCTGCCTGGGCTGGGCGGTGCTCGCCGAGTACACGGCGGCCGTCCCCGTGCTCGTGCTCGTCGCCTGGAGCCTGTGGCGTCGAGGCCTGCGCTTTGCCCTGGGCGTGTGCGCGGGCGGGGTGCCGTGGGCGGTGCTGCTCGCCGGCTACCACACCTGGGCGTTCGGCAGCCCGCTGAAGACCGGCTACGACTTCGTCTACCTCGAAGAGTTCGCCGAGGGCATGAAGGTCGCCTACGGCCTCGGCTGGCCCAACCCCGCCGTCGCCGTGCAGCTGCTGTTCGGCAGCTACCGCGGGCTCTTTTACCTCTCGCCGGTGCTCTTGCTCGCGGCCTGGGGCCTGGGCGTGTGCCTGTGGCACGCCCGGGCGCCGAGCGAGCCCAACGCGGACGCCTCCTCGGGCGAGGCCGGCGTGCTGCTGCGCGGGGACTGGTTGGTCTGCGTGCTCGTCGGTCTGTGGTACCTGGGCCTCAACAGCGGCTACTACATGTGGGACGGCGGGGCGGCCCTCGGCCCCCGGCACATGGTCCCGATGCTGCCCTTCTTGGCGCTGGGTCTGGGTCCGCCCCTGGCTCGGCTGCCCCGGGCCACGCTGGTTCTCGCGGGCATCGCCTGTATACAAATGATTTTGATCACGGCTGCGGGCCCGGAGGCGCCTGGCCACGGCAACCCGGTCTGGGCCTACGCCGTGCCGGAGATCCGCGTCGCCCAGCTGCCGCCGGGCAGCGCCACGACCCTCGGACGGCTCATGGGGTTGCCTGGACCGCTCAGTTTGCTGCCCTTGATCGCTCTATGGGCGCTGATTTGGCCCTTTGATCAGGATGAGCGCGAGGGCGGCGACGCTGGCGCTGGGACTCCGGCGACAGATTTTCGTGCTTCGGGCGCCGATCTCGATGCATGATCGATCCGGTTGGTACGTGGCACGGATGGAACGAACCCCCCGAGCCTGTCCGGCCGCTTCGGACTGAACCCCCCACATTGAAAGTGATTGCGTCCATGAACTTCCGTCTTTCGTGCTCCCTCGCTGGCGCGGCGCTGGCCTTTGCCATCCCCGCCCTGCTCCCCAGCTCCGCCCAGGCCTGCGGCGGCACCATGTGCGACACCGGGCCGACGGCGATGCCCGTCGATCAGACCGGCGAGAACATCCTGTTCCACCTGACGGATACGAGCGTCGAGGCGCACATCCAGATCCAGTACGACCCGGACACCGAGGCCGAGAAGTTCGCGTGGGTCATCCCGGTCACCGCGATCCCCGAGTTCGAGGTCGGCTCGGACCTGCTGTTCCGGGCCATGCTCGCCGGCTCCGTCCCGCGCTACGCCAACCAGGTCACCCAGGACTTCTGCGGCGACGGTGGCGACGAGTTCGGCGGCGACGAGGGCGGCGCGACCGGTGCGGGCGACGACGGCGGCGGCGAGGGCGAGGGCCCCGGCAACGGCGGGCCCGACGTGGTGCTCGAGCAGAGCGTCGGCGCCTACGAGATCGCCGTGCTCGACGGCGGCACCGTCGAGGGCGTGATGCAGTGGCTGGGCGACAACGGCTACCAGCAAGACCCGGCCGCCGAGCCCCTGCTCGCCCAGTACCTCGAGGACGAGTTCCTGTTCGTCGCCCTCAAGCTCAACACCTCGGCCGGCGTCGACGAGATTCACCCCATCGTGATCCGCTACGAGGGCTACGAGCCCTGCGTGCCGATCCGGCTCACGGCCATCGCCGCCGCCGAGAACATGGACATCCGGACCTTCTTCCTGGGCGACGCCCGGGTCGTGCCGGTCAACTACCGCCACGTCCTGGTCAACCCGCTCAAGATCGACTGGTTCAACCTCGCGGACAACTACAAAGAGGTGATCACCATGGCCGTCGACGCCCCCGGGGCCGACGGCAACGCCTTCGTGACCGAGTACGCGGGCCCGAGCAACGTCGTCAACACCGGCGGCGTGTACAGCCCCGACTGGGACCCCGCGGCCTACCTGGCCCTGACCGACACCCCCGTCGGCGTCATCGACATCCTCGAGCAGCAGAACCTGATCTTCTGCGACACCGAGTGGGACAACGTCTGCACCGCCTTCCACCCCCTGCTCCAGCCCATCCTCGACCAGTTCGTGCCCGTGCCCGAGGGCATCGACCCGGTGGCCTTCTACGACTGCATGGAGTGCTACGCCGAGGACGTCGATCTGGCGGCCTGGGACGCCGCGGGCTTCTCGGAGATGTTTGACGAGCGCATCGTCAAGCCCGGCTTCAACGCCGCCACGCTCGTCGACGAGAACCCCTACCTGACCCGGATGTACACCACCATCTCGCCGGCGGAGATGGTCGCGGACCCGATCTTCCGGGCCAACGCGACCCTGCCCGAGGTCCAGAACCTGCGCACCTCGACGCAGACCCTGCACTGCGACGGCAGCACGACCATGACCCTGCCCGACGGCCGCGAGATCCTGTTCCCGGCGGGCGCGGCCCTCGAGTGGCCGGACTTCCAGACCGAGATGCCCTGGGTCGAGGACGTCGACCAGGAGAGCATGGCGGAGAACGCCCCGCTGATCAGCATCGCCGACAACACCGAGCAGATCGACGAGCTGCTGGCGTCGTGGAACAGCGAGCAGGAAGAGGAGAACGCCGCCGCCAACGAGGGCGGGGACGCGGGCACGAACGCTGGCTGCGCTTGCTCCGTCGACGAGGGCAAGGGCGCTGGCGGCATCGGCCTCGGCCTGGCCCTGCTCGGCCTCGCCGGCTTCGTTCGTCGTCGCCGTCGCTGAGCGCGAAGACCCACGAACGAGCGAGCCGCCCCCGCTACGATAGCTGGGGCGGCTCGCTTTTTGCGCTCCGAGGTCCGCTCAGGCGGCCTTGGTCTTGACCTGGAAGTGCTGCTCGGGGACGGCGTAGCCCGCGTCGCCGAACTCGGTCTTGATCGCCGCGTTGGTGTCGAAGAAGACCTGCCAGTAGTGGTCGTTGTGGGTGTAGGGGCGCACGGACAGGACCGGACCAGACAGGTTGAACTCGAGGATGTCGATCTCGGGGGCGGGGTCCTCGGTGACGTTGGGGATGGCCGCGACGGCCTTCTTCAGCCGGGCGATGGCGTCGTTGTGGTCGACGGTGTGGTCGAGCTGGGCGACGAGCTCGACGCGGCGGTGGGGGTTGGCCGAGAAGTTCTGGATGGTCTCCGAGAAGATCTTGTTGTTGCCGACGATGTGCTGGACGTTGTCGAGGCTGTCGATGGTGCTGACGAACAGGCCGATCTCCTTGACCGTGCCCATGACGCCGCCGGCGGTCACGAAGTCACCGACCTTGAAGGGGCGCAGGACGACCAGGAAGACGCCCGCGGCGAAGTTGGCGAGCAGCCCCGACCAGGCCATGCCGATGGCCACGCCAGCGGCGGCGATGAGCGCGGCGAAGGTCGTGGTCTCGACGCCGAACCACCCGAGGATGCCGACGATCAGCGCGACCTTGAGCAGCACCTCGAGGGTCGAATTGGCGTAGGCGCGGAGGGTCTGGTCGATCTTGCGGGCCTCGAGGGTGCGCCCGACGGCCTTGTTGACGAGGCCGATGATCCAGCCGCCGATGATCCAAAACAGCAGGCCGCCGAGGAGCTTGATGCCGATGGGGGCGACGTGGGTGTTGAGGAATTCGAAGATTTGTTCTTTGTCCATGGTCCGACTCCTAATGCGCGGTGGAGTCATGCAATCGGCCATGGCTGGGGCAGTCGTCAACGAAAAAGGAGTTGCGGCGGTCATCGGGCCAACGGGTGGTCGAAGGGCCGCGTCAGGGGGTGCCCTTGCAGGCACGAAAGCGCGCCAGTACAGTGTTCTGTGCCATGCAAGACGTCGATGTGGTGATCGTTGGTGCGGGCATCTCCGGCATCGGAGCTGCCTACCACCTCAAGACCAGCTGCCCCGATCACAGCTTCGTCGTGTTCGAAGGTCGCGACCGCCTCGGCGGGACCTGGGACCTGTTTCGCTATCCGGGCATTCGCTCGGACTCGGACATGTACACCCTGGGCTTCGCGTTCAAGCCGTGGAAGGGCAAGACGATCTCCGACGGCGCGACGATCCTCGCCTACCTCGAGGAGACGGTGGAGGAGTTTGGCCTGGGGCCCTACCTGCGCTTCCAGCATCGGGTGCTCGCGGCCAACTGGTCGAGCGAGGCGCGGCGCTGGCTGGTCGACGTGCGCACGGACGCCGGCGAGGTCGAGCGCGTCCGCTGCAAGTTCCTGTTCATGTGCTCGGGCTACTACGACTACGCGCGCGGCTACACCCCGGACTTCGCCGACATGGATCGCTACGGCGGGACCCTGGTCCACCCGCAGCACTGGCCCGAGGACCTCGACTACACCGGCAAGCGGGTGGTCGTCATCGGCAGCGGCGCGACGGCCATGACCCTGGTCCCGGCGATGGCGGGCAAGGCGGCCAAGGTCACCATGCTGCAGCGCTCGCCGACCTACGTCCTCGACCTGCCCGGCCAAGATCCACTCGCCGCGACGGCCCAACGCTGCCTGCCCGAGCGCGCCGCCCACGTCCTCTCGCGCTGGTCCTCGGTCACCCGGACCATGGCCTTCTTCCACTTCTCCAAGGCCGCGCCCAAGGCCTCCAAGCGCCTGCTGATGGCCGGGGTCCGCCGCGCCCTCGGGCCCGACTACGACGTCGACACCCACTTCAACCCGCGCTACGGCCCCTGGGACCAGCGCCTGTGCGTGGTCCCCGACGGCGACCTGTTCGACGCGATCAACAGCGGCCAGGCCGAGGTCGTCACCGACCACGTCGAGCGCTTCACCGAGACCGGGCTGAAGCTGCGCTCGGGTGCCGAGCTCGACGCGGACATCGTCGTCACCGCCACGGGGCTGCGCATGTTGATCGGCGGCAACATCGACTTTCGCCGGGACGGCGAGCCGATCGTGCTCAAGGATCACATGGCCTACAAGGCGATGATGGTCTCCGACATCCCGAACATGGCGATCTGCTTTGGCTATACCAACGCCTCGTGGACGCTCAAGGCCGACCTGACCGCCGAGTACGTGTGCCGCTTGCTCCAGCACATGCGAGGCGGCGGCTACGAGGTGTGCGTGCCCCGAATCCGCGGGAACTTTGGCAGCGAGCAGCCCTTCATCGACCTGAGCTCGGGCTACATCGCGCGCGCGGTCGACCAGATGCCCAAGCAGGGCTCGAAGGCGCCCTGGCGCCTGCGTGAGAACTACGCCCTCGATCTCGTCGCGCTCCGCTATTCGCGGGTCGACGACGGGGTCATGGAATTCTCGCGCTAGAAAAAATGTCGCTGACGCGGCGCAGACCGGCGCTTAGCATGGGCGAATGCGCCGCAGCCCTTCGCCTCTCTCGCTGTTGATCTGGTCGTCCCTGCTCGCCCTCGGCTGCGGAGGCGGCGGTGGGGGCGAGGACGACGAGGTCGGCGAGTCCGGGAGCACGGAGGCCGAGGGCGGCGACTCGGACACCGGCTCGGAGGCGGACTACCAGGCGACGATCCGCCGGACCAGCCACGGCGTCGCGCACATCTACGCCGAGGACTGGGGCAGCCTGGGCTTTGGCCAGGGCTACGCCTTCACCGAGGACAAGGGCTGCATCCTCGCCGACCAGATCGTCAAGGTCCGGAGCCAGCGCTCGCGCTACTTCGGGCAGGGGGACAACAGCGCCAACCTCTACAGCGATCTGGCCTTCCTGCACCTCGACGTGCGCGGCTTCGCCGAGGCGAACTTCAGCCGGCTCCAGCCGTGGGTGCAGGAGGTCACGCGCGGCTACGCGGCCGGCTACAACGCCGCCGTGGCCGCGGGCACCATCGGGGGGGAGTGCGACGGGGCGGACTGGGTCCCGGCGCAGATCGACGAGTACGACCTGTTCTCTTACCACTACAACCTGGCCCTGCTCGCGAGCAGCTGGCAGTTCATCGCGGCGATCGGCTCGGCGACGCCCCCCGGCGGGGCCCCGCCCTCGCCCCCGCCCGAGCACGCGCCGCCCTTTACGACCATCAACGGCCACCGCGGCGTGCTCGGCAGCAACGGCTGGGGCGTGGGCTCGGAGCTCAGCGCCGGCGGCAAGGGCATGCTCTTCGCCAACCCCCACTTCCCCTGGCACGGCGAGTTCCAGCTGTGGGAGAGCCACCTCGTCGGGCCCGAGGGCTTCGAGGTCTACGGCGTCGGGCTGCTCGGGGTGCCCGGCGTGCTGATCGGCTTCAACGAGGGCATGGCCTGGACCCACACTGTGTCCGACGGCCACCGCCTGACCCTCTACGAGATGGACTGCCCGCCCGGGGAGCCGACCAAGTACTACTACGACGGCGAGCTCCTCGACATGGAGTCGCAGACCTACGAGGTCGAGGTGCTCCAGGGCGACGGGACCCTGGCCCCGGTCAGCCGCACGCTGTGGCGGACCATCCACGGGCCGATGATCAACGTCGAACCCTTTTATTGGACCGAGGCCCTGGCGCTGTCCTACCGCGACGCGAACATCGAGAACTTCAGGCTCATCGAGCAGTTCATGGGCATGAACGGCGCCAAGACCCTCGAGGACTTCCAGCAGGTCCACGCCGAGGTCAACGGCGTCCCCTGGGTCAACACCGTCGCAACTTCGGCGGATGGCCGGGCCTGGTACATGGACTCCGCGGCGACCCCCAACCTGAGCCCCGAGGCGATCGCGGCCTGGTACGAGCGCCGGGACATGGGCGGCTTCACCAAGGCCTTCGCCGACGAGGACGTGTGGCTGCTCGAGGGCAATACCAGCCGCGACACCTGGGTCGACGATCCGAGCGCGGCGCGGGCCGGCCTGGTCCCCGCCGCCGACCAGCCCCAGCTCGAGCGGACGGACTTCGTGTTCAACGCCAACGACAGCCACTGGTTGAGCAACCCCAAGAGCCCCCTCGAGGGCTACTCGCCCCTGCACGGCTTCGAGGCCACGCCTCGGCAGCTGCGCACGCGCCTCAACGCGCAGATGCTCCTCGACATCGACGCGGGCGGAGGCTTCGCCGGGGCCGACGGCAAGCTCGACCTCGACGAGCTCGAGACCGCGGCCCTGGCCAACCAGGGCATGGCCGAGATCCTGCTGCGCGAGGCGCTGGTCATGCGCTGCACCGGCGTGGGGCCGTGGGAGGTCGACGGGGAGAGCGTCGAGCTGGGTGAGGCCTGCGCGGTGATCGAGGCCTGGGACGGCCTGCTCGACCTCGACAGCGTCGGCGCCGTGGTCTGGCGCGAGTGGATCAGCGACTACGGCTACCTCAACACCTACACCCTGTCCGACAACGGGGCGCTCTACGCCGAGCTCTTCGACCCCGCCGACCCCGTGGGGACGCCCTCGGGCCTGGCCCCCGCCTCGGGCCCCGACGATGACCGGGCCCTCGACGCCCTCGCCCGCGCCGTGCTGCGCTTGCAAGAGGCCGGCGTCGCCCTCGACGCGCCCCTTGGCTCGGTGCAGTTCGCCCGGCGCTTCGGCCAGGACATCCCCATGCACGGCGGCATCCGCAACGAGGGCATGACCAACATGATCGTCAACGAGGAGCTGCGCAGCGACCTGGGCGAGATCCCCCAGCAAAGCGCGCTGATCCACGAGGAGTCGGGCCTGACCGACGAGGGATACTTGGTCAACTATGGCAGCAGCTTCATGATGGTGCTCGAGTACACCGACGAGGGCCCCGAGGCCCGGGCGATCCTGAGCTACTCGCAGTCGGCCGAGGCGGGCTCGGGCTGGACCACGGACCAGACCGAGATGTTCTCGAACAAGCAGTGGCGCCCGGCCCTGTGGCACGAAGCGGACATCCTCGCCGATCCGAACCTCAGCGAGTACAGCGTCGAGGGCAACGCGCAACAGTAGGCTTGGGAGCCCGCCAGGCCCTGCGCTGGCGCGCACTTGAAGGGCTCACCGCCCCAGCGGTAGCGTGGGGTGGCGATGTGGTGGACGGTCGCAGCGATGGCGAGCCTGCTCGGGGCGTCGCCGCCGAGCCCAGCCGAGGCCGAGCCGGCAGCGGCGACGAAGGCTGCGACCGCCGCCGCGCTGCCAGCCGAGAGCGTGCAGGGCAGCTGGGTCGAGGCCAAGGGCATCGCCGCCCTCGAGGTCCCCGCCTGGCAGCGGCTGTGGGAGGGCGACCAGACCGAGCACCTCGACCACCCGCGCTGGGTCCGGCACGAGGCCGGGGCGCGCGAGACCCTGTCCGACGTGGCCGCGCGCTACGGGGCCGACGCCGACTTGCTGCGCAAGTGGAACGAGAAGAGCCTGACCAACAAGCGGCGCTACCTCAAGGTCGGCACGGCGCTGCGGGTCAAGGCCGTCCGCGTGCCGCCGCCGCGCCGCGAGCTGAGCATCGTCGCTCGCCTCGGCGACACCTGGGAGAGCCTCGCCGTCGGCTATCGCGTCGACGTCCGCGACCTCAAGGCCTACAACGACGCCCACGACGAGGACAGCAACGTGCCCCTCGCGCTCGGGCGGGCGATCACGGTGTGGTTCGACCCGGGCGTGCCGTGGACCGTGGGCCGCGAGCGCGGGCCGGAGGTCGACCCGGCCTGGATGGCGGCGGTCAGCCCCGGGGCGCTGAGCCACGGCCACCCCAACAAGGGCAAGATCGTCGGCGAGCCCTGCCTGCTCCCCGATCACCCCGCGCTCTACACCCGCCGCTTCGAGCGGATCGCCCACGGCAGCAGCTACGCCGTCGGGGTCATCGTCACCGCCTTCGCCAATTTCCGCCGGGACACGGGCTACCAGGGCGAGGTCATCGTCGGCTCCGTCTCGCGCCCCCACGGCCGCCGCTTTCCCCCGCACCGCTCGCACCAGACCGGGCGCGACGTCGACATTCGCCTGCCGCTGCTGCCGTGGTTCACGCCCCACGTCGAGCCGGCCGAGGAGGAGGTCGACTGGCGCGCGCTGTGGGGCTTGATCGACGCCTTCCTGGCCACGGGTCAAGTCGAGATGATCTTCCTCGACCACTACATGCAGCGCCCGCTCTACTACGCGGCCCTGTCCATGGGCGCCACGCCCGAGGAGCTCGACGAGATCATCACCTGGCCGCGGCGCGACGGCGGCAAGGGCAAGAAGATCATCCGCCACTCCAAGGGCCACGAGGGCCACATCCACGTGCGGATCCGCTGCGGACCCGAGGAGCCCGACTGCCGCACGCGCAAGGGCTGGCGGCTGCGCCTGGAAGAGAAGAAGAAGCGCGAGGCCGCCGAGGCCGCGGCCAAGAAGTCGGGGCGGTGAACCGCTCCGCGGGCTCGGAGACTGTCCGGGCATGACGCTCTCTCGTCGCGCTGGTCTGCTCGCCCTGACCCTGACCGCCGGCGTGGGCGCGGGCCTCGCTCCTGCCTCGGCCGAGGCGCTGAGCTGCGCGGGCGAGCACGGCGAGGAGCTCGAGCTCGAGCTCCAGACCATCGAGCGCGACGGCGAGGCCGTGGCCCTCGAGCTCGCCGACGAGGTCCCGGGCACCTGGGCGTTCCGGCTGATCCCCGGGAGCGGGGGCAGCCTCACCCTCAACGACGAAGGCTACGGGCGCTGGACCTACTTCGACCTCGACACGGCCATCGACCCCACCCCCGAGGTCGCGAACTACATCGAGGCCTCCGAGGCCCGCCGGACCTCGGGGCGCGTGTGCGGGGGCATCCCCTTCGTCGCGGCCAAGCCTGGGGTCTACGCCCTCGATGAGCTCGACAGCGTCGGCGAGCTCGAGGGCGGCCTGGAGATGCCCGAGGGCACGGTCTTGACCCTCGACGCGGCGCGAGAGGTGGTCACCGTGGAGTTCGAGACCGAGGCGGGGGCCCACGTGCTGAGCTACGAGGTCGTCGACTTCTACTTCCCCGAAGACCGCGACAGCGGCTGCTCGGTGACCAGCTCGCCCTCGGGCCCGGCCGGCCTGGCCTGGAGCCTGGGCCTGCTCGCGTTGGTCGGCTGGCGTCGGCGCGCCCGGGCGTAGAGATCCGGCCTAGATCAGCAGCCCAAAGCGCGAGCGGTAGTCGGCGAAGTACTCGTCGAGGATGTCCTCGCTAAAGCCGAAGTCCTCCGGCGTGTAGCGGTGCCGCCCCGCCTTGTGCTGGCGGTTCTCCGTCAACCACGCGCCCGCGCGCTCGAGGGCGTCGGCGTCCGTAGCGAAGTCGAGCTTGGCCCCGAGCCGGCGCAGCACCTCGCCCGGGCTGGCGATGAGCTCGCGGTAGGGCAGGTCGATGAAGCGCTCGGCGGGCAAGCTGGCGCGGCTGCGCTCGAGGGCCCGCAGGCCGTTGTCGAGCAGGCCGAGGGTGTAGGCGCCGATCTCCGTTCGGGTCCGCGGGGCGTCGGTGTGCACGGACTGGCGAGTGGCGCACAAGCTGGCGAGGGAGGGCGCGACCTCGGCGGGGTCGCGGTGCAGGTGGATCACCGTCGCGTCGGGGTAGGTCGCAAACAGGGCCTCGAGCTGCCACAGGTGGAAGGGGTCCTTGAGCACGAGGCGCGCGGAGCCTCGACCGTTGAGCTGCGCGAGGGCCCGGAGCCAGCGGGCGTGGTCGGCGTAGGCCGGGCGCATGTCGAGGCCCCGCAGGTGGCGGACGTAGCTGGGCACGAAGTAGCGAAAGGCGTTGACCAGGGTCGTGAAGCTCGGCCCGAGCAGCCAGTTGCACTCGTCGGGCCAGTCGGCGTCCATGAGCCGGATGGTGCGCAGCTCGGGGGCGGCGGTGTAGAGCGCGTCCAGGAAGGCGCGGGTGTCCTCGCGGGCGGCCGCGGCGGCCTCGCTCGAGCCGCTCGCCTTCGCCAGCGGCGCGCGCAGCTGCCACAGCGGGGGGGCCCAGATTCCCGGGACCCGTGCCAGCAAGTTATGCAGCAAGCTCGTGCCCGTGCGCGGGAAGCCCGTGATCACCAGGGGGCGCTCGATGGCCGCCGCGTCGGGCCCTGCGTGGGCGGCCTCGTAGGTTGCGAGGGCGCTGCGCTGGCACAGCTGGTCGACGAGGCGATCGTGGGCGCGCTGCCGTCCAGCGGGGCTGAGCCGGGCTTCCTCGCGCAGAGCCTTGAGCAGCACGGCGAAGCTCTGCTCGAAGCCGGGGGCGAGAGCGTGGGAGTCGAGGGCCGGGTCACCCAGGCGCTCGCGGGCGCGCTGGAGGAGGGACTCGGGGTCGAGCGGGGACGTCGTCGAGCCCATGTCCGATCAGTAGCACGGGATCCGCGCCAGGGGGTGTTTCGACTTCGCGCGCGAACGCGGCTACAACCCGGCCGTGCCTGCCGAGCCGCACCCCGATTCTGCGGAGACGTCCACGGACGAGGGCGTCGAGTCGCCCGCCATCGAGCCCGAGCTGCCGAGCCCCAAGGGCGCCGTCGAGTGGACCGAGGGAGAGGAGCCCGGCGAGGCCGAGGCGCGCCGACGCATCGGCGTGCGCGTGCTGTTGGTCCTGGGTGTGGTCCTCGCCGTGCTCATGTACGTGTTCGGCTCGGCGACCGTGCGCTCTTACGAGCAGTTCGAGACCTACCGCTCGGCGACCCTCGACGACCCCCAGAGCCCGCCCGCGTGGGAGGCCGAGACCCTCGACATCGACGGCTGCGTGGACGCGGTGCTCGACTGGATGGAGGCCTGCCCGGGCATGTCGAGCTGGTGCGAGGGCTCGCTGCCCGACGTGACGAACATGTGCCTGGCGACGGCCGATCGCGGCGACTACTGCGAGGAGGTCGGCGCGGCCGTGGGCTCGACGCGCTTTGGCTACCACGAGTGCGCCGAGCGCTACGACGCCATCGACGGACGCTACGCCCGGCGGGCGGCGAAGAAGCACTGCTCGCTGATCTATCGGGTCATCGCCGGCCACTGCCGCGACGCGAATCAGGGGCTCTGAGTCCGTGAACGCGGAGGCTGCGCCGTGCGTGAGATCCGCGGCCTGGATCCAGCCGTCTGCCAAATTGTCATTGCGCACTCGACACTGTGACAGCGGGGCGGGCGAGGCTGTCCCAGGCACAATTCAAGTCCCTAAAATCATTCAGCTTTGATCGTGGTCCAGGCCTTGCTTCAATCGCCGGCATGGTGTCCCGCGAGAGCCAGACCGTCCTCGTCGTCGACGACGAGGCCAACATCCTCGAAGCCCTGCGCAAGGTCCTGACCAAGGAGGGCTTTCGGGTGCTCACGGCGGGCACGGGTCGGCAGGCCCTCGAGGTCCTGCGCAAGCAGCCGGTGCGCGTGATGATCACCGACCTGCGCATGCCGGGCATGACCGGCGACGATCTGCTCAAGGCCGCCAAGGCGATCACCCCCGAGGTCGAGGTCATCGTGATGACCGCCTACGGCACGGTCGAGAACGCGGTCGAGGCCATGAAGCTCGGCGCCTACGACTTCGTCAGCAAGCCGCTCAAGCGCGCGACGGTGGTCGCCGCGGTCCGCAAGGCCCTCGACAAGCAGGCCCTGGTCGTCGAGAACAAGCAGCTCAAGGCCCAGATCGCCCAGCTCGCGGCGAGCAACCAGCGGACCATCATCGGCAACAGCCAGGTGATGCGCGCGACCTTGGAGATGGCTCGGCAGGCGGCGAACTCCTCGGCCACGGTGCTCTTGCTCGGCGAGAGCGGCACGGGCAAGGAGCTCATGGCGCGCTACATCCACGAG
Source organism: Plesiocystis pacifica SIR-1 (assembly GCF_000170895.1). Classification (GTDB taxonomy): domain Bacteria; phylum Myxococcota_A; class Polyangia; order Nannocystales; family Nannocystaceae; genus Plesiocystis; species Plesiocystis pacifica. The sequence continues at coordinate 152,715 of NZ_ABCS01000006.1, read as the reverse complement.
CAGAGCCCCCGCATCGAGCGGCCCTTCGTGGCCACCAACTGCGCGGCGCTGCCCGAGTCCATCCTCGAGTCCGAGCTCTTCGGCCACGAAAAGGGCGCGTTCACCGGGGCCGTCCGCGCGCGCGCAGGTCGCTTCCAGGAGGCCGACGGCGGCTCCCTGTTCCTCGACGAAATCGGCGAGATCCCGCTCCCGGTCCAGGTCAAGCTGCTCCGCGCCCTCCAGGAGGGGGAGGTCGAGCCCGTCGGCGGGCGGACCACGAAGGTCGATTTCCGCCTGGTCTGCGCGACCAACCGCGACCTCACGCAGGAGGTCAAGGCTGGGCGCTTCCGTGAGGATTTGTTTTATCGCATCAACGTGGTCCCCATCCGCATCCCGCCCCTGCGGGACCGCCTCGAGGACGTCCCCTTGCTCGCCGATCACTTCCTGCGCATGTACGTCAGCCGCCACGGCAAGTCCGTCGAGGGCATCAGCGACGCGGCCCTCGAGGTCATGGGTCGCTACGGCTGGCCGGGCAACGTGCGCGAGCTCGAGAACGCCATCGAGCGCGCGGTGGTCCTGGCTCGCGGAGCGGTCATCGACGTCGACGACCTGCCGCCAGAGCTGCGCGATCCCCAGGCCGGCCACGGGCGCCAGCTGACCTTCAGCGTGGGCACCCCCCTCGAGGAGGTCGAGCGGCGCATGCTGATGGAGACCCTCAAGTTCACCCGCGGCGACAAGCGCCTGGCCGCCGACTTGCTGGGCATCGCCACGCGCACCATCTACCGCAAGCTCGAGTCCGGGCAGATCCAGGACGAGAGCTACACGCCCCACCGCGAGAAGGGCGACAAGGACACCAAAGGGGTGATCCACTGAGCCACGCTCGAGGACGAAGGCCATGGAAGCTACGCTCAAAAAATATTTTTGGCTGATCAAGCTGGCCGGCGTCGCCGCGGTGGTGTTCTTCGCCGCCAGCGCGGGCGTGAACATGTTTGGCAGCAAGTTCCTCCTGAAGCCCGCCGGTGAGGCCATCGCCGAAGGCGCCGGCGAGGGCGAGGAGGGCGAGGAGGACGGCGAGGATCCCCAGGACGCGGCGCGCAAGCGTCAGCAGGCCATGCTCGACCGCCTCCACGGCGGCGGGACCACGGTCAAGTCCATGAAGGAGGGCGTGGCCAAGCGGATCACCGACGGCCGGATGTTCTGCCCGACCTGCGAGCCCGAGGTGTCCGAGGAGGAGGCCGCGGCCGATCCCATGTCGATGTCTGGGCCGGTGCGCCCCGGCGAGATCAAGAGCCGCCTGCCCCTGCAGCTGCTGGCGACCATGGAGTCCGACGACCCGACCTACTCCATGGCGACCATCCTGCACACGGACACCAACATCCTCGCGCCCTACAGCCCCCAGGACCAGATCCGCGCGGGCGTGGTCGTGCAGCGAGTCGAGCGCGGCCGGGTCGTGTTCCTCAACGGCCGGCAGATGGAGTACATCGAGCTCGGCGCCGGCGCGCCCCCGCCTCCGCCGCCCGCGGCCAAGCCCACCCTCGCGCCCGAGACCAAGGGCAAGGACAAGAAGAACAGCCGGGAGATCGAGGGCGCGGCCGATGCCATCAGCTGCGACGGTGACTTCACCAGCTGCACCGTGGACAAGCGCTTCGTCGAGAAGCTCCTGTCCAACCCGGCGCAGCTGGCCCGGCAGGCCCGCATCGTCCCGGCGGTCCGCGACGGCGAGACCAAGGGCTACAAGTTCTACGGCATCCGCCCCGGCAGCTTGCCGAAGCTCCTGGGCATGAAGAACGGCGACTTGCTGACGACCGTCAACGGCAACCAGCTCAAGTCCATCGACTCGGCCATGAACCTCTACACCAAGCTCCGCAACGCCTCGCACCTCTCGGTCACCATCGAGCGCAAGGGCGAGACCGTGCAAAAGGAAATCGACATCAAATGAGCGCCAAGGACCTCGTCAACGCCGTCACCGAGCGGGCCCGTGGGGCCGGCTCCGGCCTGGCCATCGCGGGCTCGATCTTCGCCCTGTTCACGACCTCGATTCCGGCCTACGCGGCGCCCCCGGCCCGCGGCTCTGCGCCCGCTCCGACGGCCCGCCCCGGCGGCGACCTGAGCGGGGACGAGGGCGGCAACTCGTGCAAGAAGTGGCCGGCGGGCAAGAAGTTCACGATCACCATCCCGCGCGAGGCCGAGCTCGAGCAGCTGGTCCAGTGGATGATGACCATCTCGTGCCAGAAGTTCATCTGGAACGGGAAGATCCGCAGCGGCAAGGTCACCATCCTCTCGCCCGAGAAGGTCACCCTGCGCGAGGCCTACGCGGCCTTCTACGCGGCCATCGAGAGCATGGGCCTGACCGTCGAGCCGACCGGCGACTACTTCAAGATCGTCGAGAGCGCCGACGCCAAGTCCCTCAACCTGCCCGTCTACGAGGACGGGCGCCCGGTGCCCAACAACGACCGCTACGTGACCCAGCTGGTCCGGATCAAGAGCGGCAGCACCGCGGACATCACCGCCGTCGCCGGCAAGCTCAAGAGCAAGCAGGGCAGCGTCGAGGTCGTCGGCAACCTGCTGATCATCACCGACCGCGGCTCGGTGGTCCGGCGCCTGCTCAAGATCATCAAGGAGCTCGACGAGGGCGGCGGCACCGGCGAGAAGATCTTCTTTTATCAGCTGCAGTACGCCGACGCCGAGGAGGTCGCCCAGATCGTCCGCGACGTGTTCGGTGAGAGCTCCGGGAGCAGCAAGACCAGCAAGACCAAGAAGAAGAGCAGCACCCCCGAGGCCAACTTCTCCCGGGTGATCGTCGACCCCCGCACGGGCACGCTGATCATCACCACCTCGGAGAGCGACTACGCGACCATCCTCAAGCTCATCCAGCAGCTCGACGTGCGCCTGCCCGGCGGCGGCGGTCGCATCCATGTCAAGCAGCTGCGCAACGCCGACCCCAAGGAGCTCGCCCAGGTGCTCCAGAGCCTGACCCAAGGCGGGGGTGGCGGCAGCGCGGCCAAGAAGGGCGGCAACAAGGCCGCGACCGCGGGCGGAGCCTCGGCCGAGCTGTTCTCGGGCGACGTCAAGATCACCGCCGACGAGGCCACTCGCTCCCTGGTGATCATCGCCTCGGCCGCGGACTACAAGTCCCTCGAGCCGATCATCGATGAGCTCGATCGCGACCGCAAGCAGGTCTACCTCGAGATCTACCTGCTCGAGGCCTCCGTCGGGCGCTCGCTGACGACCGGCGCCGGTGCTCACTTCGCCGGGCAGTTCGGCCAGGGCGAGCAGCAGTCCGTGGGGCTGATCTCGTCCTCGCCCTCGCCGGACGTCAGCTCCATCCTGCTCTCGCCGGCGGCGCTCTCGGGCCTGGCCGGCGGCCTGATCGGCCCGCAGCTCATCGGCACGGGCGCCCAGCTCGGCCTCGAGCGGGACATCCCTGCCTTCGGCGTGGTCATCCAGGCGCTGCAGAGCAACGACGACGTCAACATCGTCGCCGAGCCGCACATCTACACCGCCGACAACAAGGAGGCGCAGATCGAGGTCGGCCGCAAGGTCCCGACCCCGGGCGCGCTGCAGTTCGGCGGGGCCGGTGGCGGCACCTCGCTCACGCCCCTGCAGTCCATCAACCGCGAGGACGTGACCCTCGACATCAAGGTCACGCCCCACGTCAAGGACGAGACCAGCTTGACCCTCGACATCGAGCTCGAGGACCGCGACGTCGTCGACCAGGACCCGGTGCTCGGCGTGACCACGACCAAGCGGCGGATCAAGCTCGAGAACGTGCTGGCCCGCGACGACCTGCCGGTGGTGCTCGGCGGCCTGATGCGCGAGCGCGAGCTCGAGAACACCCAGCAGGTCCCCGGCCTCGGCTCCATCCCCATCCTCGGCTGGCTGTTCAAGCGCCGCGTGAAGCAAAAAGAGAAGATCAACCTGCTGATCGTGCTCATCCCCCACGTGGTCGAGACCGCCGACGACATCCGCCGCATCCACGAGCGGCGCACCCGCGAGCGCATGGAGTTCCTCGAGCGCGAGACCTCCTTCAAGCGCCGCGACCTCGACACCAACGTCAACTACCGCAGCAAGGCGGGCCTGCTCGCCAACATCGACCGCGAGGCCCGGCGCCTCGAGCAGCAGGAGATGCTGCTGCGCCAGGCCGAGGCCGAGCTCGCGTCCGAGCAGATCACGGGCGAGCTGGGCATGAGCCCGCGGCCCGCCGAGGAGGACGGCGGGACGACCTCGCCGGCGCCCAAGACCAAGGCGCGGGCCACCAAGAAGAAGTGAGGCAGGGCTGAGCATGTCTACGCGTCGACCGCCCCCTCCGCCGCCTGGGCAGAACCCGCCCCGGCGTCCGCCCCCGCCTCCGCCGCCGAGCGCGGCCCCGGCCCAGGGGCAGCCGCTGCACGCTAGCGCGCCGACTCCGGCCCCGGCCCAGCCCGTCGCCGAGGCGGCCCCGGCCGGGCCCGCCCTCGGCCTCGAGCGTCGCCCGCTGGGCGAGCTGCTCATCGACGAAGGCATCATCACCCACGAGCAGCTGGCCGAGGCCCTGTCGATCCAGCACCTCGAGAGCGAGCGCGTGGGCGAGTCCCTGGTCCGCCTCGAGCACTGCACCGAGCTCGAGGTCATGCGCGGGCTCGGGCGCCAGTTCGGCCTGCCGGTCCTCGACAAGCTCGCCGACGCCGAGATCCAAGACGAGCTGTGCGAGCAGCTGCCGATCGGCTACGCCCGCGGCAACCTGGTGCTCCCGTGGCGCCTCGACGCCGACGACGACCGCCTCGACGTGCTCGCCGCGGACCCGCTCAAGCTCGACGAGCTCGACGACCTGGCCACGGTCTACGACGCCGACCTCGAGGTCACGCTGATCCCCCCCAGCGTCATCCTCGAGCTGATCAACAAGACCTACTCGAAGCGGACCAAGGACGTCGACCTCGAGCAAAAAGAGGACGAGTACGGCGAGGAGGACGAGGACATCCTGCACGCCTCGGCCGAGGACGCGCCGATCATCCGCTTCGTCAACTCGCTGATCTTCAACGCCTCCAAGTCCAAGGCCTCGGACATCCACATCGAGCCCGGCGACAAGGAGGTCGTGGTCCGCTACCGCGTCGACGGCGTGCTCAAGGAGGTCCGCCGGGCGCCCAAGGGCCACCTGTCGAGCATCGTCGCCCGCGTCAAGATCATGGCCGGGCTGAACATCGCCGAGAAGCGCCTGCCCCAGGACGGCCGGATCCGCCGCAAGATCGCCGGCAAGGAGGTCGACATGCGCGTGGCCACGGCCCCGGTCAGCCACGGCGAGCGCATCACCATCCGGCTGCTCGACAAGTCGGCGGTCATGCTCGACCTCGACACCATCGGCATCGCCCCAGACCACCTGCGCATCGTCAAGGAGACGATCCACCGGCCCCACGGCATCTTCCTGGTCACCGGCCCCACGGGCTCGGGCAAGACGACCACGCTCTACTCGGCCCTGTCCGAGATCAACACCCCGGACCTCAACATCCTCACGGTCGAGGACCCCGTCGAGTTCCAGCTCCAGGGCATCAGCCAGGTCCAGGTCAACGCCAAGATCGACCTGACCTTCGCCAAGGGCCTGCGCTCCTTCCTGCGCCACGACCCCGACGTGATCATGGTCGGCGAGATCCGCGACCTCGAGACCGCCGAGATCGCGATCCAGGCCTCGCTGACCGGTCACCTGGTGCTCTCGACCATCCACACCAACGACGCGGCCACGGGCATCACCCGCCTGGTCGACATGGGCGTGCAGCCCTTCCTGGTCGCCAGCTCCCTGGTCGCGCTCCAGGCCCAGCGCCTGATCCGGCGGGTCTGCCCGCACTGCGCCCGCGCGGTCGCGCCGGACCCCAAGGAGCTCGACGAGATGGGCATCATCCCCGAGGCCTTCTTCGCCGGCGAGCAGTGCCTCAAGGTCCCGGTCCGCGAGGAGGACGGGACGATCATCCCGATCACCGCGCCCAAGGGCTACTCGCTCCCGCCCCAAGGGACGCTGTGGGCCGCCGAGGGCTGCGACAAGTGCAACGGCACGGGCTACCGCGGGCGCACCGGCGTCTACGAGCTGCTCGCCGTCACCGAAGAGATTCGCCGCCTGGCGATCCGCAACGCCAGCGGCGCGGAGATCAAGCGCGCCGCCATCGAGCAGGGCCTGCGCACCTTGCGAGACGACGGCGCCCACAAGGTGCTGTCGGGGATCTCGACCATCGACGAGGTCATGCGCGTGACCGCCGAGGAGGCCTGAAGAAGCCATGCCCGCCTACGCCTATACGGGACTCAACGCCAGCGGAAAGACCGTCAAGGGCATCGAGACTGCGGAGAGCGTCGGCGCCCTCAAGGGCTCGCTCAAGCGCAAGGGCGTGTACCTGACGGCGGTGACCGAGACCGCCTCGGGCTCGGCCGTCAGCTCCAACGCCACCAGCAACGTCCGGGGCGGGGGCGGCGTGGGCAGCCGCGAGGTCGATCTGGGCCAGCTCTTCGACCGCATCCGGCCCAAGGACGTCTCCGGCGTCACCCGGCTCATGAGCACCCTGCTGTGCGCGGGCGTGACCTTGCCCGAGGCCCTGGTCGCGCTGACCGACCAGGTCGAGAGCCCGCGCTTCAAGAACGTGCTCTCGGACATCGGCAGCAAGGTCAACGAGGGCTCCTCGCTGGCCGACGCCATGGCCTCGCACCCCAAGGTGTTCACCAAGCTCTACATCAACATGGTCCGCGCCGGTGAGGCCTCGGGCTCGCTGGAGACCGTGCTGATCCGCATCGCGGACTTCATGGACCAGCAAGAGGAGCTGCGCTCCAAGGTGACCACGGCGATGTTCTACCCCGTGGCCATGGCCTTGGTCGGCGTCGGCGTGGTGACCCTGTTGATGGTCAAGGTCGTCCCGAGCATCTCGGAGATCTTCGCGGGCCAGGGGGCCGAGCTGCCCTTCACCACCCGCACGCTGATCGGCTTCTCGGACTTCCTGGTCGGCTACTGGTGGCTCGTGTTCGGCGCCACCTTCGGCATCATCTACGCCTTCAAGGCCTACCGCGACTCGCCCAAGGGCCGCCGGACCACCGACGCGATCATCCTGCGCACCCCGATCATCGGGACCTTGGCGCGCAAGATCGCCATCGCCCGCTTCGCCCGGACGCTCTCGACCATGCTGGCGTCGGGGGTCCAGCTCCTCCAGGCCCTCGACATCGTGCGCAGCCTGCTGGGCAACGTGATCCTCGAGAAGGTGCTCAGCGAGGCCCGCGACGAGATCCGCGAGGGCGCCGGCATCGCCCCGTCGCTCAAGCGCAGCGGGCAGTTCCCGCCCCTGGTCACCCACATGATCGCCGTCGGCGAGCGCTCCGGCCAGCTCGAGCAGATGCTCACCGACCTGGCCGACGCCTACGACCGCGAGGCCTCGTCTGCCATCACCCGCGCGACCTCGGTGCTCGAGCCCCTGATGATCGTGCTCATGGGCGGCACCGTCGGCTTCATCGTGTTCGCGATCATGACACCGATCTTGCAGATGAACGAGATGGGCGCTCAGTGAGCCCCAAACCAACCCTCCGCTCCGTTTTCTCGCCCCTTCGAGCGCCCCCTCCAGACATTCCGACAATTTGGCCGCCGCAGCCGCGCCACTTCGTCAATCCAGCCAACCCAACTTTTGAGCCGGGCGTTGCACCTCGCCCGCCCCGAGACACCCTTTCATCAGTCAAGGACACCCACATGAGCACCGAGCAGATGCAAAAGAAGCTGACCCGTGGCGCCGCCGCTCGCGGCACCCGCGGCATGACCCTCATCGAGATCCTGGTCGTGCTCGCGATCATCGGCCTGATCATGGGCGGCGTGGCCGTCGTCGCGTCCAACGCCCTGGGCGACGCCAAGGTCAAGACCGCGCAAAAGGACATCTCCAACCTCGAGACGAGCGTCGAGATGTACCAGATCCAAAAGAACAAGTGCCCCAAGAGCGTGCAGGACCTCAAGGCCGCCGGGATCATCAAGAAGGTGACCAAGGACCCCTGGGGCGGCGAGTACACCATCAAGTGCCCCGGTGAGCACGGCTCCGTCGACATCTTCTCGGCGGGCGAGGATCAGCAAGAGGGCAACGAGGACGACGTCGTGTCGTGGGAGACGGAGCAGGCCGAGGAGTAGGCCGCGCCGCCTCTGAATCCAGACTGAATCGAGCCGCGTCATGTCCGTGCCCCGCCTCCGCCGTCATCCCCTTCTCGCCAGCGCGCGCGCGTCGGCGGATCGGCGCGGGCGCTCGCGCGGGCTGACGCTCATCGAGATCCTCGTCGTCTTGTTCATCATCGTGCTCATCATGTGGAGCGCGACGGTGAGCATGGGCGCGGCGGCGCAGGCCGAGGTCGTCCGCGGGACCAACCAGCTCGCCTCGACGATCCGCTTTTGCTACGACCGCGCCCGGTTCACGGGGGCCTACTACCGGCTGCACATCGACTTCGAAAAGCGCAGCTTCCAGATCCAGCGGGCTGACGACGCGATGTACCTGCCGTCCACGGACCTCGACGGCGCGCTGTTCAAGCGCGACGAGCGGGACCTCGAGGACCAGGACGAGCGCGACAAGCAGGCCGCCGAGGCCTACTACAGCTCGATCGCCTCGGCCTACCTCGACCAGCAAGGCGGCGGCGATCCCCTCGACCCCTACGCGGTCTCCAAGAAGGAGGTCCCGCGGGCGCGCAAGCCCCTGTTCGACTCCTTCGAGTCCGACGGCACCCTGGGCGAGCTGGCCGAGCCCCTGATCTTCCCCGAGGGCGTGGAGATCATCAGCGTCCAGACCGACTCGGACCCCGAGCCGATCACCGAGGGCGAGGCCGACCTCTACTTCTTCCCCCGCGGCCAGACCCAGCACGCCCACATTCAGCTCAAGGGTCGGCCCAAGCTGCGCCAGCGCCTCGTCGGCGAAGAGGACGTCGTCTACACGATCATCGTCCAGCCGCTGACCGGCAAGGTCACCGTGGAGTCCGAGCTCATCGCCCTCGAGCTGCCCGATCTGGTCGGCGACGAGGAGGACGACCAGGGCAACAAGAAGGAGCGGAGGAGCTTCTGATGGCCGACGCGACGCAGACGTCTCGAAGCCCTCGGTCCCCGCGGACCAAGCCCCGCCACCCGCGGCACCTCGGCGTGCCCGTGCGCCGCTCGGGGGTGTTCCTGGGCCCCGGCGCCGGTGGGCCGTCCAAGGCCGGTAAGAAGAAATCCAAGCAGGGCAAGGAGCGCTCGAACAAGGGCAAGGCCAAGGCCGCAGATCAGACCGGCTTCACCCTGCTCGAGGTGCTCATCGCCGTGGCCATCCTCGCCGTGGTCATGACCTCGATGCTCGCCTCGCAGCTCAACAGCATGCAGGCCACGCGCTACGCCCGGGACATCACCGCGGCGGCGCTGCTCGCCGAGAACGTCATCGTCAACCTCGAGTTCGAGCACCGCCAAGAGGGCTGGGTCAGCTCGGACCAGGAGTTCGAGGGCGACTTCTCCGACCAGGGCTACCCGGACATGGACTGGGTGTGCACGGTGCACTTCATCGAGCTGCCCGAGTACAACCAGCTGCTCGAGGCCAAGGAGGGCGCCGACGAGGTGTCCGGCTCTTCCGACGACAACGTCGTCGACGCGGGCGACCAGGCCTTCGGCGCCCTCGGCATGGTCTGGCCCATCGTCAAGGCGGCGATCGAGAACTCCATCCGCAAGGTCGACTGCACCGTCAAGTGGAAGCAGGGCAAGCTCGAGCACGAGTTCGTGCTCCAGACCTTCTGGACCGACCCCGCGGCGCTCTTGCAGCTGCCTGGGGCGGGCGGCGAGTTCACCGAAGAGGACGACAACTCGGGCTCCGAGGACCCGACCGATCCCTCGTCCCGGGGCGGCGGCAGCGGGAGCTCGGGCAGCGGCCCGCGGGTCAACCAGCGCTTGCAGGGGAGCCCCGGCACCCAGAACCTGGGGGGCGGATGATGGCTGCTCGTCAGACCGACCGACGCGGCATGACCCTGATCGAGGTCCTCGTGGCCATGGCGATCGTGACCATGATGATGGTCTCGGTTTGGAGCAGCTTCAGCTCCACCGTGCGCGCCATGGAGGAGACCGAGAAGATCCAGGATCGCTACGCGATGATCCGCAACACCATGGACCGGATGAGCTCCGAGGTGTCCATGGCCTACCTGTCCTTCAACCGGCCCCAGGAGGAGACCCGGCACTTCACCCTGTTCGAGGGCCGCGGCAGCGCCGACGGGGACAGCCTGACCTTCTCGAGCTTCGCCCACCTGCGCATCCGTCGCGACTCCAACGAGAGCGACCAGACGGTGATCCAGTACTTCCTGGGCCCCGACGAGGACGACTCCTCGCGCACCCACCTCTACCGCCGCGAGACCACTCGCCTGACCGGCGACCTGCCCGAGGACCTGCGCCGCTACGCCCCGGCCTACGTGCTGTGCGAGGACGTCGAGAGCCTCGAGTTCCGCTACTGGGATCCCGCCGATCAGGACTGGCGCGACGAGTGGCGGACCACCTCCAACGACGAACAGCCCGACCGCATGCCCCCGCGCATCGAGATCAAGCTCGGCGTCCGCAACGAGCAGACCGAGGAGACGGAGTACTTCGTCACCCAGGCCGTGATCATCATGCAAGAGAAGATCGATCTGGAGAAGTGAGCATGGCCAAGATCGACACGCAGCACGACGAGGGCGAGGCGCAGGAGCTGGACGCGACCGAGCTGGACGCGTCGCTCGAGGAGGTGCTCGAGGACGACGAGGACGACGAGGACGACGCGGACGAGCCGCGCCTGGGTCGGGGCCGCGAGAACCAGCAGGGCATCGCCATCCTCATGGTCCTGATCGCCCTGGCGATCCTGTTCCCGTTCACGGCGACCTTCAACTACAAGGCCCGGGTCGACTGGCAGAGCGCCGTCAACCACGGCGCCGAGGTCCAGGCGCGGGCCATCCAGCGCGGCGCGATGCAGCTGTCGGTGCTGATGTTCGAGCTGCAGCGCATGGTGTTCAACCAAAAGCAGTTCCGCGACATGGTCGGCGCCATGGACATCACCATGCTCGCGCCCTACCTGATGTCGGTGTTCGGGACCGAGGACGGGGCCGAGGGCCTGGGCGCGCTGGTCGGCCTCGACACGAGCTCGCTCAACGAGCTCGCCCTCGAGGGCGGCGGCAGCTTCGAGGTCCGGCTCGAGGCCGAGAGCGGCAAGATCAACGTCAACTGCCTCGCCATGGAAAAGGACGGCGACAGCGACAAGAACCGGCCCCAGGCGCGGACCTACGAGACCCTCGAGGCCCTGCAGATGCCCAAGCTCTACGACCCTCTGTTCGACGAGGAGAAGAGCGACGGCAACCGCTACCTGCGCTACGACGTGCTCCGGGCGATGGTCGACTACATCGATCCGGACCGCGGCAAGTTCAGCACCTACCGCCTGGCCAACTCGTCCCAGGACGAGCGCTACCGCTACACCGAGCTCTACGACCCCTACCAGGCCCGCAACGCCCGGCTGGACTCGGTCCAGGAGCTGCACCTGGTCGCCGGCATCGACGACGACTGGATGGCCGCCTTCGCCCACGAGCTGACGGTCTACGGCGGCTGCAAGGTCAACCTCAACTTCGCCAGCCCCGAGCAGGTCGCGCTGGTCCTGCGCCACGCCGTGTCCGGCAAGGATCGCTGGAAGACCGAGGGCGAGAACTTCCTGACCATGACCATGCCGCTGGCCAACTTCGTGGTCGAGAGCCGGGAGTTCAACCTGTTCACCAAGCTCGACGACGTCAAGAAGCTCGTCGATAACCCCGACAATTTCGTCAACCCGCTGACCTTGTTCGGCGAGGACGGCGACTCGGACAACCTCGCCAACGTGCCCAAGGTGCCCGACGGCATGGATGTCCGGGTCAACGGCGGCGAGCGAGACGGGGCGACCTGGGGCGGCCTCAAGGACGTCGCCACCGTCACCCCCGAGCGCATCTATCGCCTCGAAATCATCACCACCGTCGGCAGCGTCAACAAGCGCGTCACGGCGGTCTACGACATCCAGTACGCGCGCAGCCAGAGCCAGGGCAAGGGCGCGTGGCTGTACTACCGGGAAGACTGAGACCGAGAGCCCATGGCCCAGAAGTTCGTCGGAGTCGACCTCGGCAATCGCCGGGTCAAGATCGCGGTCATCACCTCGGGGTTCCGCGGAGCCCAGGTGATGCACGTGTGGGAAAAGAGCGTGTCGGGCACGCCGGGGGAGGGTGGAGATCCCACGGACCCGGCGATCGACACGGCGCTGAAAATGATCGAAGAGCGCGGCCTCGCGGGCCTGCCCACGGGCGTGTGCCTGCCGGGCGGCTCGGGCAGCTACCGCGTGCTGACCTTCCCCTTCGAGGACCCGCGGCAGATCGCCCAGGCGGTGACCTTCGAGGCGGACGGCCAGTTCCCGCTGCCCATCGAAGAGCTCGCCGTCGATCACCTGACCATCAAGCGCGGCGACGGGCAGGGTCGGGCCCTGGTCGTCGCGGCCAAGCGGACCACCATCCAGCACGTCACGGCGCGCTTCGAGCTCGCCAAGCTCAACCTCAAGCTCGTGACCACCAGCGCGCTGGCGCTGGCCCAGGCCCTCTCGACCCTGCCGGCGCCGGAGCTGCCCCCGGGCTCGACGGACCCGGGCGAGCCGGTGCGGCTGATCGTCGACATCGGCTACAAGAGCACGGACGTCGTCGCCCTGGCCAAGACCGGCCCCGTGGGCGCCCGGACCCTGCGCCGCGGCACTCGGCAGCTGGTCCGCGAGCTCAAGAAGGCCTGGCGCGTCGACGCGCAGACGGCCGAGCGGACCCTCGCCGAGCAGGGCAACGTCGACGACCCCGCGGTGCGCCGCGCCCTCCAGCCCCTGCTGCGGGAGCTCGAGCACACCCGCCAGTGGCTGCGCGCCGAGCTGGGCTGCCAGATCGTGGAGATTCAGCTCGCCGGCGGGGCCTCGCGCCTGCGCGGGCTCGGGCCGTGGGTCGGCCGCGAGCTCGGCCTGCAGGTCGGGCCGGTCGCGCCCGCCGAAGGCGGGGCGCTGCGCGGGGTCCAGGGCCGCGAGTGGGGGGGGGCCCTCGTCGCCCTCGGGGCGGCCGTGGCCACGGGCCGGCGCCCGCTGATTCAGCTCCACGACGCCTTTGACGGCGGGGCCGGGGACGGGCAGTGGCTGCAAAAGCAGGTCCCGACCCTCGCCGCGCTGGGCGTGGCCATCTTGGCCTTCGCCTTCGCCGACAGCCTGGTCAAGGTGCGGGCGGCCGAGCGCGAGCGGGACGCCTACGCCGCGGAGCTCGAGGCCGAGACCGCCGACGTGTTCGGCACGGCCTACGGCAGCTCCGACCTGGTCCGGGCCAAGCTCGCCTCCGTCGACGGCGGGGACATGCGCAGCCAGATCCCCGAGCGCGGCGCCCTCGAGGTGCTCGAGCTGCTGACCAAGCACACCGCGCCCGAGGGCGGGCGTCAGGCCCCCGAGGCCCTGCCGCTGCCGCCGGGCTACACCACGGGCGTGGGCCCCGACGGCCTCCCGGCGATCATGGGCCCCGACGGCCAGCCCGTGCCCATGGGCCCCGACGGCCAGCCGCTGATCCCCGGCGTCGACCCGACCGGGGCCGCGCCGCCTGCCGGGGAGCCCCCCGCGGGCGAGGAGGGCGAAGGCTTCGCCCTCGCGCCGGTCACCGACATCAACGCGGGCGTGCTCCCCGACGACGACCTGGTCGTCACGAGCATCGAGATCCGCGAGCTCAAGGTCGAGATGAACGTGTCCGCGACGCGCTCGACCACCCAAGACCGCCTCGCGGTCAAGCTCGAGCGCATCGCCTGCATCGACGAGATCACCAAGGGCGTGGTCCGGGACCGCAACGACCGCAACACCTTCGAGATGACCCTCGACCACAACTGCTACACGGGCAACACGGCCATGGAGGGCGCCGTCGAGGAGCAGAGCGACGAAGCCGAGGGGGCCGTCGGCGAGGCCGCCGCTGAAGAGGAGGACGACAATGGCGAAGGTTGATGCCAAGCACGCCGGGCCCAGCTTCTGGGACAAGCTCCAGCCCCGCGAGCGCGTGCTCGTGTCGGCGCTCATCGGGGTCGCCTTCATCATGGGCGCGTTCCTGATCTTCTTCTTCCGCGCCAAGCAGCTCGCGGCCATCGACGAGGAGATCACGGACCTGCAGGACGGCCTGGACCTGACCCGGACCTTCGGCAGCGCCTACAAGGAGAAGCTCGCCTCGAAGAACCAAAAGGACGAGAAGATCTCGGACAAGCCGCTGTCCTTCTCGACCCTCGTCGAGCAGGCCGCGTCCGTGGCCGAGGTCAAGGCCAGCAACCAGGAAGAGAAGCAGCCCGTCGAGCTCGTGCCCGGCCTGCAGATGCGGACCTACGAGTTCGACCTGCGCAGCGTGAGCCTGGCCCAGCTGACCAATTTCCTGACCGCCATCGAGGGTCAGGAGGAGCAGGTCGTGCTGACCCACGGCCTGACGATCCGCTCGCCGAGCGTCAGCGAGGACCGCCTCAACGTCGACGTCGTGCTCGCGACCTACGAGCGCGTCGCGATCGAGGGCGAGGGCGAGGACGAGAGCGGCGGCGACGAGGAGGACAAGTGAGCCATGGCTGACCCTTCGCAGATCCCCGACCTCGACCAGGTGCCCGTGCCCGCGGGCAGCAGCATGACCAGCTCGGGCGTCGGCCCCAGCGCGAGCATGTCCGGGACCCCGCCCAGCCTCGAGCCCAGCGGCGGAGGCTTCGACGTCGGCGGCTTGCTGCGCAAGCTCGGCCGCGGCGCGGCGTGGTTTTTTGGTCTGCTGTTCGTGTTCGTGATGGCGGCGTGGATCAGCCTGCCGACGGACTCGCTGTCCTGGCGCATCTCCCACGAGGCGCGCAAGCAGGGCGTGCTGATCCACATCGACGAGATCAAGCTGCGGCCGTGGGGCGCGGCCAAGCTCGAGGGCGTGACCTGGAGCTTCAAGCCCTCGCGCCCGGACTCGACCCCGGTGCCCTTCGTGGTCGAGGAGCTCGACGTCCGCTTCCACATCCTCAAGTACCTGGTGTTCGGGACCGTCGACGTCGACTTCGAGGGCGCCCTCGACGAGGGCGAGCTCTCGGGCGGCTACTACCAGAGCGAGGACGAGTCCCGGGCCAACGTGCACATCGCCGACCTGCCGCTCTACGCCGTGCCCAAGCTGCAGGGGGCCGTCAACGCCCCGGTGCGCGGCCTGTTCGCCCTCGACGTCGACCTGACCGCGCCGAAGAACGAGTGGGCCAAGGCCAGCGGCAAGCTCGAGATCCACTGCGCCTCGTGCACCGTGGGCGACGGCGAGACCAAGCTCTACGTGCCCGGGTCGAAGAAGCTGTCCAAGGGCCTGACCATCCCCGAGATTGATCTGGGCACCCTCGACGGCGTGCTGACCGTGACCGACGGCAAGGCGGTCGCCGAGGAGTTCGGCAACGAGAGCGACGACATCCTGATCAAGATCTCGGGCGACATCACCTTCAAGGACCCCCTCGACAAGTCGCGCCTCAACCTGATCATCAAGTTCTTCGTCACGCCGGAGCTGCGCGAGAACAACCCGCCCATCGACTTCATGGTCAAGGGCACGGACGAGAAGGTGAAGATGGACCCGCCGGACGACGGCTGGCTGGGCGTCGTCCTCGACGGTAACTTCAAGTACCGGCGCTTCCGCGGCATCAAGCAAAAGACCAAAGAGCAGATGCAGCGCGAGAAGCGTGAGAAGGCCAGCCAGCGCCGACGCGAGCGGGACGCTCGGCGGGCCGAGCAACGGGCCGAGCGCGAGGCCAAGATGGCGGAGGCCAAGGCCAACCAGGGCACCGCAGGCGAGCCTGGCGAGCCCGACGGCGGCCCCGCGAACCCGCCGGGGAGCTCGGGCTCGGAGGAGCCGAGCACCGAGACCCGTCGCATCCCGCCCGAGGCTGGCGTCGTCGCCGAGGTCGCCGAGGCCGAGGAGGCCGGCGAAGAGGGCAACGGTGAGGAGGAAGGGGAAGAGGAAGAGGAAGAAGGCGAGGAGGAGGAGGAAGAGGGCGACGGCGCCGAGGAGGAAGAGGGCGAGGAGGACGAAGGCGGCGAAGAGGAAGAGGGCGGCGACGAGATCGGCGGGATCCGCTAGGCTCGCCGACCCCCAATGGAAAGTCCGCGGCGCTAGCTAGAGAGCGCCGCGGCTTTTTCGTTGCGCGCGCCGGCTCGTCTAGAGGCCGATGAGCTCGCCGCTGACGGCCGTCCCGAGGACCTCGAGCTCCGGGAGCTCGCGGGGGTCGTCGAGGGTGAAGGGGTCCTTCGCCAGCACGGTCAGGTCGGCGGCGTAGCCCGGCCCGAGGCGCCCGAGGTGGTCCTCGCGGTGGGCCGCGTGGGCGGCCCCGGCGGTGAAGCCGTGGATGGCCTGGTCGAGGTCGACGCGCTGGTCCGGGAGCCAGCCGCCCGCGGGCTGGCCGTCGAGGTCCTGGCGGGTGATCGCGGCGTAGAGCCCGAGCAGGGGCGAGGGGCGCTCGACGGGGAAGTCGCTGCCGAAGGCCAGGGGCACGCCGGCGGCGAGCATGCGCTGCCAGGCGTAGGCGCCCGCGAGGCGCTCGGGGCCCACGCGCGCCGGGGCCCAGGGCATGTCGCTGGTCGCGTGGGTCGGCTGCATGCTGGCGATCAGGCCGTGCTCGGCGAGGCGCGGGATGTCCTCGGGGGCGATGACCTGGGCGTGCTCGATGCGCAGGCGTCGATCCTGGTCGGCGGTCTTGGTCGCCGCCATCGCGGCCGCGTAGGCCTCGATGATGGTCCGGATGCCGCGGTCGCCGATGGCGTGGGAGGCGACCTGGAAGCCGCGCTCGAGGGCCTGGGTGCTGATGTCGACGTAGTACTGCGGCTCGTGCATGAGCGCGCCGAGGTGGCCGGCGCGGTCGCTGTAGGGCGCGAGCATGGCGGCCCCGCGGGAGCCGAGGGCCCCGTCGACGTAGACCTTGATGCCGGCGAGGGCGTAGCGCGTGGTGGGGTCGACCTGGCCCGGCTGCTCGCCGTCGAGGCCGGCGCGCCACCAGGCCTCGCTCGCGTAGCCGTGGACTCGAAGGGGCAGCTCGCCGGCCTGGGCGAGGCGGGTGAAGATCCGGTGCGCCTCGCCGCCCAGGCCCATCTCGTGCACGCCGGTCAGCCCGAGGCTGGCGGCCTCCTGGGTGGCCGTCCGGATCCACCGCTCGAGGTCCTCGGCGCTCGGCTCGGGCACGGGGATGCTGTCCATGGCCGCGTCGACGAGCACGCCCGCGGGCGCGCCGCCCTCGTCGCGGA
Organism: Plesiocystis pacifica SIR-1; assembly: GCF_000170895.1. GTDB lineage: Bacteria > Myxococcota_A > Polyangia > Nannocystales > Nannocystaceae > Plesiocystis > Plesiocystis pacifica. Next base: position 135,511 of record NZ_ABCS01000006.1, on the reverse strand, counting down.
GGAACTCGCCGCCTTCGGGATCGGGGGTGTCGGCGCTCAGCCCCGCGAGCTCCATGGCCGCGGTGTTGGCCCAGCCGGCGTGGCCGTCGACGCGGCGCAGCCACACGGGGCGATCGGCGAAGCTCTCGTCGAGCTCGGCCGCGGTCGGCATGGCGCCGCCCCACAGGTTCTGGTCCCAGCCGCGGCCGAGGACCCAGCCCTCGCCGGGGGGCGCCCCGGCGCGGAGCCGAGCCCGGACCTCGTCGAGGGTCGCGGCGCCGCGCAGATCGACGATCTCCCGAGTCTGACCAAGGCCGAGGAGGTGGGCGTGGGCGTCGGTCAGCCCGGGCATGACGAAGGCCTCGCCGAGCTCGAGGACGCGGGTGTCGGGGCCGCGCAGGCCGTCGAGCTCCGCGCGGGAGCCCAGCGCGAGCACCCGGCCTCCCGCGATGGCGAGGGCCTCGGCGACGCCGCGGACGGGCCCGCTGCCGCCGGAGTAGACGCGGGCGTGGATCAGCAGCTCGGCTCGCGCGGCGCTGCTCGGGGCCTCCGCGCTCGACGGGGCGCTGCGCTCACAGCCCAGGGGGAGGGCCGCCAAGCCGGCGGCCGCGCTCAAAAAACACCGACGACGCATGGCCATGAACGACGCCCATGGTACCCCCAGGAGGAGCGATGAACCTGATCCTGCTCCAGCCCGAAGACTTCGTCTCCGAGGCGCGCGTGCGCCTTCTGGATCGGCGTCTGGTCCACGTCCGCAAGCACATCAAGGCGGCCGTGGGTGATGCGCTGGGTGTGGGCCTGCTCGGGGGGAAGATGGGGCGCGCTCGGGTGGTGCGCATCGATCGGGAGGCGCTCGAGCTCGAGCTCGAAGCAGCGCTCTCGGAGCCGCCGCCGCCGCCCTCGGCGGTGACCCTGGCGGTCGCCCTGCCCCGGCCGGCGACCCTCGAGAAGGTCCTGCAGCAGGGGACGGTCCTGGGTATCAAGCGCTTTTTGTTGTTCCACTCCCGGCGGGTCGAGAAGAGCTACTGGGACGCCTCCGCCCTCGAGCCGGCGGCGCTGCGGCGCCAGCTGCTTCTTGGCCTCGAGCAGACCCGCGACACGATCTTGCCCGAGCTCGAGTTCCACCGTCGCTTCCGCCCCTTCGCCGAGGACCGCCTGGCGAGCCTGCGCGCCGCGGCCCCGGTGCTGGTCGCCGATCCCCACGGCCCGCGGCCCTGCCCGCGCGCCCAGGTCGGCCCGCTGACCCTCGTGCTCGGCCCCGAGGGCGGCTTCGTCGAGTTCGAGCGCGAGCGCTTCGCGGCCCTCGGCGATGCGCTCGTGCACCTCGGGCCGCGGATCATGCGGGTCGAGACGGCGGCGGTCGCTCTGCTCGCGCGCCTGGATCCTGGACCGCGCTCGGGTTGAAACGCCGGGCCGTCGATCTCGTATGCTCAGCGCGTGCGCGAGATCCTGCTGGTCCAGATCCGGCCCCCGGGCGCGAGCGTAGCCGAGCACGAGCGAGACTGCGTCGCCCGGCGGCTCGGCCCGCGGGCGGCTCGGCTGCGCACCCGCAACGCCCTCGCCGAGCCGGCCCGGGCCGATTGGCTCGAGGGCGTCGACGGGGTGATCATCGGCGGCTCGGGCAACTTCTCCGTCCACGATCCGCGCAGCCGCGAGTGGGTCCACGCCATGCGCGGCCTCCTCGACGGGGCCCTCGACCGCGGCCTCCCGGGCTTTGGAATTTGCTTTGGGCACCAGCTCATGGCCGTGCACCTCGGCGTCGCCGTCGAGACCGATCGCTCGCGCATGGAGGCCGGGACCCTCGCGTTCGACCTCGGCGCGGCCGCCCACGAAGACCCCGTGTTCGGTCCGCTCGCCGGGGGACGCGGGGCGCTCCACGGCCACACCGGGCACACCGACCACGTCATGGCCCTGCCCAGGGGCGCGACCTTGCTGGCGTCCACGGAGGCCGTGCCGATCCAGGCGATGCGCATCGACGCCGCCGATTGGTGGACGACGCAGTTCCACCCGGATCTGGCCGCCGTCGAGGCCCACCAGCGCTTCTCGGCCTTCGCCGACGCCATCGAGGCCAGCGGCGAGACCCGGCCACGCTCGCCGGACTACCGGGGCGAGGGCGACGCCGCGACGGGGCTGATCGGCGCGTGGTTCGACGCGGTGTTCAGCCGCCCAGGCTGACGCGCACGTAGCTCGACACGGCCCAGTCGAAGGGCACCACGCCCATGGGCGGCTGGTTGTCCCACTCCAGCGAGGCGTCGAGGCCCATGGCGAAGTTGCGCAGGATCTGGCCCTCGAGCTGCATCGACTGCAGGGTGCGCAAGTCGCTGGGGTCGTCGAAGCGCGGCTGCACGAAGGTCGCGCTGCGCAGGCGCAGGGCGTCGTCGCCGACGAGGCTCGCCGTGACCACGAGGACCGCGGACAGGCGGTGGTTGATCGGCGCCTCGGGGTGGGGGTCGTCGGGGACGGTGATGGTGTTGCGCTCGAACTCGACGATGTAGCTGGCCGAGGTGAAGGCGCGCAGGCGCAGGCGGTTGCTCAGGGTCACGCTGCCGCCGGCGCCGAGCAGGGAGCGGCGACGCAGGGAGCGGCGCTCGTCGTACTCGATCTGGCCGAAGGCGGTGGTGCCGACGCGGCGGTGCCACATCCGACGCCAGCGGCCGAAGGCGAAGGCGCTGTTGCGGACCCGAAAGCCTTCGTTGGTCATCAGGGCGCTGCTTCCCTCGAGCTGGAACTGTTGGCGGGGCCAGGGCAGCTGCGGGCCGAGGACGCGGGCGGGATGATCGGGGCCCGCGCTCGGCGACGGAGCGTGGAAGTCCTGCCAGTGCAGGTTGCCCGCGAGCGCGAGCTGGCTGCGGTTGACGTTGCCGCCGGACAGGTTGACGGACGCGCTGGCGTTGACGCTCAGGCCCTCTCGGGGCGGGGCGCCGCCCTTGTTGGTGTCGACCGGCCCGGCCGCGGCCTGGCTCGGCGCGGCGAGGGCTCCGAGCAACAATGCCGCCGGCCCGAGGGCGCTGGAGCTCAGGGCTGGGGCCAGCCTGAGCCGGGTCGGGCGTGGGGGGAGGGGGGGACGCATGGGCGAGGGGCGCAGGGTGTCTCGTGAAGTCTGATGTCCGCAGCGGGCCGTGTCGAGCCTGCCACGGGGGAGGCGCGAGCGACCGGGGGCGGCGAGGGTATAGTCGGATCATGGTCGGGACAGGTGGGGACGGACGCTCGGTGCCGCGGCTGCGCGAGGGCGCGGTCGTGGGGCTCGCGCTGCTGCTCTGGGCAGGACTCTCGGTCGGCTGCCGGGGCGACGACACGACCAGCGTCTACACCGAGTCGGCGGCGGACGAGGTCGAGGACTCCGCGGCGGAGACCCCGAGCGAGGCCGGAGCCGAGGCGGCTTCGGAGGCGAGCGAGGAGGGGCCGGGGGAGGACGAGGTGAGCGAGGAGTCCGAGGAGTCGAGCGAGCCCAAGTTCGACCTCGCCGACGTCGACCTGCCCCCCGAGCCGCCGCCGATGATCCCCACGACCTGCGCCGAGGCGGCCGCCGGCGAGACCTCCGTGGGCTGCGAGTTCTTCACCGTCGACCTCGACAGCAACCTCGACATCACCCCCTTCGCCGCCGTGGTCTCCAACGTCCAGGACGGCGGCGAGGCCCTCGTCCACCTCGATCGCCGGGTCGACGGGGCCTGGGAGCCCGTGGTCGAGCCCGCGCTCGTGGCTCCGCTGAGCGTGCACGAATTCCAGGTCGAGGACTTCCACCTCGAGGGCCCGGGCATCAACCCCGGCGGGGCCTACCGGATCACCTCGGACCTGCCGATCATCGCCTACCAGTTCAACCCCATCGACGGGGCCTCGTCCTACCTGTCCGACGCCTCCTTGCTCTACCCGGTGCCGAGCTGGGACCACCGCAACCAGGTGGTCAACTACGCGGACTTGTCCGACCACGCCAACCCCTTCCTGACCATCGCCGCCGGGGTCGATCAGACCGTGGTCACGGTGACCCCCTCGGTCAGCACCCTCGGCGGGCCCGGCCTCGAGGCCACGGCCGCCGGGGAGCCGGTGTTGGTCGAGCTCCAGGCCGGCGACACCCTGACCTTCAACCCCGAGGATCCGCACGCGAACCTGAGCGGGACCCTGGTCGAGAGCGACCCCGAGCGCCCCGTGGCGGTGTTCTCGGGCCACGGCTGCGCCAACATCCCCAAGGATCCGTGCTGCTGCGACCACCTCGAGGAGCAGCTCGCGGGGGTGCGCCTGTGGGGCAAGAAATTCATCGCCCCGCACATGCCGATCCGCGACGGCTACGTGCCCGAGGCGACGCTGTGGCAGATCTACGCGTCCGAGGACGGCACCGTGGTCGAGCTCGACTACTCGCCCATGGTCACGGGCCTGCCCGCCGGGCCCCTCGAGCTCGACGCTGGCGAGGTCGCGGACTTCTACGTCAACGCGCCCTTTGGCGTGGAGGCCGACTTCCGCGTCGAGGCCAGCGCCCCCATCGCCCTGGTCAGCTACATGCTCAGCGCCCAGGTGCTCAGCCAGCCCTTCCAAAACCAGGGCGACCCGGCGATGGTCCACATCCCGCCCATCGAGCAGTACCTGCCGCGCTACGTCGCCCTGGTCCCGGGCACCTGGGACGCCGACGTGCTCGTGCTGATGCGCAAGGCCGGCTCGACCATCACCCTCGACGACTTTCCCGTCGCCGAGGAGACCTTCACGCCCCTGGGCGACGCCACCTGGGAGGTGGGCCGCTACCAGATCTGGGACGGGGTCCACACCATCGAGAGCGGCGGCGAGCCCTTCGGCGTGCTCGTGGTCGGCTGGGACAACTACGACAGCTACGCCTACGTCGGCGGCGCGGGGACGGTGAAGATCAACCCCCAGGGCTGAAGGGGAGCGGTCCTGAGGGTCTCCCCGGTGCCGCTGGGACCAAAGTCACGCGTCTTTGAGGTGGGGAGCTTGCGTCGGAGGATCATCCGTGCGAGTCGGCGCTGGTGAGTTTTGAGACCCTCGGCCTCGCCAAGCCCCTGCTCCGCGCCGTCCGCGAGGCGGGCTACGAGACGCCGACACCCATCCAGACCCAGGCCATTCCTTCGGCCATCGCCGGCCGAGACATTCTCGGCTGCGCGCAAACGGGCACAGGCAAGACGGCTGCCTTCTCTCTTCCCATCCTCCAACGCCTCGACGCGGACCCGCCGGATGAGCCGCGCATCCGCGCGCTGATCGTCTCGCCGACCCGCGAGCTCGCGGCGCAGATCGGGGCCAACATCGGCTCCTACGCCAAGCACCTCGAGCTGTGGCACACCGTCATCTTTGGCGGCGTGAAGGACAAGCCTCAGATCGCTGAGCTGCGCCGGGGCGTGGACGTGCTCGTGGCCACCCCGGGCCGCCTCCTCGACCTCATGGGTCGGGGGCACATCGATCTCAAGCGGGTCGAGGTCTTTGTCCTCGACGAGGCAGATCAGATGCTCGACATGGGCTTCTTGCCCGACATCCGGCGGATCGTGAAGGCGTTGCCGAGCAAGCGGCAGACGCTGTTCTTCTCGGCGACCATGCCCAGCGCGATCAAGGAGCTCGCGGCGACCTTGCTCGATGATCCCGTGGAGGTCGCCGTGGCTCGGGTGTCCGAGCCGGCGGACGTCGACCAGCGGCTCTACTTCGTGGACAAGGGCAACAAGCGCAAGCTGCTGGTCGACCTGCTGCGCGCGGACCCGAGCGTCAGCCGCTCACTGGTCTTCTCTCGGACCAAGCACGGCGCCAACCGCATCGCCAAGCACCTCAGCGCGGCTGGGGTCAGCTCGGCGGCGATCCACGGCAACAAGTCTCAAAACGCGCGCACCCGGGCGCTCGAGGCTTTCAAGGGTGGGGAGCTGCGCGTGCTCGTGGCGACGGACATCGCCGCCCGCGGCCTCGACATCTCGAAGGTCTCCCACGTCATCAACTTCGACCTGCCGAACGTGCCGGAGACCTACATCCACCGCATCGGGCGGACGGCTCGGGCGGGCAACTCGGGCATCGCGCTGTCCTTTTGCGATGTCGAGGAGCGGGCCTATCTCGTCGATATCGAGCGTTTGCTGCGGGCGCACATCGAGCGGATCGAGGATCACGGGTATCCGCCCTCGCAGGCTCTGCCGGAGCTGACGGACCTGGCCGCGCGGCGGAGTGGGTCGAAGCCCGGAGGGGGCGCGAAGAAGAAGAGCGGCGCGAACAAGAGCTCCGGCCGACGGGGGGGTCGCGGAGGCGGCGGGCGTCGGGGGGGCAAGCGCGGAGGAGGCGGTGGTCCCCGCGGGCAGGCCTCGCGGAGCTAGAGAGCGTCGAGGGGTGATACAAGGGAGGGGCTCATGGTTGCCTCTCCGTCGCCCGAGTGGATGCGCCAGGCCTTCACGGGCCTGGCGCTCTCGTCGTTGCTGAGCCTGGTCCTGGGTTGTACCGAGAGTAACGCTCGGGGCAGCAATACTTTCGGTGAGGACGAGGCTGGGGAGGGCAGCGAGGGCAGTTCTGGTGGGGAGTCTGGCTCGAGCGAGGTCGACAGTGAATCGGCAGCGGACGAGGAGCGCTGTCCGTTGGGCTCCGAGGGTTGTCCTTGCACGATGGGGGGCGCTTGCGACGAGGGCCTCGAGTGTGCCGAGGGCGTGTGCACGATGCCTGGGGACACCGACACCGAGACTGAGACGACCGAGAGTAGTGAGAGCGAGACTGAGACTGAGACGGAGACTGAGACGACCGAGAGTAGTGAGAGCGAGTCGGGCGGGGTGTGCACGGAGAGCGTCGTGTTCGAGCTCGACGCCATCGATGCCGACGACTTCGTGGGCTTCGAGATCGTCGAGAGCTCGATCGGAGAGGGCATGGTGCTCGCCTGGGACGAAGCTACCGAGGACGCCTACGCCCTCTACAACTTCGACATCCCCTGCACGGACCAGTGGCACGTGTGGATCCGGGGCCTCGACGTCGAGACCTTCGACTCCTTCTTCGTGGCGGTCGACGGTGAGCCCGAGCCGCCGCCGGTGTTCGAGCTGGACTGCACCGGCATGCCCGCGCAGTCGGCCTACGTGTGGCGGGAGCTCAACTACCGCGACGCAGAGGCGCCGCCTTGCGAGACCATCGATCCCTGGGTCCAGAGCTGGGACGCGGGCTTTCACAGCCTGCTGCTGTTACACCGCGAGAGCCTGGCGCTGTCCAAGCTCTACGTCACCAACACCGACGTCCCGCCCGAGTAGCGTTGGCGGAGGGCTTTTTGTGTCTCTTTCGCAGTTGCGCGCTCACGAGGGTGCTGAGGGGCACCCCAGTCGCGCACACATCCAGAACGTTCCAGCTGGAAATGCGACTGGATATTCCCCTGCTTTGAAACGTTCGAGGGCGGCTCGATAGCTGCCGAGCCAGCGCCGGAACTCGGTTAGCGCATGGACGCGGAGTTCGGTGCAGCGCGAGGCGAAGCGGGGGCGTAGTTTTTGACGCGGTTCGGGGGTCGTCGGGCTTTCTGTCCAATCGCGCAGCAAGACCTGGCGCATTCCGGTGGGGCGATGCTGAGTTTGTTTGGCGGCTTGGCGGGCCTCGGCGAAGACGTGATCGCGGTGGGCCTGGGTGCGCTGTCGGCCGATGGAGGAGGGTTCGACGAGTCCGAGAGTGATGGTTTGAGGCATGCTTGGGCTGAAGAAGCCCTCTGGACGTTGGAGCTGTCGCTCGTGGCCGAAGTGGAGGGGGGCGCTCGTGGGGGCGGTCCAGGCGGTTGGGTGGCTGACGAGGCCAGCGTGGATTGGGTTGAGTTCGGTGTAGGCGATCTTGGCGAGGATGGCGTCGTCCTCGAGGAGCTCAACGGCGTTGTAGGACTCTCGGTCCCAAAATTGGCCCCAGTGGCTGCGGTGCTGATTCACGGCGCGAGCGAGGAGGGAGTTGAGGTATTGCTGGAAGGAGGGGAGGTTGCCGAGTTGATCGGTTACTACGAGGTGGTAGTGGTTCGACATCATGACGTAGGCGTGGAGTTGAATGTCGAAGCGCTGGCAGGCGACGGCGAGGAGGTACTCGAAGATTTGGGAAACGATGGGGTCTGGACGGAGGTAGAAACGGCGTTCGAGGCACCTGCGTGTGAGAAGGTAGGTTCGGCCGGGTAGGACGCGACGTGGGGCGGTCATGACTCGGTATCGGACCGCGGTCGGTGGTGTTGCGGGAGTATTGGGGAAAACTACTCTCGGTCGGGTTCGGGGCGAAAACTACTCTCGGTCGGGGTCGGGAGGGAGGGGGACCACCGGAGCTGCTCAGACGCGGGCCAGCAGGGCCTCGGCCAGGCGCGGGCCGGCCCCCGCGTCATGGCGAAAGAACAGCGAAGGCTCGATCAGCTCGAGCTCGTTCACCACCAACCCCCCTCCCGCATCACGCAGCAGGTCGACGCGGGCGTACAACAAAGGCGCATCCAGCCCAGGAAAGCGAGCTCGCACCGCCTCACGGCAACGCCGGACCAGCTCGAGCGCCTCGGCATCGGGAGTCCACGCCTCGTCGCTGGCCCCGTGATCGTCCTGCACCCGGTAGTCCCCCGCGACGGGAATCTTGCGCACGGCATGGCTGACCCGCCCGTCGAATTCGAGCACGGAGTACTCCCCCTCGGTCTCGACGCTGCCCAGGTAAGGCTGGAGAACCATGTCGCGCCCCTGGGCGAGGAGCACATCGAGATGGCGCTGGGCAGCCTCGAGCTCACCAGCGTCGCCAGTGTCAAAGCGCAGCGTGCCGTCAGAGTTGGCGGCCACCAGTGGCTTGAGAAAGGCTCGACCCCCCGCCATCACTTCGCGAGCCAACAGCGCGGCCAAGTCCACATCCTCACCTGCACGCAGCCACACGCTCGGAGCGATGGGCACCCCGGCCGCCTCGAGCTCGCGCAAATAACCCTTGTGCAAGTTCCAGGCGATCACCGGCGCAGGGTTGAACAGTCGCGTCCGCGCCTCGACCCGCCGCGTCCACGCCAAGAAGGCCTCGGGCCGCCGCTGGTAGTCCCAGGTCGTGCGAATGAGCGCGGCGTCAAAGCGGCCCCAGTCAACCCCAGAGTCGTCCCACGTAGGCTGCTCAAAAACCACACCGCGCTCACCCAAAGCGACGCGCAGCGGCTCGTCGTCAACCTCCCACTCGGGGACGGTGGCGCAGGTGACGAGGGCGAGGCGTGGGGCGGCCATGGAGAGGTGGGTCAATCGGGGAGCATCTCGCCCGAGTGGTAGACCCAGCGCGAGTCGTCGCCAGCACGCTCGAAGCGGCTGCGCTCGGCGAAGGATAGGTCCTCGCCGTCGCGCAGCAAGCGGGCCCGAAACTCGACCTCGCCCCAGCCCTCGGCCTCGTGGACCGCGCTGCTGCGAACCTCCAGACCGACGAAGCGCGTCGCCTGAGAAAAAGCCGCGACCTCCCGGGCCCAGGCAGCGCGATCGGGCCGGGCCTCGGCGTTGTCGGGGTGGGTGGTGTCGAGGATGTAGTCGACGAGCCCGAGGGCGTAGGCGCAGTAGCGCGAGCGCATCAAAGCCTCGGGGTCTCGGGCCGCTGCGCCCGCGTGCAGGGTCCGACAGCAGCGCTTGTACTTGCGCTTGCTTCCGCAGCGGCACGGGGCGTTGAGCAGGGCCTTGCTCGCAGCTTTATTTGCCACGCCACCAGACCTGGCCGTCGTCGAGCCAAAACAGGTTGAAGCGGTTGTCCGTGGCCAGGCGATCGCCGGTGCCCTCGACGGTGGTCACGAGCGCGGCCTCGCTGCCGAAGTGGGCCTTGGCCAGGCGCCGCAGCGGTCCGCCGCGCACGGAGGTCAGGTAGACGTGCTCCTCGTCGGCGAACACGTCCATGAAGCCCGGCATCCCGCGCTTGCGCGCGAGCACCTCGGTCTCGATGTCCGCGTCGTCCCCCTCGCCATCGGCAGGCGGGATGGGCCGGCGGTAGAGGCTGTGCAAGGGCGCGCCCTCGTCCTCGCTCCAGGTGACCCACACGAAGTGGCCGCCGTCGACGGTCAGGCTGGCGAAGGTCTCGTCGCTGCGCATCAGCTCCTCGCCCGAGCGCTTGCCGTCCCAGCGGAACACGCCCCAGGTGCCGTCGCGGCGCTTGCGGGTGATCCAGTACAGCTCGCTGGCGTCCTCGTTGGCGAGCACGCTGCGGATCACCCCGCGTCGCCGGGCCACGAGCTTGGGCTTGTCCGCGTCGGAGGCGAGCACGTAGAAGCCGCCCTCGTCGATCTCGTCGTCCGGGCGGGTGAAGTAGATGGCGTCGGGACCGACGACCCAGTGGTTGCCGACGAATTCGGTGAGCCGCAGGACCTCGTCCATGCCGGAGTCCCGGGGCGCGTCGGCGGCGATGGAGCGCAACCCCGGGCCGTCCGGGGAGTCGTAGCGCTCGTGCCAGTAGAGCACGCCGTTGACGAGCTCGAGCTTGGTCATGGGCGCGAAGGGGCCCTCGGCGATGACCTCGGGCAGGCCGAGCAGGGGCACGCGGACGATCAGCCCGGTCGACGGGCCCCCCTCGTCCTCGCTCATGCGCATGCCGCTGAGGTAGAGGGTCTTGCCGTCAGCGACCAGGGCCCGGACGACGAAGTCGGGACGATAGAGCGCGATGGGGCTGCCGGGAGCGACGGGCTCGTCGCCTCGCATGGCGACCTCGGGCGTCCTGGTCTTTCCTTCGAAGCAGGCCGTGGCGAGGATCAGCGCGAAGCCAACGAGCAACGTTCTGCGGCGCACCGTTTGTATTTAGCACGGACCGCGCTGGGCCGTCCGCGCGCCCCTACGTGCCGCGAGCAGGGGCGTGGTTGCCTATGCTCGCCGTCCATTCCGTCGTCCATGGGTCGACGTGTTTCGAAGTGTCGTCCCGGGAGCGGCGCGACCGGGGAGCTCTCGACATGCGCGAGTGCCTCGTGTTCGGGGTGCGGGAGACGCAGGCCTCGCGAGCGCGCGGCCCTTGGTCGAAGCTCGTCCGCCCTCGGATGTTGGAGCGGTCGAGGTCCACGGGGTCGACTGCGGGAATGCCCCCGTGGCGAGGGTCGCTCGGCGACGCGCAGGGGAGCGTCGCCGTGTTTCCAGTCGGCATGGCCCGAGCCCATCGAGGGGGGCGAACTTGCCCGTGGACGGGTCGCTCAGGCCCTGGATACCCTCGCCGTGGTTTCATCTGGGAGTGAATGCATGCAAGAGATCCAAAGCTACAAGGTCACCTGGCGACCCACCGAGAACGTGGGAATGATCCACCTGTGCCTGGCCGACGCGGGCGCGGCCTCGGTGCCCATCGACTCGGCGATGGAGATGATGATGCTCGTCGATCTGCTGCGCAACGAGTCGCCGGTCTACTACGACGCGCGCCACGAGGTGGTGCTCACGGGCTTCGAGCCCGTCGGCGAGGGCAGCAACGACGCCGACGCGCAGAAGGTCGCCGCGGCGAGCTGAGCCCGAGGCCCAGTCCGAAACGAAGAGACCGCGACTCGGAGGAGTCGCGGTCTCTTTGGTCATGAGCCGGGGGCACTCAGAGGGTCTCGCGGAAGGCCGCGACGCCCTCGATGCACAGCCGCGGATCGATCTGCTCGTCGCAATCGAACACCTGGTCGAGGCTCCAGTGCAGCGCCTCCTCGAGGGCGTCGAAGCAGCGCGCGGCCACGCCGCCCTCGTCGAGCAGGCGGGCCAGCAGCGCGCTCTCACGGACGATCGCGGGGCGAGCGACCAGCGCGACCGCGACGCTCTTGCGCCGGATGAGCCCGAGGTTGGCGTGCAGCCAGTCCTCGCAGCCCCGCCGCTGACCCGCGCTCAGCCCCTCGAAGCGGCGGCAGTCGAACACGTGCAGGAAGCGAAGCGGCGCTCCGAGCTCGTCGAGCTCGAGCTCGCGGGCGGCCTTCAAAAAGTGGCCGAGGGTGGCGTCGTCGACGGAGCCGACCGGTCGGAGGAGCCGGATGGGCGGGAGCTCGTCGTTGATGGTCCAGATGTGCATGGTGTCCAGCTCCCAAGGGGTAGCACTTCGACTTTATTTGACGAGCAAGTGTACTCAAATGGGCACAGAACACCGTCGGAAGCGATCTTTGGGACAGGTGTGAGCGGCCTGCGCACGCATCGCAGGCGTTCGTGCTCTCGGCGCTCAAACCGGTGCTGAGCAGCCTCTGTATGTCAGCAGACGCAATTTTGGGATCTTCTTGTGTGCTCGCTCTCGCGCGCGGCATTGCCCACAGTGTGGGTGTATGAAGGGTAACGATTGCCAATAGCGTATGCGCACGAACGCCCAGCGCATTTAAACGCATCGGCGTTCGCCACGAGCGCACTCGGGCGAACGCCTGGCGAACGCTCACGTCCTCGTCAGCAGCCGCTGAGCTCGGGGAAGGAGCAGACCCCGTCCGTGCAGGTGTTCGTCACCACGCCGGTCTGGAAGAAGGTGTCGAGCTGCAGGCGGGCCTCCTCGAGCTTGCGCAGCTCGCCGTGGGGGTCGTTGCAGGCTTCCTGGGGGAGGTTGTCGATGGGGTCCGGGGGTAGGCCGAAGTCGTACTCGACGTAGGTGCTGCCGGTGTTCTCCATCATCACGGGGTCGAGGCCGTAGAGGTCGCGGATGCCCGTGTCGAGGTGCGCCGCGCCGACGGCCCGGGACATGAGGTGCGCGCCGAGGTTGGTGACCTGGTGATCGCCCACGGCGGCGCGGATGAGCACGTCGTGGGCCGGCGTGTTGGGGAAGGGGTCGTTGGTGACCCGGTGGCTGTAGCCCGTGGGCTCGGCGTGGTCCCACAACATCTGCATCAGCGCGAGGATGATCTGCAGGTCGCGGCCGTCGGTGTAGCCCTGCTTGAGGATGTCGAAGTACTGGGTGAAGTCGACGCTCCGGTTGAGCAGCAGGTTGTAGGGCTGGCCCGGGACCCCGAGGCAGCCGCGCTCGATGTCCTGGCTGATCGCCATGAAGGTGCCGCCGAAGATGCCGCCCTGGCTGATGCCGAGGTAGTAGGCCGCGCTCGGGTCGATGTACTGGCCGTAGTCCGGGTCCTCGGCCATGGAGGTCTTCATCATCCGCGTGAGCGCGACGAAGTTGACCAGGCCCTGCTGGAGGCGGTCGGTGACCGCCTGGAACTGCTCGGCCGAGCCCGTGGCGAGCACGGGGGCGATGGACGCGATGTCCTCGGTGGCCATGCCGGCCCAGTCCGTGCCGAACAGGATGTAGTTGTATTCGTTGATGAACGAGCGCAGGTGGCCGCTCTGGAGCTCGGTGTGCCCGCCGAGCAGGCCGTGGCCGTACTGCAGCACGGGCGCGGGGGTGTCCACGGCGCTGTGCGGGATGAGGATGGTGAACCCGTACTCGGCCGTGCCCTGGTACTCGGGCATGCCGTCGTCACCGCGCACGATCAGCCCGCCGGGGCCGGGGTCGTCGAGGTAGAGGGGCACCTCGATCACGCCCTGGATGCGGAACGCGATGTTGTCGGGCTCCCAGTCGCTGTCGACGTTGGTGATGGTGTAGCTCGGCCCCTCGCCCTCGGGGTACTGGCCCAGGGCGTCGTCGCGCATGTGCAGCAGGTCGCCGGTGTTGTGCTGCTCCGAGGCGGTGGTGAAGTCCCAGGCGATCTGCAGGTCGTCCCGGGGCACGCCGGCGTCGCCGAGGCGCTGGAAGATGTCGGCGTAGAGGGGGCGCCGGGCCTCGACGCTCTCGTCGTCGGAGTCGAGCACGTCGCGCAGGGCGAGGAAGGCCTCGGTCGGCGGGATGACCTCGCCGTCGTCGTTCTCCACGTTTCGGATCGCGACGATGTAGCGGGTGGCGTCGTCGAGGCGGACGACGGGGCGGAGCATCAGGGCGCCGTCCTCGGGGTCGGCGTCGAAGGACACGTCGACCTCGGCGAAGTGCGGCACCCACTCGCCGGTCTCGGCGTTGATCATCACCGTCGGCGAGTCCTCGGTCATCGACAGCTCGATGTTGTCCCAGCGCGCCAGGCCGGTGTTGGCCGCGTTGGGCATGTAGGTCATCGGCGCCTGCCCGGGGGAGAAGCCGTCGGCGCGGTTGAACACGTCCGGGACGATCTCCGCGCCCTTGTTGGGCAGCGAGCTGCCGACCAGGGCGACGCGGCGGCCCGTGGGCGAGTCGGCGTCGTCGCTGGTGAACACGTTGCTGGGGAAGGGGAAGGCGCAGTAGTCGGGGACGAGGGGGTCGCAGTCGAGGGTCGGCCACTCCGCGGCCGGATCGGGCTCGCCGGTGGTCGTGCTGGAGTCGGTGTCCGTGGTCTCGGCGTCGGTGCTGGTCTCGGTGTCCGAGTCGGTGCTGGTCTCGGTGTCCTGGCTCGTCTCGCCGACTTCGTCGTCGTTGCCAGAGTCGTCGGCGCAGCCCGTGGACGTGGCCGCGACCAGGGCCAGCGACGCGAGGGGGAACAAGAAGGTGGAGTAGGCGAGACGTGGGAGGCGTTGCATGACAAAGACCACTGGAACGAAGCGGAGTCGAAGCGGAGTCGAAGCTGAGTCGACGAGAATACACGAGCCAACCTTCAGGGCGGGCGCCCAGGAGGGGGGTCCAAATCCACGCCACGGCACGGTCATTTGATCCGAGCCACACGCTCTCGGAGAGAGCGTCAGCGGGACAGGGAGGCGCCAGCGCCGATCGGCATCCGCGACACCCACAGGGCGCACGGGACGAGGATCAGGGCGAGGATCAACATCCCAAAGGAGAAGCTCGTCCAGGCGATCAGCAGGCCTCCGAGGATGGGGCCGACGACCTTGCCCGCGTTGCGCAGGGAGCCGATCAGGCCCATGCCGGCCCCGAGGTGCCGCTCGCCGATCTGCAGCGCGACCAGGGCGCTGGCGGCGGGCGTGATCATGGCCTGGCCCACGCCGATGAGCAGGACGCTCGCCGCGACCAGCAGGGGCCCGTGCGTGAAGGGGAGCAGCGCCAGGGCCCCGGCGATCACGGTCAGCCCGAGGGCGATGCAGCCCCGGTGACTCCAGCGGTCGGCGAGCATCCCCGTGAGCGGGCGGGCGACCAGGTGGGCGCCCTCTTGGAGGGAGAGCATGGCCCCGGCCCAGGCCAGGTCGAGGCCGAGCTCGAGGGCGTGGAGGGGCAGGAAGGTCTTGAGGGCGTAGAGGCCGACGTACATCGTCGCCTCGAAGGTCCCGACGATGGCGAGGGCCGGGGCCCGACGGGCGACCTCGCTCAGCTTGCGCAGGCGCTGGCCAAAGCTCGCGCGCTCCCGGGGCTCGGCCGGTCGAGGGGGTGGAGACAACAGGAGCGCCGGGATGAATGCAATTGCGCTCACTAGACCGACCATTCGGTAGATCTCGGGGGCGTCCATGCGTGTGAGCAATAGACCCCCAGCCAGGGGCCCGACCACATAGCCGATGGTTCGCGCGACGCCGAACCAACCCAGCCGCGTGCCGAGCCCGTCCGCGCGCAGGCTGACGATCCACGCGACGCTGACCGGGCCCAAGATCGCGGTGGCCAACCCGTGGGCTAGGCGAAGCCCGACGAGCTGGTGTGGGGTGGCGATCCACCCGTAGGCGAAGGGGGCCAGGGTGAACAGCGCGACGGCGCTCAGCAGCAAGCCACGACGCCCCCAGTGGTCTGAAACGACCCCTATGATGGGTTTGAGCACGAGCCCGGTGATCACCGAGACCGAGACGATCAGGCCCAAGAGCGCATCGCCGGCGCCGAGGCTCGCCGCGAACACGGGCAGCACGGGGCTCTTCCCGACCTGATAGGCGGAGCGGAGCAGCGCGTCGGTACAGAACAGAGCCGCGAAGCTGCGCACCGCGTGCGTCTGGGGGCGCGGGCCGGGCTCGGCTCCCTCGATCATCCCACCATCATCGGTGAGTCGTTGCGAAGCGGCCACATCCTCGGGGTGGGCAATGCTCGTGCGACAGGTCATATATGTGCACAGGCTCGATGGTGTATCGAATGGTCGACCATGGCGATTGGGACTTTCAGCCTCCGGCAGATGTTTAGTCGTCTCGGCCGCGGGAATCTAGCGCGCGACCACTCGATCGAGGCGTCGACGTCCATCTACATGGACGGCGGCGAGATCGTGAGCGTGCGCGAGACCATCCAGCGACACGCCGGGCAAGACGGCTCGAAGAGCAACACGAGCTCGGTGCGGCGTTGGGTCGAGACCCACTGCGATCCGATGAGCTACGCGACGGTGTGGCGCGAGCGAGACTTTCGGGACCGCGTGGTGGCCGAGACCTGGCCCGACTGGAACGCGGTCACCACCGAGAAGAGCCACTTCATCTCGGGCCTGCAGCACTACAGCCGCGTCACCTACACGGACTTCCCGAGCAACCACGAGACCCGGGACTGGAACTGGGACATGCTGCCTTCGCCGCACTGCATGTACCTGCTCACCGACCACCAGACCGGCCTGAACGTGGGGCAGTCCAAGAAGGTCAAGATCCACAACGAGTGGGAGAGCGGCTCGATGCCGCTGCAGTGGCGCCCCTTTTGGGGCGAATTCGTGACCTGCTGGGGCCGGCACATCTGGGACCAGGGGCACCCGCCCTACAGCTGCGAGATCCACCCGGGCCACACCATCGTCCGCGAGCGGACCACCGCGGGCCCGGTGGGCAACCACAACGCCCGGGTCCCGGTGACCCAGGCCTCGATCGGCATGGGCCTGTCGGGGGGCTTCACCGGGGAGGAGGACGCGCGCTGGAACGACGAGTTCGGCGGGATCCCCAACGGGGTCTGGGGCGACACCACGGACTGCTGGCCGACCAACCTGAAGAAGCACCCGCTGGCGCATCGGGTGTTCCCGCCGGTCCCCCGACCCAGCGAGACCGCCGTGCTGCGCTGGCGGATCGTGTTCGCGGAGATCATCACGGTCAACGGCGGCGGGCAGCTCGACGACTTCCTCGAGCGTTGCCAACACGACGACCCGGCCGAGGGTGGGGGAGACCTCGCGTTCAGGCTATGGAGCCGCAGCCACAACTACCCCCGCGGCTTCACGCCCACCGTCGCGGCGCACGCTCAGCGCCCGACCTTCGCCCCGGTCTACGACAACCAGGGGCGGGTCGCGGCCTTCGACGTGAACGTCGACTTGTCCGGGGTCGGCGGCATCCCGGTCGGCTACTACGCGATGGTCGAGGTCGGGTGGAGCGAGCGGGGCAACCACACGCTCCGCGAGTGGGAGCTGACCTTCGAGTCCGTGCGCGCCGACGAGACCGACGAGTGGTACGACGATTGGCACATGTACTTCGGCGTCAACGGTCAGTGGGCGGCGTGGTGGACGGACGACCACATCGAAGAGGACGACTCCTATACCCACAACCGCGCGTTCCGGTTCTGGACCGTCGACGACATGCCGATCGTCATCCGCGACTGCGGGGTCGAGTGGGACGGGACGGATCCCTTCAACGAGAAGCTCGACCGCGTCGAGATCACCGCCGACGGGCCGCACTACTTCGACGCGGTCTCGGGCTCGGCCGGGGTCACGGTCTTGTCGAGGAACAACAGCACGAACACGCTCCGCTTCAAGGCCAGGGGGACGGTCAGCGGGGACACCAAGCACACCTGGACCATGAAGCTCCGGAGGTTGTCATGAGCGTTCTGGAGGATGAAGTCGTCGAGCTGGCCTGGACCAACGACGCCCGCAGCGTGGGCCGTCGTGCACGGCGCAACCGCATCAGCGGCGACGACCCCCTCGGCTTCGCGATGGCGGGCGTCGAGCTCAGCGAGGGCATCAACCTGCAAGTCGGCGGCTACCGGCCGCTGTCCCACGTGGAGACCTTCGCGGTCGGGTCGGCCTTCCGGGCGACGCGCTCCAACATCGCCGTGGCCCTGTACGCGGCGCACCCGGAGCTCGCCAAGCCCCTCGAGCAGGCCGCGTGGGCCAAGAACAAGCTCGAGCGAGGCCGGCTCAAGCGGCTCGGCGCCGAGGCCCTGGGCCGGGTGCTGATCTACAACGCGCTGCTCGACGTCGAGTGGGTCGACGCGACGATCAAGGCCGGGAAGTTCGAGTTCGACACCCACGGCGAGGCCCGGACCGCGCTCGCGGTGTCCTGGCTGTGGCAGCGGACCCACGACCACCACGCGTGGCCGACCCCGACCTTGCCGCAGCTGCACGCCGCCGCGAACCAGCTGATCGCGGCGCAGGCCCGGGCCCACTCGGACCAGGCCCCGATCATGCTGGCCAAGGCCCGCGCCGATCTGGCCTGGACCGAGCTCGGGGCGCGGGGCCGCTCGGAGGCGCTGTCCAAGCTCGATCAGCTCGGGCGTCACGCCGGCAAGAGCCCCCGAGACCGCCACCAGCGGCTGCTGGCCAACGGCGGCCGCCTCGGCGCGGGGCTGCGCCTGCGCGATCGCAACCTGACCCGCGACGCGCTGTCGGACTCCAGCCGCGAGCTCGGGGCCAAGGCCCGGGGCTCCCGCCTGCTCGAGTCGCGCGCGGCGTGGAGCGAGGCCATCGGCGGATCGCGGCTGATGGGCATCCGCCGGGCGCAGATGCTCGAGCGCGGCGGCGAGGCGAGCCGCTTCGACGCCGCGATGATCTACGACCACCTCGGACGAGGCGCGGACAAAGCCCGCGCCGCTGCGACCCTGGGCGAGGCGCACTCGCCCAAGGTCAGCAAGCTCCACCTCGCAAAGAAGATCGGTGCCCTTCCAGGCTGAAAACAGGACCCAACCATGCCAAGTGACATCAAACTCGAGAACGACTGGCTGATCGGCGAGGGCAAGTGGTTTCGCTGCCGAACCCACGACCTCATGCTCGATCACCAATCGCGCCGCAAGAACAACAACGGCACGCGCCGCGCCATGGTCCACAACCACGCCGACGGCCTGACCATCAACTACGGCGGGGACTACCCCGACGGCGTCACGATCTCCGGGGGCGTCAAGTTCGACCGGCACATCACGATGACCTCCAACGTCGTCGGCTTCAAGGCCTGGGACTTGATGCTCGACGGCGGGAGCTCGCGGCGCAAGGGCAGCAACTCGCCCTACCGCCGGGCGCTGGTCCACGGCCACGAGGACGAGCTGGTCCTCAACTGGAACAAGGACTACACCGGCGGCGTCCGGGTCCGCAGCGACCTGCGCGTCGACGGCGAGCTCCACGGTCGAGACGGCGTCTACGTCGACAACGGGCTGTGGGTGAAGCTCGAGGAGGACCCCAAGGCCGAGGCCGGCACCTCGAACCCCAAGTCAAACCCCAAGTCGAACCCCAAGGCCGCGATCCTCTCCAAGCAGGACCGGCTCAAGGGCTACCGCGTCTCGCCCTACGCCGTCGCCGGCTTCCGCAACTTCGCGGGGGTCGACCCCAAGGTGGTCAAGGTCGTGGAGAGCCGCGCTGAGGCCCTGCGTGATCTCCTCGACGAGGTCAACATCGAGGCGGAGACTCAGGGGGACCGCGCTGGGCGGGTGAACCTCATCGAGCTCGTGGCGACGCTGGCCGAGAAGGTCCAGACGCTCGAGCAGGAGCTCGAGACCCTCAAGAAGAACCAGCCCTGAGTGCTGGTTTGCCCCCACGGACGTCTTGGAGCCGGGGGCGCTCCGTCGCTACCCGCTCCTCCGCTTGGGTCGTGGGGGCAATGGAGTTCGTGCCTTGGAGAGGGCGTGTGGTCGCCCCCGCGAGCGGGGCGTGGATTCGTTCACGGTCTCTGCTCTGAGTCGTGGACGTGGGGCAGGGAGGGTGTGGCGTCGTCCACGACGGCTAAAGCAGACAGAGGGTTGGCCAAACTCGTTTTGGCCGACCCTCTGAGTCGTGGGCGTGGGGCAGGGCGACGGTCTTATGATGGCGGCATGCTCCGGAGCTCGGCGGCCCTCAGCGCGTTCTTTTGTCTCGGCCTGTTCGGGTGCTCGGCGAGCTCGAGCTCGACGCAGGGCGCGGTGAGGTCACCACAGCAGGCGGACGAGCCTGGCCCAGGCGACGCTGCCCCAACGGCGTGGGCCGAGCCCAGCCTCGACGGCCTCGAAGCGCGGCTGTCAGCGGCCGGGGCGGTGGAGCTCGAGTTCGCCATCGAGTCCAGCGGCGCGGTCGAGTCGACCCTCGAGGGGCGCCTGCGCTGGGAGCTCGGCGGCGCCGTCGAGCTCGACGCGGTCGGCTCCTTCGCCGGCGCGGAGCAGCAGCTGGCCTGGCGAGGGAGCGCGGACGCCTTCGAGGTCCTCGTGGCCGGCGCGTTGACGGCGAGCGGACCACGGCCGGCCGGCCTCGAGCAGGCCATCGTCCTCGGCCTCACGCGCCAGGGCTTGCTCCACAACCTGGCCATGGCGACGGCCGGGGCCATGCCGAGCTACCTCGAAGGGCAGGCGAGCACCGCTTTGGGCTCTGCAGACCCCAAGGTGGGCGCGGTCGAGACCCTCGGCGAGGATGAGGCTCGACCGCTGCACTTCGGTGTGCGCGTGGACGGCCAGGACGTGGGCGAGGCCACGCTGTGGTTTGCGCGCGACGGCTTGCCGGTGGAGCGGAGGCAGACCGTGCACTTCCCCGAAGGGGACATGCGGGTCGTCGAGCGCTACACGAAGTGGCAACTCTCGGAATGATGATATTTGCAATGTTGGCTTTTAAATCGCCCCCAGAGGTGTCTGCCTGGTCACGGGCGAGGGCGAGCCTAAAATCCGAAGAAACAGGCGTTTGATGCGCATCGGTTCTCGGGGGCTCCAGCTGGTGTGAAGATCGGCTGAATGCGGCTCAGGATCGAATCTGGCGTTTTCACGCGGAAACGCTCCTATCGTGCGCAATCTCGCAATTTGGATATGAACGGAAATTTTCTGAAAATACTGGAATCGGAATTTGAGTTGCGTCGTTGCTCGATCGCGCGCAGCTTTTCAACAAAGGGAACGTTTACGCACCTTTGAGCACATCTCATTTGGAGAGGAACAAAACCTTCCAGTTTCACACCTGCGATCGGACACAGGGAGCCAGTATGACCACCACGATCCACCTCGACGAGCACTACACGCCACGCATCGATGGCAGCCGTCAGACCCTGCGGCGCTTTTGTGGGGAGCTCATCCGCGTGAGCGCCGAAGACCCTCGCGTCCTGCTCGCGGCCCTCGTGGAGCTCTACGTGCTGCACGCGGGTGTGTTGCGCGCGCGGCCGCAGTGGCTGGAGGATAGCGCGCGTCGCTGCACCAAGGCGGGCCACCGCGCGCTCGCGGCCGACCTCGAGCGCTCGGCGGTGATCGAGCACGCGCACCGCAAGCTGTTGATCGACGATCTGTGCCACCTCGGCGGTCACTGGCAGCGCTACTTCGGCGAGGACCTCGATCTCTACGCGCTGATCCAGCGCGAGCTCGACGTCCACGAGGCGCGCCTGGTCGATCTGCGCAAGTGGATGGTGATCGCGGTGCCGACCACCGTGGCGGCCTTTGACTACGAGTTCTCGTCCTTCATCGCCGCCGTCGCGCCGCAGCTCCTCGACGCTTGCGAGGCGACCCTGGGCGCGCGCATCCACGACAGCACGAGCTTCCTGCAGGCGCGTCTGGGGGACACGGCCGTGCGTCTGGAGGGCCGCGAGGCCAACCTCGACGCGGCGCTCGCCGAGCACCCCGAGCACGGCGAGGCCTGGGCTCGGGTCAACGCGCGGGTCATGAAGACCTACGTGGATACCATCGCGCGCCGCTGCGAGCTGGCGGTGCGCGCCATCGAGGGGGAGCTGCCTCGGCCCCTCCCCTCCACGGATCCGCATCCGCTACCCCCAATCGCATAGCGCCGAGGCGCCACGAGAAAGGGACTGTGAACGCATTTGCAGTCCCTTTCCATTCTGGTCGTCGTGGACGACCCCACGCCTCCCTGCCCCACGTCCACGACCCAGGGATTGCAAACGAACCCACGCCCCCGCTTGCGGGGGCGACCACACGCCCCCTCGAGGGCACGAACCCCACTGCCCCACGACCCAAGCGGAGGAGCGGACAGCGACGAGGCGCCCCCGGTCCCAGACGGCTGCGGGGGCAAAGCGGAGTTCAGCGCGGGCCCGAGTAGGACGCGAGGGCCTTGAGCAGCAGCTGCTTGGCCCGGGACACGTAGCTGGCGTCGTGGCTGTGGGGGTGGGAGCCGCCGTGGGGCCACAGCTGGATGAAGCGCATCTTGTTCTCCTTCGTCCAGTAGGTCAGCAGCCCCGAGGAGCGGTTGCCGCCCATCATCTTCAGGGCGTGCTCGAGGACCTCGGCCTTGGTGTCGTCGCTGGGCTCGAAGTCGGGGTCGCCGATGATGCGCACGCCGAGCTCGCGGGCCGCGTCGCTGAGCAGGCCCGCGGCCTGCTCGTCGCGCAGGCGCAGCCACAGCTCTTGCAGCTGTGCCGACATGCCCTTGGCGTGGTAGCACAGCGCGAGGTTGACCGTGGCGCTGGCCCGGGAGGGGTGCCACTTCACGGACAGCGCGAGCTCCTCGATGGCGTCGTCGAGGCGCCCGAGCTTGCGCTTGGCCTCGCCGCGGTAGACGTAGACCGCCGGGCCCTCGGTGTTGTGCATGACCTTGATGCCGCGGGCGTTGATGTCGAGGGCGCCCTCGTAGTCGCCCTCGAGCAGGTAGAGGGTCGACAGGCCGATGTAGGCCCAGCGCGTGCCCTCGACGGTGTCGATGGCGGCCTCGAGGTCGGCCCGCGCCTCGGCGAAGTTGTTGACCCACAGGTGCAGCTCGCCGCGGTGGCAGATCGGCAGGGACGAGCCGGGGTACTTGGGCAGGATGTCCTCGTAGACCTTCAGGCAGTCCTCGCCCGGGGCGACGCGCAGCAGCTGCAGGGCCCAGCGCGACTCGTGGCGGCAGCCGGTGCGCGAGTGCATGCGGGTCAGCTCGCCGTCGACGACGTGGGTGCCGTAGATGCTCCGGTTGCCGCGCAGGGCGGTCATGGCCGCCTCGACGGCGTCGATGAGCAGGCCGTGCTGGCGGTGCTCGAGGGCCTTGTCGGCGATCTCCGGGGCGAGCTCGCGGAGCACGTCGTTGATCTCTTCGGTGCGGTGCGGCCACAGCAGCTCCGACTTGGGCGTCTCCTCGGAGTAGGCGACGATCAGGAAGCGGATCAGCCAGGCGACGAACAGGAAGCCGCCGGAGTTCATCGTGCCCGCGTGGAGCTGGGCGTGGGCCTCGGTGTAGCGCTCGGTGCGGAGGTAGGCCTCCGTCAGCCACACGTGGGTCTGGTACTCCTTGGGGTCGAGCTCGACGACGCGCAGGAGCTGCTCGATGGCGTCCTCGTAGCGCTCCTCGCGGACGGCCAGGGCGCCGAGCATGCGCAGCGCCGGCGGGTAGTCGGGGCGCAGCTCGAGGGCCTTGCGGGCGTGGGCTTCGGCGGCCTCGTTCTCGTCCTTCCAGCTGTGCAGCTCGGACAGCTGCACGTGGAGCTCGGGGCTGTCGGGCTCGAGCTCGAGGACGCGCTCGATGTTCTCGAAGGCCAGGTCGAAGGCGCTGGCGTTGATGGCCACGTAGACCGCCTCGCGCCGGTACAGGGCCTCGTCGCGCCTGTCGTCGCGCTCGCACAGGCTCAGCGCGCGCTCGAGGGCGGCGACGGCCTCCTCGCGCTGGTCGAGGCGCGCGTGCAAGCTGGCGACCTCCATCCACATCGAGGGCACCTCGGGGGCGAGCTCGACGGCCCGCTTGCCGTGGACCAGGGCCTGCTGCCAGTAGCGCCCGCGGGCGTAGAAGCGGCACGCCTGGGCCTGCCACGGCGCGTACTCGGGCTCGTCGGCGATGGCCCCGAGGAGCTGCTCGCGGACGTCGTGCTCCCAGCCCAGGCTGCCCGCGATGGCGAGGGCCTGGTGCCGGGCCCGGCGGCTCGCCTTGGGCGAGAGCGCGGCGGTGTGGGTCAGGCGCTCGAGGGCGCGGTGGTAGTCGCGGGTGGTGAACAGCAGCATGCCCGCGACGAGCTGGATGATGGGGTTCTCGGCGCCGTGCTCGAGGGCGGCCTCGATGTCGGCGCGGGCCGAGTCGAGCATGCCCTTTTCGGCGTAGAAGCACGCGCGGAGCATGCGGGGGAAGGCCGCGGGCGCGGAGAGGATGCGCTGGGTCAGCGCCGAGTCGAAGCGACCGGCCTCGAGCTCGCCGAGGAGCTGCTCGGTGACTCGGAGGTTGCGGCGGCGCATCATCTGGTTGGTGTTCACGGAGGGGAGGGGTCCTTTCTGACGCCGACGACCACGGGCCGACGCGGAGATGATCGCCGACACAGGGGGCACAAACAAGCGAACACGCCCGCGGGCGTGCTCGACTGGGTCACTCTCGCCGCGTGGCGGCTCACTGAGCCGCGGCGGCCTCGACGGGGTCCATGAGCGCGAAGCCGTGGGCGCGGATGTAGCTGATGTGCATCCCGCGGCACGACTCGGTGTACACGCAGGTCTTGCAGCGCAGCGATTTCCGCCAGTAGCGGTCCAGGATGTAGCGCTTGATGTAGCGGAAGATCTCGAGCTTGCCCTCTTGGCCCGCCGCGCTCAGCGTCATCATGCTCGTGTCGAGGATGCCCCGTCGCGCCCGCGCGGGGCGGCCGAGGACGCAGCTGGGCACGTCGTCGACGGGGACGGCGTGGCCAAAGCGCGAGAAGAAAGCCGGCAGGTCGAGGTCTTGCTCGGCCGATTCCGTCAAGCGCTCGTGGGTGGGCTGGCGCAGGGCCAGGCGCGGGCTGACGGACTCGCGCTCGGCGAGCTCGAGCAGCCACGGCTCGACGGCCTTGCTGAGCATCACGCAGACCTCGAAGTCGGCCTCGAGCGCCAGCATGGCCTGGGCGTCCTCGGCGGTGCGCACGACGACGCGGGTCAGCTCGCGGTCGAACAGGGTCGCCTTGCCGTCCGCGAGGGTCAGGGCGTCGGCGAGGCCGGCGTAGTCCTCGAGCTCGAGCTCGAGCTCGGTGGCCTGGCCGAACAGCTCGAAGCGGCCGGCCCTGGCCTTGTCGAGGTTGGGCGCGACGAGCCACAGCGGCATGGCGCCCACGCCCGCTTGCTTCAGCGCCCGGGTGATCTGCTCGTCGAGGGCGGGGTACTCGGGTTTGTCGTAGATCATGCCCCCAGAGGCGTTCATGCCGAGGGTCTGGAGCACGGGCAGGCGGAGCTTCTTGTGCTCGACCTTGTCGAGGTTCGGGTCCATCTGAGCGAGGGCGCCGGCGTTGGCGGCCTGCATCTTCTCGGTGAGGGCAAACGCAGCGGCCTCGGCGGTGACCTGGCTGCCGGTGGCCTCGGCGGCCTGGAGCATCTCGACCATCTGCCGGCGCATCTTGCTGCGCTCGGCCGAGGCCGGGTCGCCGCCAAACACGGGGCCCTGCTTGGCCTCCCACTCGGTGTCGTAGCGGATGACCTCGAAGGCGGACTCCTTGACCAGCGCCCGGACCTCGTCGAGCTCGTCGCAGATCGGCTCCATGTAGCAGTGGCTGCAGCGATGCGGGGCCCGGCAGTCCAGCGGCACGCCCTCGTCGAGGAGCAGCTCGTACTCCTCCTTGCGGCCGCGGACCTCGTCGTTGAGCTTGTAGGGATCCTGGATGAGGTTCTCGAAGCCCTCGAGGTGGGGGACGGGGAAGCGGTTGAGCCAGATGTGCATGTCCGGCCGCTTGCTGTACTCGAAGGCCTTGAGCAAGTAGGGACGCATCTCTTCGAGGTCGTAGAAGAGGGTCTCCTTGCCCTCGGTGTAGGCCCGACCGAAGGGGATGACGTGGAGCAGGTCGTACTCCCGGACGCCCATGTTGGTGAATTTCTCGATGAGGTCGGGGAGGGTCTTGACGTTGCCCCGGTTGACGCACACGTCGATGTTGATGATGACGCGGCCGTCGTCGAGGGCGTTTTGCAGGCCCTTGATCTCCTGCTCGAAGGCGCCCTTGGTGCCGACGAGGGCGTCGTGGATGCGGGCGTTGACGCCGTGGATCGAGAAGGTGATCTCGCCGAGGCCTTCGTCGATGCAGCGGGTGAGGAAGTCTTTGTAGGCGAACAGGCGGCCGTTGGTGACGGTCTGGATGCGCTTGTAGCCTGCGAGGCGGCCGAGGCGGACGAACTGGGCGTAGTCGGGGTGGATCGTGGGCTCACCGCCGGACAGGATCAGGCGCTCGGCGCCCTTGCGGCGGCCGTCTAGGATCTGGGCTTTGACTTCCTCGCGGGAGCGGTAGGTGCCGTTGTGGGTGTGGGAGTCGAGGCAGAAGATGCAATTGTCGTTGCAGTCGAAGGTGAGGCGGACCCAGTTGCGCTTTTGGTGGGCCGCGTCTTCTTTTGTGACGTTCTTTTGGGCCTGGGAGGTCGCGGTTCCGCCGTCCATCGGCGACATCATACTCGTCTGGGTGGGCGCGGGGGTCGGCGTTGGGGGTGTGGGCTTTCTGAATTGGACTCAGGGGGTTTGGGGTCTCGGAGGTACAGGCGCTGGCCGGGGAGACCCCCCACATCCGCTCAGACAGGTCCTCGCCGGTGGGCGCTGAAGTGCTCAGCGAGCGTGTTGTGCCGGCTGCGGAACTCGCGGCTGTGGGGGGTCTCCCCGTCCGGTCGCGCCAGCCTTCGCAAGGGCGTTCTCCGTCTCGGGCAGCGAGAGGGCGGGATCGTGTTGGGCTTGAACCTCACGTAGAGCGGGGCGGCTGTGAGGGTGCTTCAGATACACGCCGGGAGACTGGGGTTCCGCTCTCAGCGCACCCTGGGGGCTCGGGGCGAGGTGATACCCTGCGAGGCAATGGGCGACCCGCGCGTCTTGGTCCTTCATCCGCCCATGTCTGTGGCGCGGGACTTCATCGACTATCCGTATTTTGCCGATCTCGGCGCCGTACAGCTGGCTGCCGTGTTGGCGGAGCGCTTTGGGGAAGGTCGGGTGGAGCTGGTGGATGCGCTCGCGACTCCTGGGGCGGGGCTGCGCTGGCGCGAGGATGGTCGGGCTGCGCTGGGCTGCACGGTCGAGGGGATGCTCGAGCAGGTTCGGGGGCTCGCGGCGGATCAGGACTTTGCGGCGATCGTCGTGGCCTACACGGTCTTTCATCGGCCGCCGCATCGGGACGATCTCCTGGGGGCGTTGCTCGATGGGTTGCGTGAGCGCTTTCCCGTCGAGAGCACGGCGCTGGTGTTGGCGGACTGCTACCAGTCGGGGCAGCACTACGTCGAGGTGGACGGGGCTGAAGTTCTCGCCAACTACCCCGGCGTGGATGCGCTGGTTCGCTACGAGGCGGAGGTCACGGTTCCGCGTCTGCTCGAGGCGCACTTCGAGGGCAGCCGTCCGTCCGGAGTGCACCGCGGGGAGTCGCCAGTGCTCGACGAGCTGCCCTTTCCGGCGTGGTCGCGGGTCGATCTCGACGCACACGATGCCCTGTGCGCGAGCGTGGTCGCGGATCTGGGGCGGCCGGTGTGGACCTTTCCGATCGACGGGCGCACGTTGCCGATGGTCTCGAGCCGGGGGTGCCCGTTCACCTGCATCCACTGCTCGAGCAACCCGGAGACGCCACGGGGCGAGCCGAAGAAGCAGCGGCGATACTCGGAAGCGAAGCTTCGCGCGTACTTGCAGGCGTTGAAGGCCCTCGGGGCGACGCGGCTGGAGTGCCTCGACGAGCTCATCAACGTCAACGAGCGCCACTTTGACGCGTTTTTGGACGAGGTCGTGACGCTCGATCTGAGCTTCGACTGCCCCAACGGGATGCGGGCGGACTACTTGTTGCCGCGGCACCTCGAGGCGATGAAGGGGCGGGTCAACATGCTCAGCGTCAGCGCGGAGTCGGGGGTGCAGCGGGTGGTCACGGAGGTGGTCCGCAAGCAGCTCGATCTGACGGCGATCCGCGAGGCGGCGCAGCGGGCCCACGCGGCCGAGGTGCCGCTGATGATCCACTACATGATCGGGCTGCCGGGGGAGACGGCGGAGGAGGTCAACGGGACCCTCGCTTTCGCCCTCGATCTCTGGGACGAGTACCAGGCTTGGCCGGCGGTGCAGTACGCGACGCCGCTGCCGGGGACGGAGCTGGCCGACATCGCCGAAGAACGCACGGGTAAAAAATTGCCGGTGCTCGAGGACTGGGGGCCTTACTTCCAGACGGCTCCGAGCGCGACCTCGTCGGTTCCGCGCGAGACCCTCGAGGCGTTCATGTGGACCTTCCAGCAGCGTCTGGCGGCCTCTCAGGGGCCGAAGAAGCTGATCATGAACGTCACCTACGTGTGCAACAACCACTGCACCTTTTGTGCGGTCGGGACGCGCACGCAGCTGGACGGGCACCCGGTTCGCCAGCGCGAAAAGTTGCTGGAGTACCGCAAGCAGGGCGTGACGATGGTGGACTTCGACGGGGGCGAGCCGACGCTCAACCCGGAGCTGATCCCCCTGATTAAGTCGGCGCGCGCGATGGGCTACCGCCGGGTCAACGTGACGACCAACGGCCGGCGCTGCGTGTACGAGAACTACGCGGCGAAGCTGGTCAACTCGGGGCTGACGACGCTGCTGTTCTCGGTCCACGGCCACGACGCGCGGACCCACGCCCAACAAGTCGGGGTAGCCGAGGCGTTCCAGCAGACCACCGACGGGATCCGCAACTGCCTCAAGTACGCGCCCAAGGGCGTGGAGTTGGGCATGAACATCACGGTCACCAAGGGCAACCACGACAAGGTGGACAAGCTCGCGCAGCTTTGCTGGGACCTGGGGCTGCGGTGGATGAACATCCAGTTCCTGACGCCCTTTGGGCGGGCGACGAGCTGGGTGGCTCCGGACACGCAAAAGGCGGCGGACCACGCCGTGGAGGTGATGGACGCGTGGGAGGGGAAGATCCGCTTCCAGGTCATCAACCTGCCCTTTTGTTTCATGCCCAAGCACCGCCACCTGGTCCAGGGCGACCTGGCCAAGCTCGAGCGGCACATGGTGTTCGTGAACAACGAGACGGTGAACCTCGCGGAGTACCTGGCGGAGCGGCGGGTGCGAAAGCCGGTGTGCGAGACCTGCCCGCACGCTTGTTTTTGCGGGGGCTTTTACGAGCTGGACCAGGTGCCGGAGCCGCCGTGGCTGATCGCGCCGGAGGACCTGGTGCGGCCGCTGAACGATCCGCGGCGCCACGAGTCGGTGCCGGCGGGGTTCACGGATCGGGTCAAGAAGCGGCTGCGCGACGAAGGCGTGGACGTGGTCTAGGGGCCAAAAATGAGCGTGTAACGATCGGCGGGGACCGGGAAAACACGCTCGAGGATGATTGCCCCGACCGAGCGACGACTGCGCGTGGTGCCCCAGGAGGGCGCCGAGGCGGGCTCAAAAGCGCGCGGGGGGGCTCGGCTGGTCGAACGCGCGCGAGCGCGCGACACTCGGGCCTGGGCGCGCCTGTACCAGGGCTGCTTTCCGGGGCTGATGCGCCACGTGACCTTCATGGTCGTCGACGTCAACGTGGCCGAGGATCTGTGCCAGGAGACCTTCGCGGTCGCCTTCGCCAACATCGATCGCTTTGATCCCCAGGCGCTGCCCGATCTGGCCGTGGACCAGGCCTTCGCGGCCTGGGTCCGGGGCATCGCGCAGAACCTGGTGCGCAAGCACTGGCGCAAGCGCGAGCGCCAGGGGCGGGCGTTCGCGCGGCTGGAGGTCGTGGTCGATCGCAGCGCGCCGGCGCGGACGCAGGTCGAGACCCTCGAGCGAGAGCGCCAGGCCGACGCCCTCGCGGCGGCGCTGGAGCAGCTCCCGCCCAACCTGCGCGAGGCCTTCATCCTCAGTGACCTGCGCGGGCTCGGGGCGAGCGAGGCCGCGGCGGCGCTGGGGATCTCGGCGGGCAACTTCCGGGTTCGGGCCAGTCGGGCGCGCAGCCGGCTGCGCGAGCTCTTGACCCGGGCAGGCGCGATGGAGCCGACGGACGCGGGGAAAGGAGGGGAGCGATGAGCGACGAGGAGCTCCCCGGCACGGACTCGCTGCGCGACACCCTGGAAGATCGCGCGAGCGCGGTGCCGCCAGACTTCGCCGACGTGCTCGCGCGGATGCGGGCGCGGGATCCGGGCTCGGAGTCGCTGTTCGAGATCTGGGAAGAGGACGACGAGGCCTTCGTCGAGCCCGCGACGGAGGTGGCCTCGGCCGCGGACGAGGCGGTGTTGAGCGACGCGACGGAGGCCCTGCGCGCGCGCATCGAGAGCTCCCTCGAGCGCTTTGATCTTCAGCCGCTGCCGGTGCCGCGCCTCGACGGCGACGCGGCAGCGGACGGGCCGCAGCCTGGGCCGTCCAAGGTCTCGCGCCTCGACGGACGGCGGCGACGGAGGGGTCTCGCCTGGGCCGCTGGCATTGTCCTGTGCCTGTCGAGCGCGGTGGCGCTGGCTCTGTGGGTGGCCCCGCGGCTGGCGAGCGAGGACGCGGCGATGCAGCGCAGCAGCCAGGCCCT
Source organism: Plesiocystis pacifica SIR-1 (assembly GCF_000170895.1). Lineage (GTDB taxonomy): Bacteria > Myxococcota_A > Polyangia > Nannocystales > Nannocystaceae > Plesiocystis > Plesiocystis pacifica. The sequence goes on along the minus strand of NZ_ABCS01000006.1, from coordinate 105,434 downwards.
CGACGGCGTGGTCGAGCGGGGGATGGAGCGCTCCCGGGCGGTGCAGCGCGAGGCCGAGCGCGAGCGCGAGGTGGTCGAGGCGCCGAGCCCTGCGCCGACGCCGGCCCCCGAGCCAGAACTCGAGCCAGAACCCGCGCCGCCGACGGACATCGAAGACGCAAGCGAGACGGGCGACAGCGAAGCGCCGACCAAGGCCAAGCCCAAGCGCAGCCTGGCCGAGCGCCTCGACGCTCTCGACGCGAAGGCCCAGGCGAAGTGGCGCGAGGGCGACCTGGCGGGGGCGCAGGCGACCTACCGCAAGCTGGTGTCGATCGGCGGGCGGCACCCCAAGGTCGAGCTCGCGTTCGCCGAACTGTTTGCCCTCGGGCGCCAGCGCGGCGAAGATCTGAGCAAGCTATGGACCCTCTACCTGCGCCGCTTTCCCAACGGTCGCTACGCCCGCGACGCGAAGGCCGGCCTGTGTCGCAAGGCGAGCGGGGCGGAGCGGGAGCGCTGCTGGGCGGAGTACGCGGACCGCTTCCCGGGCGCCAAGGGGGGACCCTGAGGGGGAGGCGCAAGTCGAGGGGGGCGGCGCGGCTGGTGCCCTCGCTGCTCGCTCTGGTCGCGAGCGGCTGTTTGGTCGAGTACTCCCTGCCCGAGGCGGTCGACGGGGGGGACGAGGCCGACGAGTTGGGTGAGCCCTGCGATCAGCCCTTCGACGTGTGCGCGGACGAGTGCGTCGACCTGCGCGTGGACGAGCAAAATTGTGGGGCGTGCGGGTTGGAGTGCGAGCTGGGCGAGACCTGCGAGGCGAGCGTGTGCGAGCCGATCTGCCCCGACGACTGCGACCCGGTGACCGAGCAGTGCTTCGAGGGGGGCTGCGAGTGCCGGGAGGGGCTCGACGCGTGCGAGGGGGAGTGCGTCCAGCTGGAGACCGATCGGGCCCACTGCGGCGCGTGCGGGGAGGCGTGCGAGGAGGGCGAGGCGTGCATCGGCGGCGAGTGCCTGGCGGAGGCCTGCGAGGCGCCCTTCGAGGAGTGCGGGGAGGCGTGCACCCTGATCGAGCTCGACCCCTTCCACTGCGGCGAGTGCGACTGGACCTGCCTGTCCGACGAGCTGTGCGTGGACGGGCTGTGCCGGCCCTTCGAGCTGCTCGAGAGCTGCAACACCTGCCCCTGCGAGGCAGACTGCGACGCGGAGCTGGGCTACCTGTGCTGCACCTCCGAGCTCCTCGACGACGACGTGTGCGTGCTGGCGAACGCGTGCCCGCGCTGAGCGGCTGGGAGCGGGCGATGACCATGGGCGGGCGAGGGCGAGACAGGGGAGGCCGATGCAGGCGCTGCTGATCGCGCTGCTGTGGGCGGGGCTGGGGCCTGCCGAGGCCGCCGAGGGGCGAGCCCCCGCCGGGGCCGAGGCCAACGAGCGCCGGCCCTTCCAGTCCGCGCTCTTGGCCACCGAGGGGCTCGACGCCGAGGCCCTCGACGCGGCCTTGCGCCTGCGCCTGCCGGAGCTCGAGCTGCACCGCAGCTGGGACCTCGAGCGCGAGGGCGACGCGGTCGCCAAGCCCTACGTGTTCATCCACCTCGCGCCGGCGGGCGAGGGGGCCGGGCTGTCCCTCGAGCTGATCACCGACGAGGGCCAGGCCTACGTCCGCGCCCTCGACGACGAGGGGCCGCGCGAGCGCATCGCGGCGAGCTTCGTGGTCTCGATCCTCTCGGCCATCGAGCTGCGCGAGGTCCAGGCCGACCGCGTCGAGGTCCAGGCGCCGCAGCGGGCCGAGGCCGAGACCATCAGCGAGGCCGTCGACGCGGCCAAGGGGGCGGAGCCGGAGCCGGAGCCCGAGCCGGAGCCCGAGGCAGAGGAGCCGGAGCGGGAAGAGCGGGAGCCCGAGGAGCCGAAGTCGGAGCCCAAGGACCCCGAGCCCGCGCCGTCAGGCTGGGAGATCGGTCCGTGGATCAGCGCGGGCGTGCTGCTCTCGATCCCCCCGCCGGACTACTCGCAGCCCCTCGCGGGCTGGGGCGGCGAGCCGGGGGTGCTCGCCCGGGGCCCCCGCGGTCTGCTCGTGGGCACCTCGGTGCGGATCCACAGCCGGGTCATCAACCCCAACGCGATCACGCGGACACGGGTCGCGGCGCACCTGGGCTGGGCCTGGCGCTCGCGGGCCTTCGAGCTGCCCGTGGCCGGCTCGCTGGGCGCGGAGGCCTGGGGCGCCCGGGTCGACGGGCAGCGCGTGACGGCGGCGGACCTCGGCGCCCAGTCGACCCTCCTCGGCCTTAGAGTGTGGGCGGCCCCGGGCTGGTTCCGCGGCTTTGACGAGGGGCCCCTCGCTGGCGTGCGCGTGGGCGGGCGCGCGGAGTTTGGCGTGGCCCTCGCTCCGGGCGTGGGCGTGGTCGGCCTGGCGGACGCCGAGGGCGATCCCTTCGTGCGCGTGGGCGGGCCCGAGTTTGGCGTTGGCCTCGACGTGTGCCTCTACCTGCGCCCCCGCGCGAACCAGCGGAAGCCCTAGCGAGTTGCTAGGCCCGCGCGAGCACGGGCAGGCGGAGCTTGCCGGTGGCGCTGGGCTCTCGCCCGCGAACCCGAGCCACCTCGGCGTCGCCGAAGGCCTCGAGGTAGTCGTTGCGCAGCCCCGGGCAGAAGCTCTCGAACTCGCAGCCCTCGCACGCGGGCACCTGTCCCTGGCCGGCGAGGCGGCTCTGGGAGAGCTCGAAGGTCGCCTCGGGGGTCACGACCATGACGCGCTGGGAGCCGGGGTCCCAGGCGTGGCGCCAGTCTTCGCCGAGCAGGCAGCGGGGTACGTGGAGGGACTTGACCTCGACGCCCCGCTCGCGGCCCCGGGCCATGGCCGCGCGCATGCTGGGCACGGCCGTGGTCATGGGCGGCAGGCTCTCGACGTTGTCGGTGTTGCCGTCGGTCAGCGACACGAACCACAGGTGGACCTCGGGCACGCCACGATCGGCGACCCAGTCGATGGCCGCCGGCAGCCGCGGGTAGGTGTCGGTCTTGACGATCATGTCGACGACGACGTGCACCCCCGAGGCCACGGCCTGGCGCAGGCCGGCCTCCATCATGGCGAAGGAGTCGGCGCGGCGGACCAGGGCGTCGTAGGCCGGCTCGAGGTGGGTGTGGATCGAGATGTGGAAGCGGCTGGTCCCGGCGGCGACGAGGCGCGCGACGTTGGCCTCGGTGAACAGCAAGGCGTTGCTCTGGATCTTCACGTCGCCGTAGCCGAGCTTGCGAGAGGCGCGGACGAGCCCGAGGAGATCGCGTCGAATGGTCGGCTCGCCGCCCGTGAACGCGACGCGGTCGTAGTCGAGCCTCCGACCCTCGCGCATCGCTGCGACGACCGCCTCGGGGGACAGGGCGCGGGCGCGCATGGCCGGCGTGATCGTGCAGTAATCACAGGCTAGGTTGCAGTCGTAGCCGAGGATGACGTCGAGGAGGCCAGGCATGGAGGTGTGGGAGCGCAGTCGAACCTCGCTCCGAGGTTGGGAGGGTACTGGGGGCCAGGCGGGGGATCTCGATGCGCGCGCTCGAGTCGAATCGAGCTCAACCGCGAATCCCGAAGGAATCCACGGCCCGGATGGGGCTTGGAGGGTGGGGAGAGGTGGGTTTGAGAGTCTTGGGCGCGGCGCTGTCCGAGCGAGTCGTCTCAGGTGCGGAACTGCATCGCTCGCGGCTTGGAAACTGAAGCCGAAGTGGGGCGCAGAGCGGTCGCAGAGCCCTGGAGCGAGGCCGAGTGGGAGCGAAGGCGCCAGTATGCGCAGTGTGGAGGATGCGCGGGATGGCGTTGCGCGAAGGTCGCACACGTGTTCATGGAGAGTCGCATTCGATCGACGATCGAACTCCTACGCAGGCCGAGTTTCTGGTATGACTAGCGCAGTCTTTCGGTTGACTGGAAGTCGGTCCTCATGGTTTCTCGCAAACTCCCTACCAGCCTCATCCTTTCCTTGGCCCTGACCGCCGTCGCGTGTGGCGATAGCGGAGGGACTGAAGATACCTCCACCACCTTCAACCCCGACACGACCGCTGGCGACGACTCCATGATGGAGACGACCACGGACGACGAGGTGGGCGAGACGATGGACACCACCGCGGACGACACGACCACGGCGGACGACACGACCACCGACTCGAGCGAGCAGGACGGTACCGAGACCCAGGGGACGACGGACACCACGACGACCACCACCGAGACCGGTGAGCCGGAGTGCCTCGACCTCGACCAGGACGGCTACGGCGAAAACTGCGAGATGGGGCCGGACTGCGACGACAACGACTACAACAACTGGACGCCCGACGGCTGCGCCAACTGCATGGACGCCGACGGGGACGGTCAGTGGGTCGGCTGTGACCTCTTCGACGAGAACAAGCCCGGCGAAGACTGCGACGACAACGACTTCAACGTCTACACCGAGGCCGGCTGCGCCAACTGTGTCGACGAGGACATGGACGACGCCTGGGTCGGCTGCGACCAGTACGGCGACGCCAAGCCCGGCCCCGACTGCGACGACGACAACCCGGTCGTCGGCCTCGGCGACGAGCAGGAGATCTGCAACGGCCTCGCGGAGAACTGCGCGGGCGAGATCGACAACGCGCCGCCGGACGAGATGTGCCCGCCCGAGGGTGTCGACGCGCCCAACGTCGACCCGATGAACGGCTGGCTGTGCGACCCGCCCGCCCCCGGCGAGGACGGCTGCGTCATCGCGCAGTGCACCGAGCAGTTCTTCGACCTCAACGGCGTCGTCGGCGACGGCTGCGAGTGCGAAGGCACCTCGCGGACCGAGTCCCTCGCCGCTTGCTCCGACGCCCCGCAGGGTGACCTCGGCGACGTCGCCGAGGGCGAGCAGCTCAACGGCCTCCCGGTCGGCACCATCCCCGAGCTCGACAACGGCGTCGGGGCGCTGCGCGAGGACTGGTACTGGGTCGAGTTCCCCGAGAACGACGCCATCGGCACCCGCCCCAACACGGGCAGCATCCAGGTCGACTTCGCCCAGAACGACGGCAACGACTACCGCTTCGAGGTCTACCACTCGTGCCAGGCGGTGGCCTTCCAAAACGGCCTCGCCACGGCCTTCGGCGCCGGTGCGCCTCCCACCACCGAGTGGTGGTTCTTCGACAACCACACCGCACCGATCGACATGCCGGTCCCGGCCTTCTACAGCGACGACGTGTCCTGGCCCAACAAGGTCTACATCCGCGTCTTCCGCGTGCAGAACGAGAACACCTGCAACAACTACCAGCTGTCCGTCTCGCGTCAGTCCAACTGAGCGCAGACCTGCCGGTCGAGAAGAGGGCTCCCGCTTGGGAGCCCTTCTTCGTTGGTTCGCTCGCGGTCCCCGGCGACTGCCGAGCTACTGCCAGGCGTGCGTGTCCCAGCGCCGAATCTCGTCGAGCACCGACGCGCCGATCGGCGTGGGCTCGGCGTTCTCGAGCAAGACCGTCGCGCCCTCATGGTTGCCGTCGATGACCTGGCCGTAGCGCCGCTGGAAGTCGGGGTGGTCGCAGATCGACTCGCCGGCCTCGCGCATGCGCTGGTACAGGCGCGCGACGGGCTGGAAGGCGTGGACCGCCAACAGCACGCCCTGCAGCGGGCGCGGATCGGGGCGCACGGGCGAGGCGTAGAGCGGCGAGAAGGCGTTGTGCAGCAGCGGGTCGAGCTCGAGCAGGGCGTGCAGCTTGTTGTGCTGGAACTCGTGGATGGTCGCCTCGACCATCGTCATCGAGTTGGGGTGCAAGGTCATGTAGATCGTGCCGATGATCTCCTGATAGGAGGCCGAGAGGTGCTTTCGCGGGTCGTAGCCCACGGGCACGATCTGGTGGATGTAGAGGTCGATCTCGGCGCGGAGCTCCGGGAGGTAGCGCCCGATGAGCGCCAGGGCCTCGGCGAGGGTGTCGGCCCACTCGCGAGCCGAGCGCTCGCCGAGGTCGATGGCGTTGCCCTGCTTGTCGGGGTGGGCCTCGGCCATGGCGATGGGGTTGTTGTCGACGAGGGCGAGGACGATGTCGCCGGCGATCGGCTCGTAGATCGTCGGGGCCGCTTCGTCGGGCGGGTCATCGAGGCGGACGGTGTGCGCCTCGCCGCTCGGGCCCAGCCCGACCACGAAGCGCGCGCGGCCATTTTCGAAGTCGACGCGGCGCGTGCCGGCGGGGACCTCGAGCACGCGCCGGCCGGGCAGGCTGACGATGCGCCGGGGCGGACGCTCGAGGGAGACGCGCTCGGGCAGGGCGTGGCGCGTGGCCAGGTCGGTCAGCAAGGTCGCGACCAGCTCGCTGACGCCGGCGCTGAAGCTCAGCTGGGGGACGCCGCGACGCAGGCAGCGAAGCAGGCCGCCGACGGTGGGGCTGCGCAGGGCGCTGGCCAGAGGCCCCGGGGCTTCGCGGAGCAGCCGCTGGAGCGTGGGCTTGAAGCTGCGCAGCACCGGGTCGCGGCCGCTGGCGACCAGGCGGATCAGGTCCTGGATCGAGCGGCGCATCGCCTGGGACAGGATGGTCCGCGCGGTGGTCGAGTTCGCCTCGGGGATCGTGATGTCGCGAGGCGGGGCGATGGCGAGGGCCTTCATGACTTGCTCTGCAGCACGGGGAGCCGCCGCTTGTCAGACTCGCCGTCTTCGGACTTGGCCTCCGCCTCGGTCGCCGGCGGCGTGGAGCTGAGGATCACGGGCGCGTCGACGAGCTCGCCGACCCCGACGAACAGGGTCATGAGCTGCTGGCGGCCGGCGTCGAAGGGCGCGGCCTTGGGGGCCTTGCGCGGGCGCAGCTCGCTGTCGCCGAAGACCTCGAGGTAGTTGGGGTCGACGCCCGCGCAGCTGGGCTTGGCGGCACACTCGGCGCAGCGCGTGTCCGAGTAGTTGCGCGGGGTCTCGGGCAGGGCCTGGCGGGCGAAGGGCCCGAGGGCGCACAGCGGGGCGCCGCGGATCCACGCCGACAGATCGCAGCGGCGGCTGAGCTCGAGGGCGTGCAGGGCGTAGGGCAGGGCCATGCCAAAGCGCGGGATGACCCGAGCGAAGCCCGTGCACGCGCGGCCGTAGGGGCGGACCACCTCGAGCAGCCAGCCCGCGACGCCGCGGGCCTTGAGGAAGTTGGGCAGCTTGGCCAGGCCGCGGAAGTTGGAGCGCGTGATCACGGTGGTGACGACGGCGGTCAGGCCCGCGCGGGTCGACCAGTCGAGGACGCGGAGGTTGGCCTCGAAGCTGCCGGCTCGCCCGGTGTGGTAGTCGTGCGCCGCCGCGGTGTCGGCGTGGATCGACAGGTGCAGATCGCTGAGCCCCGCCTGGACCAGCGCGTCGAAGCGGGCGCGGTCGCGGGTCAGGGCGCGGGCGTTGGTCTGCAGGCCGACGGCGGTGAAGCCGAGCTCCCGAGCCAGGGCGACCGCGTCGACGAGGCCGTCGACGGCGGCCGGCTCACCGCCGATGAAGCTCAGGCCTTCGGCTCCGCCCGCGCGCAGCTCGGCGAGGGCCTCGCGCGAGGGGAGGTCGCCAGAGCCAGAGTCAGACCCGGAGCCGGGGGGGTCAGAGTCGGAGTCGGGCGCCGCCTGAGCACAAAAGACGCAGGCGTTGTCGCAGTTCGTGGTCAGTCGCCAGGTCGCGCGGGCGTTCACGGTCACTCGAATTCAAAAACCCCGGCTGGAAGCGGGGTCGGAGTTGGATCCCTGGTAGGGAGGGAGCCGGCGGGGGGGGGGCGAAGCCCCAGAGTTTGGGCTTCAGCCGAGGACGCTGAACTCGCCACGGGGGTGACGGTTCGCGCGCTGGCGGAAGGTCAGCAGCTCGGGGATGGGCGTGCCGCTGCGCTCGGTGAAGCGGAGCTGGTGCGCGAGGACCATGGCGCCGCGAGCTTGCATCTCGTCGGTGGCCTTCGAGCCGTCGCCGCTGTTGGCGACGAACAGGCTGAAGTGCTCGGTCTCGGCGATGCCAGCCATGGCCGGGTCACGGCGAAGGACGTCGACCTGGAAGGCCTCGCCGGAGGGGGTGCGCATGACGACGGCCATGCTTCCGTAGCGCGGGGCGTGGACGGACTCGACGGACCACTTGCCGACGTTGAGCCCGGCGGGGACCAGAGCCTGGGCCACGGCGAGATCACGCTGCTCGGCCGCGAGGGCCTCGGCTTGCTCGTTGGCGGCCTGAGCCGTGACGGTGTCCGAGCTCGGGAGCTCGGTGGTCGTCTCGGCGGCGTGGGCCGTACCGATTCCGAACAGGCCAACACCAGCGACGGCGGTGGCGATGCCAGCAAAAGTGCAGAGGGCCTGGCGACGGCCAATCAAGTTACGCGAAGGGGTCGACTGCTCGTAGGACATGGGACTCCAGCGGAATCGACGCTAGCCCGCATACCGCCCTCGCGTCAAGCGAAGTTCCCGTGCTGGGGCCTCTTCGTGAGGCTTTTTTGGCGCGCCCGACGGGGCTTGTGGCGTGCGCTTCGAGCTCAGGATCGCGGACCCCGCGGCGCAGCACCGCTCCGTTTCCACCGCCAGTCTTTCAGAGGCCTCCACTCAGGCACGAATCGGGTCTCTGGTCCACGAATGGGACGGGCGAGGGCGACCCTCGAAGAGTGCGGGGATCACACCGCCCCTGGCCGCGGACGCTGAATGGAGATCGCCCAGCGTCGAGGTGGGGCTGTCCCAACCTGGATGCAAGTCGAGGGCGGGGCGGGGCCCTCGTCACGCCAACCCTGGCGCTTCGAGGGGGGCGACCCCGGGCGCGTCGATGACCAGCTGATAGACTGCGCGGACGTGACGGAGACCCGAGCGAGTGTGCAGTCGCCGGTGCCTCTGCGAGGCTCGACCGGGACCAAGGCGCTGATCAAGGTGGGCTACGCGTGCAACGAGCACTGCTCGTTCTGCCACACCCTCGAGGTCCGCCACATCCAGGGCTCGACGGCCGAGGTCGACCGCAAGATCCGGCGCGCCAAGGAGCTCGGCCACGACATGGTCGTGCTGTCCGGCGGCGAGCCGACGATCCGCCCGGAGCTCGTGCACTGGGCCACGATGGTCGCCGACCTCGACATGGACTTCGGCCTGGTGACCAACGGCCAGATGCTGGCCTACCCCGAGGTGGTCGAGAAGCTGATCGCGAGGCGGCTGCGCTACGTGTACCTGTCGCTGCACGGCGGGACCCGGAAGATCCACAACCTGATGGTCCGCAGCGACGCCTTCGATGCGGCCTTCGAGGCGGTCCAGAACCTCTCGGGCAAGGGCATCGACTTCTCCGTCAACTGCGTCATCACCAAGCACAACCTCAACCACCTCAGGGGCCTGGTCGACGCGCTGCTGCCCTACACCGACCTGACCGTGAAGTTCTCCATGGTCGAGCCCAAGGGCGGCGGGGACAAGCTCTTCAACCACCTGATGCCGCGGGTCGAGGACGTCGCCGCGCGGGTCATGGAGGCCATCGACTACGGCGAGGGGAAGGTCCGCGAGGCCGGCACGCCGGGGCCCCACTTCACCCACGGGGCCATCCCGCTGTGCCTGATGCCGGGCTACGAGGATCGCTTCGACGACCTCAAGACGCACACCTACCGGACGATGATCGAGGTCGGCGAGCCCGACTACTTCCCCGTCGACGACCTCAACAAGCTGCAGGATCCGCGCTGTCGCGGGTGCAGCTTGAGCGGGCCCTGCCCCGGGCTCTACCGCGGGTACCACGAGGTATTCGGAGCCACGGAGCTGCACCCCAAGAAGGACCGGCCGCGCTCGAACTCCTTCAACTACCGCCTCGAGCAGCTCTACCCCGCGCCCGAGACCATCGCCGATCACCAGGCCTGCCCGCTGCGCACCTCCTTGGGGGTGACGCCCTGGGACCGCGGCCGCGAGCTCTTCGTGCGCAACGGCCCGCGCCTGGCCCGATTCCGCGCGGACTCCCGGGACTTCTCGGACGACGAGATCGCCGAGCTCAAGCACACCCTCGGGCAGGTCTACATGGACGTGTCCAAAAAGGACGCGCCCGACGACTTCGCCCGGGATCTCGTGCAGCTCGTGCGCAGCCCGGCGTGCGCCGAATGCCCCGACCGCGAGCAGTGCACCGGGCTGTTCGAGCCGCTGCTGGAGGACGTGTTCAGCCGCGACGACGCCGTGCTGCGCCGGCTCGTGGGTGGGCTGCGCGGGGAGGTCCTGGATCTCGGCTGCGGCGAGGGGCCCTACGCCGACCTGCTCGGCCCCCTCGCCGAGTCGGGCGCGATCGCCTACCTCGGCGTGGACCCCGACGCGGACGCGATCGCCCGCCTGCGCCAGCGCTGGCCGTGGGCCGAGCTGGCCTGCACCGGCGGCGAAGCGCTCGACCTGCCGGCGCAGCGGCGCTTTGACCATGTGCTGATCCTGCGGTCGTGGAATCACTTGCGCGATCCCGCCGCGGTGCTCGGCGCCCTCTTGCCCCGGATCCGCCCCGGCGGGACCCTGACCATCGTCGACAACGTCGCCTTTGGCCTGGGCCGGACGCGCCGCCAGACCCACCAGGCCGAGGGCTCGGACTCGGCCCTCGAGCACTACCGCAACGACACCCTCGCCGACGCCGAGCGGGTGCTCGCCGCCTTTGTCGAGGGCTTCGGCCTCGAGACCGTCGAGGCCCATCGCGTGGGCCCGCAGACGAGCAACCAGTGGCTCGTCCACCTGCGCGTGAGCGCTGATGACGCTGCGACGGACGTTCGCTCTGACCTTTAGGCTCGGGCGCGGGAGGTTCAACGCGCGCGGCGGCGAGACTCGGCCGCGAGAGCGCGTGAACGGGCCCCGCGATCTGATACGCTCCCGGCGACCGAAACCTCTATCGGTAGTCTTCGATGAGCGCTGATCAGCAAACCTCCATCCCCGACCTCCCCGAGGCCCTCGCGTCCGCCAACCTTGGCGAGCGCTCCGTGAGCCTGAACATCGACGCCGAGCTCTACCCGCTCCAGGCCGTCTACGGCGCGGCCTACATCTTCATCGACCGCTGCTACGTGTTCGTCGATCGCCCCGAGGCCGGCAAGTTCCGCGTGACGCTGGCCGCCAAGGAAGGCGTCGAAGAGGTCGAGGCCCTGCGCTCGCTCGTCGGCGAATTCGCCAACGAGCTGATCTCGTGTGCGTGGCGCCACCAGGTCACCCAGGACAACCGCGTCGCCGTCGAGACCGTCACGGTCCAGGCCATCGCCGGCGCCATGGGTGAGCCCTCCCTCGACGATCTGGCCGACTTCGACTTCACCGACGAGGCCCTCGACGATCCCCTGGGCATCGCCCAGTCGTGGGAGGAGAAGCACGGCCGCAAGGAGCCCAAAGCCGAGGCGGACGCCGAGGCGGAGGGGGGAGCGTCCGCGTGAGCGCCGACGCGACCAAGGAGCTGCGCTTTCCTCGCGAGGTCTACGCCGGCACCGCCGTCGACGAGGCGGTCAAGGTGTGGGGCAAGTTCGCGGACTTCGAGCTCAGCGAGACCGAGGACCACTGGGTGGTCAAGGTGACCCCCAAGCACGAGGGCGCCGCCCGCCAGATCATCGGCGAGTTCGGCAACTACGTCCTCGGCCTGACCGTCGATCGCGGCGGCGTCGACGGAGGAGAAGCATGAAGCCCATCAGCCTGGTTCAGATCAAGCCCAAGGCCGGCACCCAGGCCTTCTTCCGCTGGCGACAGATCGGCGACGACGCCATCTTGGTCACCAACCTCGAGGGCAACTGGCTCATCCTCACCGAGGACGAATTCACCGCCTACGCCCGCGGCGAGGTCGCCCCCGACAGCGACCTGCACGGCCGCCTCGACGAGAAGAACTTCCTGCGCGCCAGCTACGACGTGCAGGCGGCCTCGGAGCGGGTCAAGGCCCGGCGCTACTTCGTGCACGGCGGCCCGCTGCTGCACGTGATGGTGGTGACGCTGCGCTGCAACGAGACCTGCGTCTACTGCCACGCCTCGCGGGCCAACATGGACGCGGTGCACACCGACATGACCCCGGAGATCGCCCGCAAGGCCGTCGACGTGGCGCTGTCGAGCACCAACGGCTTCGTGACCATCGAGTTCCAGGGCGGCGAGCCGCTGGTCAACTTCCCCGTGGTCAAGGAGATCATCGAGTACGCGACCGAGCGCAACAAGGAGATCAAAAAGCGCCTCGAGTTCACGATGGTCTCGAACTTCGCCCTGCTCACCGAGGAGAAGCTGCAGTACCTGCTCGACAACAAGGTCCAGCTGTGCACCAGCATCGACGGGCCCGAGGAGGTGCACAACGCCCAGCGCAAGCTGCCGCAGACGCACAACGCCTATCAGGCGGCCGCGCGGTGGATCAAGCGGGTCAACGAGGCCTACATCGAGCGCGGCCTCGACCCCTCGCTCTACCACGTGGAGGCCCTGCTCACGACGACGAAGAAGACCCTCGACTACCACGAGGAGGTCGTCGACACCTACGTCAAGCTGGGCTGCAACACCATCTTCTTGCGCCCCATCGACCCCTTCGGCTTCGCCGAGCGGGCCCGCCTGCGCCTCGAGTATCCGCGCAGCAAGTACCTCGAGTTCTATCGCAAGTCCGTCGACTACATGATCGAGCTCAACAAGCAGGGCGTGCAGATCCTCGAGCGCTACGCGGCCATCTTCCTGACCAAGATCCTGCGCGGCGAGGACCCCAACTTCCTCGACAACCGCAACCCCGCGGGCGCCGGCATCGGGCAGATCGCCTACAGCTACGACGGCAACATCTACAGCTGCGACGAGGGCCGCATGCTCGCCGCGACCGGCGACGAGACCTTCAAGATCGGCACGGTCGACTCGGCCTACCGCCAGGTCGTCGGCCACGAGACGGTCCGGGCCATGGCGATCGCGACCAACCTCGATCAGCAGCCGGACTGTGTGAACTGCGCGTACAACCCATACTGCGGGACCAACGCGGCCTACAACTACAAGGCTCAGGGCTCGATCTTCGGGCGGATGCGCGACAACAACGTGTGCGCGGTCCACAAGGGCATCCAGGACTACCTGTTCGAGAAGCTGGCCGAAAACGACCCCGAGACCATGCAAATCTTCGAGCGGTGGACGACCATCCGCCCACGAGAGCACTTTGTTCAGGACCCGACTCAATCTGAGGATTGAGTCGCGGATGTTGCGCCAGTCGGCTCCAGGTCGGCCTGGCGCGTAGGTCGGGAAGGGTGCGGAAAGGGCACCCCACCGGCCGGTGAGTGGGGATCTCACCGCGCGCCGCCGTCCCGTCCGTACCCTGGATTTTTCTCAGATTTCTCTCGATCACTTCTGATCGGAACACGACAAGACCCGGATGCTCGTGATACCGTTCGAGCGAGGTCCTTCCTCCCTGAAGAGGTAATTTACCGATGGCAAACGATTCGAAGACCCCCGAGCTCGAGCTCCCCGTGTTCGGCAAGAAGGCCAGCCCCCTGCTCAACGCCGAGCAGCGCGAAATCTCTGACAACGCGGTGGCTTTCGCTGACACTTCCCGTTCCGTCGCCATGTTCGAGGCGCCCGGCGACCCCGGCCACGGCTCGCACGGCTCGCACGGTAGCCACGGCTCGCACGGCTCGCACGGCAGCCACGGCTCGCACGGCAGCCACGGCTCGCACGGCAGCCACGGCTCGCACGGCAGCCACGGTTCGCACGGCAGCCACGGCTCGCACGGCTCCTGGTGAGCCAAGACCCGCGCTAGCGGGGACGCCATCGAATCCATTCGGAACAATGGGCGGACGTAGGGACCTACGTCCGCCTTTGGCGTGCCTCGAACACGCACGCTCGTCTTCGCGCCCATGACCTCCTCCTCCCCCGTGATGCCCCAGCCGGACGCGTCCCCCGACGCTGCCATCGCCGCGGTGCTGGTGAGCAGCGCGGGCTACGAGATCGTGGCGACGCCGGGCTGGGCGTGGGTCTACGACCGGCGCACGCGGGGCCCGGCGATCGCCGCGGCGGTGTCTGGCGGGATCACCTTCATCGTCGGGATGAACGCGCTGATCTTCGTGATCCTCGCGCTCACCGGCCAGCCCATCGCGCCCTGGCCCGTGCTCGCCGTCGAGCTCGGCCTCGCGGCCCTCGCCGGAGGGATCTGTCGGGCCGCCCTGAAGCTGCGTCGGGATCGGGCCGAGGCGCCGCGGGAGCAGCTCTCGCCGCTCGTCCAGATCGATCGCGACCACGGCATGGTCCTCGACGGCCGCGGCCAGGCCCTCGCCCCGGCCGCCCAGGTCCAGGCCTATCGAGCCATGCGCATCGACTCGTCCGCGCCCAGCTTGATGATCCGCTTCCCCGACAACCGGCGCATGGAGGTCGCGCGCGGGTCCTTGTTTGGCGGCGGCCTCGAGCCGGCCAAGGGAGCGCTGCGCGAGCTCGGCTTTTCGGTGCAGTAGGCTCGAGGCGTGGCCAGCGAAGACAAGGCGAGCGCGGCCGAGCTCAGCCCCCTGCGTCGCTACGCGGCGATGGTCACCCTGATCGTCGCGGGCGAGGCCGTGTTCTTGCTGCCCTTCATGATCCCCCGGGTGTTCCGCCCGACCCTGCTCGAGGTCCTCGACCTGACGAACCTCGAGTTCGGCCTGGCGCACGCGGTCTACGGGGTCGTGGCGATGGTCGCCTACTTCTTCGGCGGCCCCCTGGGCGACCGCTTCCCGGCCCGCAAGATGATGGCCGCGGCGCTGCTGGGGACGGCGGCGGGCGGCCTGCTGTTTGCGCGCGCCCCCTCGCTGCTGACCCTCGAGCTGATCTACGCGAGCTGGGGGCTGACGACGATCCTGTTGTTCTGGTCGCCGCTGATCAAGGCGACGCGCGAGTGGGGCGGGCAGGCGGACTCGGGGCTGGCCTTTGGCTTGCTCGACGGCGGGCGCGGGCTGGTCGCGGCGGTGCTGGCCTCGGGCGGGGTCGCGCTCTTTGGCGCGCTCGCGGGCGGGGCCGGGGGCGAGGCGCTGGAGACCCTCGACGCCGACACGCGGGCGCGGGCGCTGGGCGCGGTGATCCTGATCGTCGCCGGGTTCACGGCCGCGGTCGCGCTGCCGGTGTGGTGGTTGATCCCCGAGGGTCCTCGGGATGGCTCGGGCGAGGCCGAGCCCGGCCTGAGCTTCGCGGGCGTCCGCGCGGCCGCCCGGAGCCCCGCGGTGTGGCTGCTCGCGCTCATCGTGCTGTGCGCCTACGTCGGCTACAAGAGCATCGACGACGTGGCCCTCTACGCCCGCGACGCCCACGGCTACACCGAGCTCGAGGCCGCGAAGCTGGGCGCGCTGACCTTTTGGGTCCGCCCCGTCGCGGCCCTGGCCGCAGGCGTGCTCGCCGATCGAATGCGCGGCTCGACCATCGTCACGGCCTGCTTTGCGATCATGCTCGTGGGCAACCTGGCCCTGGCCAGCGGCGCGCTCCCGCCGGGCGCGGGGCTCGTGCTGATCCTGACCTTCGCGTGGACCTGCCTGGGGGTGTTCGGCCTGCGCGGGGTCTACTTCGCCCTGTTCGACGAGGCCGCCTTCCCCATGAGCTACACGGGCAGCGCCGTCGGCCTGGTCTCGGTCCTGGGCTACACGCCGGACGTGTTCATGGGCCCGCTCATGGGCGCATTGACCGAGGCCGCGCCCGAGGGCAACCCGGGCCTGGGGCACCAGTGGCTCTACGGGGTCATCGCCGCGTTCGGGCTGCTCGGGCTGCTCGCGTCCTGGGCCTTTGGGCGAGCTCAGGCCTCCACGGCGTAGCGGTTCAGCGTGGCGGCCCACTGCCCGCGGGCTTCGAGGCTGGCGAGCACCGAGTTGAGCCCAAACAAAATGCGCGAGAGCAGCACCAGGCCCTCGCGCTTGGGCTCGCGCCAGCCGATGCGCAGCAGGTTCATGGCGATGGTCTTCTTGGCCTCGAAGGTCAGCGCGCTCAGCCGCGAGGTGTAGTCGCGGGTGTAGCGGTAGGGCTGGGCCTCGACGGCGGGCTCGAAGCAAAACAGCACGTAGTCCTCGATGATCTCGCGCAGGGTCGGGGCGGTGTCCTCGGGGAACTGCATGGCCTCCCGGAGCACGCGCCACAGGGCCTCGCCGCGCTCGCCCGCGAGGATCGAGCGGGCCACGGAGCGCAGCGCGGCCCGGGCCTCGGGGTCGAAGTGCTGCACGCAGCCAAAGTCGAGGAAGACCACGCGCACGCCGGCTGGCAGCTCGGGGTCGAGCGTGAACAGGAAGTTGCCCGGGTGGGGGTCGGCGTTGAACAGGCCCTCGCGCAGGAGCGAGCGCATCACGAAGTCGAACAGCACCTCGCCCGCGGCGTCGCGCTGGGCCGGGCTCGCCTGGGCGAGGAAGGCCTCGAAGGACAGGGCGTCGACGAACTCGGTGACCAGGACCCGCTCGGTGCACAGGGCGTCGACCACCCCCGGGATGTGCACGCGGGCCTCGCCCTGCCAGCGCGCCGCGAACTCGCGCATGTTCTCGGCCTCGCGCTGGTAGTCGCACTCCTCGCCGATGCGCGCGAGGAAGTCGGCGATCATCACCTCGCTCTCGACCCCGGGGATCATCCCGTGGAGGGTCTTGGCGATGCCGCCGGCGTTGGCCAGGTCGGCGCGCAGGGCCTCGGCGATGCCGGGGTACTGGACCTTGACGGCGACGACCCGGCGCGCGCCCTCGGGGTCCTCGAGCTCGGCGCGGTAGACCTGCCCGATCGACGCGGCCGCGATGGGCTCGCGCTCGAAGCGGGCGAAGACCTCGTCCACGGGCCGGCCGAGCTCGGCCTCGAGCACCTCGGCCATGGGCCCCCAGGCCATGGGCTTGGCGCGGACCTGCAAGCGGGCGAGGAGCTCGGCGTAGGCGGCCTGGTGCTCCGGCGGCACGACCCCGTCCATGAACGAGAGGATCTGCCCGACCTTCATGGGCAAGCCCTTCATCTCGGCCATGGTCTCGAACAGCTGCTCGGCGGCGCGCCGGTGCATGGACTCGAGGGCGCGGGCCTTGCCGGAGGTGATCCGAGTGCCGAGGTGGCCGAGGGCGTTGCCGCCCAGACGGGCCGCGAGGCCGCCGAGGCGGGCCAGGCGACGGCCGCGAGAGGTGGGGAGGGTGGAGGAGGCCATGGCGTCGCGGGCGTCTGCCTCAAAAGCTGCCACGAGCCCCGGCCGAGTCGACGGGAATTGAGGCCTGCGCAGCAATTGCGTGGGCTCCCAGATTTCGAACTCGGTGGAGTCGTGGACGTGGGCGGTGAAGAATTCGGAGGAATCTGTTGGGCCTGGGCGGTGTAGGCTTGGACCATGGACGGACCCTTCGGCGTGACGAACCCCAGTGACTTCGAGTCGACCATGGAGACCTTCATGTTCTTCGCCATGTCCATGGGCTTCGTCCAGGCGCTGTTCCAGCTGATCATCGGCCTGACCCTGCTCTACGTCGCGCGCTACCGCGACACCGAGGCCATCCAAAAGCGTCGGGTGCTGATCTACCTGATGGGCGGCTTTTGCATCCTGGGCGCGATCTGGTCTGCGGCCCAGCTGGCCGTCATGGAACCGCCCTTTTGATCGGCGCGGGCGCCGAGGCGTCTCGGGGCCAGGCGATGTGGCAGGATCCTCGGCATGCGCCGCGGGATCCTGCTTTCGTTGATGCCCTGTCTGTGCCTGGCCGTGCTCGCCCCGGGCTGTGACAAGGGGGGCGAGAGCGCGACGCCCGGGGACGGCACGGACGGCGCCGGAGGGCAGGGCGCCGACGCGGACACGGTCACGCCCCTGGCCCTCGAGGTCGACGCGGACGCCTTCGTCTACCTCGCGGCCAAGGACGGGCCCTTCCCCTCGATCGTCGACGGCACCCGGGCGGTGCTCGTGGTCGACTCGGAGCTCGCCGACGAGGCCCTCGCCAGCTACGCCGAGGGCCTGGTCGAGGCCGACTCGCTGACCCTGCTCGAGGGCGCGGGCCCCAGCGAGCTGGGCCTGCCGGCGCTGACCAAGAACACCAAGGTGTGGATGTTTGGCCCCGAGGGCCCGTGCGCGGCCAAGGTGCTCCAGGGCTACGCGCTGGCCTACGAGGAGATCAACCTGACCCTCGAGGCCGGCTACATGCTCGAGGCCTGCGCCGAGCTCCACGCCCCCATGGTCTACATCGGCGCCGAGCCCCCGCAGGCGCGCTGGGTGGGGGCCGAGGCGAGCGTGGACACGGGCCTGGGCGAGCCCGAGGTCGCCGAGGGCTGGGAGCACCCCTGGCGCCCGGCGCTGGCCGAGGCGGGCTTGTTCGACTGGGAGCCGAGCACCGACGAGCCCGACCCGCCGAGCCTGTTCGTGCGCATGCGCGAGGCCGGGCCCGTGGTCGAGATGGGCTACGCGCTGCACTTCCCCGGGGCGGCCTGCGAGGAGTACGAGCAGGTCCACCTCGACGTCGGGCTCAGCCCCGGGCCCGGTCGCTTTCAGACCATCGAGAGCGACCAGACGGAGGTCGAGCTCGTCGGCGCCCTGCTCGTGGGCGACGCCCCGCTGGTCGTCGTGGGAGATTCGCGCTTTCAGCTCCAGCTGGGCGTGTTCGCGGGCGGGAAGCTCGAGTGGTCCGAGCGCCTGACCGGCGACTACCACGACGAGGACACGGCCTACTGGGGCTGGAGCGTGCTCGAGACCTACTGCGGCCCCTGAGCGCTGCTTTGCCCCCGCAGCCGCTTGGGACCGGGGGCGCTTCGTCGCTGTCCGCTCCTCCGCTCTGGTCGTGGGGCAATGGGGTTCGTGCCTTTGATAGGGGATGTGGTCGCCCCTGCGCGAGCGGGGGGCGTGGCGTCGTCCACGACGGCTAAAGTAGACAGAGGGTTGGCCAAACTCGTTTTGGCCGACCCTCTGAGTCGTGGACGTGGGGCAGGGAGGGCGTGGCGTCCCTGAGTCCGACCCACCTTCTCTCGCGCCTGCGCGCAAACTGCTAGCGTCGACCCATGACCAAACGAGAATTCGCCCTCGAGGAGGGCTCGGAGCGCCGCGTTCAGCTCGAGTGGAGAGGCATGTGGAAGGACTTCACCGTCTCTCTCGACGGGCGCGAGCTCGGCCGGATGAACGGCCGGCTGGAGCTGGAGAACGGCGACATCTACCCCCTCGAGGACGGGACCGTGCTCGAGGTCAAGCTGACCACTGGCCTCACCACCGAGCTGATGGTCACCCGTGACGGGGTGCCACTGCCCGGGACCGACGCCGATCCGCGCGAGCAGGTCAACGCGGCCTCAGGGGTCGTGCTGTTCATCGCCGGCCTCAACCTGGTCTTGGGCTTCGTCGCCGAGCTCGGCCAGGTCGGCCTGCTGCTCGAAATCGGGGCCGGCTGGACGTCCGTCGTGCTGGGTGTGGTGTTCCTGGGCCTGGGCCTGTGGGCGCGCAAGGGTTCGAAGCTGGCGCTGATCCTGGCGATCGTCCTGTTCACTCTCGACGGCGCCCTCGGTCTCTACTTCACCATGGAGGCCGGCGGGACGCCGAGCACGGGCGGCGTCGTCATGCGCGTGTTCTTGCTGATCGCCATGGGCAAGGGCGTGATGGCGATGGACGAGGCCAAGGCCAAGCGAGCCTAGGCCATCGCAATGCAAGCCACGATGTCTGCGCGCGTCCAGGGCTTTTGCAGCACGGCCAGGACGCCGAGCTCTGCCGTGTACCCGCTCGCTCGAAACAGCTCGGCGGCGAGGTCCGCGATCACTGGCTCGTCATCGACGATGAGGACCAGCGGGAGGGAGAGGGTGGTGCGCACGGCTGCGAGAAGCTAGCCCACGGCCCGTGGGCCGTCACCACTTCTCGGGTGGGGGCACGCGCGCGGCAGTGGGCCCGTCCAGACCTGGAAGAGGGGAAACGGGTGCCGCGTCCAGGAGCCCGCTAGCGGGCCTCTTCGCCCTCGAGCACGCGCGCGACGATGTCGGTCTTCTCGAGGCTGACCCCGGACTTGGCCGCCTTCTTGGACTCCGCCTTGCGCTTGGCCTCGAACAGGCGCTTGCTCTTGTCGGTGACCAGGCCGACGGACGGCCCGCTCTCGGTCTGCATCAGCTCCGGGGGCATCTCGGCGTTGCGGTGCTCCTCCTTGCTCGGCGCGGGCGGGCCGTCGAAGCGGGCCTTCCACTGCTCGAGGGTGATCGAGGCGAAGCTGGGGTCGTTGGGGTCCTCGATGATCTTGCGGACCAGGGCGTCGCGGTCGACGAACACGGGGTGGAGCTCGGCGGGGTCGTAGGCGCCGCCGCGGTCGAACACGCCGCCGCAGATCGAGCGCAGCGAGCACTGCTCGCAGACCTCGGCGTACATGTGCCCCCAGTTGGTCTGGCGCACGGTCTGCTTGTCGTCGAGGAAGTGGACGATGCGCTCCTCGCCCTTGACGATCTTGCGGGTCTCGGTGCTCGCCCAGCCAAAGTCGGTCATGTAGCACAGCGGGACCTTCTCGACGCGGAAGGTCCGGCCCGTGCGCTCGAGCATGCGCAGCGCCCGTTGCAAGGACAGCTCGAAGTCGGCCAGGCGCGGCGTGAACTGGTCCTGGTTGACCTCGGCCCGGCCCATGCTGGGGTCGAGGTTGTTCCACACGAAGTGGCGGATGTAGGGGTGGTGCTCGAGGAAGTAGCGGATGTTGAGGTCGAGGTGATCGGCGTTGAGCTTGTTGATGACGCAGTTGATGTTGACGTCGATGCCGAACTCGTTGGCGTTGTCGAGGGCCTGGAGCGCGACGGGCAGGGTGCCCGGGGTCCCGCGCAGCTCGTCCTCGACCTCCTCGATGAGCGAGTAGATCGAGACGTGGACCAGCTTGAGCCCGGCCTCGGCCATCTCCTTGGCGAAGGCCTTCTTCGCCAGGCGCGTGCCGTTGGTGATCATCCGGACGTGCAGGCCCTGGTCCGTGGCGTAGCGGCAGATCTCGGGGAGCTCGGGGTGCAGGCTCGGCTCGCCGCCGGTCAGGATCACCCCGAAGTAGCCGCGCTCGACGAAGTCGTCGACGAGCACCTTCATGGACTCGAAGGTGTGGGTGTAGGGCGTCGTGGGGTTGGAGCAGAACCCGCAAAAGTGGTTGCAGTGCCTGACGACCTGGATGTAGCCGATGTTCGCCACTGCGCGGAAGCATAGCCCGGCTGTCCCTCGCCTAGACACCCCGCAGTCACCCCGCGTCGCGGGGGACGCTGCGGGCGCGAGCAAAGCCTTCGTTTTGGACCTGGGCCGATCTCCTTGGTATGCAGCTACGGATGCCCGGGTACGCGCGCTGGTGTCCTCCAAGGGCCGGGGCAGTCCGGACCCGTCGGCGGGGTCGGGCGTCGCTGAACCGTACCCAGAGGGCACAATTCGTCAGGTTTAGCCAGTTTGTGGCTCCAGCGGCGTTGCTGTGCGCGTGCGTGAGCGCGGGGGAGCGGGAGCTCCGCGCCGAGCTCGACCACGCCAGCGCGACCTTGTCGGAGGTGAGCGGGGCGGCGGAGCCCGGCGCGTCTGGGAGCGCCGAGGCGGCGACGGTGGACGAGGCGGCGCGCTTCGACGGCGATCCGCAGGCCTACGTCGACTACGCCCTCAGCCACGACCCCGGCCTGCGCGCGGCCTGGGAGCGGTGGCGTGCGGCGACCCACCGCGTCGCCCGGGAGCGCCGGCTGCCGATGCCGACGCTGACCTACTCCGTATTCGTCTCGCAGGTCGAGACCCGCGTGGGCCCGCAGCGCATGCGCCTGGGTCTGCGCCAGCGCTTCCCCTGGCCCGGGGCCCTGCTCGCGGGAGCCGACGCGGCCGCGGCCGAGGCCCGCGTGCTCCAGCGCGACTTCGAAGCCCGCGCCCTCGAGGTCCGGGCCGAGGTCCTGGTGCGCTATTGGTCGCTGTGGCTGGTCCGGGCCGTGCGCGGCATCGAGGGCGAGGAGCTCGAGATCTACGCGGGCCTGGCCGAGCTCGCCCGCGGGCGCCTCGAGGTCGGGGGCGTCGACCTGGCCGAGGTCCAACAGATCGACCTGCAGCGGGCGCGGGCCGCCGACGAGCTCGCGGCCCTCGACGAGCTCGAGCGCAAGGCGAGCGCGCGGCTGCGGGCGGCCCTCGGCGTGCCCCTCGAGGTCGAGCTCGCCGAGCTGCCGACCTTCGACGCCCTGCCCGGGGTGGAGCTGCCGAGCGCGACCGAGACCGAGCTGCGCGCCGATCTCGACGCGCACCCGCTGCTCGGTCGCTGGCAGACCCAGGCGCAGGCCAGCGAGCTGCGCGGTCGCCAGGCCCGTCGCGCGCGGGCGCCAGGTTTTTCCGTGGGCGTCGACTGGATCGAGGTCGGCCCGGCGCGCGCGGGCACCCACGCGGAGGGGGCCAGCGACTCGGGCAAGGACGCCGCGAGCGTGTCCGTGGGCCTCGAGCTCCCGCTGTGGCAGCGCAACTACGCCGAGGACGAAAAGGCCGCCCAGGCCGACGCGGCGGCGGCCCGGTCCGAGCGAGAGGCCGCGCGCTTGCGGGCCGCGGCCGAGCTGAGCACGACCCTGGCGACGCTCCGCGACAGCGCCCGCCGGGTCGAGCTCCACGAGGCCACGCTCATCCCCCAGGCCCGGGGCGCTCTCGAGGCGAGCTTGGGCGGCTACGCCGTCGGCGAGGTCGAGCTTAGCGCGGTGTTCTTCGCCCAGCGCCAGCTGCTCGAGCTGCGCCAGGCCGCCCTGCGCCTGCACGCCGACCACGCCGCGGCCTGGGCGAGCCTCGAGCGCGTGGTCGGTCACGGCGTCGAGGGGCGGGCCGTGCCTGTAGCTGACAACCACAGCGAGCGTAGTGGGGAGGAGTCCGATGACGGAGCCTGAAGCGTCGACGAAGCTGGCCCCCTGGCTGCTGATCCCCGTGGTCGCGGCGGTGGCCTTTGGTCTGGGGCGCTGCGTCGCAGGCGACGGCGGAGGCGAGGTCGCCCAGACCGCAGACCTGAGCGAGGGAGCCGAGGCGGCCGCGGAGGCGTGGACCTGCTCCATGCACCCGCAGATCCGCCAGCCCGAGTTCGGCCCCTGCCCGATCTGCGCCATGGACCTGATCCCGCTCAGCGCCATGGACAGCAACACCAGCCCGACCCAGGTCGAGCTGTCCCCGCGCGCGGCCATGCTCGCGCGCATCGAGACCGTCGAGGTCGAGCGCCTGAGCTCGCCGGAGCTCGACCTGCGCCTGCTCGGCCGCGTCGAGGTCGACGAGGGCCGGGTGCGCAACGTCAGCGCGTGGATCGGCGGCCGCGTCGACGGCCTCAAGGTCCGCGAGACGGGCACGGTGGTGCGCCGCGGGCAGAGCATCGCGACCCTCTACAGCCCCGAGGTCTACGCCGCCCACCAGGACCTGCTCACGGCCCAGCGCCAGCTCGACCGGCTCAGCGGGGCGAGCGAGCTGGCCCAGTCCTCGGCCAAGAGCGCCCTCGAGTCCGCGCGCGAGCGCCTGCGCCTGCTCGGCGTGCCCGATGCCGAGCTCGACGCCATGGCCGAGGCCGAAAAGCCGCGCAAGTCCGTGGCGATCCGCGCCCAGGAGGGCGGCACGGTCATGGAGCGCCTGGTCACTCAAGGGCAGTACGTCGAGACCGGGGCCATCCTCTACCGCGTCGCCGACCTCTCGAAGCTGTGGGTGCAGCTCGACGCCTACGAGGCCGACCTGCCCATGCTGCTCGAGGGCCAGAGCGTGGAGCTCGAGGTCGAGGCCCTGCCAGGGCGCAGCTTCCAGGGCGAGATCGCCTTCATCGACCCCCTCGTCGATCCGCGCCGACGCGTGGCCAAGGTCCGCGTCGAGGTCGACAACGCCAGCGGCGAGCTGCGCCCGGGCATGTTCGTCGAGGCCCTGGTCCGGGGCGAGCTGGGCCGGGAGGGGGAGGGCGGCGCGCCCTCGACGATCCAGCGCCCGCTGGTCGTGCCCGCGAGCGCGCCCCTGTTCACCGGCCGGCGCTCGCTGGTCTACGTCGAGGTCGAGAGCGTCAGCGGGGCGCCCACCTACGAGGCCCGGGTGGTCGAGCTGGGCCCGCGCATGGGCGACGGTTATCCCGTGGTCGCGGGTCTGAGCGCGGGCGAGCGGGTCGTGACCCACGGCGCCTTCGTGCTCGACGCGGACCTGCAGATCCGCGGCGGCGACAGCATGATGGTCCAGCCCGACGCGCGGGAGCAGGCGGCCCTCGATCGCCGCGTGGTCCTCGACGCGGCCCTGCGCCCGGCCCTCGGCGAGGTCCTGCGCGCCTACCTCGAGCTCCAGGTGACCCTCGCCGACGACGACTGGAAGGCGGCCCAGGCCGCCGGCGCGCGCCTGGCCAAGGCGAGCGAGGCGATGACGGCGAAGGCCGGAGCCGAGGGCAGCGCCGAGGGAACCGACGAGGGCGTCCGCGAGGCCTGGTCGGCCCTGGGCCCCAGCCTGGGTCGGCGCGCGACCGAGGCCGCCGAGTCGGCCGCCATCGAGAGCGCGCGCGGGGCCTTCCTGCAGCTGTCCGGCGACGTCAAGGTGCTGCTCGCCGTGTTCGGCAACCCCCTCGACGAGCCCGTGCGCCTGGCCTACTGCCCCATGGCCAACGCCAACGAGGGCGCCGAGTGGGTCCAGGCCGGCGAGGTCGTCGACAACAGCTACTTCGGGGCCAGCATGCTCAGCTGCGGGGAGATCCGCTCGGTGGTCGAGCCGGGGCAATACCTGCTGAGCGCCGACGGGCCGAGCCAGGGGTGAGGTCGCGGTGACGGAGCCGACGCAGCCAACACAGCGCGAACACGAGGGCCCGGAGGGCGTCTGGGCCCGGGTGCTCGGGGCTTGCCTGGGCAACCGCCCGGTGGTCTTCGTCTTGACGCTGCTCGTCGTGCTCGCGGGGCTGTGGGCCTCGCCCTTCGACTGGGGCTCGCGCGAGGGTGAGGGCGAGCCCGCCGAGGCCCGCGGCCGCCTGGTCGAGCGCGTCGCCCAGTGGATCCCCCGCGACCCGATCCCCGTCGACGCCATCCCCGACGTCGGCGAGAACCAGCAGATCGTGTTCTCCGAGTGGCCCGGCCGCTCCCCCCGGGACATCGAAGATCAGATCACCTACCCGCTGACCACGGCCCTGCTCGGCATCCCGGGCGTCGAGACCGTGCGCTCGTCGAGCGCCTTTGGCTTCTCGACCATCTACGTGATCTTCGAGGACGACGTCGACTTCTACTGGTCGCGCAGCCGCGTGCTCGAAAAGCTGGCCTCGCTCCCCCCCGAGACCGTGCCCGAGGGCGTGAGCCCGACCCTGGGCCCGGACGCCACGGGCCTGGGCCAGGTGTTTTGGTACACCCTCGAGGGCCGGGACCCCGAGACCGGCGAGCTCGTCGGCGGCTGGGACCTGCACGAGCTGCGCTCGGCCCAGGACTGGTCGATCCGCTACGCCCTCCAGTCCGTGCCCGGCGTGTCCGAGGTCGCGGCGGTCGGCGGCTACGTCCAGGAGATCCAGGTCGACGTCGACCCCGAGGCCCTGCGCGCCCAGGGCGTGACCCTAGACCAGGTCGCGCGGGCCGTGGGCGGCTCCAACCTCGACGTCGGCGCGCGCACCCTGGAGATCAACCGCGTCGAGTACCTGATCCGCAGCGTCGGCTTCATCGACGACATGCGCGACGTCGAGGAGGCCGTGGTCACCGCGCGCAACCATGTGCCGATCCGCGTCCGCGACGTCGCCCGGGTCGGCCTGGGCCCGGCCCAGCGCCGCGGGGCCCTCGACGACGCGGGCGCCCAGGTCGTCGGCGGCGTGGTCGTGGCCCGCTTTGGCGCCAACCCCCTCGAGACCATCGAGGCCGTCAAGGCGCGCATCGACGAGATCCAGCCGGGGCTGCCGCGCAAGCAGCTCGACGACGGGCGGACCAGCCAGGTCACCATCGTCCCCTTCTACGACCGCACCCAGCTGATCCACGAGACCCTCGACACCCTGTCGACGGCGCTGTGGCAGGAGATCCTGGTCACGCTGATCGTGGTCCTGGTGCTGCTCCGAGACCTGCGCAGCAGCATGTTGATCGCCGGGCTCTTGCCCCTGGGGGTGCTCGCGACCTTCGTGATCATGAAGGCCGCGGGGGTCGACGCCAACGTCATGGCCCTCGGCGGGATCGCGATTGCGATCGGCACGATGGTCGACATCGGCATCGTGTTCACGGAGAACATCAGCGAGCGCCTGCGCGAGCTGGGCCCGAACCCCGACCCCGACCCCGGCGCCCGGGAGGCCGCGGTCCGCAAGGCGGCGGCAGAGGTCGCCCCCGCGGTGGTCACCTCGGTGCTCACGACGGTGGTCAGCTTCCTGCCGGTGTTCGCCCTGCAGGCCGGCGAGGCCCGACTGTTCACGCCCCTGGCGCTGACCAAGACCTTCGCCATGCTCGGCGCCCTGGGCCTGGCGGTGTTCGTGCTGCCCTCGGTGGCCTTCGTGGTCCTGCGTCGTCAGCCCGAGCCGGGGCTCCGACCCCTCCACGTCCAGCACCTGCGCGACTGGCTGCTCGTCGCCCTGGGCCTGGTCCTCGCCTGGCAGCTCAGCCCCCTCGCCGGGCTCTTGGTGGTCGCCATGGGCGTCTACCGCCTGGTCCGCCCCGCGCTGTCGAGCGCCCTCGTGACAGCCCTCGACGCCCTCGAGCTCGCGATCGCGGCGCTCGCCGTGGGCCTGGCCCTGACCCTCGACTGGTTGCCCCTGGGTCCCGAGGGGGGCACCCTGGGCAACGCGCTGTTCGTCGGGGTGGTGCTCGGCCTGGTGCTCGGCTCCCTGCGCCTGTTCGCCTGGCTCTACCCCGCCTTGCTGCGCGTGTTTTTGGCCCACAAGGGCCTGTTCCTGATCGCGCCGACCCTGGTCGTGGGCGCCGGGCTGACGGTGTGGCTGGGGGTCGGACGGATCGCCGAGGAGGTCGCCGAGGTCGACGTGGACACCCTCGAGGCGGACGCGACCCTCGCCAAGCTCGACGCCCTCGCGCCGGGCCTGGGCCGGGAGTACATGCCGCCCTTCGACGAGGGCGCGTTCCTCTACATGCCCACGACCATGCCCCACGCGTCCATGGGCCAGGCCCTCGAGATGCTGCAGGTCATGGACGCGGCCATCGCCGAGGTGCCCGAGGTCGATCGCGTGGTCGGCAAGCTCGGGCGGGTCGACAGCGCGCTGGATCCCGCGCCGGTGTCGATGATCGAGACGGTGGTGACCTACGTGCCCGAGTACGGCGTGGACGCCGAGGGCCGCCGGGTCCGGCAGTGGCGCGAGCACATCCACAGCCCGCGGGACATCTGGGACGAGATCGTCGCGGCCGCCGAGCTCCCCGGGGTCACCAGCGCGCCCGTGCTCATGCCCATCCAGGCCCGCATGGTCATGCTGCAAAGCGGCATGCGGGCGCCCATGGGCGTCAAGATCGCGGGCCCCGACCTCGAGTCCATCGAGCGCTTCGGCCTGGCCGTCGAGCAGCTCCTGCGCGAGGTCCCCGAGGTCCGGGCCGAGACCGTGTTCGCCGAGCGGATGATCGGCAAGCCCTACTTGGAGATCGAGCTCGATCGCCGCGAGATCGCCCACCAGGGCCTGACCATCGCCGAGGTCCAACACCAGCTGCAGGTCGCCCTGGGCGGCATGGCGCTGACGCGGACCGTCGAGGGGCGCGAGCGCTACGCGGTCCGCGTGCGCTACATGCGAGAGGAGCGAGACTCGCTGCCGGCGATCGAGCGCCTGCCCATCGCCGTGGGCGGCCGCGAGCCCGTGCTGCTGGCCCAGCTCGCCGACATTCGCTACGTCCGCGGCCCGCAGGTCATCAAGTCTGAGGACACCTTCACCACGGGCTACGTGCTCTTCGATCGCGCGCCCGAGGTCGCCGAGGTCGAGGCCGTCGAGGCCGCGGCGGCGCGCCTCGAGCAGGCCCTGGCCAGCGGCGAGCTGCTCTTGCCCGAGGGCGTCAGCTACCGCTTCGCGGGGAGCTACGAGAGCCAGCTGCGCAGCGAGGCCCGGCTGGCCGTGCTGATCCCCGTGGCCCTGGCGCTGGTGTTCGTGCTCTTGCAGCTGCGCTTTCGCCGGGTGGTGGTCAGCGCGATGATCTACTCCGGCGTGCTCGTGGCCGTGGCCGGCGGCTTCTTGCTGCTGTGGGCCTGGGGTCAGCCGGGCTTCTTGAACGGCGAGCTGTTCGGCGCGGACCTGCGCGCGCTGTTCTCCGTCCACTCGGTCAACCTCTCGGTCGCGGTCTGGGTCGGGGTCATCGCGCTCATCGGCGTGGCCACCGACGACGGCGTGGTGATGGCGACCTACCTCGAGCAGCGCTTCGCCGCCGCGCCGCCGACCACCGTCGCGCAGGTCCGCGAGCGCACCTTCGAGGCCGGGGTGCGCCGCGTTCGACCCTGCCTGATGACCACGGCGACCACGCTGCTCGCGCTGCTGCCGGTGCTGAGCTCGACGGGCAAGGGCAGCGACGTCATGGCGCCCATGGCCCTGCCCATCGTCGGCGGCATGACCATCGAGCTGCTGACCCTGTTCGTGGTCCCGGTGCTGTGGTGCCTGGTCGAGGAGGGGCGGCTGCGTCGTGCCCAGGCCCCCGCGAGCGAGCCGAGCGAGGCTGACCCCGACGCCCAGGTGGAGACCACCGGGGCTGGCGAAGGGGCGGACGACGAGACGACTGGGGGGTAGACGGGCGTTCGGGATCTGGCGCAGGATGGGCGCCTGATGACCCGCCTCCGCAGCTCCGTGTTCACCGCCTCGTTCGCCATCTTCGCGCTCGTCCTCGCTCCGGCTTGCGACAAGAAGGAAGAGCCCGTCGAGGCGACGGCCGAAGGCAAGGACGAGCCCTCGGACAAGCAGGCCGAGGCCGACCGAGAGGGCGAGAAGGCTGGCGAGGCCGAGAAGCCCGACGCGCACGCGGGCCACGGCGCGGCCGGTGAGGCCAAGGCCGAGGTCGCCAGCGTCGAGGCGGGCGGCAAGGCGGAGATCAAAGTCGACGCGGGCGGCTACCACCCCGCCGAGATCCAGGCGCCGCCCAAGTCCAAGGTGACCCTGGCCTTCACCCGGACCACCGAGGCCGGCTGCGGGCAGGAGCTGGTGATCGCGTCGATGGACGTGAAGAAGGACCTGCCGCTCAACGAGACCGTGGAGATCGAGGTCGAGGTGCCCGAGTCGGGCGAGCTGGGCTTCGCGTGCGGGATGAACATGTACAAGGGCAAGGTCGTGCCCAAGGCCTGAGTTGCTGCTTTGCCCCCACGGGTGGCGCTGAGCTGAGCTCGCGTTGGCGCGCATGATCGCGCGTTGGGAGCTGGGGCTCGCCGAACATCGATGACTGCGACGAAGGCCTGAGAGGCTCGCGCTGTCGGCGCGTGGGGCCTGTGTGAGGGGGAGGTCGTGGGCGGCGTCGATTTACCTGGAAACTCCGCCTGCGCAGAGGCGAATCGCCCCGCCCCGGGCGGGCTCGGAGCCGCGGGTTGGCCAGCTCACCGCCTTGCGCGTCGGAGAATGAAAATGTTGATTCTTCGACGGCTAAAACACGACACTCTGTGCTTTTCTTGATCGGATTCGCGAGGCGAATCGCCCCGTCGACATTCCCCGAAATCCCCACGCCCGCGGCCCGGCCCAAGCCGCGGCCCGATCGCAGTGGACGGCCCCGAGCGCGGTCCTAGGCTCGAAGGAGCATGGACGGTTCGTCGCATCAACGCACGCGCACGCGGGTCAAGGGCGCCGCCTTGCGGGAGTTCTTCGCGTTCTATGTCGGGCGTCACGGCGCGAAGGAGCTGGTCGCGGCGACGGAGAATTGGCCGCACGCGTGGCTCCACAGCCTGGACGTCGAGGACGACGCGCTGGGCCTGCTGGCCTCGCGCTGGTACGACTCCGAGCCCATCAACGCCCTGCTCGACGTGATCGCGGCGCGGCACCGCGGGGTCGGTCGCCAGGCCCTGATCCGCGACGGGGCCGAGGCGGTGATGGGCGCGACCCTCGGGGGCGTCTACCGGGCGCTGTTTCGGTGGATGGCCAGCCCCGAGCGCTACGCTCGCTTCGCCAACGAGCTGTGGCGCAGCTACTACGACAACGGGATGCTCGAGGTCGAGACCCTGGCCAGCCACCGGGCGCGCGCGAAGATCTGGGACTGGGAGGGGCACCACCCCCTCGCCTGCGAGCTGTACACGGCTGGCGGGGTCGCGATTTACGAGGGCATGGGCTGCGAGGGGGTCTACGTCCAGCGCGAGCAGTGCGTCAGCGACGGGCACGAGTACTGCTCGTTCGTGACCAGCTGGCGCCAGACCTAGCAGCCGGCTGGTGCGAGGACCGCGTGCCCGAAGCCCGTTCCGGTTGGCGCATTCGCGCGCAGGATCCGCGCGGACTCACGTGAACCCTTTCCGCAGTCGCTCCGGCGACCGAGGATCGGCTTGCTGCACGTCTCGGTTATGTCGTAGGCCCAAACTCGTGTTGCGGGCGTGATCGCGCCGTGGGCAACTACTGCGGTGAGAGATCAACATGTTCGCTTCGGTCGGTCCGACCTGCAATCGGAGCTACGCCGGCGCGTCGACGACTACTTTGAGCAGTCCGGACAGACCCGCGACGGCGGCGTCCGGATCATCGTCAAGACCGCGTTGATCTTCGCCTGGTTCTTCGCCGGCTACATCACCTTCCTCGTGCTCCGCCCGGGAGCCTTGGGGACGATGGCGCTGGCAATCTCGACTGGGCTGGCCTGCTCGGGCCTCGGCTTCGCCGTTCAACACGATGGGGGCCACCGCGCCTACTCGCGCAAGCCGTGGCTCAATCGCGCGTCTGCGGCGGTCCTCGACTTCCTCGGGGGCTCGTCCTACGTCTGGCGGCACAAGCACGGCTTCGTCCACCACACCTACCCCAACGTGACGGGGGTCGACGAGGACATTCACACCGAGCCCTTCGCGCGGATGCACGGCAACTCGCCGTACCGCGCCGCCTACCGCTTCCAGCACATCTACATCTGGGCCCTCTACGCCTTGTTGCCCTTCGTTTGGGTGCTCTACGACGACGTGCGGCGGCTGTGGACGGGCAAGGTCGGGTCCACCAAGCTCGCGCGCCCCAAGGGCAGGGAGGTTGCCATCTTCTTGGCGGGGAAGGTCGTGTACTGCTCGTGGGCCTTCCTCATCCCAGCGATGACCGTGGGCTGGGCTTCGACCCTGCTGTTCTACGTCACGACCCAGCTGTGCCTGGGGCTGACGCTCGCGATCGTGTTCCAGATGGCCCACTGCGTGGAAGAGGCCGAGTTCGTTCATCCCGCCCCTGGTGGGCCGCGCCTGGACCACGCACGCCTGCAGCTGGCCACGACCGTGGACTTCGCGCAGCACAATCGCCTGTTGAGCTGGTACGTCGGCGGCCTCAACTTCCAGGTCGTCCACCACCTCTTCCCGGCCGTCTCGCACATCCACTATCCCGCCCTGTCGAAGATCGTCGCGGAGACCTGCGCGGAGTTCGACGTCGAGTACCGCGTCATCCCCACGCTGCCGCAGGCCCTGCGCTCGCACTACCGCTTCCTGCGACGCCTCGGCCAGCCCGACGCGACCTCGTACCAGAGCGAAAACGCCTACTGCACCAACAACTAGCAGCTTGCTAGAGGCAGCCCACGCACACGTCGAGCTGGCCGCGCTTTTGCTCGGGCATGGGGTCGGCCTCGAAGTCCTCGGGCCCTTCGGTGTAGGGCACGAAGCTGCACTGCTCGCTCGTTGCGACGATGCGGATGCCGGTGCCCTCGATGGTGTTGACGCCGGGGAAGTTGATCTCGGCCCGCTCCTCGTTGTCGGTCGCCGCGTAGTCGGGGTCGATGGCGCAGTCGTCGAAGGCCGCGCACTCGATCGCCGCGTCGCAGATGAAGTCGCTCTGCGCCGAGAAGTCGCCGCGGTTTTCGAGCTGCACGGTGTACCAGTTGTCGGCGGTCGCGACGTCCACGGTCACGTTGGAGGACTGCCCCGCGCGGTTCTCCACGGCGATGTTCGTGGGCGTGTCGCAGCCGCACGCGAAGGGCTCCTCCTCGTTGGGGTCGGGCGCGACGCCGAAGTGCTCCTCGCAGGCCTGGGAGTCGGAGCAGCCCGCGTAGTGGGGGATGTCGGGGTCGAGGCGGATGTCGACGTTGCCCGAGTCGAGCAGCACGTCGACGTTGCCCCTGGCGCCGAGGATGCGGACGTCGCTGCGGTCCGGGTAGGTGGTGGGGCCGTCGGCGAGGTTGTCCTCGGTCTCGACGGACAGGTCGCCCGGCCAGCCGACGGGGATCTGGACCCGGAAGTTGGCGCCCGCGCGCACGGGCTGGGACTGGCCGTCGTAGTAGACGGACACGTGGCAGCCGCTGGTCTCGGGCGCCCAGCAGGCGATCGCGGCCATGTCCGCCGTGGGGATCGAGGGGCTGCTCTGGTCGTAGGCCCAGCCCTCGATGCGCGCGAAGTTCTCGTCCCGTTGGTCGGTGGAGGCGTAGGAGCCAAAGCGCTGCATCTCCACGGTGATCTGGTCCGTGCCCTCGACGTACTCGATGGTCACGTCGCCGCGGTTGGCGAAGTTGTCTCCGCTCAGCGCCGAGCCGATCTCGAGGAAGTCGAGCGCGCTGGCGGGGCCCTGGGCGACGACCTCCCAGGCGTCGACCATCGGGGCGGGCTCGGGGTCTGCCTCGGGGTCACCGCAGGCGGCGAGGGGCAGGCTCAGCAGGGATAGGCACAGGGGCAGGCGAGGACGAGGTAGACGCGACACGTTGGCCAACGCGGGCCCGTCGACAGCCTTACGCGAGAACAGACGCGCGGGCCTCATTCTTGGGATCAGGCCCGGCGTCTCCTCGGCGGGGGGATGGTTCAGTTGCAGGACCAGGCGATGACCCGCTCGCGGGCGTCGCTGATCATGGTGTGGACCTGGTTGACGTTAGCGATGTCCGTCGAGTAGCCGTCGTCGCGCCACACCTGGCCGTTGCTGGCGCACCCGCCCTCGGGGTCCTTGTGCATGGCGTTGCTCTTTTGGTCGCACTCGTAGGTGTGGCCGAGGCCGAGGACGTGGCCGAGCTCGTGGGGCTCGAGGCCCCGGGCGCCGCTGCGCGGCCGACCGCCGTGGCCGTCGTAGCGGAGCATGCGGTCGTAGTCCCAGCCCGTGAAGAAGTCCTCGTCGTTGAAGCCGAAGGACAGGGACAGCCCGCACTCGTCGTCGTTGATGCCGCCCGGGGTCAGGAAGTCCCAGCTGCAGCGATCGGTGACGATCACGTTGAGGGCGTGAGGCTTGCGCAGGCGCTCGTCCTCGCAGCTGCGGATGGCGCAGGCGTAGCCGTACATCCAGCCGTTGTCCTGGTCCTCGAACTGCCCGTCGCAGGCGTTGGGGAAGCACTCCTCCTCGCTCGCGGGCTTGAGGTCGTAGCAGTTCGCGGCGTAGTCCAGGGTCGGGGTCTCGCCGTAGTTCATCAGCTCGCTGCAGGTGGTGAAGCCGATCTCGTCGTGGAGGATGTGGCTGTCGTACTCGTAGCCGATGCAGTCGCTGCCCCAGCAGGTGTAGGGATAGCTCCAGCCCAGGTCGGGGATGTAGTACTGGGTCAGCTCGTTCATCAGGTCGACCTCGACCTCGAAGTACTCCGTGGGGTCGCTGTTGATGGCGCTGCCGTCGAGGGGGTTGGTGTGGGTCGAGTTGCCGGCGGGCATGTGCGTCGAGCGGCCGGGCACGCGGGCGTCGTTGGGGTCGGGGAGCACGGTGAAGTGCACGGGCAGGTCGGGGAGCAGGCCGTCGCCCATGCTGCTGTCGTCGGAGCAGATGCTGTGGAAGTCGCCCGCGTCGTTGGCGTAGCGGAGCCCGCGGTAGCCGGTGGTGTCGTCGTGGCAGAGCACGTCGTCCTTGCCGTCGCCGTCGAAGTCGCCGGTGTGGAAGCGCTCGCCGCCGTTGGTGCACCAGTTCTCCGAGTGGGTGTCGCCGTTGGATCCAAAGAAGGTGCCCGCGCTGTTGGCGTGGTCGACGTGCACGTAGCCGTTGGCTCCGTTGGCGCACAGCAGGTCGTCCTTGGCGTCGCCGTTGACGCTGGCGACGTGGACCTCGTCGCCGTAGGCGGTGCACCAGGCCTGGGTCGCGCCGCCGTGGTCCTGGGAGTTGAACTCGGTGCCGTAGAAGGTGCCCGCGCTGTTGGCAAAGTCGATGCGTCGGCGGCCCGCGTTGGTGTAGCCGCGGTTGACGAAGCACAGCAGGTCGTCCTTGGCGTCGCCGTTGAAATCCCCGACGTGCAGGCTCTCGCCGGCGTTGGTGCACCAGGTCTGGGCCGCGCTGGCGTAGTCCTGGGAGTTGAACTCGGTGCCGAAGAAGGAGCCGGAGCTGTTGGCGAAGTCGATGCGCTTGCGGCCGGCGTTGGCGTAGCCGCGGTTGACGAAGCACAGCAGGTCGTCCTTGGCGTCGCCGTTGAAGTCACCGACGTGGACCTCTTCGCCGGCGTTGGTGCACCAGGTCTGGGCGGCGGTGGGGAAGTCGAGGGTGTCGAAGTCCGCGCCCTCGAGGCGGCCGTAGGCGTCGGCGAAGTCGATCTGCTTGCGCCCAGCGTTGGTGTAGCCGCGCTTGACTCGGCACATCAGGTCGTCGCGCCCGTCGCCGTTGAAGTCGCCGACGAACAGCTCCTCGCCCGCGGCCTCGCACCAGTCGTTGCTCGCGCTGCTGTTCGCCAGGCTGTCCCAGTCCGTGCCCCAAAAGCCGCTGTAGGCGTCGTCGGCGTAGTCGATGCGTCGGCGGCCGTTGTCCGAGTTGTGGCACAGCAGATCGTCGAGGCCGTCGCCGTTGAAGTCTCCGACGTAGGCGGTCCGACCCAGGCCCCAGCACCAGTCATCGGTGACGCCGGGGGTACCGTCGATGCCCCAGCCGGGCAGCTTGGCGTGGGCCTGGGCGGGGGCGAGTCCGGTCGCGGCGCCCGCGAGTAGGGCGCAGGCCGGGAGCAGGAAGAGGGCTCGAGGTGAGCGTGGGATGGGCATCGTGCCAGGGGCAGTGCGCGACGCCGGATGACTGATCCCCAAATTGGACCGAATCTTCTCGATGCGCACTCTCGCGCAGCTGGCCCCCTATTGAGTCGTCCCTGAGCTAGCGGCCCAGGCGGAGCTCGAGCTGCGCGGCGTGCAGCGACGCGGGCTCGAGGGGCAGGGCCTCGTTCACCCCCTCGACCCAGTCCTCGGGCGCCGCGCCGAGGCCCTCGAACAGGGTCGCCACGGCGGGGTCCGTCTGGACCACCAGACCCGTCGCGCCGATGACGTAGCCCCAGCCCCACTGGTAGCTCTTGATGCGCCCGCCCTGGCCGCTGCCGAGGTTGTTCCACAGCACGTTCTGCGTGGCCGAGTGGCCCGCGCCCGAGCTGTAGCTGCCGCGGTTGACCGCGTACCAGCCGTCCTCGAGGGTCGACTCTTCGATGAGGTTGGCGAGGGCCAGGGAGTGGTGGAATTCGCTGGCGGCGGGCAGGCCGAGGATCTCCGAGGCGGCGACGTGGGCGACGGAGCCCTCGCTGTGGATCCGCTGCCACACGCAGCCGGTGGTCCCAAAGTCCCAGTTTTGGATGAAGTTGTGGCGCCCGTCGAGGCCGGCGCAGTCCCGGGTCATGACCTCGCTGCTGCGCGAAATCTCGAACAGGTAGCCGTTGCCGCCGCCGCCTCGGTGCTGGGGCGCGGCCATGGTCGAGTCCGCGACGGTCACCCGCTTGCTGTCGCGGACGAGGACGCCCCCGGAGATCAGGTGGCGCTGGCGATCGTCGTTGGAGTTGGGCGACTCGAAGCTGTGCACGTCGCGGACCCAGGCGTCGGCGACCCCGATGAGCCCGACGGCGTGGGTGCGGTCGAGGGTCCAGGCCTGGTCGTAGTCGTCGCTGACCGTGGAGATGGCCAGGGACTCGAGGCCGACCTCGCGCAGGTAGCCGGTCTCGCGGCGCACGCTGGCGCCGTCGCGGAGCTTGGCGGGGTAGCGCAGGGGGACGTCGAGGACGATGGTGCACAGTGGGACCTCGCTGGGGATGTCGCAGCCCAGGTCGACGATCTGCCGGCGGAAGAAGGGGCGCCACTGGCCGTTGAAGGCCATCCAGGTGCCCTCCATGCCGTGCTCGGCGATGAACGCGTCGGTGATGACCCAGCCCACGCTGACGCTGTCTCCGACGGCGAGGCCGTCGAGCTCGGCCGGGCTCTCGACGTGGATGAAGGCGCTGCGGGCCTCGCCGTCGAGGGCCAAGGGGCGGTCCTCGCCCGCGCTCGGGCTGCCCTGGAAGCTCAGGTGGTCCTGGCCGGTCATGCCCTCGTCGCGGGTGAACCACAGCTGGGTCTGGTCGGGGCCGGCCCCGCGCAGGACCACGCCGTCGTCGGTCACGAACAGGCGATCGTCGCAGCGAAAGGAGCCCGGGGGCAGCTCGACCACGCCGCCGCCGGCCTGGGCGACGGCGTCGATGGTCGCCTGGATCGCCGGGCACGAGTCGGCCATCCCGCTCGGGTCGGCGCCGTCCTCGAGCACCGAGCGGACCACGCCCGGGATGTCCGCGGGCAGGGGCAGCTCGCCGTTGTGGTAGCCGGCGTAGGAGAAGTCGTGGAGGAAGCGGCCCTCGTCGTCGGTGAACGCGGGCGTCCAGTCTTCGGGGAACAGCGCGCTGCGCCAGCTCGTGGGCTCGCCGGTGTCGGACTCGGACTCGGACTCGGACTCGGACTCGGACTCGGACTCGGACTCGGACTCGGATTCGGTGGTGCCCTCGGACTCGTCCGTGCCGGTGCTCGACTCGTCGGTCTCGGTGTCCGTCGCCTCGTCGTCCGCGCTCGCCCCCACCTCGTCCGCGTTCGCCCCGTCGTCTCCGCAGCCGGCGATCAGGAGCAGCGAGCAGCAGGTCGAGGCGAACAAAGACACGCGCATGACTGGATGATGCCGCAGCTCGGGCGGGCGCAGCGAGCCTTTGCGCTGCTCGGTCGCCTCAGTCTACCGAAGGCACGGAGCGCCCCTCCGGCAGTTGGGGCAGGGGCGCGACGGCGATGCCCGTGACCGCGTAGGCCACGGACAGGGCGAGCCCGAGGTAGCAAAATACGGCCCACGGCCCGTAGTCGAACACCGAGACCCCGAGGCTCTCGCTGACGTAGGCGCAGGACACCGCCCAGGGGATCAGCGGCATCACCACGGTGCCCGAGTCCTCGAGGATGCGCGAGAGGTTCTTGGGGTCGAGGCCGCGGGCGGGGTAGGCCTCGCGGAACAGCTCGCCGGGGAGGAGGATGGCGAGGTAGGCGTCCCCGGTCACCAGCGCGACCGCCAGGGTGGACGCGGAGGTCGAGAGCATCAGCCCTCGCTGGCTGTCTTTGACGGCCTCGAGCAGCCGGGTCGAGAGCACGCGCAGGCAGCCGATCTCACCGACGACGCCGGCGAAGGCGTAGGCGCACAGGACCAAGAGGATGGGCCCGGTCATGCTCATCATGCCGCCGCGGGCGAGCAGCGAGTCGAGGGCGGGGTGGCCGGTCTCGACCTGCGGGCCCCCGACGACGGCCTCGAGGGCGGGGCCGAGGCGCGCGAGGTCGGGGTCGAGGGCGAAGGCGAGGACGAGGGCGAGGGCGCCGCCGAGCAGCATCGTGGGCACGGGCGGGCGGCGGCGGACGGCCGCGAGGAACACGACCAGGGGCGGGAGGCCGAGGAGCCAGTGGAGCTCGCAGCTGCGCTCGAGGGCCCCGACCATGGCGTCGACGCTGGCGAGGTCCGCCTGAGTCTGGACCTGCGCGTGCGTGAGGCCGGCGACGAGGTAGACGACCAGGGCGAGGAGCGTCGCGGGGACGCTCGTGTAGAGCAGCTGGCGGATGTGGGCGTAGAGATCGGTGCCGGCCGCGAGCGGGGCGAGGTTGGTG
Organism: Plesiocystis pacifica SIR-1; assembly: GCF_000170895.1. Taxonomy (GTDB): domain Bacteria; phylum Myxococcota_A; class Polyangia; order Nannocystales; family Nannocystaceae; genus Plesiocystis; species Plesiocystis pacifica. Next base: position 67,977 of record NZ_ABCS01000006.1, on the reverse strand, counting down.
GTGTCCGAGAGCGGGGACAGCTTGTCGCCGAAGTAGGCCCCGCTGACGATCGCCCCGGCGGTCGCGGGCAGCGGCGCCCCTAGGCCCTCGGCGACGCCGATCAGCGCGACGCCAGCGGTCCCGATCGCGCCCCAGGAGGTCCCGGTCACCGTCGAGACGATCGCCGTGAACACGAAGGCCGTGACCACGACGAAGCGCGGGTCGATGACGCGCAGGCCGAGGTGGATGAGCAGGGGGACGGTCCCGGCGACCATCCACGCGCCGATCATGAAGCCGACAGCGACGAGGATCAGCATCGCGGGCAGGGCCTCGCTGATCTTGGCCACGATGGCCCGCTCGAGCCGGGCCCAGTCGGCGCCCATGCGGCGCGCGACGAGGCCGGCGATCAGCGTCGAGAGCAGCAGCAGGGCCTCGACGCGCAGGCCCAGGTAGCCGTAGCCGACGCCGAGCAAGACGACGGCCGACAGCGGCGGGAGCAGAGCCTCGGCGAGGGTCGGCTCGCGCAGCGCGGGCTCGTCGTGGGCGTCCACGGCCTGGGCTCAGCGGCCGGGGACCTCGAAGGCCCAGGCCCAAAAGCGCAGGTCCGCGCGGCCCCGCGCGAAGCCGATGAAGGGCCCACGTTGGTCGACCAGGCGCCAGCGCGTGGAGTCGGCGACGCGCAGGCCGAAGGCGTTGTTGGGTTGGACCTCGTCGGTGCGCATGGTGAACACGATGTGGCCGCCGGGGCGGGTGACCCGGATCAGCTCGTCGAAGGCGTGGGCCGGGGCGTGGGTCGGCCCGAACAGGCCCACGGCGACGACCGCGTCGAAGCGGTCCGTGGCCAGGTCCAGGGGCTCGCCGAGGGTGGCCTGCCGGAGGCTGGCGTAGACCCCCTTGGCCTCGGCCTGGGCGAGCATGGCCGGCGACATGTCGAGGCCGTGGACGGCCCGGTAGCCCTCGCCGTGGAGGAACTCGCCGACGATGCCCGTGCCCGCGCCCGCGTCGAGGATGGTCGCGTCCGTGGCGGGGCAGCGCGCCGCGAGCAGCTCGACGGCGACCTCGGGCACGCGGTAGCCGGCGCCCTCGCGCAGGTCCGCGTCGTAGCGGGCGGCCCAGTCCGCGTAGTGGCGGTCGAGGGCTTGCTCGTCCATGCCCGTCCATTCCAGCGAGGGGGTGTCTTGCTCGGCCATGGGTCTAGAACCGGCTCCCCGCGGTCGAGCGCTGCTCGTGCAGGAAGATGCCCTGGATCGGGGTCGCAAGAGGGATACCGGCGGCCTCGAGCCCGCGCAGCACGGACATGTGGAAGTCGTGTTTGACCCCGAGCTGCTTGGCGTAGAAGTTGAAGTACTTCTCGCTCTCTTCGGGCTTCCACACCAAGGTCCCGTACCAGACCTCGATCTCGACGAAGCCCTCGCCGATGTTGCACACGCCGACCCAGGCCTTGCTGAACAGGTTCTCGTTGTCGGCGATGATCGCGTAGATCATCTCGGTGGTCGTTTGGATCTGCTCGGTGGTGGCGTCGTGGCGCAGCTTGAGCTGCATGTTCTCCCAGTACTCGGTCCGCGTGTCGATGTTGATCACGTGGGAGTCGGTGAACACCTTGTTGGGCATGGTCACCTTGTAGCCCTTCCAGGTGTCGATGACCGTCGAGCGGATCCCGATGCTGTTGACCCAGCCGGTGATCCCGTTGACCTCGATCTTGTCGCCGACGCGGAAGGGGCTCTGGGTCAGGACCACGACGCCGCCGAAGATGTTGGCGACGGTGTCCTGGGCGGCGAGGGCGAAGGCGAGGCCGCCGATGCCGAGGCCGGCGAGCACGGAGGTCACGTCGTAGCCGGTGCTGTTGAGCCCGCTGATTCCGCCGAGCAGCCACAGCAGCACGTGGGCGATGGTCTGCCCGACCTGGATGAGGGTCGAGTTGTCCTTGCGCTGGCCCCAGGGGACGAGGATCGCCTCGTGGAAGCTGTCGTAGATCAGGTTGGCGGCCCAGGTGGCGAGCAGGAAGATCGCCAGGGTGAAGCCGTTTTGGAGCTGGGCGAGGGTCGCCTCCTCGATCTCGAAGGCGTTCAGGCCAAAGCGCAGCCCGACGATGATGCCGATGACGAAGGCGAGGGAGCGCGTGCGCTTGGCGATCTCTTGAACCACCGGGCGGCTGCTGCGGCTCTCGATCAGCTTGAGCACGGCCGCGGCGAACAGGCCCAGGACCGCGCCCACGCCAGCGGCGGCGGCGAACTGGGCGATGGGGGAGGAAAATTGCGCGGAGATTTGCTCGAAGATTTCCATGGCTCAGGCCTCTGGGCGCCGGCGCATGACGACGACGGCGACCTCGCTGCGGTGGGTGTAGGGGCCGAACTCGAAGTCGCCGTAGGTGTCGGTGATCTCGAGGCCGTGCATGCGGGCGAGGAGCTCGAGCTCGCCCAGGAAGAAGAAGCGGCTGCGCCACACGACCACCTGCTCGCGCTCGAGGCTGCCGTCGGCGGCGTAGATGCGGTAGTGGCGGTCCTGGGTCATGAGCTGGGTCGACGCGTCGAAGCGGTTGGTCGTCCACATCTCGGTCATCTTGTTGGTCTTGGGGTCGCGACCCTGGCGGATCTTCATGACCCGCTCGTCGTTCATCAGCCACGACTCGTCGACGGCCTCCTCCCAGGTCGGGACGTCGAGGACCAGGGTGCCGCCGGGCTCGAGGTGGCGCAGCAGGGCGCCAAAGCAGGCGATCTGGTCGTCGAGGGTCAGCAGGTAGACGAAGCTGCCGAAGGGGATGAACACGAAGGGGAAGCGCTCGCCGAGGTCGAAGTCCCGCATGTCGCCCTGGGTCAGGGTGATGCGCTCGCGGACGGCCTCGGGCTCGCCCTGGAGCTTGGTCCGGAACAGGTCGAGCATGCCGGCGGAGTAGTCGAGGCCGTGGACGGCCGTGCCCTGCTCGGCGATGGGGATGGCCAGGCGCCCCGTGCCCACGGCGCACTCGAGCACCCGGGCGTGGGGGCGGGTCAGCGCCCGGTACATCTCGACGTCCTTGTCGGTGTGCTCGTAGAGCCAGTCGTAGAGCGCGGGCTGGTCGGGGACTTCGGGGAAGGTCGCGTCGGTGGTGGACATGGTCGGTCTCAGGCTCGGGCTCAGGTTCGGGCCCTGGGGGCGCACAGGTGGGTGAGGTAGGCGTAGCGCTCGCCGAGGAAGCGCTCGGCCATGCCGTGGAGCGCGTCGACGGTGAGCGTCGAGGGGTAGCGGGCGAACACCTCGGACTCGCGGAACAGCGGGAACAGCTTGACCATGGCCAGGATGTAGAAGAGGTCGTGGTCGAGCTTGTAGCTGCGCCGACGCTCGGCGTCCCACTCGTGGACGATGGCGTCGCGGTGCTTGTTGAGCAGGAAGAAGTGGGGCGCGAAGGCGGACCAAAAGCCGCCCGTCAGCTCGCGCAGCCCGGCCTCGGGGAGCTCGGGGAAGTAGCCGCCGAGCAGGGCGCACAGCGGGTCGTGCTCGAGCAGGCGGTCGAAGCTGTAGGCGCCGAGCACCGAGGGCGTGGCGAACTTGGCCATCGCGCGGTAGGTGACCGAGGCCAGGTCGCGCAGGGCCTGGAGGGTGCGCAGCGGCGGCGGGAGGCTGTCGAGCTCGAGGGTCGAGTCGAGGTCGGTGAGCACGGGCAGGCCGCGGTCGAAGTCGAACTCGTAGTTGGACAGCTCGGGGGAGTAGCGGAACAGCCCCGCGAGGCTAAAGCGCCGGGTCAGCACGCCGATCTTGCGCATCAGCGGGGTCAAGGTGGCCAGGCGGGTGCGCTCGTCGGCGGGGTCGCCCTCGATCTCGAGGCGGGTCCGGACGCGGTCGTAGTAGGCGTCGGCGGCCGGGTTGGTGCCGTAGTGCACGGCGTCGCCGAACTGGATCGTCGACAGCCGGAAGATCGTCGACTCCGGCATCAGGCTGAGCGCGGCGCCCATGACCTTGCCCTCGAAGCGCAGCGGCTCGCCGTACTCGAGCACGGCCATGGGCACGATGCAGGGGACGTCGTGGCGCAGCAGGGTCTCGGCGTTGCGGTACTCGAGCAGCGCGCGGCTGTGGAGGATGCCGCCCACGGGCGCCAGGGCGCTGTAGGCGAACATGAACTCGCCCTCGCGGTCGATGCCGAAGTGGGGGTAGGTGACGAAGCTGGTCAGCGGCAGGGTCGTGGGCGGGACGGGCTCGTCGCTGTAGTCGTCGAGCAGCTTGTCGCGGAAGCGGCTGCCCGGGGCCGGCGGGTTGTAGGCGCCGACGCCCTTCATCTTCACCGCGCGCAGGCGGATGTCCGGGCGGCCCGTGGGCGAGATCGGCTCGTCGAGGGTGAAAAGGGCCATGCGCCCGCGCTTTTTGAAGGTCGGGGTGGTGACCCAGCGCGCCTGGTCGACGATGGTCTGGAACAGCGCCTCGGGGAGCTCGAGGGCGCGGAAGCGGTGGGTGATGGTGGACTGGAGGGGCAGCTCGAGGGTGGTCATGGCGGCTCCGGGGAGGTCTGAGAAAGGGGCTCAGCTGCGCTTGCCGAAGATGGCGCTGCCGACCCGGACAAAGGTCGCGCCGTAGCGCACGGCGACGTGGAAGTCGTGGCTCATGCCCATGGACAGCTCGCGCAGCTGCAGGCCGTGGGCCCGGCCGGCCTCGGCCAGCTCGGCCATGCGGGCGAAGTAGGGCGCGGCGTCCTCGGGGTCCTCGCAGCGCGGCGGCATGCACATCAGCCCGCACAGGTCGAGGCCCTCGACGGCGTCGAGCTCCTCGGCGCGGGCCAGGACCTCGGTCGGCAGGACCCCGCCCTTGGACGCCTCCTCGCCGATGTTCACGGACAAGAAGATGCTCAGGGGGCCCGTCGCGTGCTTGGCCAGGGCCTCGGCGTGGCTGCGCTTTTCGACGGCGTGCACGTAGCGCGCGCGCGGGGCGATGTGCTTGATCTTGTTGCTCTGCAGCCGACCGATGAAGTGCCAGCTGAGGTCGGTGACGCCGAGGCCCTCGAAGCGCTCGGCCTTGTCGCGCAGCTCCTGGGCGTAGTTCTCTCCGAAGTGGCGCTGCCCGAGCTCGTAGGCCGGGTCGAGGGCTTCGGCGGGGAAGGTCTTGGACACGGCGACGAGGTGGACCTGGCTGGGGTCCCGCTCGGCGGCGAGGCAGGCGGCGTGGAGGCGCTCGCGGATGGCGAGGAGGCGTTGGGCGGTGTTCATGGTGAGACGGGGACGGGGACGGGGAGGGCGAAGGGGGCGTCGACGCGGTCGCGGACGGGCCGACCCTGGAGCAGCAGGGCGGCCTTGCGCGCGGCCTTGCGCCGGTTCTCGGCGAAGCTCTGGGCCGAGGCCCACGCGGCGTGGGGCGTGAGCAGGACCTTGGGCGAGGCGAGCAGGCCGGGGTGGAGCTCGGGGGCGGGCTCTTCGGCGAGCACGTCGAGGCCGGCGCCGCCGAGCTGGCCGCTGGCGAGGGCGTCGACGACGGCCTGGGTGTCGACCAGGCTCCCGCGCGCGGTGTTGATCAGCAGGGCGCCCCGGGGCAGCTTGGCGAGGGCCTCGGCGCCGATGAGGCCGCGGTTGGCCGGGTTGGCCGAGGCGTGGATCGACAGGACCTGGGCGCCCTCGAGGAGCTCGTCGAGGCTCTCGCAGCGGCGCACGCCGAGGACCTTCTCGACGCCGCTGGGGACGTGCGGATCGAAGAACGCGGGCTCGAGCCCGAAGGCCTGGGCCCGGCGGGTGAAGGCCGCCCCGATCCGCCCAAAGCCGACGACGCCCAGGCTCTGCCCGCGCAGGCGCGTCGGCATCCCGCCGAGCTGCCAGTCCCACTGACCCTCGCGGACGCTGCGGTCGAGCACGGCGAGCTTGCGCGCCAGGCCCAGGAGCAGGGCCGTCGCGTGGTCGGCCACCTCCTCGGTGCCGTAGTCGGGCACGTTGCACACGGGGATGCCCCGAGCGCGGGCGGCCTCGAGGTCGACGTGCTCGTAGCCCACGGACGCGCACACGATGCCCCGGCAGCGCTCGAGCGTAGCGAGGGCGTCGGCGTCGAGCTCGAAGCGGCTCCACACGATGATCGCGTCGGCGTCGGCGAGGGCCGGCAGGACCGCGGCGCTGGCCCGGGCCCGGAGCAGGCGCAGCTCGACCTCGGAGCCCAAGACCGCAGCCTCGACGTCGGCGACGGCGAAGTGCTTGCCGGGCTCGAAGTCCAAGATGGCGACGACGGGGCGGGGCACGGCGGAGCTCCTCTCCTTCGCTCAGGCGTCCGCGCACAGCGTGCGCACGAAGCCGAGCACGCGGTCCTCGTTGCCGGGCGGGATCTCGTGGCCAAAGTCCGGGTAGATCAGCGTCGACTTGGGCGCGGTGATCTTGTTGTAGGCGGCGAACTGGGTCGACGGCGGGCAGACCGTGTCCATCAAGCCCACGCTCAGCATCACCTTGGCGCGGATGCGCGAGCACAGGTGCTGGACGTCGATGTAGCCGAGCTTGGTGAACACCTCGTCCTCGCGCTCGTGCAGGGGGTCGAAGCGGCGGAAGTACTCCTGCAGCTGGGCGTAGCCGTCGCGGGCCAGATCGATGGTCCAGACCCGCTTGTAGTCCGACAAAAAAGGCGCGACCGGGGCGGCGAGGCGGACCCGGGGCGTGAGCGCGGCGCAGGCCAGGGCCAGCCCGCCGCCCTGGCTCATGCCGGTCACGGCGACGCGGTCCTGGTCGACCTCGTCGAGCTTCATGACGATGCCGGCGAGCTGGGCGGTGTCCAGGAACACCTGGCGGTAGAACAGGCGCTCGGGGTCGTCGGACAGGCCGCGCACGATGTGCCCGCGCAGGGTGTTGCCGCGGATCGGCGAGAGGTCCTCGGACAGCCCGCCCTGGCCGCGCACGTCGAGGGCGGCGACGGTGAAGCCCAGGGCGACGTAGTGCAGGTGCTCGCTCCAGTCGCCGCTGCTCTTGGCGTAGGGGTGAAAGCGCAGCAGGGCCGGGCCTGGGCCCTTCGCGCTTGGGTTGATCGGGCGCAGGAGCTTGGCGTGCACCCTTGAGCCCCCGACGCCGGTGAAGCGCAGGTGCTCGCAGCGGGCGAAGGGCACCTGAAAGGCGGCGGCCTCGAGGCTGACCTGGGCGTCGACGCTGCGCATTTCGGCCAGGCCGCGCTCCCAGTAGGCGTCGAAGTCGGCGGGGCGCGGGTTGGTCCCGGCGTAGTCGGGCAGCGCGTCGAGGGGGAGGTCAAAGGTCGCGGGCATGGGCGGGTCTCGCAGTCGGGGACAGGGCGCCCTCGCGCTCGAGGGCGTCGAGGGCGGCTTCGAAGGCGGCGGCGACGGTGTCGAGCTCGGCCGGGCCGTGGGCGGTGGACACGAAGCTGCTCGGGGACATGTCGACCCCCTCGAGCAGCAGGGCCAGGCGCAGCCGTCTCCAGGTCGGGCCGTGGACGCGGCGCAGCAAGGTCGCGGGCTCGAGGGCGGCGGCGTCGAGCCGACCGGCGGCGCCGGGCTGGCCGTGGCCCATGAGCAGCTTGAGGCAAGAGCCCTCGCCGTAGACCAGCCAGTCGAGGCCGCGGGCGTCGAACAGCGCGTTGAGCCGGGCGCGCAGGCGCCTGCCGGTGTCGGCCAGGCCGGCGTGGGGTCGGTCGGCGGCGATGCGGCGCAGGCAGGCCAGGCCCGCGGCGGCGGACAGCGGGTTGCCCGAGAAGGTGCCGAGGTGGGGGATGGAGCCGTCGAGCTGGTCCATCAGCGCGCGGGTGCCCGCGACGGCGCCGCCCGGGAGGCCGCCGCAGGTGATCTTGGCGAGGGTCGTGAGGTCGGGCTCGACCTCGAGCAGGGCCTGGGCGCCCCCAGGGCCCACGCGAAAGCCGGTGACGATCTCGTCGAAGATCAGCGCCGCGCCGCGGCGCCGCGTCAGGCTTCGGAGCCCGCGGACGAAGGCGGCCGAGAGGGGGACGACCCCCGAGCACGGCCCCGTGGGCTCGAGCACGACCGCGGCGATGTCGGGCTCGCGCTCGAAGGCCTGGGCGACGGCGTCGAGGTCGTGGGCGCACACGAGGACCTGGGCGCGCTCGAGGGCCAGGGCCGGATCGAAGGCGAGCCCGGGGGCGGGGAGCTCGAGGGCCGCGGGGCCCAGCTCGCCCAGCCAGCCGTGGTAGTGCCCGACGAAGCGCAGCACCTTGCTCCGGCCGGTGTGCGCCCGGGCCAGGCGGACGGCGAGGTGCACGGCCTCGGTGCCCGAGGCGGTGAAGCGCACCCGCTCGGCGCTGGGGAAGGCCGCGAGGATGCGCTCGGCCCACTCGGTGGTCGCGAGCTGGCAGGCCCCAAAGTGCGTGCCCCGAGCGACCTGGCCGGCCACGGCCTCGACGAGCTCGGGGGCGGCGTGGCCAAACAGCAGGGCTCCGTGGCCGCACCACAGATCCACGAAGGGGCGCCCCGCGGCGTCCCACTTGCGCGGGCCCTCGGCCCGGACCATGGTCAGCGGGAAGGGCGCGAGGCGCCGGCTGTCGCTGCTCACCCCGCCGGGCAAGCTGGCTCGGGCGCGCTCGGCGAGGGCCTCGTGGTCGGCGAAGCGCGCCCGGTATCGCTGGACGATCGCGCTCATGCTCTCACCCGTGCGCGTCGACGTCCTGGTCGCGCTGGCGGTAGAAGATGCCCGCCGCGGGGTCGTCCTCGGTCTCCCGGGCGTGGAAGGTGTCGGCCTCGTAGACCGCGCTGTAGTCCCGCGCGCGCAGGTAGTCGTCGGCGACGAGCGCGAGCGGCCGGTAGCGGTGGTGGGCCTGGCCAGGGCGCGGGATGGGCTGGTTGGAGACGGCGTTGTAGCTGAGGTGGACGACGCTGCGCGGGGTCGCGGACAGGTTGGGCCCCGACGCGTGCAGGGTCATGCAGTGGAAAAAGAGCGCGTCGCCGGGCTCGAGCTCGCCGTGGATCTGACCGCGCCGACGCAGGATCTCGGCCACGCGCGCGGGCTCGGGCCCGTGGGTGTCGCTGGTCTCGCCCAGGCGGACCCGGTGGATGCGGGCGAGCTTGTGCGAGCCGGGCACGAAGGCCACGCAGCCGTTGGCCCGGTCGTTGCGATGGATCGCCACGGTGCAGGTCAGCATCTGCGGCCCGAGGCAGCCGTCCTCGTACCAGGTCGCGTAGTCCTGGTGGATGCCCACGCCCCCGTCGCCGGGGAGCTTGCGCAGCAGCTTGGAGTGCCAGTGGTAGACGGGCTCCCCGAGCAGGGCCTCGGCGGCCCGGACCACCCGAGGCGTGCGCGGGAGCTTGCCGAACAGGCTCTCGTCGAGCCGGGTCCAGATCGCCACCTTGTAGGTGCGCGCCCCGTCGCGGACCTCGGTCTGCAGCTCGCTCAGGTCGCGGGCCGGGTCACAGGTCGCGCGCAAGACCTCGAGCTCGTCCGGCGAGAACAGGCCGCGCACGATCACCACGCCGTCGCGCTCGAAGGCGGCGAGCTGCTCGGCGCTCAGCGGGTGCGCGGGCTTGGGCGGGGGCGTCGGCGTGTCCATCGTGTCAAAACAGGCTCGGGGTCTTGCCGCCGTCGACGGTGAGCAGCTGCCCGGTGATGTGAGCCCCAGGGCGCCCGCACAAGCTGGCGACGAAGTCTCCGAGCTGCTCGGGCTCGCCGATGCGGCGCAGGGCGGTGTCCTTGGCGTAGTCGGCCTCGGCCTCGGCGAGGGTGACCCCGCGGCGCTCGGCCGCGCTGGCCAGCAGCGACTCGCCCAGGGGCGTGCGGTAGAGCCCGGGGCAGACGGTGTTGATCAACACGCCGTGGGGCCCGTACTCGTTGGCCAGGGACTTGCTGAGCGAGGCGAGGGCCGTCCGGAACACGCCGGACAGCAGGTAGGTCGAGCTGGGGATGCGCACCGCCGAGGTCGAGATGTTGACCACCCGGCCCCAGCCCTGCGCGCGCATGATCGGCAGCGAGAGCTCGAGCAGGCGCAGCGTCGGCAGGAACAGCTCCTCGAAGCCCGCGCGCCAGTCGGCCTCGTCGAGGGCCTCGAAGTTCCCCATTTTGGGGTGGGCGGTGTTCGTGATCAGGATCTCCAGGCGGTCGTGGGCTTCGCGAACCGCGTCCACGAGTTGCTGCAGATCTTCCGCCCGGCCCAAGTCCGCAGGCACGGCGAGGACCTCGGCGCCGAGGCTGCGCAGGGCTTCGGCGGTGTCGTTCAAGGGCCCCGGCGTCCGGGCGCAGATGACCAGCTTGGCCCCTTCGCGCGCCAAGCTGGTGGCGATGGCCCGGCCGAAACCACGGCTCGCGCCGCAGACCAGCGCAACCCGGTCTCGAATACCAATGTCCATGGGGTGCGTTATTCCGTGGAAACAGCGAGGGGCCGGCCGGTGGCCTCGGCCGCGATGGTCGACCAAAACTCGTCCCAAAAGCGCATCGTGGCCATGAAGCTCTTCGTGAACTGCCGCTGGTCGTGGAGCGCGGTCACGTGGTCCACGAAGATGCTGACGGCCCGGCGAATGTGGCCCTCCTCGAGCTGGTGATGCAGGCGCGCCCAGGGGGTGTCTGATACTGCAGTGCCGATCTCTGAGTCGTAGCTCAGGTAGTCGATGACATTGTCGACGTTTTGGTAGGCGATCAGCTCCATGCCGAGCAGGAGCCCGCAAACCTCGGCGTCGGACTGGCAGGCGTGGAGCCGGCCCATGAGTCCGTCGATTGCCGCGTTGATGCCTTTGTGACCGCTGTAGCGGAGAATGTCGACATCTGTGACATCGGCCACCCGCAGCATCTGGCGCAGCAGGTCGGTGTGGATCTGGTCCGGGCTGGCCTCGCCGAGTTCTTCGTAGACCGTCTGCGCCACCAGGTGTCGGATCTGGGGGGTCTCCAGCTTGGCCAGGGCGACGCATAGGACGTCGACGATGGCTTCGGAGAGGTGATACCAGAGGGCGCCGATGACCTTGGCGCGGGCCGGCGACTTCTCCCGAACCTGGTCCCGGAATGCTTCGAAGATCTGGTCGGGCGCACAGAGATCGTTGAAGAAGTCGACATACTTCTCCACGGGATCAATGCTCGACGACCGCACAGTGTCGGTAGCTGAGTCAAACATGGGGGCCTGTTGATGTCACAGGCCGCATAACATTAAAACGAGAGAACTACACAGATTAAATGTGCTCAAGATTTGTTGTTGGTTTTTTGGATCCGTTTTCTTCGCCTCGACACTTCTTCAGATCGTGCGGCTCGACTTCTCGCTAGAACCCGTTTTGGGGCCGGCCTGCGCGGCAGACCAAAGAGTCGGCACGCGATGCCCGTCGTCGCCGTCGCCGTGTTTCATCGACGTCTCCACTTCGCCTCACTCACGACCCATGGCGCGATTGCGCCCTATCTAGCGAGTCGCTTGCTAGCTAGCCAGCTAGTGCTTCGCGGGGGTCATCGCACCAGCCGGGATTGCGACCTCGAGCTTGTTGACCTTCGGCGGAAAAGGACAGTTGTAGTGCTCGCTATAGGCACACAGCGGATTGGTCGCGCGGTTGAAGTCGAGGCGCAGATCGTGGGCCTCGGCGCCCAGCTCGAGCTCGAGGTAGCGGCCGGCCGCGTAGCTGGTGCTGCCCGTGGTCCCGTCGCGAAAGGGGATCAGCACGGGCTCGAGCTCCCCGGGCGCGGGGGGCTCGGGGGCGTAGCCAAAGGCGACGAGCTCGAGGGCCTCGTCGCCGGTGAGCTCGGGCAGGCGAAAGCGCAGGGTCCCGGCGGTGTAGAGGGTCTTGGCCTCGCCCCGGGAGGTCTGCAGCTGCTGGGGCTCGCGGCTGGGCGCGGGCTCGAAGCGCGCGTCGGCGACGTAGGCCGCGTCCACGGGGTACCAGTCGATGCCGATAAACTCGAGGTGGGCCGGGGCGTCGCGGTCGTGGACGAGCACGCGCCAGCGTCCGCCCTGGGTCGAGAGCTCGAAGTGCCAGCGCCCGGAGAAGGTCGGGGTGATGTCCTCGAGGCCCTCGGGCTCGTGGACTTCGAGGATCGCGTGGGCCTCGAAGCGCTGCTGCGGACGCTCGCCGATGGTCACGAGCATGCCGTCTTCGGTGGCCTCGAAGCGGGCCCAGGGCGCCTTTTCGGCGTCCTCGAGCCAGCCCTCACCGCCCGGGGCGAGGCTCAGGCCCAGGCCCTCGCCGGGGCGCAGGTAGGTCCCGGACACGGCGGTCAGCATGGAGTGGGGCGAGGCCTTCAGCTCGGCGTCGAACTCGGTCTGGAAGGCGCTCGACTCGGGGCTGGGCCGGGCCGGGCTCGAGGCTTGGGGCTCGGGGGCGAGGGCGGGGCTCGGCTCGGCCGCGGTGCAGGCCGAGCACGCGAGGGCGAGGCTGAGGGCGTGGGCGAGCCTCGAGCTCACGGGGCCACCCGGATGTAGCGGGTGGTCGAGCCCGTGGCCGTCGGGGGGCGGTCGTAGACGGCCAGGTGCACGCGCCCGGCCGCGTCCACGGCGACGGTGCCCGCGTAGGCGAAGCTCGGCCCGAGCTCGGCGCTCTCGTAGCCCTCGACGCCCGCGTCGACGGCCCAGGCGACCCACAGCGCGCCCGTGGAGGTGTCTTCGAGGAGTTGCCAGTCGCAAAAGGGCAGGCCCATCATGGCGCACTCGGACACGTAGGTGCCGGTGTGGTGGATGCGGGTCCAGAACATGCGGACCTCGCCGCTCTCGCTCGCCGCGATCGCGATGGGGTGGTGGGTGACGTAGTCGTAGGCGCACTCGAGGTCGGGGCCGTCGGGCTGGAAGAGGGCGCAGTGGTCGGAGCCCTCGTTGGCGGCCAGGGGGAGGACGCCCCACACGTTCGCGCTGGGCGAGCTCGAGTAGGCGAGGCGCTCGCCCTCGTCGGTGGACTGGGTGTGCAGGATGTGCGGGCGGCCCTGGCTGAGGGCGAGGGCGAGGGCGCTGTTCTCGAGGGCGCCGGAGCCGTAGTCGGCCGCGACCTCGACGAGGCCCCCGGGCTGCTGGGCGACGACCTGCCACCCCGAGTCCGTGCCCCACGCGGCCAGCCACGGCGCGCCGTCGGTGACGGCGAGGGCGACGTGGGGGCCGGCGGGGCCCGTGGCCTCCCCGGGGATGAAGCTCTGCCCGTCCCACACGCCGTAGCGCGCCTGCTCGTCCGCGGTGCGGTAGCCGGCGTGGATCAGGCCGCCGGTGTCGCGGGCCAGGCCGTGGTTGAAGTGGTGCTGGCCGGGGATGCTCTCGAGCTCGGACCAGCTGCCGTCGCGGCTCCAGATCGACAGGCCGAAGCCGCCGTCGTCGATGAGCGCCGTGGGCTGCTGGCTCGCGGGCTCGACGACCAGGCCGCCCTGGGCCATGGGCATGGGCGTGTCTTCGACGGTCCAGCCCATGCCGTCGTCCGTGGCGTAGTGCCCGGTGTACTCCCCGACGGCGCGGCTGAACAGGACGTGGGGCTGGCAGTCCCCGCCCAGGGCGATGGCGGGGGCGCCGTTGCGGAACGAGGGCGCGTCGAGCTGGGTCTCCTCGGCGATGGCGCAGGGCGTGGGCTCGGGGCCGCACAGCGAGCCGGCGAAGGGCAGCTCGCCGTCGAGGCACTCGTCCTCGGTGGCGCCGGTGGAGGTGCCGGTCTCGGTCTCGCCGGCGCCGGTCTCGGTCTCGGTCTCGGTCTCGGTCTCGCCGGCGTCAGTCTCGGTGCCGGCGTCGGTCTCGGTGCCGGCGTCGGTCTCGGTTCCCGTCTCGGTGCTGGTCTCCGTGCCCGTCTCACCAGACTCGGACTCCGATTCGGACTCGGACTCTGTGCCCGCCTCGCCGACCTCGTCGTCCCCGCGATCGTCGGCGCAGGCGGGGGCGAGCGCCAGCGCGGTGAGGGCCAAGAGGGTGCTGAGGGTGACGCGGGCGCTGTCGGTGGTCATGGCAAGCTCGGTATGGCGCGAGCTTAGCAAGCCCGCGCCACACCGGCACGGTCACGAACGAGGCACGGGCCCCGGGGTCGACTCACAGGCGAACGGTCAAGCGGTCGCCCTCCACCTCGATGGTGTGGCGAGCTCCGCCCGAGAAGCTGCGCACGCCGGCCGGCGCCGAGAAGCGCACCCGACCGCGGTCGGGGGACAAGTTGTGGGCGGTGCAGCCCGGGCGCATCGACAGGTAGAGGTGCAGCGCGTCGTGGTTGTCGGAGACCTGGAGGTAGACCTGGTCGCCGCCGCGGATCGCCTCGCCGGTGGCGTGGGAGAGCTCCTCGAAGGCGCGCCGGGGCACGCACAGGCGCCCGTCGCCGTGGACGCTGGCGACCATCTCCGCGTTGGCCTGGGCGGCGGCGGCGGCGAAGCGCTGGCGCTCGAGGGCCGTGGGCGTGAACCCGGGGCGCGGGATGTCGACCTCGAAGTCGTGGCCGTTGCCGGCGCTGAGCGTGGGCGCGTAGACGAACACCTCCGTGTTCACCGGGGTGCGGCTGCGGCCGGTGGTCCGCCGGGGCACCTGGGCCGCGGGGCTGACCCGCCCGTGGGGGCCGTAGAAGTCGATCGAGCCGGCGTGGAACAGGTCCTTGACGAACTCGCCGAGCTCGGCGACCGCGAAGCGAAAGTCGGGCCGATCGTCGCGCAGGGCCTTGGCCAGCTCGCCCGAAGAAAAGGGCGTGTCGGTGCTGGTCTTGAGGTCGATCATCGTGCACACGGCGTCTTGCCAGGTGCGGTCGTTGGCGATGGGGGAGGGGGTCTGGGCTGCGGCTGCGGTGGTCATGGCGGTCCTGCGGTGGTTGGAGAAGCTCGGGGCGTGGGGCGGCGTGTGCACGGGGCTCACCGGAGGTTGCCCTCGACGACGTAGCGGATGCGCTGGTAGTTGGGGTTGAAGATGATGTGCTCGTCGTTGGCCAGGCTCGACACGTAGGTGTCGTAGGCCGCGACGCTGTCCTTGCCCTTGGGCGGGCTCGACCACGAGCCGCAGCCCCGGGCCATGAACGCGTCGCCCATGACGACGTCGCACAGGAACATGAAGAAGCCGCGGTCGCGGATGCTGCCGCCCTTGCACCAATAGCTGTTGCCGTGGCCGGTGTAGCCGTAGGACTTGCGCCAGTCCGTGGCGAAGTAGATGCCGTGGCCGAAGGCGGCGCCGGTGATCTGCGCGCCCGGGAGCGAGCGGGGCAGGCGGAGGTTGGAGCCGAGGATGGGGTGGATGTTCACGGCCCGGGTGCCGTGGATGCCGAGGAACACGTTGGCCTTCTTGGCGTGCGGCCCCAGGTCGGCCAGGTCGCTGCGCTTGTTGGGCTGGAGCCGGGCGTAGTCCTTGATCTTCGCGCGCGTGCGGCTCTTGGCGACGGCCTCGACGGCCTCGACGAAGCGCTGGTCCCGGTCGTCGCGGCGGACCTCGAAGATGTTCTCGATGACCAGCTTGCCCTTCATGTAGCCGTGGCGGTTGTTGGACATCGAGCGGTAGGTCGCGGCGATCCACTTGCCCTTGGTCGACTTGGGGTCGATCCAGGTCAGCTCGGCGTTGAGCAGCTTGTCGGGGTCGATGGCGTCCTGGTCCTTCTTGGACTTGGGGTCCACGCTGAAGTCCTCGTTCTCGAGGGAGCTGGCGAAGGCGTCGAGGTCGTTTTGGATCGACAGCACGTTGGCCGAGGACAAGATCGTGGCCACGGCCCGGCTGCGCGCGTTGCCGTTGCGCGGGATGACCCGGGGCACGAGGGCGGCGACGAGCTTGGACAGGGCGATGAGCTGGTCATCCTCGAGCTGGGCGTCGAGCAGGCGGGTCTCCCACTTGGTCTGGGACTCGCGCTTGCGCTGGGGGTGCTTTTTGGTCAGCGCGGCGATGCGCTCGAGGGCCGCGGGCAGGAGCTCGTCGCGGACCTCCTCGATGGACTTCATGGTCGGGACGATGCCGGTCGCGGCCGAGGCCGAGCGGGCGTACTCCTGGGTGCCGCCGACGAGATCGCGGGCGAGCTGGACGACCTGGGGCTGGTAGTTCTTGGCCGGCTTGGCCTTGCGCTTGCTGGCCTTCTTCGCCGTCTTCTTTTGGGCCGCGCTCTTCTTCTTGGCGGCCTGTTTCTGCGCGGGGCTCAGCCCGGCGTCGTCCTTGATGGCGTAGGCGTCGGGCAGGCCGCGCTCGCGGGTCGCCAGGGACTGGACGATGTAGGCGTCCTTGGCCTTGCCCTTGCTGTCGACCTTGGCGGTCCAGATGACCTTGGCGCCGACGGTCTGCTGGGTCAGCCGCGACACGTTCTTGGACCGGCACTGCTTGCGGAACACGGACCGCGCCTCGTCCTCGTCGTCGCAGCGCGTGAACATGAAGTCCATGCCGGACTTGGGGTAGGTCCCCGGCCAGCTCTTGCCGCCGCTGATGCGCCCCCACTCGGTGTAGACGAACCACTTGCCCCGGGCCTGGAGCACGCCCGCGTGGTAGTACTTCGAGCTGTTGCGGTTCTCGAACTGGTTGACGGAGGCCATGTCGGCGATGCCGACCCCGGCGTCGAAGTCTCCCTGGTCGCGGGCGGGTCGGCCCGCGTACTTGAAGTCCTTGGGGGAGTAGCCGGAGGGGAGTTGCTTGCGTCCGAGTTTGGTGGCCATTCGTTGTCTCGCGTCGTCTGGTCTTCGTGTTGGGGGTGGGCGTCGTCGCCCCGTCTCGAACACCAGCTTGGGGTGCTGCCCCTCGGACGGTCAGGGACGCTGGGGTCACCGGCGGATCACGGCGCGACGGCTCGTCACCGTTCGTCACGGCGGGCGCGACGAGGTGGGGGCGGGATCACGCAAACGCTCGAAGGCCCGCACGCAGCGGGCCTTCGAGGGGGTCGAGGCCAGGCCTCGGGCGGGGGTCTGGAGCCCCTACTCGGGCAGCGCGAGGCGGCGCCAGCTCAGGCCGCCTTCGTCCGCACGATGGGTCACCAAGTCCGTCCCCGGCTCGGGTCCGTCGACGAAGCCGGCGCAGGACCAGTCGACGCTGTCTTCGACGCGCCAGGCCTTGGTCTGGACGCCCTTTTGGTCGGCGCCATCGCTGAAGTTCAGCTCGACGACGGCGAGCTCGGTGCTCAGGGTCCCCGTCTCTGAATCGGTCTGGGCGCTGGGTACGAGCACGGCGACGAGGGCCGTGTTCGACTTGGGTCGGGCCACGGCGTCGCAGACCTCGGTGACTCGGACCGCGTCGACGACCCAGCTGCCCCCGGGGCGCCCGCTCGGGTCGAAGCTGGCGAGCACGAGCTGGTCGTGGAGCTGCTCGAAGTTCTTGCGGGCGGTGCCGAGGGCGAGCAGGCCGACGCCGGGCACGGCGAGGGCGCTGCGCAGCAGCTGGTTCTCGTCGGCGCCGGGGATGCTCAGCACGTCCTGGGCCACGTCGTCGCCGGCCATGCCCGCCCCGCCGTCGCCCGGGACGCGGGCCCACCAGGACTCGCCGAAGCCCTGGAAGCGCCCGCCGAACACGGCCAGCTCGGGGCTCGAGGGCAGCCGCAGCATGGCGCGGGCCTGGGTGTAGCCGACGCTGCTGACGTACTTTTGCCAGCGGGGCTGCCCGGCCTCGTCGAGGGAGGCGACCCACGCCTGGGCGTCGACGAAGCCCGCGACGACGGCGAGCTCGCCCGCTTGGGAAGCCGCGCCGGGGAGCACCGCGAACAGCTCGGTGGTGTTGGGCGTGTCGATCACGGTCTCGACGCTGAGCTCGCCCTTGGCCGAGGCCACGGCGAACCACGCCCGGGCGTCGAAGGCGAGGCCGCGGGTGCCGACGAGCAGCGCTTGGCCGCCGTTGCGAGCATCGTAGTGCGCGGCGTAGATCGAGCCGGGCTCGAAGGCCGTGGAGCTCGGCTGGGCGTCGGCCCCGGTGGGCGCGAGCCCGAGCCAGCGCTTGCTCGGCGCGGGGCCTCGGCGCTTGGTGCCGTCGAGGGCCTGACCCGCGAACAGCAGCGCGCCGTCGAGGGCGATGACCGCGTGGGGGTTGAGGGCGTCGCTGCCCTCGGGGTTGGCGAAGCGGCCCTCGCTCACGGGGGTGGTCGGGCGAAGGTCGAGGGCCGGGGGCGCGGGCAGCTCGGCCATGGCCGCGTCGACGGGCCCGGCCTTGGGCTTGGGCTCGGGGACCTTGCTCGCGTCGAGCTGCCGAGTCGCCTTCGGCTCGTCCTCGGCCGGGGCCTCGACCTTGGTCTCGGGCCCGGTCGCGGCCGAGCTGTGCGCGGGCTTGGGCGCGTCGCAGGCGGTCAGCGCCGCGAGCAGGAGCGGCGAGCAGGCGGCGCAGGCGAGACGGAGTCGGAGGCCAGGCATGGGCGCCGACGCTATCAGCCGTTGGCGGACGCGGCTAGCTGGTGCGGGCTCACGCGGGCGGCTCTGCCTGAGGTCGGTCGTCGCCCTCGTCGAGGTAGCCCTCGAGCGCGGCGACCCAGGCGTCGAGGGCCTGCTCGGTGTAGCCCTGGTCCATCAGCGCATCTCGCTCGCGGGCGAGGGCGCCGAGCTGGGCGTCGACGAGGGCGCGGGCGGTCTCGGGATCCTGACCGGTCTTGGCGAGCACGCGGGCGCGGGTGTGGGTGTAGTCGACGCGCGGGCCAGAGACTTCGCGGTCTCCGAGGGCGCCGGCCTCGACCGCCGCGCGGGCGGCCTCGATCGACGCGAGCGCGCTCGCCTGGTCGCCGGTCTCGAGCTGAGCGAGGGCGAGGGCGTCGAGCAGCACCACGCGGATCGGGTCGGCCTCGCCGACCTCGCTGAGGCGGATGTCGAGGGCCTCCTGGGCCACGGGGATCAGCTCGGCCCAGCGCCCCGCGTCGCGCTGGCAGCCGACCAGGGTGATGAGCACCGTGCTCATCTGGTGCGCCCCGACCCCGGGGCGCTCGGCGGCGTGGTCGAGGGCGCGGGTCAGGTCGGCCAGGGCGACGTCGTAGCGCTCGAGGGCGCACTCGTGGACGCCGACGAGGTGGAGGGCGACGAGGCTGCGCTCGTGCTCGGGCCCGAAGGCCTCGGTGAACGCGGCGAGGCTGCGCTCGTAGACGGGCAGGAGCTCTTCGGAGGCCGCGCCCTGCTCGTCGCGGCCGCGGGCGAGGTCGAAGCGGGCGGTGATCGTGTCGAGGTGATCGGGGCCGTGGGCCCGGGCCAGGATCCGCTCGCGGCGCTCGAGCAAGGCGACGGCCTCGTCGAGGCGTCGGAGGCTGCGCAGGTTCTTGGCGTGGGCGTTCAGGACGGGGGCGAGCTGGGGGTTGTCCGGCCCGAGCACGCGCTCGGCGATGGCCTGGGCGCGCTCGAAGTGGGGCGCGGCCTGGGTGTGTTGGCCGGCCATGTCGTGGGACTCGGCGAGGCTGCCGAGGGCGGCGTGCACGTGGAGGTGCTCTTCGCCATAAGCCGCCGCGAGCTCGTCCGTGAGCGCCTCGAGGGTCTGGATGGCCCCGGGGATGTCGCCGTCGTCGCGGGTCGCCTCGGCGGTGCGCAGGTCGATCATCGCGACCCTGGGGTGGGCGGGCCCGAAGCTCTCGACGGTGGCGGCCCGGGCCCGGGCGAGCACGGCCTGGGACTCCGCGCCGCGCCCTCGCAGGGCGTGGAGCTCCCCGAGGTGTTGGAGGGCCGCGGCGCGCTCGGGGTGCTGGGGCGGGTAGAGGGCCTCGGCGCGCTTGATCCGGGAGCTCGCGGCCCGCTCGGCCCCCTCGATGTCGCCGCCGTGGTGGCGGGCGTAGGCCACCGTCGCGCACAGGTGGATCTCGTCCTCCGGGCGCGAGCCGAGCCGGCGCACGAGGGTCCGGGCCTGGCGCAGCCAGTGCGCGGCCAGGGCGTCCTCGCCGTGCGCGGCCTGGACCCGGACGAGCTGCAGGGCGGCCTCGAAGGCGACGCGGTCGTGGCCGATGGCGTCGCCCTCGAAGTAGGCGGCCTCGAGGCGCTCGACGGCCTCGCTGTAGAGCGCGGCCTCGCGGGCGACGCTGCCCAGGGCGAGCAGGGCCTCGGCGTGGAGCGGGCCCTCGGAGGGGGCGCTGGCCAAGGTGGTGCGCGCGCGGGCGAGGGCGTCGAGGGGCTTGCCGGCCTGGCTCAGGGCGTTGACCTGGACGATCGCGCGGCGCAGTCGGCTGGCTCGCTCGTGCTGATCGGCGTCGAGGCCTCGGTCGGCCTGGCTGCTCAGCCACAGCGGGTCGACGCAGCGCTCGGGCGCGGGCAGCTGGGCCAGGGCTTCGACGGCGTAGGCAGCGGTGACCCGGTCGCCGGTCCCGAGCAGCTCGAGGGTCGCGTCGAGGTCGTCGAGCTGGGCGTCGAGGCAGGCGGCGGTGATCGACGCCGACACGCTGGTCTGAGCCTCGCCCCGGCGCTCGTCGCCGCAGGCCTTGGTCCGCAGCGCTCGCCAGCGCTTCGCCCACTCGTCGAAGGCCGCCTCGGACCGGCCCCAGGTGTCCTCGGCGAAGGCGGCCTCGGTGGTCAGCAGGGCCTCGCGGACCGCGGGCGCGGCCGCGCTCCAGCGCTGAGACGCGAGGGCGCCGGTGGCCTCGCAGCGCGCTTGCTGGGTGCGCTCGATGGACAGCGCGCCCACGCCCGCGGCCGCGAACACGGCCGCGATGCTGCCGGCGATCAGCCAGCGCTTGCGCCGGACGCTGGGATCGTCGGCGAGGGCCTGGAGCAGCTCGGTCATCGACGCCCAGCGATCGCTGGGGCGCCGCGAGAGGCCGCGATCGACGACCGCGGCGAGCCAGCTGGGGACCTCACGATCGCTCGGCCGCTCGCGCCGATCGCCGTTGGTGACCGACTCGCGGATCTCGTCGACGGTCCGCCCGCGGAAGGGCGGGACGCCGAACAGGGCGATGTGCAGGCACACGCAAAACGCGAACTGGTCGGCGGCCGAGTCCGCGGGCCGGCCGAGGAATTGCTCGGGGGCCATGAACGCCGGCGTCCCGACGATCGCGCCCTGGCGGGTGATGGGCGTGCGGAACACGTCCGAGTCCTTGAGGCTCGAGCTCAGCAGGGCGTCCTCGTGCTCGAGCTCCGGGTCGCTGCCCGAGCCGCTCTCGGTCGAGGTCCGGACCAGGCCGAAGTCGGTGACCTTGGCGACGCCGTCCGGGGTGATCAGCACGTTGTCAGGCTTGAAGTCCCGGTGGATCAGCCCCGCCGCGTGGGCGGCCGCGAGGCCCCGGCCGGCGCCGGTGAACAGGTCGACGACCTCGCGCCAGTGCCGGGACTTGGCCATCCAGTTGCGCAGGGTCGGGCCCTCGACGAACTCCATGGCGATGAACACGACCTCGTCGGGGCCGTGGCGGCCGACGTCGTAGATGGCCACGACGTTGGGGTGGGAGAGCTGGGCCATGGCCTGGGCCTCGCGCTGGAGCCGGGCCGAGGACTGGGGCTGGACCCGGCTGCGGCGCAGGAGCTTGATGGCCACGCTGCGGTTGAGCTCGTGGTCGAAGCCGGCGACGACCACCCCCATGGCGCCCGAGCCGAGGCGGCGCACGACCGTGTATCGGCCCACGGTGTCACCGGGCTCGAGGCTCCGCCGCCGCGTGCTGGGCGGCCTGTCCGAGTGCGCTCGTCCTCCCGTATCCATCGCCAGCACCGCGGGCTCGCGTCGTCGGCCAGTGTATCGCAAAGATTTCCGCCACTCGTGACCGTGTGATGCGGCCTGCTATCGTCTGCCCGTGGACGACGCCCGCGACCCCGCGCCCCGCTCCGAGCCCAGCGCCGAGGCGGCCCGTCGCCACCTGCCGCTGGCACCCACGGGCAACAGCTCGGCCGCGCGGGTGCTCGACGACTGGTACGTGGTCTGCACCCTCCGGGAGCTCCAGGCCCTGGGCGAGCGCCCGCTGGCGACGCAGCTGCACGGGACGCCGATCGTCGTGTTCCGCAACCGCGCGGGGGAGGTCGGCGCGCTCTTGGATCGCTGCCCGCACCGCAACGTGCCGCTGTCCGACGGCTCCGTGGACGGCGCGCTGCTGCGCTGCGGCTACCACGGCTGGGCCTTCGACACCGAGGGCGAGTGCCGCGAGGTGCCCTCGCTGTGCGGGCAGGCCGAGGGCAAGGCGCGCACGGTCCAGCGCTTCGCCTGCCGCGAACAAGACGGGCTCGTGTGGGTTTATGCGACCCCCGAGGTCGAGCCCGTCCGCGAGCCCTACGTGTTTCGGTGGATGCGCGACTCCGCGTTTCACTCGGGCATGGAGAGCTTCGAGGTCGAGGGCACGGTCCACGCAGTCGCCGAGAACGCCCTCGACGTCCCGCACACCGCCTTCTTGCACAAGGGCCTGTTCCGCAAGGCCGGGGGCGGCAACGAGATCGAGGTCGTGGTCCGGCGCTGGCGCGATCGGGCCGAGGCCGAGTACATCGGCGAGCCGCGCCCGCCGGGCCTCGCCGGCCGCTTCCTCGCCCCGGGCGGCGGCGTCGTCCAGCACTTCGATCGCTTCGTGCTCCCGAGCATCACCGAGGTCGAGTACCGCCTCGGCGAGCGCAGCCAGATCTGCACGGTCAGCGCCCTGACCCCGCTGACCGCCACACGCACCCGCTTGACCGCGGTCATCAGCTTTCGGCTCCCGCTGCCCTCGGCCGTGGTCTCGCCCGTGCTCGGCCCCGTGGCTCGGGCGATCTTCAAGCAGGACGCCGAGGTGTTGAAGCGCCAGGTCGAGAGCATCGAGCGCTTCGGCGGGGAGGCCTTCGCCAGCACGGAGCTCGACGCCCTCGGGCCGCAGATCCTCCGGCTGCTGCGCCAGGCCGAGCGCGGCGAGCGGGGCGTGGGCCGAGACGAGGGCGAGCCCGCCCACGAGCACCGGTTCAAGATGCGGATTTAGTCGCTGCGCTCGAGGACCGGGGGCTCGCCATCGAGGTTCAGGGGGAACGAGGAGTCGATTCGAGCATCGGCTCGGTTGTTCCACGCCCGCCGGACTCGGTTCAACGATCGGCTAGGGGCTGACCCGGCGCAGGTGGTTCTGGTCCGTGTGGTGGAACAGCTCCTCGCGCCCCTTCATGGCCAGCTGCGTGTCCTCGAAGTAGCTGAAGCTGCCGTCCTCGTGCACGGTGATCTTCAGCTCGTAGCGCACCGTCTTGAACTCCTCGATGAGGAATTTGTTGCTGCAGATGCCGTAGGTCTCGGAGCCGGCGTCGGCGGCGATGCTCCACTCCTTGGCGTCGGGCTCGACGGTGCCGCCGGCGAGCACGGTGAGCCCGCGGGGGACGATGAAGCAGCGCAGCACCTGGTTGTTGGCGGCGTCCCACAGCCAGTAGCCGTTCTCCTGGTGGAAGGGCTGGTCCTCGGGCGCGCCCTCTCGCCAGGCCATGGTGAAGTACTCGAGGCCGTAGAGCACCTGCTCGTGGTTGTCCACGCGGCCGATGGGCTCGAGCACGAGGCGCTCGCGGTACTTGCTGTTGCGGGTCTCTCGGTCGGTCTCGGCGCGGTCGTCGGGGGCCACGTCGGCGCCGCTGCCCCCTTCCCACGTGCCCACCAGGGCGGCCAGGGGTCCGAGCTTGGTGATGTTCTCGTCGGTCATGGTGTCTCCGTGTGCGGCGCCCGGCCGTGCCGGCGCGGGCGCAGTCTACAGGGAGAAGGGGGCGCTCACGAGTGCAGGCCTGCTAGCGCGGCTCGAGCCGCGCGAGGCCGATGGCCGCCTCGGGCCCGCCGCTGTAGAGCAGGTAGATCTGCGCGTCCTCGTCCTCGAACACGTAGGGGTCGCGCAGCGCGTTGACCTCGGACTCCGCCCCGTTCTTGGAGATCGTCGGCTCGAGGTTGGCGCCCTCCCAGTCTTGCTCGGGGAAGAGCAGGCGCTGGTGCACCCACCCGCGGGGATCGTCGTCGAGCACGGCGGTGTCCCACTGCGCGTAGTCGGGGCTCGCCGCGGTGTCCATGGTGGTGGCGTAGATCGACTCGGGCATCTCGCCGCGGCTGGTGTAGTAGACCTCCAAGGTCGCGCCGTCGGACTGCCAGCGCACGGCGAAGTGGCGGGGCGCGCCGGTGCGCGGCTCGTTCTCGCCGTAGGGCGCGGGCTCGCTGCCGTCGAAGCCGGCGTACCAGCGCGGCGCCGCGGCCCCGACCGCGCCGAAGTTGGCGTGGAGGTCGTCCCAGACCGGGTTGCCGCCGCCTTCGACGACGCCCTCGGCCCACTCGACGTGGGTCCACGGCCCGCTCCACGGGGCCTCGCTGGTGCTCGGGCCCTTCCAGATCGGGCCGTAGTTGGTGAACGCGTACCAGGTCTCGTCGACGATGAAGGTCCGCATGTAGGCGTTGGCGAGGGCCTGCTGCTTGACGCCGTAGCTCGCCCCGCTCGCGTCTTGGCCGGGCTCGCCGGCGAGCCCCGACGCGACCTCGTCGCCGCCGTTGAAGTTGAGCCCCGTGCGCGAGCTGGCGACGTAGGAGACCTGATACCAGGTGTCGAACCACTTGTCCCCGTCGACGGACTCGGGCTTGCCCGTGGAGTTGTTGACGTGGAAAAAGAGCAGCACCCGCTCGTTCTCGGCGTCGACGACCACGTCCGGGGAGGCGCAGTCGCTGGGGTTGAGCTGGTTGCCGTTGGTGAACACCACCTCGCTGGTCACGTCGAGCACGCCGTAGCCGTCGGGGCCGTCCTCGGTGTTGTAGAGGTGGTAGGGCCCCTCGATGTCCGCGGCCCAGGCCATGCGGATGTAGCGGCCGTAGTGGCTGGCGAAGTAGAGGTAGTACTGCGCGCTCGGGTCGGGCTTGTCGGCCTCGTCGACCCAGGGGGGCACGCGGATCAGCGAGGGGCCGTTGATGTTGTGTCCGCCGAGGTACTTGTCGGCGTTGCTGTTTCCGCCGCCGTCGAGGCCGGCGTCGATGAACATCTGGCGGGAGATGATGGGCTCGCCGCCGTTGAGGCGCGCGGCGACGAAGGGGCCGTCGGTGGCCGGGGGCTCGCCGGTCTCGGTGCTGCCCTCGGTCTCGGTGCTGCCCTCGGTCTCGGTCTCGGTCTCGGTCTCGGTCTCGGTCTCGCCGGCCTCGGTGTTGCCCTCGGTCGTCGACTCGCCGTCCGTCGAGCCGTCGGTGTCGGTGTCGGTGTCGGTGTCGGTGTCGGTGTCCGTGCCGGGGTCTTGGGTGTCCGTCGCCTCGCTGCCCGCCTCGTCGTCGGTGTCGGTGTCGGCCGCGGAGCCGTCCGAGCAAGCGGCGAGGGTGAGCCCGAGGGACAGGCTCATGGAGGAGACGCCCCCGAGGGCGCGCGACAGTCGAAACAGAATTTTCATCGCCATGATGTCCGCTGGTTGGGTGAGGTCGGTCCGCCTAGCCGACGGGGTCACAGATGCCGCCTTCGCCGATCTGCGCCTGGGTCCGGAAGGTGTTGAGCTTGGTCCAGTGCTTGGGCTCGACCTGGGGGATCGTGCCGTCTTCGCGGACGTTGGTGACGTGATAGGTGTGCTGGTTCCAGATCCGCCGCGCGGGGACCCAGCGGTCCTCGACGTCGCGGTAGGCCTGGAGCACCGGCGTGACGCCGTTGTCGACCTTGGTGGTGATCAGCAGCTCCGCCGATCCGTCGTTGTCGATGTCGGCGACGACCGGATACTCGATCCAGGTCGCGCTGTGTCGGGGGACCTGCATGAGCACGTTGCCGACGTCGTCGAACACGTACAGCTGTTGCTCGCCGCCGTAGATCGCCTGGGCCGTGCCCGAGCCGAGGAAGTCGAAGGCGGTGCCGCCCGCCTGGCCGCTCCAGTCGCCGATGGGCTCGATGAACACGGTCTCGAGGCTGGGGTCGTAGACGGCGAAGTGGTCGATGGTGCTGACCGCCATCTCGACGCCGCCGTCCATGTCGAAGTCGTGGATCGCCAGCGGGCGGTTCCAGTCGCTCGCCTCACCGCTGGGCCGCTGGTCCTGGTAGACCACGCTTCCGTCGGTCTCGATCAGGGTCAGGCCCTGGCTGGCGGCGATGATGACCTCGGGGGCGCCGTCGTCGTCGAGGTCCGCGACCTGGGCGTGGGCCGAGGCGCCCCACTGCGAGCTCACCTCGTACTCGGGGAACTCCCAGATCAGCGCCCCGTCGTGCTCGAAGGCCGCGTGCCCGACGAGGATCTCGAGGTCCTCGTCGCCGTCGAGATCGGCCATGGTCGTGGCGCTGTAGTGGCCGTAGAGGGGGTTGCCGTTGACGTAGTTGGCCCACAGCTGGGCGCCCTCGTGATCGAAGAGCTGGACGCCCGCGGCGATCTCGACGTCGCCGTCGTTGTCGACGTCGGCGAGGGCGATGGCGCCGTCTTGGTGGCTGTCCCAGGTGGTGTCGGACAGCCACTTGAGCGCGCCGTCGTGCTCGAAGGCCGCGAGCCGGGGCTGGCTGGTGCCCATGGCGTAGGCGGCCGCGACGACCTCGACGAGGCCGTCGCCGTCGATGTCGCCGAGCGCGGGCGTGACCCCGCCGATCACGGGGTGGGCGAACTCGAAGTGGACCTGGCCGGTCTCGCCGTCGAGCAGGTACATCGTGCCGGGATCGGTCTCGAAGTGGGTCCCGATGACCACGACGTCGGGCACGTCGCACAGGTCGATGGTGCCGTTGTCGTCGTCGTCGGTCATGTTGGCGACGAGGGGGATCGTGATGATGTTGGTGTGACCGGGCGGCGTGAACGACCACTGGATGTCGGGGTCGAAGCTGCCGGGGGGCGCCGAGTCGTCGCAGTCGCCGACCACCCCCGACTCGTCGTCGACGACCACGCAGGGATCGATGGGGCCGTCGTCGCCCTGGTCTCCCTGCTCGCCGATGTCGAACTTGGTCGCGCCGTCGTCGTCGTCCTCGCTGCCCGCGCTCTCGGTCTCGGGGCTGGCCTCGTCCGCGGCGTCGGTGCTGGCCTCGTCGTCCGCGGCGTCGCTGGCCGTGTCTCCGCCCGCCTCGGTCTCGTAGCCGCCCCAGCTCAGGCTCCCGACTTCGCTGTCGACCCGGCAGCCCAGACAGGCGATCGAGGCGACGATGAGCACTTCGAGTTCGATTCGCATGGACTTCGAGGGGGCCTTGCGAGCCAAGGCGATCAGATGTGCGCCGTTGAGCTTGCTCACGGGAAGATGTCTGATCAAAGCGTCGAGCGTGTGCCCCATGACTACGAGTGGCCTCGACTGCGATCGATTGTGGCACCTGGCCGGTGATGGGAGCGCGCGCGAGCGAGGGCGATGAGATCGCGGACGTCCGCGGGGCCGTCACGGGTGACGCCGCGGCCATGCGCAGGGTGCTGCGCCGCCTCGGCCCCCACGTGCTCAGGACCTGCCGGCGGATCCTCGGTCCCGGACCCGACGCCGAAGACGTCGCCCAGGAGGCCTTCATCCAGATCGTGCGCGACTTGCCCGAGCTGCGCGCTCCCGAGGCGGTGGTCGCGTGGGCGAACCGCGTGACGGCCCGGCTCGCCGTGCGCGCGCGGGTCGCTCGAAGCAAGCGGCGCCCGCTCGCGCTCGAGCGCGAGGTCGCCTCGGGCGTCGGCGACCCGAGCACGAAGGCCTACGTCGAGGAGGTGCTCGATCGGCTCGGGGAGCTCCCGGCCGAACAGAGCGAGGTGCTGGTGCTGCGCTCGATCCTCGGGCACAGCGTCGAGGAGGTCGCCGAGGCCACGGGGGCGCGGGCGAACACGGTCCGCAGCCGCCTGCGGATCGCGCGTGAGAAGCTCATGGCGGCGGTGGAGGAGCGACGATGAGCGAGCACGAGCGCTTGGATGAGCTGTTCGCCGAGCACGCGTGGGACGACGCCCCGCGGCCGGGCGATGACGATCGCGTCGAGGCGATGATCGAAGCTGCGATGCCGGCGGCCGCCGTCGTCGGTGGTGCGAGCGCTGCCGCCGTGGGGTCCAAAGTGGGCGTCGGTAAGGCCGGGCTGCTGGCTGTGCTCGCTACGATCCTCGTCGGGGGTGGCGTCGTCGCGCTGCTCTCGTCGCAGCGCAGCCCGGGGCCGACGGTCGCGCCCGCCGTGGAGAGCACGACTGCGGTGGACCCGGCCCCGGCTGACCCGCCCACGTCGTCGCGCTCGACGACGCTGGCGGCCATCCAGCCTGAACCGGAGCCGGAGCCCGAGTTGGAGCCCGAGCTGGAGCTCGAACCCCAACCGGAGCCGGAGGCTCGCCCGAAGCCGCCCCGTCCTCCGAGCGATCCGGCCGAGCTGCTCGAGGCTGCGAACGTCGCGCGCCGAGCCGGCGAGTACCCGCGCGCGCGCTCGCTCTACCGCCAGCTGCGTCGAGAGCATCGCGGCACGCGCGAGGAGCTCGCGGCGCGGGTCAGCCTCGGCAAGCTGGAGCTCGATCACCTCGGCCACCCCGAGCGCGCGCTCGATTGCTTCGACGACTACCTCGCCGACCGGCCAGAGGGGACGCTCGCGGAGGCGGCCCTGGCCGGTCGAGCGCGGGCCCTCGGCGCGCTCGGGCGTAGCGAACAAGAGCGCGCGGCCTGGACGAAGCTGCTGGTCGCGTTCCCGGACACGATGCACCGGAGTCGAGCGCAGCGCCGCTTGAGCGAACTTCAGCCCTGAGTCGTGGACGTGGGGCAGGGAGGGCGTGGCGTCGTCCACGACGGCTAAAATGGACAGGGACTGTGAAAACTTCACAGTCCCTGAGTCGCGGACGTGGGGCAGGGAGGCGTGGCGTCGTCCACGACGGCTAAAATGGACAGGGACTGTGAAAACTTCACAGTCCCTGAGTCGCGGACGTGGGGCAGGGAGGCGTGGCGTCGTCCACGACGGCTAAAATAGACAGAGGGGCGGACAGGACTTGTTCTGGCCGACCCTCTGAGTTGTATCGTGGGCCATGCCGCTCCCGCTGCTGCTCGCCGCGCTCGTGGCCCTCGGGCCCAGCGCGGAGCCGCCGAGCGAGCAGGTCCGAGTCGTGCTGTCTTCCGAAGCCGCGCCGATGCGGCCGACCCTCGAGGGCTTGCTCGGGGGCTTCGAGGTCGAGCTCGCGTGGGAGGAGGCGGAGCGGCTCGACCCGCGGCTTCGCCTCGATCGAGAGCTCGACGCGATCGAGCTGTGGATCGAGACCGAGGCCGGCTCGACCTTGGTCTACGTCGTCGACGGCCGCCACGGTCGCGTGCTGCTGCGCCACCTCGACACGCCCGAGGGCCTCTCCGCGGTCGAGCGCGAGGAGATCGGGCAGCTCGTCGAGAGCAGCGTCGAGGCGCTCTTGGCCGGTGCCGAGATCGGGATGACGCGCGAGCAGCTCGAGTCCGAGCTGGAGCCGGAGCCTGAAGCCGAGCCCGAGCCCGAAGCCGAGCTGGCGCCGGCCCCAGCCCCCGAAGTCCCCCGCCGACGGGCGTGGACCCTCGACACCGCCGCGCTGGGTCGTGGGTACGGCCTCGGCGAGGGGGCGATGCACTTCAACCTCGGTCTGTGGTTCGCGGCGACCCGGGACCTCGGGCCGCGGCTGGGGCTGGGCCTCGGGGTCGAGGCGGCCGCGCTCCTCCCCCACACCTTGCCGGCTCCGCCGCAGTCGACGCTCGCGGTGGAGTTCGTCGGGGCCCAGGCCACGACGCTCGCGCGGCTGCGCGTCGATGTGGCGAAGGCCGCGACTGCGGCGAAGGTCTACCTCCCGATCGAGCTCGGCGCGGGCCTCGAGCTGCGCCACACGACGATCACCGCCCTCGCGCCCCAGGCCGATCCCGGCGATCCGCGGGTCGAGCTCGAGCCCAGCCTCGCGCTGCGAGCGGGCGTGGGCGGGCGGATCGGCCCGCGCGACGCCCTCGCGTTCGAGCTCAAAGCCTCCCTCGACCTCGGCCTGCGACCGCTGCGCTACGTCGCCACGGACGACACGGTGCTGTTCGAGCCCTGGACCGCGCGCCCGGGCTTCGTGCTCGTCATCGGCTGGTCTCGCCAGGCGCGCTGACGCGCTGGCCAGAGCTCTCGAGGCTGAACCAGCGATCGGGCATGCCCTCGCCGACGAGGTGCGCGAGGGTGAAGGGGTGCAGGCCGACCTCCGCGGACACGCGCTCGGCGAACAGCGAGGGGCCGAAGCTGCGGACCACGATGTGCGCCCCGGGGTAGCGCTTGACCAGGTCGAGGGCGGCGTGGAGGTTGCCCCCGTCGTCCCCGGTGCCGACGACGATGGTCGGGGCCCCGGACTCGCGGCTCACGGCGGCGTCGACGGCCGTCCACACCGCGGGGTGGCCGAGGTGGCCGTCGATCACCTCGCGGTCGTAGGCGGGGTCGAAGCCGACGGTGGCCCCGAAGGTGTCGGCGTGCACGGTGGCCTCGAGGTCGACGATCACGACCACGCCGAACTTGCCCAGGGCGTGGGTCTGGAGCTGGTGGAGCACGGTCTGGCCGAAGCGCCCGAAGCCCACGAGGATGACCTGATCGAGGTGCTCGGTGGCGTCGAAGCGGGCCAGGAGGTGCTCTTGGACCAGGTGGATGGCCGCGGCCTCGAGCTTGTTGAAGGTCTCGTAGCCGGCGGCGTGCTCGGCCTCGGGGATGGCGTGGAGGAAGCCCAGGTCGGACACGTGGGCGACGACCTTGCCGCGCAGCTCGGGCAGGGAGGACACGATCTTGGCGGCGGCGTCGAGGTTGACGAAGTCGCGGCCGGTCAACAGCATGACCCGGCGGGCGCGGGCCAGGTGCAGGGCGCCGAGGATCTCGTCGCTGCCGATGTCGCCGATCACCGGGAGCGCGCGGTAGCTCTCGACGAGCTCGCTCAGCCGCGGGTTGGTGGGGTCGCGCTCGACCACGACGATGGGCACCCGCGGGTTGCGGGCCCGGAGCCGGCGGACGTAGAGCAGGCCCAGGCGCCCGGCCCCGACCACGATCACGTGGCCTCGGATCCGGCGCAGGCGGAAGGTGACGGGGCTGAGCATGCGCAGGGCGGTCTCGACGAGCACACCGGCGGTGACCACCGGCGCGGCGAAGTAGCTCAGCCACAGGGCCGCGCGCGCGGGCAGGGGGCCGGCGACGGGCGGGCCCAGGTCGATGCCGCCGACCACGAACAGGCTCAGGGCGTAGTAGGCCCGGGTCGCGACCCCGGCGGCGAAGTTCTCGCGGAGGTCGCCCAGCTCGCGCTCGCTGACCTCGGCGCCGCCCATCATCGCCAGCCAGGCGACGAGGAAGACGAGCACCGGGAGGGCCACGCGGGCGAGGACGTTGCGCGGCGGTTCGGGGCCGCGCGTCGCCGACGGGAAGGTCGACATGGGCGCAGCTTACACCGCCGGGGCAGGGGCGGGAGGGCCTACTCTGGGGCTCGCTCTGGGCTGAGATCGCGGCACGGGAGCTCGCCCTTGGGGCAGCTGCCGGGGCAGCACTCGACCGGCGCCCCGTCGAGGGCCAGGAGCAGCTCGGGCGAGCGGGTCCGCCGGCGCGCGATCTTGCGGTAGCGGATGGTCCCGTCGGGGTCGATGATGTAGACCGCGTGCAGGGCGAGCTCGGGCTCGTCGACGTTGCGCAGGCCCCAGGCGTCGATGACCTGCATCTTCGGGTCGCTGAGCAGGGTGAAGTCGGTGAAGCCCTTCTTCTTCGCCCACTGCGCGCTGGTCTGGGGCGGGTCGACGCTCAGGGCGAGGACCCGGGCGCCGCGGGACTGGAAGGCTTCGATGTTGTCGTGCAGCTCACCGAGCTGGGCGTTGCAGGCCGGTCACCAAAAGCCGCGGTAGAACATGAGCACGACGGGCCCCTCGGCGAGGGCGTCGGACAATTTTTGGGTCTCGCCGGTGTGCGCGGTCAGCTCGAAGTCGGGGGCGCGCTGACCCTGGGCGGGGGCCTCGGGGGCCTTGGCGTAGTGGCCGTAGCGGACCTCGCTCAGGGCCAGGAATTCCCCGGGAGCGGGCTGGCTCATCCCGGGCGAGCTCGCGCTCGCGGGGGTGCTCGAGGAGCTCGAGGCGGGCGAGCAGGCGAGGCCGAGGGCGACCGCGAGGGCGCCCGCGCCCAGGACCAGAGGAGGGGCGTGCCGAAGCATGGCACCAGGGTACTCCACGCCCGAGGGGGTGCACGCCGTCGGGACTCGCGACGGCGTCGTCGCGTGGCTGGGGTAGGGTGGGCGGACGATGAGCCGAGTACACGCGTTTTCGATGGTGATGGCTTGGGTCGTGCCGCTGGCGCTCTCGGGCTGCGGCGACAGCTCGGGGGCGGAGGCGGAGGCCGAGACCGGGAGCGAGAGCGAGGCCGCGGACGAGGCGGAGTCGAGCTCGGGGACGGACTCCTCGGGCGAGGCCGGGAGCACGGAGAGCACGGAGAGCTCGGAAGCGACGGAGAGCTCGGAGGACACGGACAGCTCCGAAAGCTCGGACACCACGGAGACCGAGACTGGGGAGGACACCGAGACCACCGACACCACCGGCGATCCAGAGACCTGCGGCAACAGCCAGCTCGAGCGCGGCGAGGCCTGCGACGACGGCAACACCGAGTCCGGCGACGGCTGCAGCTCGAGCTGTCAGACCGAGTGCGGCTACCTCTGCCTCGAGCTCGGCGAGGCCTGCATCTCCGGCTTCAACGCGGTCCAGTGCGCCTCGCCGGGTCCGCCCTTCGGCCAGCCGAGCCCCATCGCCAATACCTGCCAGCTGGCGACCCTGTCCGTCGACGGCAGCCACATCGCGCTCAGCCCCGAGCTCACCCTCGACGGCGCGCCGCAGCACCTCGACGCCATGTACACCGGGCCCAGCAACGGCGTGTTCGGCTTCGCGGGCGACACCCAAGACATCGACGCGGGCAGCCGGCTGGTCGCGGTCGACACCGAGACGGGCGCGCTCAGCCCCCTCGGCCCGAGCCTCGGGGTGTGGGTCATGGGCGCGGCGATGAGCGACCAGGGCGAGCTGTGGGTCACGACCTTCGACACCTACGAGCTCAACGCGACCAGCGAGGTGCACATCGCCCAGGTCGACCCCAGCTCCGGCGAGTTCCTCTCGGGCCCGACGCTGCTGTTCGAGGGCGACGAGCCCGTCGCGGTGTGGTCGATCCACGTCAGCGACGTCGCCTTC
This sequence comes from Plesiocystis pacifica SIR-1, assembly GCF_000170895.1. Taxonomy (GTDB): domain Bacteria; phylum Myxococcota_A; class Polyangia; order Nannocystales; family Nannocystaceae; genus Plesiocystis; species Plesiocystis pacifica. Next base: position 35,400 of record NZ_ABCS01000006.1, on the reverse strand, counting down.
CGCTTCGACGGGGCGATGTTCGTCTCGGCCAACGACGCTGGCCCGCCCCCGCCCGAGCCCGTGAGCCGCTACCTCGAGGTCGACCGCGAGACGGCCACGGTGGTCTCGGTCGTCGAGGGGCCCGCGGACATCTACGCCGCGGGCATCGTGTTCGTGGGCGAGGCCGACGAGATCATCGCCATGGACATCCGCGGCGACGACGACATCTTCAGCCTGGATCTGGCCCAGCCGCCGACCCTCGCACAGGCCCTGCTCTACGCGGACCCGATCGAGACCAACAGCGGGACGGCGGACCTGGCCGGCTGCGCCAAGCTCAACCCGCAGTAGCGCGTGGGTCCGGCGGGCTCAGCCGTCCTCGGGCCAGGGGTGCAGCGTCGTCCCCACCCAGCCCACCGGCGGCGCGGGCTGATCCCAGGAGTTGCTGCTGGCGGTGAGCTCGACCCACAGGCAGCCGTCGGGCTCGGCCTCGTGGACCGTGAGGTCGACGGTGCCCTGGATGCTGCCGTGCCACCACTCCCACAGCCCGGGCTCGCTGAGGTAGCCGGCGAAGGGCAGGCCGAGGTGCGTGGCCGGGAGCGCCTCGCTGGCGGGGATGTCGAGGTCGATGTCCCAAAAGTGCTCGGGGCCCTCGTCGATGAGGCGCAGGCGGATCAGGCCCGCGCGCGGATCGAGGAAGGCGCCCGCGCTGTCGACGTCGATGAGCGGCTCGCCCCCGCCGTTGGTCGGTCCATCGTCGCAGCCCAGGGGCGCGGTCGGGAAGGGGTCTGGGGGCTCGGGCTGGCTGTCGTACTTGGTGCCGATGTCGAGCTTGAGGCCCTCGTCTTCGCTGGCGTCGCCCTGCTCGTCGTCCTCGTCGCTCGAGAGCTCGTCGCCCTGCTCAGCGGCGTCGTCATCGTCGGCCGCGTCGTCGGCCTCGTCATCGTGGACCGTGTCCTCGCCGGACACCTGCACCGGGACGGCGCAGGCCATCGAGAGGGCGAGGACGAGGGCGGCCGGGCGAGGGCGGACGCGTACCATCGCCCGAGTGTAGCGCGGCTAGCCGCCCGCAGCTTGGACGTCGAGGGGTGCTGCGCCGGTGGTCTTGGCCCACCGCCGCGGGGAGTCTCCAAAGTGCTTGCGAAACTCGCGGCTGAACTGAGAGGCGCTGGTGTATCCGACGGCGTCGGCGGCTTGGCTGACGGCTTGGCCGCCGACGATCAACATCGCCGCGTGGCTCAGCCGCAGGGCCTTGATGAACTGCAGGGGCGAGAAGCTGGTCGCGGCCCGGAAGCGGCGGTGGAACACGGCCCGGCTCATGCCCGCCCGCTGGGCGAGCTCGTCTACAGACAGAGGATCATGGAGGTGTTCGCGGATGTGGTGGAGCACCCGCGTGATGTCCTGGGCGGCGCCGAAGCTCTGGCGCATGAGCGGGCCGGCCTGGCCCGCGAGGATGGTGAACAGCAGCTCGCGCATGCGGCCCTTGGCCAGCACCCGCAGCGCCACCGGGTTGTCGAGGAGCTCGAGCAGGCGCACGACGGCGTCGAGGAAGGCCGCGTCCGCCTCGACCACGGCCAGGCCCGGGCTGAGCGCTCGCGTCGAGGCGCTGCGGGGGCGGGCGGCGGCCTCGTAGGCGACGAGGGTCTCGGCCATCGCGGGCGTGTCGAGGTCGAGCAACACGCCGAGCACGGGCTCGTCTGGGCTGGCGACGGGCACCTCGGCCTCGACCGGCAAGGGCATGGCGACGCACAGGTAGTGGTCGGCGTCGTAGGTGTACGCGACGCCCCCGAGGTAGGCGCGCTTGCTGCCCTGCGCGACGCAACACATGCTGGCCGGATAGACCGCGGGCAGCCGCTCGACGGGCTGGTTGACTCGAAACAGGGACAGACCCGCGATGGGCGTGGCCGAGAGCCCGTCGGGCCCGGCGTGTCGCTCGACCAGCGCTCGCAGCCTGTCTTGGTCCATGGCTTCAGTCATTACAGGAGTCGTGCTCAACGTAAAGGGCGGCGACACGAATAGGCAAGTATTCGAGAGGAATTCGCCCTGCTTCGGTGCGGTGTTGGAGAGCTATAGACCATTGAGTATGAGCGCGAAACGAGCCAATCCTTTCGGTGCGCAGGGCTGGACGCCCGAGCGCCTGGGCAGCCTCGCAGGCAAGACCTACCTGGTCACGGGCGCCAACGCCGGTGCGGGCTTCGAGGCGACCCGGGTGTTCTTGTCCAAGGGCGCCCGCGTCGTGATGTTGAACCGCAACCCCGCGAAGTCGGCCGCGGCCCTCGAGGCGCTGCGGGCAGAGTTTGGGGCCGAGGCCGAGGTGTCCTTCGTGAAGATGGACCTCGCCGTCCTCGACTCCGTCCGCGAGGCCGCCGCCGAGGTGCTCGAGCAGGTCCCGCGCATCGACGCGCTGATCTGCAACGCCGCCATCGCCCAGGTGGCCAAGCAGCAGATCACCGTGGACGGCTTCGAGAGCCAGATGGGGGTGAACTACTTTGGCCACTTCCTGCTGTGCGGGCTGCTGTTCGAGCGCCTCGAGCAGTCGAAGGGGCGGATCGTCGTCGTCGGCAGCGGCGCCTACAAGATGGGCCTGAAGCGGATCAAGTTCGAGGACCTCAACTTCGACGAGAAGTACACGCCGTGGGACGCCTACGCCCAGAGCAAGCTGGCGCAGATGATGTTTGGCTATGAATTGCAGCGCCGCGTCCAGGCCGCGGGCAAGCACGTGGAGGCGCACGTGTGCCACCCCGGCGCGTCACGGACGAACTTGCTCAAGGACACGGCCAGCCCCTTGCTCAAGGCTGTCTGGGGCGTGCTCTCGAGGGTCATCGCCCAGTCCGCCGAGCGCGGCTCGTGGCCCGAGGTGATGTGCGCCGCGCAGCCGGGGCTGAAGCCCGAGACGCTCTACGGCCCGACCAAGCGGGCCGAGACGGTCGGCCCGGTGGGCGAGTGCGACCTGAACGCGGTCGCGCTGGACCGGGAGATGGCGACCAGGCTGTGGACGCTCTCGGAGCAAAAGACCGGGCTGAGCTGGTCGCTCTAGCCCGGAGCAGGTCAGCGAGCCACGCGGACCGGGCGGGCCTTGGCGAGCTCGCGCAGGACCTTGGGGTCGATCGAGACCAGGAGCCCCCGAGAGCCGCCGTTGATGTAGACCTTGGGCAGCTCGAAGATGCTGGCCTCGGCGTAGACGGGCAGGGCCTTGCGGGTGCCAAAGGGCGAGGTCCCGCCGACGCGGTAGCCCGAGTGCTTCTCGGCCACGGCGGGCTCGCAGGGCTTGGTGCCGCGGACCCGGAGCACGCGGGCGAGCTGCTTGGCCGAGACCTCGCGGTCGCCGTGCATCAGGACCACGAAGGGGTTGCGGCTGTCGTCCTCGAAGATCAAGGTCTTGATCACGGCGTGCTCGTCGACGCCGAGGGCCGCCGAGCTGGCCTGGGTCCCGCCGCGATCGACGTAGTCGTAGTGGTGCACGCCAAATTCGACGCCCTCGTCGCTGAGCAGACGGACCGCCGGGGTGCTGGGCAGGCGATCGGGGCGGCGGCCCATCAGCTGGGATCCTCGAACTCGGGGGCGCGCTTTTGGAAGCCGGCCATGACCGCCTCGAGCTGGTTCTTGCTGCCGAGCAGGGGCAGCTGCAGCTCGGTCTCGAGCAGCAGGGCGTCGGCGTCGGACAGCTCCGGGGCCCGGGCCCACAGCTGCTTGGACGCGCGCACGGCCTCGGGGGAGCGGGCGGCGATGGTCTCGGCGAGCTCGCGCGCGGCCGCCAGGGGGTCGTCGGCCAGGCGGGTGACCAGGCCCAGGCGCTGGCCCTCGACGGCGTCGAACTTGCGGCCGGTGAAGGTCAGCTCCTTGGCGACGTCGAGGGGGACGAGGCGCCCGAGGGTCCGGGTGATGCTCATGTCGGGGATCAGGCCCCAGTGAATCTCGCGGACCGAGAGGGTGCTCTCGGGGTGGGCGATGCGGATGTCCGCGGCCAGGGCGATCTGCAGGCCGCCGCCGATGCAGGTGCCGTGGACCGCGGCGATGACCGGGGCGGGGACCTCGGTCCACACCCAGGCCACGCGCTGGGCGAGGTTGGCGATCTGCGGCTCGGGGCGCGCGAGCAGCTTGTCGCGGACCGCCGCGCCCCCGGCCATGAAGGCCTTGAAGTCGAGGCCGGCGCAGAACGAGGCCCCCTCGCCGCGGAGGATCACCACGCGCACGTCCTTGCGCTCGCGCAGGGCCTCTCCGGCTTCGACGATGGCGTCGAACATCGCCGGGTCGAGGCCGTTGTGTTTCTCCGGCCGGTTGAAGCTGACGGTGGCGACGCCAGCCTCGACTTCGCAAGTCACGCGCTCGGTCATGGGCGGAGCCTAACAGGCTGGTCCGAGCGTGGGGTGCGAAGCGCGGTGGCCCCGCGGCCGAGCGGTCAGGGGCTCGCGCCTTCGAGCGCCAGGTAGGTCGGCCCGGGCTCGTCTTGCCAGGGCAGCACGCGAGCCTCGCCCGCGTCGAAGTCGACGACCGCGAGGGCGTTGGCGCCGGGCAGCGGGACCAGGGCCGTGCGCGACTGCGCGTCCACCGAGACGCCGAGGGGGAAGCCCGACACCGGGATGGTGATGCTCTGGAGCAGGACGCCGTTGTCGATGTGGTAGCGGGACACCTGGACGCCCGCGCCGACGAGGGCGGTGACCACGATCTCATCCTCCGCCAGGCCCTTGGCGCCGGCGTAGGGGATGCCGTCGAGGTCCTCGACCGCGAGGGTGTCGGCGTCGATGGGGTAGCTGACGTCGAGCAGGGTGTAGTTGCCCGAGTCGCCGTTGCCCCCGAAGGAGCGGACGACGACGGCGCGGCGCTCGAAGTCGTCGAGGAAGAAGATCCACGAGGGGTCGCCGGCGAGGTAGAAGGTCGTGTGCAGGCCGCCTTGGGGGTCGTCGAGGAAGGCGACCGCGCCCGCCTGACCCGCGGCGCAGCTGACGATCAGCCGCTGGCCCGTGGCCTCGATGTCGATCTGCTCGGGGCGCTCGGCGGTCTCGTAGGCGGTGACGCTGAAGTCCTGGAGGTCGACGCGGTCGACGCTGAAGCCCGGGACCGACTCGCCGCCAAAGTTGGCCGTCCAGGCCGCGGAGCCGTCGGGCTCGACGGCGATGCCCATGGGCAGCTCGGTGGTCTGGATGTCCGCGAGCACCGTGCCGGTGTCGAGCTCGACGACGAGCAAGCTGCCGGTCTCGGGCACGCTGCCGATCGGCGCGCCGACCAGGGAGCCCACGGGCCCGCCAAAGAAACCGGGCGCGACGGCGACGAGGGCCCGGGTGCCGTCGGGGGTGAGCTCGACCTCGAGGGGGCCGGGCTCGTGGCCCGGGAGCTCGATGGTCTTCCACAGCGCGTCCTCGCGGGTCTGCGCGCCTGCGAGCAGCGCGGCGTGGTCGACGAGGGACAGCCGGTGCGCCCGCCAGTCCGCGGTCACCACCAATCGCTCGGGCCGCTGTTCGCCGACGCCCGTGGTCGAGGTCGTCGCGTCGGTGTCGGTGGTCTCGGTGTCGGTGGTCTCGGTCTCGGTGTCCCCGCTGGACGCCTCGGCCTCGTCCGCGCCCGCGCCCGCGTCTGTGCCCGAGGCGTCCCCGCAGCCTGTCAGGGCGACGAGCAGGGCCATCCCCCACGGCGATGAGCTCGACCTCCCCCCACGACGACGCATGCGGCCAGCTTATCAGCATAGACTCCCCAGGTGCTCACCGTCGCCGTCGCCGGAGGATCGGGCTTCATCGGTCGCCACGTGGTCGACCACCTGCGCGCCCAGGGCTGCCGCGTGGTCGTGCTCGCCCGCGGGCTCCGGGGGCTCGAGGGCGAGGGCGTGGAGCTGCGCCGGGTCGACTTCGCGGGGCCCTGGAGCGAGCAGGGCGCGTCCTTGCTCGCGGGCTGCGACGCCGTGGTCAACCTCGTGGGCATCAAGCGCGCCGGTCGGGGCTCGGGGCTGAGCTTCGAGGCGGCCCACGTCGAGCTCCCCAAGGCCCTCGCCGAGGCCGCGCGAAGGGAGGGCATCGAGCGCTTCGTGCACGTGTCCGTGGCGGGGGCGCGCCGACACCCGCGCTCGACCTACCTGGACACCAAGGCCCGGGGCGAGGCGGCCGTGCGCGAGGGCTTTCCGGCCGCGACGATCCTCCGCCCCGGGGTGGTCTACGGCCGCGGCGACGACATGCTGCGCAACCTCGCCGACAGCGTCCGCGCCGCGCCCGTGTTTCCGGCGCCCCGACGCCCGCGCAGCGCGACAGGCACAGGCACGGGCACGTGGGCCGAGCTGTGCCCCGTCGCCGTCGAGGACGTGGCCGAGGCGGTGTGGCGGGCCGTGGAGGGCAGGGGCCAGGGCCAGGTCCTCGACGTCGTCGGTCCGCGGACCACCTTGCCGCGCCTGGTCGATCGGGTCGCCAGCGCGCCCGCGCTGGGGGTGCGCTGCTGGACCGCGCCGGTCCCCGCGTGGGCGCAGCGCCCCGCGGCGCGGCTGATGGAGGCCCTGTTCGCCGACCCGCTGATCACCCGCTCGCAGCTCGAGCTGCTCAGCGAGGGCATCGCCGGGGATCCCGAGCCCGCGCGGGCGGCCCTGGGCGTCGAGCCCCGCGAGCTCGACGCGGCCGCGGTCGACTCGGCCCTCGAGGGGGTCCGCTGGCGCTTGCCGAGCGTGCGCCTGGTCCCCGACGGCGCGGCCCGGGCCGAGCTCGCCGCGTCCCTCGGCGGCGCGCGCAAGCCCAGCCGCCTCGCCGTGTCGATCTTCGCCCTCGTCGCCGTGCTCACCCTGCTCGCGGGTCCCTGGGCGATCGAGTCGATCTGGCTGCGCATGGCCGCGGCCGAGGTGGCGCTCACGGCTCTGGCGCTCGCGCTCCTGCCGGTGGACTGGCGCGCCTTGCTGAGGCCCACGGTCCCGCGCCTGGCCTGGGGTGTCGGCGCGGGGCTGGTGATGTGGGCGGGCGCGTGGGGGGTCGCGCGGGCTCTCGCCGAGGTCGCCCCGGGGCTGTGGAGCGAGAGCGCGTCGCTCTACGCGTGGACCGGCGAGCTGCCCCTGGCGGCCACCCTGCCCCTGCTCGCGGTGATCGTCGCTGGTGAGGAGGTCGTGTGGCGCGGAGCCCTGGGCCTGGGCCTGATGGCTGCCCTCGAGCCCGATCGTACCGCCGCGCGAACGTGGCTCGCGTGGCTGGCTGCGGGGCTCTCGGCCGCGCTCTTCACCCTCGCCCACCTCACGACCGGGCCGCCCTTGCTCGCGCTCGCGGCCACGCTCGCGGGGTTCGCGTGGACCTGGCTGGCGATCCGCACGCGCAGCTTGTTCGCGCCGCTGATCTGCCACCTGCTGTGGGACGCGACGCTGCTGTGGCTGACGCCGCTCAGCCAAGGCGGCGCTTGAGGCCGCGGGGTGCTTCCCCTAGCATTGTGGCGCATGTCACAGTCGCGCCCGTCCACCGCCGTCCGCCAAGCGACCTACCCCGCCGGTTTCCCCGATGGCTGGTACCGCCTCGCGGCGTCCAAGGATCTCGAGCCCGGCAAGATCGAGTACCGCGAGTGCCTGGGTCGGCAGCTGGTCGTGTACCGCAGCCAGGACGGGCGCTCGGTCCACGCGATGTCGGCCTTTTGCCCGCACCTGGGCGCGAACCTGGCCCACGGCTGCGTCAAGGGCGAGCAGCTCGAGTGCCCCTTCCACCAGTGGCAGCTGCGCCCGGACGGCAAGGTCGGCCACGTGCCCTACACCAACAAGCTGCCGGTGCGGACCCAGCAAGAGACCTGGCCGATCCGCGAGAAGCACGGCCAGGTGTTCATCTACTACCGCGGCGGCGGTCACAAGGCCTGCGCGCTGGACGAGGTGCCCTACGAGATCCCCGACATCCCCGAGGTCGAGGACGGCCGCTTCGTCCACCGCGGGGTCCACGACGCGGGCACGGTGAAGATGCACCTCATCGAGTTCGCCGAGAACTCCGTGGACTTCGCCCACTTCGCGCCCGTCCACGGCGAGATGTTCATCCCGTGGACGGCCATCAAGGTCCCCGGCATCCAGATCGAGCACGTCGCCGACTGGGAGCCCGACCCCGAGCAGCCGCACATCGCCTACTTCAAGAACGACGCGGTGCTGCACATCCTCGGCCGCAAGGTCGACAAGACCAAGGCCAAGGCGATGATCACCTTCATCGGCCCGGGCTCGGTGGTCACCTTCCGGTTCAAGATCCCCGACGTCGGCGAGATCGTCATGTACCAGACCCACCTGCCCCTGAGCGAGATGGAGCAGAAGGTCGACTTCACCTGGTACGCCGACAAGTCCATCCCGCGGATGCTCGTGTCCTACGTCGTCGGCAACTGGGTCTCGCAGTGGGCCAACGACATCGACATCTGGGAGAACAAGGTCTACCTGGACAAGCCCGCGCTGGTGAAGGGCGACGGCCCGGTGCACCGCATGCGCCGCTGGTACCGGCAGTTCTACCCGGAGACCCGCGGGCCGACCGAGGCCGGGGCCGAGTCGGCGGCCGAGTGAGCCGGCCCGGGCTCGACCGGGCGCGACAAAAAAACACGGGCCGCCCATCGTCGATGGGGGCCCGCTGTCGTTGGGACTGGCGACTGGTCTCGAGCGCGTAGGGTCGGTGGAGGGAGGTCAGGCCGTCTGGACCTCGAGCGCCCCGTGGCGGGTCATGAAGTCGAGGATGGCCTGGGTGCCGGAGAACTCCGAGGAGACCTCCATGGTCACGAGCACCTGGCCCTCGTCCATGGCGTTGGCCATGGTGCGGATCTCATCGCGGGACTCCGAGGCCCCGGCGACGGCCCCCGCGGTCACGCCGAAGATCGTGCCGCCGATGCTCATGAACACCCACTCGGTCCAGCCCACGCTGAGCTCGGCGTTGGGGATGAGGATCAGCCCGCCGATGACGGCCCCGGCGATGCCGACCAAGAGCGCGCCGTTGATGGCTCCGCGCAGGGCCGAGGTGCCGCGCATTTGGATGTCCTCGTCGCGGAGACCATCGGTATGCACGAAGGCGCTGAGCTCCCGGGAGCCGAACTCTTGCTCGACTGCGGTGATGGCCTGGTCGGCAGCCTGTTGATCTTCGAACACTCCAAATACGATTTCACTCATTGTTGCGGGACCTCCTGAATGCACTTTGTCGATCGAGGCGCGAGCCCACAAGCGAAGCGAGTGCCGCAGGGGGACAGGTGGACGGTAAAGCGTGCGGTGTGAGCTGGACGGGGACGGTCAGCGCACGGGGGACGGGGTGTCGCGGCTTGGGTGACGATTTGGGTCACTCGAAAGGGACCAAGACTGCGTGTCCGGCAACACATGCATGGTTGGCCATCGAGTGCGCGCAATCCGTGCCGGCGAGGCGACGGAGACGGCGGACACCACGGAGGAGACGGCCGACGAGACCACCGCCGACGAGACCACCACGGAAGAGGGCGTCGAGCCCGAGTGTGGCAACGGCGAGGTCGAGGACGGCGAGGCCTGCGACGACGACGGCTGCAACAACATGTGCATGGCCGGATCCTGCGGCGACGGCATCGTCCAGGAGGGAGGGCGTGGCGTCGTCCACGGCGGCTAAAGTAGACAGAGTGTCGGCCAGAGCTCGTTTTGGCCGAGACTCTGGGAAGGGGCGGAGCCTGCGGGCTTCGCCTTTTTTGTTTCCCGGTTGGCCCTGGTAGAGTTCCGCGATGCGATCGCGGGCGCGCGCGTGGGTCTTGGGCAGCTTGTCGGTGGTGGTGACGGCGGCCTGTGGAGATTCGGGCGGGGAGGAAAGCGAGGCGCCTGCCGAGGACGAGGTCGGCAGCACGGACACGGACACCGAGACCGAGACGGGCACCGAGACCGAGACGGACACCGAGACCGGCACGGACACCGGCGAGGCCTCGCTGCTGCGCACGGTCACGGTCACCCTCGACGGCGAGCCCGTCGAAGGCGCGACGGTGATCCAAGGCGGCACCGGCGAGCCCTACTTCACCGACGCCGCCGGCCAGGTCGTGGTCACCCTCGACGACACCATCCCCGGGGACCTGGCGCTCATGGCCACGCACCCCGAGGCGCGGACCATCGGCCAGTCGGTCTACGTGGATCCAGCCCTGGCCCAGGACGCGCTGCTCTTCGAGCTCACGCGCATCGCCGTCGGCGACAACGAACTCTACCCCTACAGCCCGCCCGGCGTCCCCGGGGACAACGGGACCACGGCGGAGTGCGGCCACTGCCACGTGCGCATGAAGCTCGACTGGTACGACTCGCCCCACCGCCAAAGCGCGAGCAACCCGGCGGTCCAGGACGTCTACGCCGGCGCGGCGGCGGCCCTCGACGACCAGGCGAGCTGCGAGGCGGCGGGCGGGAGCTGGTGGTCGGGGCTGGTCCCGGGGAGCGCCGAGCAGGCGCCGCGCTGCTACCTGGGCGCGGGGGCGCTGCCCGACCTGAACCCCGACTGCGGACAGGACGCGGCCTGCGACACCGTGGCCACGGAGTTTGGCCAGTGCGCCGACTGCCACGCCCCGGCCATCGAGGGGCCCGCAGGCGGCCGCAGCTTGCTCGAGGCCACGGGCACGGCCTACGAGGCGGGGGTCCACTGCGACCTGTGCCACAAGGTCGAGGGCGTCGAGCCTGGGGCCGCTGCGGGGGTCGCGGGCTGGCTGCACCTCAACCGGCCCCTCGAGCGCAGCGACAAGATCGGCCTGGGCGAGTGGGAGGTGCTGACCTTCGGCCCCTACGTGGACGTGCCCAACCCGCGCATGGGCGCCTCGCCGCGGACCCATTTTTTGACCGGAGAGTTCTGCGGCAGCTGCCACCAGCTCGACCAGCAGGCCCTGGTCCCCGGGACCAGCTTGGACCCCGGGCGCTGGCCCGAGGGCACGCTGCCCGTGCACAGCACCTACGAGGAGTGGAAGGCCGGGCCCTTCGGCGACATCGCGCCGTGCTCGAGCTGCCACATGCCGGCGGAGACCGAGTACGCCAACTCGGCCGACCTGACCGCGGACTTCTTCGCCATGCAGGGCGTGGCGCGGGGCTGGGTCCGCCCGCCGGGGGCGACCCGGCGGCACAGCTGGGTGGGCCCGCGGACCCCGAGCTCGGGCATGCTGGAGCTGGCCGCGGCGGTGTTCATCGACGCGAGCGTCGAGGGCGGCGTGCTGACGGCCGAGCTGACCGTGCGCAACGTCGGGGCGGGCCACGCCATCCCCACCGGCGAGCCGCTGCGCTCGATGCTGCTGTTCGTATCGGCGCGCTGCGGCGACGAGGCGCTCGCGGCCGTCGGCGGCGACGTCGTGCCGGACTTCGGCGGCGCGCTCGATCGCCAGCCGAGCCCCGCCGACTGGAGCTCGTGGCCCGGGGCCGAGGTCGGCGACGTGGTCCGGGTCCTCGACGCGCTCGGTTGGGTCGACTACGAGGGCTTCGGCCCCTTCGGGGACGGCAGCTTCGACGCCGCGGCCAAGGGCCTGCCGCGCTACGGCTTCGTCGGCCAGGCCACGGTGGTCGCGGTCAACGGCGACCAGGTCAGCTTTGACCAGCCCCTGCCGGCGGGCGACCTGGCCGTGCGCGGGCGGCCGGCTCCGCTCTCGGGCGGCGACGCGACCGTCCCCGAGGCCGTCGCCGGCGCGCCGGGCTTTGGCTTCGCCCGGGTCCTCGCCGACGCCGAGGGGGCGACCATGGCTCCCCACCACCGCGCCGTCGACGTGCGCTCCGACAACCGCCTGTTGCCGCAGACGGAGTGGACCTCCACGCACCTGTTCGAGAGCGCCTGCGCCGAGCCGGTGGTCGAGGCGACCCTGGTCCACCGGGCCTACCCCGTGGCCCTCGCGACCGAGCGCGGCTGGGACAACCCGCAGCAGGTGATGGTCGAGGTGAGCCTGTGAAGAGGTCGAGCTGCTTGCCGTTGGCGGCGGCGGTCCTGGTGTTCGCCTGCGGGGGCGACGACGCGACGCCCTCGACGGACGAGGTCGGCGAAGCGGCGGAAACGGGGGCGGACGCGGAAACGGAAACGGGCACCGAGTCCGAGACCGACACGGAGCCCGAGCCGGACCTGCCCACGGAGCCCGAGCGCGGCAGCCTGTTCTCGCCCGCCGAGGCCGTCGACCTCGACCCCGCCCCGGACGTCGTCCACGTCGAGCTGACCGCCGCGCCGCACAGCTTCGAGATCGCCGGGGAGATGGTCGATGGCTGGGCCTACAACGGCCAGGTCCCCGGCCCGACCATCCGCATGCGCCGCGGCGACGCCCTCGTCGTCGACTTCCACAATGACCTCGAGGACCCGACCACGGTCCACTGGCACGGCCTCCACGTGCCCTTCGAGATGGACGGGGTGACCTGGCAGGGCGCGCCCGTCGAGCCGGGCGGCGACTTCGTCTACACCTTCACCCTCGATCAGGCGGGGACCTACTGGTACCACCCGCACGTCGACACGGAGCGCCAGGCCGACCTGGGTCTCTACGGCGTGCTGATCGTCGAGGACCCCGACGAGCCCGTGGCCGACCGCGAGCTGGTCGTCGTGTTCGACTCGTGGGGGGAGCACGACGCCGACAGCGAAGCGGGCGGGCACCACGGCCTCGACGGCGCCGACCTGACCTGGACCACCAACGGGCTCATCGACCCGCTGTTCGAGGCCAACGCGGGCGAGTCGATCCGCCTGCGCGCCGTCAACGTGGCCAACGCGGGCTACGTCGATTTGACGTGGACCACCGGAGGCGAGCCGGGCGTGCGCCAGATCGCCTCGGACCAGGGCCTGCTCCCCGAGCTCGTCGAGGCGCCCTCGGTCGTGCTCGCGCCCAGCGACCGGGCGGACTTCGAGTGGCTCGTCGGCCCGGACTTCGCCGGCCTCGAGGTCCTCAACCAGCCCTACTCCCTGCTCGGCGCCCCGAGCCAGGGCGAGCCCCTGCGCCTGTTCGAGGTCGAGCTAGCCGAGGGTGGTACGGGCGAGCCCGCCCCCGGACCGCTGGCCTGGCCCTTCGACGGCCTCGAGCCGACCCCCGACCCCGGCGCCGGCGTCACCGACGTGCTCTACGCCTTCCACGGCGACCCACACACCGGCGACTGGACCATCAACGGCGAGCTCTTCCCCGACATCACCATCGAGAGCCTGAGCCTCGGCGCGTGGTCGGTGGTCGAGCTGCGCAACGTGTCCCAGGCCGCGCACCCCTTCCACCTCCACGGCCACGCCTTCGAGGTGCTCAGCGTCGACGGCGAGCCCCCGCCGTGGCGCATCGTCGAGGACACCTTCGACGTCCCGCCCTACGCGACCGCGCGCCTGGGCCTGCTCCCGGACAACCCCGGGGACTGGATGGCCCACTGCCACATCCTGCCCCACGTCGAGGGCGGGATGATGACCGTGCTGCGCGTCGAGTGAGCGGCGCCTACTCGATGTCGATGGGGTAGCAGCAGCCCGTCGAGCAAAAGAAGCCCTCGGGGCAGTCGGCCGTGTTGATGCACGAGTCGAAGCCCTCGGGGCAGGACGGCTCCTCGCAGTCTTCGTCGAGCTCCGAGGGGTCCTGGCCGAAGCACAGCTCGCACTCTTCGGGCACGCAGGGGTTGGCGCAGTCCTCGTAGAAGGTGCAGTTCTGGCAGCCGTCGAGGTTGTCCAGGGAGCAGTTGGGGCTCGAGTCGAGGTAGATGAACTGCCCGTCGACCTCGCAGCAGCCGAAGCAGTCGCAGCCGTTGGGCACGTTGGGCACGCAAAAGTCGAGGCAGTCTTGCTCGAGCTGAACCATGCACATCGCCGGGTTGAACTCCGGGTCGTACTCGCAGCCGATCTCGGCCCCGGGGTTCTCGGGGTCGCACTTGAGGTTCCACTCGCACTTGTCGTCGCCCGAGCCCGAGTTGCTGTCGAAGTAGCAGTCGGCCTTGCAGTCGTTGTTTTGGCCGGGGAGGTCGGTCTGGAAGCTCGACTCGTTGTCGTCGCAGGGCGAGATGCACTCCGGATCGTCGAGGTCGACCTTGCCGTCGCGGTCGTTGTCGATCTCGTCGCCGCAGGCGTAGACCTGCCCGCCGCACTCGATGGGCCCGGGCGGGAAGGTGCAGTCCGCCTGGCAGCCGTCGTCGTCGACGGTGTTGCCGTCGTCGCACTGCTCGCCCTGCTCGAGGATCCCGTTGCCGCACTCGCTCCCGTTGCCGGTGGTCGAGTCGGTCGTGTTCGCGGTGTCCGTGGTCGAGTCGGTGTCGGTGGTGCTCGCCGTGTCGCTGCTCTCGCCCGAGGAGCCGCTCGAGTCCGTGCCCAAGGTGCTGGCGGTGTCCGTCGCCGCCGTGTCCTCGCCGACCTCGTCGTCGCCCGAGGGGGTCGACGAGGGGCAAGCGGTGAGGCTCAGCCCCAGGCCGAGGCCCAGGGCGATTCCAAAGATGCTCGATTTGGGGCAGGCCATGAGGATGGGACTCACCCTATCCCAATGTCACTGGGGGTCAATGGGGAAACAACAGCCCGCCTGGCAAAATTCTCCCACGGCGCAGTCGGCCTGCTCGAGGCAGGGGGTCACGTCCTCGGGGCAGGTGGGCTGGTCGTTGCACTCCTCGGGCAGGTCCTCGGGGTCCTGGCCAAAGCACAGCTCGCACTCCTCGGGCACGCAGGGGTTGGCGCAGTCCTCGTAGTAGGTGCAGGGCTCGCAGCCGGCGAGGTTGTCGATGGAGCAGCTGGGGCTCGAGTCGAGGTAGACGAACTGCCCGTCGACCTCACAGCAGCCGAAGCAGTCGCAGCCGTTGGGCACCAGGGGTTGGCAGAAGTCGAGGCAGTCCTGGGGCAGCATGGCGTCCGAGCAGTCGAGGTCGGGGTCGTACTCGCAGCCGATCTGCGCCCCGGGGTTCTCGGGGTCGCACTTGAGGTTCCACTCGCACTTGTCGTCGCCGCCGCCGGAGTTGTCGTCGAAGTAGCAGTCGCCCTTGCAGTCGTTGTTTTGGCCGGGGAGGTTGGTCTGGAAGCTGCTCTCGCTGTCGTCGCAGGGCGAGATGCACTCGGGATCGGCCAGGTCGATCTTGCCGTCGAAGTCGTTATCGAGGCCGTCGCCGCACTGGTAGATCTTGTTGCCGCACATGATCACCTCGTCGTCGGGGTTCTCGATCAGGCACAGCGAGGAGCAGCCGTCGCCGTCCTCGGTGTTGCCGTCGTCGCAGCCCTCGTCGGGGCCGACGTTGCCGTCGCCGCAGACGTTGAGGGTGCAGTCGCCGAGGCAGGCGAACTCGGGCCCGTTGTCGGCCCCGTCGTCGCACTCTTCGCCGGCTTCGACGATGCCGTTTCCGCACACGGCCTCTTCGCCGGTGGTGTCGGCGGTCTCGTCAGCGGTGGTGTCGCTCGTCGTGGTGTCCGTCGCGTCGGTGGTGTCCGTCGTGTCGGCGGTGTCCGTCGTGCCCATCGTGGTGTCGCCCGTGCCGGCCTCGGTGCCGCCGTCGTTTGTCGTCGAGCTCCCGGCCTCGTCGGCGTTGGTCTCGCT
This sequence comes from Plesiocystis pacifica SIR-1, assembly GCF_000170895.1. Taxonomy (GTDB): domain Bacteria; phylum Myxococcota_A; class Polyangia; order Nannocystales; family Nannocystaceae; genus Plesiocystis; species Plesiocystis pacifica. The sequence continues at coordinate 20,061 of NZ_ABCS01000006.1, read as the reverse complement.
GCCCTCGCCGCTGCCGCCTCCGCCATCGTCGCCGCGACAGGCCGAGAGGGAGAGCGGGAGACAGGCCAGGGCCAAGACGAGCGCACGGGTCGACTTCATGAGGGAGAGCCTAGCCTCCTTCGGCATCTGGTGCCGTCGGGAAACGGGCTTTGCCTGGCCCAGAAACGCGTTTTTTTGCGTTCTGGGCCACGCAGGCGCGTTCAGTTGCCGTGCTTGCGTCGGAAGGTGTGGACGGCGTTCACGAGCATCTCGACCTCGTGGGCGTAGAGCTCGCCGCCGATGTCCCCACCTGGATTGATCTTGAAGGTCGCCGCGTTGCGCTCTTGCACGAGCTCGAACAGCTCGCTGCCGTGGACCGGTACGTAGTCCCAACCGCGGGGCTGCCAAAGTCGCAGGGAGTCCCAGTCGCTGAAGCCCGCCAGGGTAGGCCGGCCGCTCGGATGGTCCTTCAGGTCGAAGAAGGCGTCGGCTTCGTCGGCGTCGTCCCCGACCTCGGGGTCGAGGGGCACGAGGAAGGTCGCGTTGAGCATCCGCGTGTACATCCCGCGCCGGGTGTCCTCGTCGAAGGCCCGGTCCTTCGCGACTTTGCGCATGGCGTCGACCAGGTCGACGTTCTCGGGGTGCACCCTTTGGTCGCGAACGAGGTTGATGTCGGGCTGCCCGTCGATTCCGTAGACCCGCGTGAAGATGTCGTCGAGCTCCTCGGCGATGCGCTCGACGTTCGAAGGCGCCCGCTCGAGGGCCCGCGTCCAGTTGCGCCGGCTGCTGCCGCGCTTTTTGAAGCCCATGTCACGCAGCAGCTGCCCGCGCTCGGAGCTGAGCTTGAGCTCGGGGGGTAAGGAGGCGCTGGTGATCGCCTCCTGAACGACCCGCCCATCGTGGCGGGCGACGGTCAGCACGTAGACGGGGCCGTGCGAGATGACGAGCCTGGTCTCGCGACTGTCCGCTTGGACGGTTTCACGCAGCGCCGCGAGAAAGCGTGCACGCCGGGGTGGGGAAGCTGTCTCGGACTCGGACACGAGCAGCGAGGGTAGCAGTCTTGACATGGGTCTCACCCGAGTGGCCGTTCACGGCGCGTCTACGGCACCGCAGGGAGGTGTTGCCTGACCGTGATGATCCGATGGCCGAGTTTGGCCACCCGGTGGTGGCGAAGCGACCAACCAAGATTTCGCACCGCTTTTACGCGCGGGGTGAATGAAATCGGCGAAGGTCGTGACCCCGTTACTCGAACCGAATTCTCACCGAAGCCGACGGGGAGGTGTGATGCCCATCCGCGCCTCGCCGATGGTGAGCCAGCCCTCGATGTCGAGTGTGCTTTTGCCTGGACATGGCAACACCTGCTCCAACACAATGCCCCACGTTGACGATCGATTGCGGTCGTCAAAGGTGGCGACTGCATGAGGCGACTCCATGATCGGTGAGGTGCTCAGCTTCCTCCGCCGGCAGCTCGACAGCGAGCTGAAGGCCGGCAGTGAGGACGAGGCCGCCAGCGACAAGGTCGTGTTCGTCGACGGCGACAAGATGGACCCCCTGCAGTTCAAGCTGGGGGCCGTCACCTTGATGTTGATCAACGTGGAGGAGGAGCGGGTGCTCCGGCCGGCGGACCGCTACGCCCGGCGCAACCCCGACGGCACGGTGTCGCGCTCCTTCCCCGACATCCGCCTGAGCCTCAACCTCTTCTTCGTCGCGCGCTTCAAGCTCTACGACGAGGCCTGGCAGCAGCTGTCACAGGTCATCGGGCACTACCAGTCCAAGCCGGTCTACGACCGGACCAACACGCCCGGGCTGCCCGCGGGCGTCGAGAAGCTGATCTTCGAGCTGCGCACGCTCAACTTCGCCGAGCAAAACGAGATCTGGAACGCGCTTCGCATCTGCCACCACCCCTCGGTGCTGTACCGGACCAACCTGATCGTGGTCGAGGACAAGGCCGTGGCCACGCCCGGCGTCGAGGCCGGTGAGGCGCAGCGCAAGATCGGGGGCAGCGCATGAGCGGCGGCACGCACCGGCGGCTGTGCGCCATCGAGCTCAGCCACGGCTACGTCCTCGACGGGCTGTGCTCGAGCTTCGTGCTCACGCCCACCGAGGACACGGCGCGCCGGCTCGCGGGTCACCGCATGTTGCTGCGCCGCCGCGCGGGGGCCGTCGACGTGCTCGTCGAGGTCCACGAGCAAGACGGCAGCGAAGTACCGCTGATCCACATCCGCCCCGATACGCAGCTCGACTTCGTGCTCGCGCCGGCCGACGCAGACTGGATCCGCTACACCGACGCCTCGGCGTTCACGGCCCTCGAGCGCCCGACCCTGCGGCCGGGCGAGGAGGCGGGGGCGCTCGAGCTGGCCGAAGGGGCCGCGGACGCGGAGGCCCTGCCCCGCGGCGCCCTGGCCCGCGTCGAGATCACTGGCCTGGACGACGGCTGGGTGGCCGCGCCGCCGACCTACACGGTCGCGCTGGCGGCCGCCCGGGCGCGCTGGATCTTCTATTATCTCGGCGAGGGCGTGTCGGCCTCCGAGGCCCCCTCGATCGTCGACTCCGATCCGGCGCGGGCAGACGCGCCCATCGAGTTCGCCGTCGAGGACGCCACCGGCGAGGGCGACCGCGTCGCGGCGGACCTGGCCGCGCGCTTCCCCGACCGCCCGCGCTTTCGCCTGGTGTCCAGCGAGGACCTGGCCTGCGTCGACACCCCGCGGCGCCACCTGTCCCTGCGCCGGGGCGACGACGTGCTCGTCGAAGAGCTCCCCAACCCTTCCCTCACAGACCAGTCCACCGTACTCATCGGTGGGCAGGTCCATGAAACCCTGTATCGAGTGCTCAACTCGTAGGCGCTCGAAGTCCCAAGACCGACAACCGCAACTGCGCACAGCAATTCGACCGCGCACTCGAGAGGCAGCGACGCCATGCCGTACAAGACACCCGGTGTTTACGTAGAAGAGATCTCGACCTTTCCGCCCTCCGTCGCCGAGGTCGCTACCGCGATCCCGGCCTTCATCGGCTACACGGCCAACAGCAACGGCAGCGTGGAGGTCGCCCAGATCAGCACGCTGCTCGAGTTCGAGAGCCGCTTTGGTGGCGCGAAGGCGGCCACCTTCACGGCCGCGACGAGCGACGGAGCCCTGGCCGGCATCAGCCGCGAAGGCGACGACGGGAGCAACCCCGTGCACTTCCTGCACGAGGCCCTGAAGCTCTACTTCAAGAACGGCGGCGGCCGCTGCTACATCATCTCCGTCGGCAGCCACCGCGACGCGCCCAGCATCGACGGCTTCAGCGCGGGCCTGACCGAGCTCGAGCGCCACGACGAGCCCACGCTCATCGTGTTCCCCGAGGCCGTCAGCCTCGACGCGGCCGACTACCACAGCCTGTGCCAGGACGCCCTGGCCCAGTGCAACAAGCTCCAGGACCGCTTTTGCATCTTCGACGTGCCCGGCGGCGACGTGGACAGCTTCCGCGGCGGCGTGGGCACCAACTACCTCGCCTACGGCGCGGCCTACCACCCCTACCTCCAGACCTCGCTGAGCTACAGCTACGACGCCAGCTCGGTCACCGTCGAGGGCGTCGGCGAGGCGGCCCGGACCGCCGACTTCGGCGGCTTCGTGGTCCGCTACTCGGGCGACGCCGCGTCCCCGGCCGCCGACACCAACAAGGGCAGCGCCGAGGACTCCGTCAGCTTCGCGCGCGACGGCGACACCCTCAAGATCGGCAACGTGGACGGCAAGGACGGCTCCGTCGTCGCCGACGCCTTCTCGGCCTGGGCGGCGGACAACGCCGCGGACGCGGCGGGCTTCTCCGTCAGCGCCGCCTCCGACCCGGCCGCCGAGATCCCCGTGACCTCGAGCAACGTGGCCCTGACCGCCGACGGCGACGGGACCGCGACCATGGCCTCGATCCAGCAGACCAACACGGCGCTGTGGAACGACATCAAAAAGGCGATCGGCAACCAGCGCGTGATCATGCCGCCGAGCGCCGCGATCGCGGGCACCTACGCCTCCGTCGACCGTGACCGCGGCGTGTGGAAGGCCCCCGCCAACGTCAGCCTGTCCTCGGTCATCGGGCCGACCCAGCGCATCACCGCCGAGGAGCAGGAGGGGCTCAACGTCGACGCCACCTCCGGCAAGTCGATCAACGCGATCCGCTCGTTCACCGGCAAGGGCACCCTGGTCTGGGGCGCCCGCACCCTGCTCGGCAACGACAACGAGTGGCGCTACGTCCCCGTGCGCCGCCTGTTCATCATGATCGAGGAGTCGGCGCGCAAGTCCACGGCCTTCGCCGTGTTCGAGCCCAACGACGCCACGACCTGGCTCAAGGTCAAGGGCATGCTCGAGAGCTACCTCTACGGCCTGTGGGAGCGCGGCGCGCTCCAGGGCTCGACCCCCGAGGCGGCCTACTTCGTCAACGTCGGCCTGGGCAACACGATGACCTCCCAGGACGTGCTCGAGGGTCGCATGATCGTCGAGATCGGCATCGCCGCCGTCCGTCCCGCGGAGTTCATCGTGCTCCGCTTCTCCCACAAGCTGGCCGAGGCCTGAGCCTGGCACCCACCTGAACCGAAACGCGCGAGGCGATCATGGCAGTCACCGAAGACACCATCCGCAGCGATTACCCGCTGCCCGTATACAACTACCGCGTCGAGATCGACGGGGAGACCGTGGCCTTCTCGGAGGTCTCGGGCCTGAGCATCAACTACGAGGTCACCACCTACAAGGAGAGCCCGACCAGCAGCAACGCCGCTGGCCCGCGCATCATCTTGATGCCCTCGCAGATTCAGCAGCCGACCGTGTCGCTGAAAAAGGGCCTGGTCCGCAAGACCAGCATTGCGCTGCTCTACAACTGGATCAACTCGACGGCCACCAACGTGATCGTCAAGAAGGACATCGTCGTGCGCCTGTGCGACGAGACCGGGACGCCCGTGGTCAGCTGGACGGTGCACAACGCCTTCCCGACCAAGCTCGACGCGCCGACCTTCGACGCCAACTCGAACGACGCGGCGATCGAGAGCATGGAGCTGCGCGCCGACAAGATCACGATGGCCGAGAGCTGAGCGGACCGTGGCCCAGGGCGTCGAACAGCAACTGGGCAGCTACCCGCTGCCGGCCTACAACTTCCGCGTGGTCGTCGACGGTCAGTCGATGGCGTTCACGAAGGTTGGGGGCCTGCAGCGGGAGCATCAGAGCGTGATCTACCAGCACGGCCTGAGCGACTTCGAAGGGCCGACCTTCATCAAGTACTTCCGCGACAAGTACGTGGACCTGAGCTTCGACCGCGGGGTGGCCCCGGGCTCGGCCCAGTGGCTCTACGACTGGCTCGAGAGCGACGACGCGCGCAGCATGGAGATCGACCTGCTCGACGCGGCCGGCGAGGTCGTGGTCCGCTGGACCGTGGCCAAGGCCTTCGTCGTCAAGGTCGGCGCGCCGAGCTTCGACGCGAGCACCGGCGAGGTCGCCGTCGACAACGTGACCGTCAAGGCCGCCGGCATCCAGGTCAAGGAGAAGACCGACTAATGGCCGCTCCGCCCTTAGGCTTCCGCTTCCTGGTGACCTTCTTCATCGGAGGCATCTACCCCAACGTCGTCGACCTGCGCTTCAAGCGGGTCGGGGGCCTCGAGACCAAGGTCAACACGACCACGGTCACCGAGGGCGGCCAGAACCTCTACACCCACAGGCTGCCCAACCGCATCGACTACGGCAACCTGACCCTCGAGCGCGGCTACGTGATCGGCTCGCCGCTCAACATCGAGCTCAACATCGCCCTGTCCACGGGCTTGTTCACGGCCTCGAACGCGATGGTGACCCTGCTCGGCGAGAGCGGCGTCCCCCTCGGGGCCTGGTTCTTCATCAAGACCTACCCCGTTCGCTGGGCGACGAGCGACCTCAACGCCGATCAGGAAGAGGTCGTGATCGACACCATCGAGCTGTCCTACACCCGCATGCAGGCCCTGAGGATCTGAGCGTGACCGTCGAGATCAAGCAGCTGGTGGTCCGCGCCGTGGTCGACGCGCCCGCCCCGGACAGCCGCCCGGCGAGCGCCGAGCACCCGGGCCTGAGCGCGGCCGAGCGCGCGCACCTGGTCGACGAGCTGACCGAAAAGTGCGTGCGCCAGGTGATGCGCAAGCTCGAGCGTAGGAGGCGGCGCTGATGGGCTTCAGCTTCAAATTGGCCAAGCTCGAGGTCGAGGCCTACAAGGACCCCGAGCGCAAGACCAAGGTCAGCCTCGTGCCCTTCGCCTCGACCTTCCAGGCGATGTACAACCCCGAGAGCTTCTCGCTCAAGTACGAGAGCGAGTACCAGAAAGCGCAGGCCATCGGGGAGGGCTCGCACCCGGCCCGCTTCATCCGCAGCGGCCCCAAGGTCCTCGAGCTCAAGCTGGTCATCGACGGGACCGGGGTCGGCACGCTGCCGCTGCTCGACCTCGACATCCCGCCGCTGGGCGACGTCGCCACCCAGGTCTCCAAGTTCGTCGACCTGTGCTTCGTCCGCAACGGCGAGATCCACGAGCCCGCCTACCTGCGGGTGATGTGGGGCTCGGGCCCGCTGGGCGCGGGCTTCGACTGCCGGCTCAAGTCGGCGACGGTCAAGTACACCTCCTTCGACCGCGACGGCGCGCCGCTGCGGGCCGAGCTCGACGTCAGCTTCGTCGAGGACCTCGACCCGCCCAAGCTCGCCGCCCAGACCCGGCTGAGCTCCCCGGACCTCACCCACCGGCGCGTGGTCAAGGCCGGCGACACCCTGCCGCTGCTGTGCGCGGAGATCTACGGGAGCTCCAAGCACTACCTGCGCGTCGCCGAGATCAACGCCCTCGACGACTTCCGCGTGCTGGTGCCCGGGACCGAGCTGCGCTTCCCGCCGCTGACCAAGCAGACCGTCAAGTCCCAGTCCAAGTCCAAGGCCATCGGCAAGAAGGGCGGCGCGGGCTAGTGGGCGCGGTCCCTCTGCTCGCCGACGGGGACGGCAACGCCCTCGACGGGACCGCGACCGCGGCCCTGCGCTCTTTCGAGGTGCGCAAGGAGCTCAACCGCATCCCCCGGGCGACCCTCGAGTTCTACGACGGGAGCGTCAAGGACCAGCACTTCGCGCTCAGCGAGCTGCCCGAGTTCGCGCCCGCGGGCGAGCTCGCGATCGGCGTGCGCGACGAGGAGGACTCCGAGCACCTGTTGTTCCTGGGCAAGGTCGTGCGCCAGGCGATCCGCTCGGGCGGGCGCGGGGGCACGCTGCGCGTCGAGCTCGAGGACGCCGCCGTGACCTTGACCGGGGAGCGCAAGACCGTCGTGCATCGCGAGATGAGCGACGACAAGATCATCACCGACATGCTCGGCGCGGCGGAGCTCGGCGTCGGCGAGGTGCCGGCGACCAAGCCCGTGCACGTCGAGCTGCTCCAGTACCAGATCACCGACTGGGACTTCTTGCTGCTGCGCGCCGACGTGCTCGGCCTGCTCGTGCGGGTCAGCGACGGCACCGTCGATCTGGTCGCGATGGGCGCCAGCGCCCCCGATGCCGAGAGCCTCAGCCTCGACGTCAACGCCGGCGGGGTCCACGAGCTCGAGCTCGAGTACGACGCCAGCAACCAAAATTCGGAGTACCAGGCCATCGGCTGGGACGCGCAAAAGCAGGCCCGCCTCGACCCGGTGCCGGGCACGGAGCCCACGGCCTACGCCTCCGACGCGCCCGAGTTTGGGGCGGAGCTGGGCCTGGAGGCCTACAGCCTCGAGGCCGGCCTGCCCCTCGACCCCGACGAGCTCAGCGCCTGGGCCACGGCGCGCGCGGCCAAGGCCCGGCTGGGGGCGATCCGCGGGCGCGTGGTGGTGTCCGGCTTCGCCCCGGTCAAGCCCCTCGACGAGCTGACCCTCAGCGGGGTCAGCGAGGCCTTCGACGGCACCGCCCTGGTCACCGGGGTCATCCAGCGCTTCGACGACGATCACTGGACCACGGAGCTGACCCTCGGCCTCGACCCCGAGTGGTTCGCGCGCACCCCCGACATCAGCGAGCCCCCGGCCAACGGCCTGCTCGCGCCCATCGCCGGCCTGCAGATCGGCATCGTCAAGGCCCTCGAGCAGCCCGACGGCGAGCTGATGGTGCAGGTCGAGCTGGCCAGCGTGCCCACGGACTACGGCCCGGTGTGGGCGCGCATGACCTTCCCCGAGGCCGGGGTCGAGCGCGGCCAGCTGTTCTACCCCGAGGTCGGCGACGAGGTCGTGGTCGGCTTCGTCAACGGCGACCCGCGCTACGCCATGGTCCTCGGCTCGACCTACTCGGCGGTCAACAAGCCGCCGCCGGTCATCGGCACGCCGACGGCCGAGAACAACCTCAAGGGCATCGTGACCCGCTCGGGCATGACCTTGCTGTTCGACGATTCTCTCCCCGGCGTGGTGCTGCAGACCCCCGGCGGCGGCATGTTCGGCATCGACGACGACAACGGCGCCGTCGTGATCACCGACCAAAACGGAAATTCCATCGCCCTCGAAGCGAGCGGCGTCACCATCACCAGCGCGGGCACCTTCGACATCGCCGCCGAGGGGGCCGTGACCATCAAGGGCGCCTCCGTCGACATCGCGTCGAGCTGAGCCCGGGCTGAGCTAGCCAACCCCAGACGACTCCAAGATTCCCATGAGCGAAGAGCAGACCATCAACCTCGAGCTGAGCCTCGACGACGTCAACAAGATCCTCGAAGCCCTGGGCTCGCTGCCCTTTTCCCAGGTCTACCAGCTGATCGGTTCGATCCAGCGCCAGGCTCAGGGCCAGCTGGGCAGCGAGCAAGCCCCCGCGACCAACGCCGAGGGCTGAGCCCTCCCGCCTCTCCACCTCCCTGTCCCACCGGAGTCCGCCATGGCCAAGACCGAGCGCACCGCAGACGGCAGCACCGTGCCCTTCCTGGGCACGGGCTGGGGCTTCCCGCCGACCTTCACCTTCGGCGGGGCCGAGCTGGTCACGACCACGGGCGTCGAAGACATCCACCAGAGCCTGCAGATCCTCTTGGCCACGCGCCTGGGCGAGCGGGCGATGAGCGAGGACTACGGCTGCAACCTCGACGAGATCGTGTTCGAGGAGGTCGACCAGCGGCTGATCAACCGGGTCACGGCCATGGTCAACGACGCGATCCTCTACCACGAGCCGCGCATCGAGCTGCTCGACCTCCAGGTCAGCCAGGACGCCAAGCAGGCCGAGCTGCTGCTCATCCGCCTGAGCTACCGCGTGCCCGAGACCAACTCGCGCTTCAACATGGTCTACCCCTTCTTCCTCACCGAGGCGACGGAGGTCCAGTTCTGATGGACGTGATCGTGCTCGACGGGGACGCGGTGGTGTTCGAGGACAACTTCTCCGGGGCGATGCTCGACATCCCCCAGGACGGGTCGATCAAGGGCTCGGGCTTTTTGACCATCGAGGGCGCCAAGACCTGCGTCGAGGGCGACGAGAAGACCGTGATGGTCTCCGGGGTCATGTACAAGACGGCGGCCTTCTCCATCCAGGGCTCCGGGATGATCACCCTCGAGCCCATCGACTCGGGCCACCTGACCTCGGTCTCGGGCACCGGCGGCAAGCCGATGATCCTCGTCGGCGGACCGCTCAAGTCCAAATTCACCGTGCTCGCGCCGGCGCAGCAGCCCAACCCGCCGGGGCCCAACCTCATGGACAACACGCTCTCGTACAAGGGCTCTGGCGAGTTCTCGCCGGCCAACGAGATCTGCAACGCGGAGTAGCATGGCCCGGCGAAAGATTGCACTCAACGCGGCTCGCCGCGACGGCTCGAGCCAGGCCAGCCGCCGGCTCCAGGCCCTCGCGCCCGGCTACGCGCAGGTCGACGAGCGCGGCAGCGAGGAGCTGCTGGCCTTCGCCCGGGCCTACGCCGAGCAGCTGCGCTACTACGACCTCGACGACGCGCCGGTCGGCGACTGGCGCGGGCTGTTCGACCACGACGAGCTCGAGGTCGCCGACTTCGTCGCCTACGTCCAGGACCCCGAGGCCTTCTCCGGGCCCAAGGCGCGCTGGCTGGCCCGCCCCCACCTGGTGCTCTTCCTGACCTTCGTCGAGCTGCTCGGCTGGGCCCGGGAGCAGCTCAACCAGCTGACCGAGCGCCACCTCGACTACTACTTCGAGGAGGTCCTCGGCCAGGTCCGGCGGGCGCCCGAGGCCGACCGCGTGGCCGTGCTCGTCGAGCTCGCCTCGGGGGTCTCCGAGCTGCGCATCCCGGCGGGCACGGAGTTCCAGGCCGGCCTCGACAGCAGCGGGAAGCCGCGGATCTACAAGAGCGAGCGCGACCTGTTCGCGAACCGGGCGAGCATCGCCGAGCTGCGCTCGGTGTTCGTCGACTTCGAGCGCACGACCTTGCACAGCGTGTCCGCGGACCGGGACCTCAGCGAGGCCGAGCGCTTCGACGCCATGCTCCAGCTGTCCCTGGGCGAGCCCAAGCCCGGCGACCCCGTGGCCAAGTTCCAAAACGCCGCGGTCAACGTCAGCTACTGCGCCGCGCGGCGCTCGCTGCTGCTGTTCCCCAAGACCCGCCTGGGCCTCGAGTTCCACGAGCTGCGCACGCTGATGCGCCTGCGCGAGCGCCGGGGCCCGGCCGCCGACAGCGAGTGGGAGCAGATCAACGAGCTGATGCAGGTCGACACCCCGAACCCGCGGGACTTCGACGACAACCTCGAGGCCGTGGTCGGCGAGCTCAACTACGACGGCCTGCCCCAGGTCGAGACCATCGACGAGCTCTACTACCTGCGCGATCGCCCGGACGTCGCGGCCTTCATCGACGACAAGCTCTTCTTTGGCCGCGAGGCCTTCGAGGAGATGATGCGGATCAAGCTGCGCATCGACGGCGAGTGGGACGAGATCAACCGCCTGCTCGAGCGCGGCGGCCGGCGCCTGCGCAAGGTCCTGAACTTCAGCCTCGAGGCCCAGGTCGAGGCCAAGTCTGGCGAGGGCAGCTTCGACCCCACGGACTTCGACACCAACCTGGCGACGGCCGTGCTCAAGTGGCAGCCGCCGTGGCCCGACAAGACCACGGACCTCGACAGCTACTACGCGCGGCTGACCGCCTTCGAGGAGCACATGGCGATGGCCGCCGAGCACCTGCTCACGGTCTGCAACATCGCCCGCCGGGCCAAGCAGCAGACCACCACCGAGCAGGACTGGCCGCGCCTGGTCCGCTTCTTCGACGAGGCCCACCGCGACCAGCTGATCAACAAGCGCCGCGACGCCATCGAGGCCGCCCGCGAGGACATGGCCGAGATGGACGGGCTGCTGGCCTCGGGCCGCTTCGTGCTCGACATCGCCGAGGAGGACACCGCGTGGCCGGCCCTGCTCGCGCGCTTCGGCTCGCTCGTGGACCCCAGCCAGGTCGAGGCCCTCGACCGCTTCCACGGCCAGCTCGCCGACCCCGACGTGCCCCAGCTGCTGACCTGGGACGACGTCGACCGCATCCTCGAGCTGGCCTGGCGCCAGCGCACGGGCCTGGTCATCGGCAGCGTCGAGCTGTTGTCGTGGCGCAACCTCTACGCCCACGAGGACGCCACCGAGCTCCTCGTCGACAGCGGCCTGGACGTACCGCGCTGGCTGACCTTTGGCCAGCGGGCCCCGGACGCCACCGAGGACGTGGTCCCCGAGCCGCTGCTCGGCACGGCCCTGCGCTCGCCGCTGCTCGCCCTGCGCTCGGGCCAGCGCCGGGTCGTGGTCACCATGGGCTTCGAGACCGAGGGCTTCGACGAGGCCCGGATCGAGGCGGCCCTGGCCGAGGACGCCCTGCGCATGCAGGTGAGCACGGAGAAGGCCTGGGTCGACGTCGAGATCGTCGACGCCAAGGTGGTCGGCGGCGCGCCCAACGACGACTACTACAGCCTCGCCGGGGTCCTGCGCGAGCCCGACGAGGATCGGCCGGCGCTGCAGCTGACCATCGAGGTCGACGAGACCGTCGATCCCTTCGCGCCCCTGAAGACCGACGTCGAGGCCAAGGGCGAGCGCTGGCCGACGCTGCGCATGATGCTGCGCCAGCTGTGGGACTCGGACACCCTGTCTTACCGCGCGGCCTACGAGGCCTTCAGCGGCGCGCACCTGAACGCCCTGCACCTGCGCGTGTCCGTGGAGGAGCTCGACGGCCTGCGCCTGCGCACCGACGAGCGCAAGGTCGACGCCAAGAAGCCCTTCGAGCCCTTCGGCCGCGACCCCGTCCCCGGCGCGCGCTTGTACTTCAGCCACCCGGAGCTCGTGCTCGGTCGCCTCGAGCAGCTGCGCATGTCCATCGAGTGGATGGGTCTGCCCGACAACCTCCTCACCCACTACACCAACTACCCGGCGATCACCGGCTACGGCGACTTCAAGGCCTCCTTCGGCCTGGTCAACCAGGCCCTCGAGGTGTCCTTTCAGCAGATCCAGCTGTTCGCCAAGACCGTCGACCAGACGCCGGTGGGCACGGACAGCCTGCGCAGGATCACCATCGGCGACCTGCCGGGCAAGCTGGCCACGGCCAACTCGGCCTTCGACTATTACGCGCGCACGGACGTGCCCGAGCGCGGCGACCTGCGCTACGACCCGCGCTACTTCTACCTCGAGCTCGACGGCGACTTTGGCCACCGCGACTACTCGACCCTGGCCGCGCGCAAGGGCCGGGAGATGGCCGCGGCCATCGCCAAGGGCGTCGACCTGACCGGCGAGGGCGCGACGGCCAAGTACGAGGTGCCCGCCCCCTACACGCCCAAGATCAAGCGCATCCGGGCCGGCTACACGGCGGCCCTCGAGCTGCGCTACGACGGCGGCGCCGAGCTGGGCGTGACCGGGGACGACCAGCTGATCCACGTGCACCCCTTCGGCCAGTGCCCCGCGCCCGAGGTCGAGGTCACCGAGCTCGGCGATCGCGGCCCGCGGGCCCTGCCGGACTACTCCAACGCCGGCGAGCTCTACATCGGCCTGGCCGACCTGAGCCCGAGCCAGCGCCTGTCGCTGCTCGTGCAGGTCGCCGAGGGCAGCGCCGACCCGGACGTCGAGGGCGCGCCGGTGCGCTGGAGCGTGCTCGACGGCGACGAGTGGGTCAGCCTCCACGACGGCCGCCTGCGCCTCGACGCGACCCGCGGGCTGATCAACTCGGGCCTGCTCGAGTTCGACCTCGACCCCGTCGAGCCCAGCGAGCAGCTGCCCAAGACCGCCTACTGGCTGCGGGCGAGCATCGCCCGCGACCCCGACGCGGCCTGCGACACCCTGGCGATCCACACCCAGGCCCTCGAGGCGGTGTTCGACGACCGGGGCAACGCCGCCGACCACTACGAGACGCCGCTGGCCGCCGAGAGCCTCGATCGGCTGATTCGGCCCAACTCGTCCGTGGCCAAGGTCATCCAGCCCTACACCTCCTTCGGCGGCCGACCCACCGAGGAGGCCTCGAACTTCCGCGTCCGGGTCAGCGAGCGCCTGCGCCACAAGCAGCGCGCGCTGACCCCCTGGGACTACGAGCAGCTCGTGCTCGAGCGCTTCGCCACGGTCTACAAGGCCAAGTGCCTGCGCGCGAGCGCGGGGGCTTCGGGTCAGGGCGGGGCCGGCAAGGTCCGCGTCGTGGTCGTGCCCGACATCCGCGCCCAGCTGCCCCGCGACCCCTTCGAGCCCAAGGCGCCGTCGAGCCACCTGGCCGAGATCCAGGAGTACCTGCGCGCCCACGCCCCCGACCACGTCGAGGTCTCGGTCACCAACCCCGAGTACGTCGCCGTCATGGTCCGCCTGGGCGTGCGCTTCAACGAGGGCATCGACGAGGGCTGGGCCTCGCGCCAGCTCAACGAGGACATCAAGCGCCTGCTCTCGCCCTGGGCCTACGACGACGGGGCCGAGCTGAGCATCGGCGGGCGCATCTACGCCAACAGCATCATCGACTACGTGGATCGGCGCGACTACGTCGACTACGTCGCCGAGCTGAAGCTGTTCACCAGCCTCGACGGCATCGACTTCTCCATGGCCCCCGACCTGTTCTCGAGCAGCGGCGAGGGCTACTACGTGGGCGGCGAACGGGACGATCAGATCCTCGTCGCCGCCCGTGACCACCAGATCGACATCATCACCGAGCGCTACCAGCAAGAGGCCTTCACCGGCCTCGAGTACATGAAGGTTGAGCTCGACTTCATCGTGGGCTGATTCACCCCGGGACTTTCGACATGGCCATCGACACCAAAAACCGCAGCGAGCTCAAAGCCTACTTCGTCAAGAACGCGATCCCGACCGAGTCGAACTTTTCCGACCTGATCGACGGGCAGCTCAACCAGGCCGACGACGGCGTGTTCAAGCTCGGCGACGAGCCCCTGAGCGTGGTCGCGGCGCCGGGCGACCAAAAGCGCGTGCTCCGGCTCTACGAGAACTACCCGGCGCAGCAGCCCAGCTGGACCGTGAGCCTGATGCCGCGGACCAACCCCGGCAACAAGAACACCGCGGCCCGGGGCCTGGGCTTCGACGCCCCCGACGGCAGCAACCGGCTGTTCCTCGCCGCCGACGGCAAGCTCGGCGTGGGCACGACCAAGCCCACGGACAAGCTGACGGTCCACGGCGGCGACGTGCGCATCGAGGGCGGCAACTACCGCCGGCTCAAGGTCGTGTCCGACACCTACTGGGCCGGCATCGAGATCGTCGCGCGCAACACCGACGGCAAGGGCGGCCGCCCGCACATCGACTTCACCCACGGCGACCTCGACAACCCCAACTTCGGCCTGCGCCTGTCGGCGACGAGCAACACCCAGCTCATGCTCGAGGGCGGCAGCCTGGGCGTGGGCGTCAACCCCAGCAAGGCCCTCGACGTCAACGGCGAGGCGCTGGTCCGCAACAACCTCCAGGCCAACAAGGCCCTCTACGTCAAGGAGGGCCTGATCCACAACGGCCAGCGCGGCGGGCACGAGAACACCGACGGCTCCTACTACCGCAAGGGCAACCAGGTCTACATGACCCTCGCGGACTGGCTGCTGCTGCGCAAGCCCAACGACGGCGACACCTGGGGCATCGCCCTGGGCTCCAACGGCGAGCTGCGCACCAAGCAGGGCCTGTCCGTGGGTGAGGGCAACCGCTCGAACCACATGGACTACGACGGCGCGTGGTACCGCAAGGGCAACGAGAACTGGATGACCGTCGACGGCTGGGTCTACTACCGCAAGCCCAAAGACGGCGACAACTGGGGCCTGCGCATCCACAACAACGGCCACGTCGAGACCAAGAACTGCTTCCACTTCGGCGCCGGCGATCGCGGCAGCCACATCGACGCCGACGGCGTGCTCTACCGCAAGGCCGGCCAGGCCTGGCTGACCGTCGACGACAACTTCTACATCCGCGACAGCGGCCAAAAGAACGACGAACGCAAGTTCCACTTCGACACCAACAACGGCAACCTGCACGCGAGCCGGGGCCTCTACTGCGGCACCGTGGTCGGGATCGGCAACTGGCGCATCGTCGAGGACGGCAACCACCTCATCTTCAAGCGCGGCAACCTGACGATCATGCGCCTGTCGATCGACCACGACCGCATCCAGTTCTACCAGGACCGCAACTACAAGGCGCCCTACTGGTACTTCAACTCCAAGGGAAGCACGGGCCGGCACAAGGGCTGAGCCCAGCCGCTCCCAACCGCTGAAGTCCTGCTCCTCCCCGCACCGCCTGCTCCGCCATGGCCAACTCTTCGTCCGAGACCGTCGACACCGGCCCCTTCCCGCACTCCGCGATGGACTACGCGGCCCTGCGCGCCGAGGGCCTGCGTCTGCTCGGCGAGCTCGCGGGCGGGCAGTGGACGGACTTCAACAGCCACGACCCGGGCATCACGATCCTCGAGCAGGTCTGCTACGCGATCACCGATCTGGCCTACCGGATCAACTTCTCCATGCCCGACCTGCTCGCGGGCGGGGGCTACGACGCCCACGCGAGCTTGCCGAGCGCGTCGACGGTGCTCAGCTGCGCCCCGGTCACGACCTTGGACCTGCGCAAGCTGGCCATGGACGCGGGCGGGGGCAGCAACGCGTGGATCGAGGCCGGCAAGCCCGAGTGCGCCTTCTTCTTCCACGAGTCGAGCGGGGAGATCCACCTCGGCCCGGACCCGAGCGCGGTCGAGGACGGCGCGGTGGTCATGCGCGGGCTGCATCGGGTGTGGCTGCCCGCGGGGCAGCTGAGCAGCGAGCAAGCCCGGGCGAGCTCCCTGGCTCGGCTGCACGCCAACCGGCCCCTGGCGGAGGACATCTCCGTCGAGATCCTGCGCAGCCAGCCGATCTGGATCGAGGCCTCCATCGAGGTCGAGGGCGGCCGCGCGGGGCACCAGATCCTCGGCGACATCATCGCCAACATCGAGGCCTACTTCGCGCCGCGGGTCGGCTTCGAGGACATGAGCCAGGGCGCCAAGCGCTGCGACGCCCACGGCGAGGAGCTGTTCGACGGCCCCGTGCTCGAGCGCGGCTTTTTGTGCGACGCGATGCTGGCGTCCCGCGGGCGTCGGCGGGAGGTCTACGCCTCGGACATCATCCGGGTCATCGCCGACGTGCCCGACGTGCGCGCGGTCCGGCGGGTGACCCTGGCCAAGTCGGCCAACGGCAAGGGCGAGCGCTGGGCCCTCGAGGTGACCGAGGACGCCATCCCGACCCTGGCCCCGAGCTCGTCGATCACCCTGCTGCGCGACGGCCTGCCCCTGCCCCTGGACAGCGACGCGAACCACAAGGCCCTCGCGGCCGCCCGCGCCGAGAAGCTCGAGCCCGTGCTGCCGCTGGCCGAGCGCGATCGCTGCGTGGTCGAGGGCCGCGACCGCGACCTGGGCCGCTACCACTCGGTGCTCGAGCACTTCCCGCTGACCTACGGCGTGGGCCCCTTCGGCCTGCCGCCCTCGGCCTCGCCCGCGCGCCACGGCCAGGCCAAGCAGCTCCAGGCCTACGTGCTGCTCTTTGACCAGCTCCTGGCCAACAGCTTCTCGCAGCTGGCCCACGCCCGCGAGCTGTTCTCGCACTTCGGCGAGGCGCCGCAGACCTACTTTGGCCAGGTCGTCACCGACGAGGTCATCGAGCTCGACCGCCTGCGCGACGGGACCCCCGAGGCGCACCAGGCCTGGCTCGAGCGCGCGGTGGTCGACACCGCCGTCGACGACCTGGGCTCGCTCGAGCGACGCGCCCGCTTTTTGGGCCACCTGCTCGCCCGCTACGCCGAGCAGCTCGACGAGGTCGACATGGACCTGGGCATGGCCGCCGAGGAGCGGACCCTGGCCGACATCCGGCGCAAGCTGGCCTTCCTGCGCCACTTCCCGCGCCTGTCCTCGCGCCGCGGCTCGGGCTGCGACGTGTTCGAGCCGCGCTCGGTCTCGGGCCTCGTCGATCGCCTGCGCCTCGAGCTCGGCCTCGACGAGCACGGCGACGGCTCCGAGGCCTTCGTGGTCGTCGAGCACGCCCTGCTCCGGCCCATCGACGAGGACCGCAACCAGCAGGGCCGCGAGGGCGAGGAGTCCGTGCCGCTGCTCGTCGACGTCGAGCGCGGCGACCCCTACTCGCTGCAGCTGACCGTCGTGCTCAACGGCGGCGCCCAGGGCAAGTCCAAGCGCGGGCGGCAGATCTACGGCCAGCGCGTGGAGGCGCTGATCATCGAGCACGCCCCGGCGCACATCGAGGTCACCGCGCTGTGGCTGACGGACGAGGCCAAGTCCAAGGACTGGTCGAACTTCAGCCGGGACTACCGGGCCTTCCGCGACACCCTCGCCGACTACCGGCGGCTCCGCGCCCTGGGCACGGGCGCCGACGAGGCCCGGGCCCTCGACGTCCAGCTGCGCCTGCGCGACGCTCGCGACCGCGTCGTCGAGCACCTGGGCCTGGGCGGCACCTACCCCCTGCGCGACATCCCCCTGCCCGAGCTGCTGATCATCCCGGCCGACACCTCGACGCAGATCCAGCTCGGCTACACCCAGGCGGGCGTGCGCTACGTGCTGTGTGACGGGCGCACGGGCGAGCCGGTCAAGAGCGGCAAGCAGGGCTTCGAGCTCGTCGGCGACGGCGGGCCCATGGGGCTGACCACGCCGGTCGTGCTCGAGGACCTCAGCTACAAGATTCAAGCGGTCAAGCCCGCCGGGCTGTTCACCAAGACCGGCGCGCGGGCGGCCTGGCTGCACACCGAGGTCACCCTCAAGGAGGGCGTGGACCCGACCCTCGACGCGGCCATCGTCGCGCCCTTGCTCGACACCACCATCGACAACCCCAAGTCCACCGACGCGCGCGTGGTGTTCTGGGGGGCGACGGTTCAGGTCGAGATCTACGAGAGCCAAGAGGGCGTGCTCTACTCCCTGGTCGACCACGCCGACCACGACCGGGTGCTGTCGGAGGCCGAGGTCGTGGGCACGGCCGAGACCATCGCGCTGAGCTCCGTGGCCTTCGACGAGGACGTGGACCTGCGCGTGCTCGCCCGCAAGCCGCTCGAGGCCGGCGAGGAGGAGGCGCGCACGGGCCTGCTCGACATCGTCTTGCCCCTGCGCGTCCGGGCCAACCCCAACGTCGCCGTGCAGGTGGGCGCGGGGCTGATCCACTACGGCGCCTCGGCGACGCTCAAGGTGGCCAAGAGCCAGCACAGCGCGCGCTACCGGGTCCACCACCGGCCGACCTTCGAGCTCGACTACTACCTGGGCGATCCGGCCAAGGCCGACACCGTGCCCGTCAGCGTGGGCGGCAAGCGCGAGGTCCAGGTCTCGCGCCCGCCCTACGCCGAGCACTGGACCGCCGTCCCGCGCATGGTCGACATGGGCCAGCTCAACCACGGCAACGGCAAGACGCTGAGCTTCACGCACGCCATCGACCACGGGCAGACCTACATCGTGCGGGCGCTCAAGACCCACCAGCTCGGGCCCCTCGACGCGCCCAGCAAGGGCCTGCGCGATACCCAGGTGCAGCTGAAGCAGGCCCAGGCCGTGCTCGTGCGCCCCAACCCCAAGCCCTCCCTGGTGCTGCGCGTGGTCCGGAGCGAGGCCCCGACCGTCGAGCTGTTCGGCGGCGAGGGCGGGGTGTTCTACGAGCTGGTCAAGACCGGGGGCAAGGCCACGGTCAGCCAAAAGGCCTTCTTCCACCAGCGCGACGAAGAGAACGCGACCCTCAACCACGGCGTCGGGCAGCTGCGCGTCGGCGGCGACCTGGTCATCGCGCGCGACGTGGGGGTTCCGGGGGTCAGCGGCGACCTGGCCAAGCTGGCCGCGGCCACGCCGGTGCTCGACGTGAGCGGGGCCCTCGACGGGACGCGCTGGAAGGTCGTCGCCAGCCGGGCGATCACCGAGGTCAGCGTGGACCTCGAAGGACGCGCGCGCGTCGTGGCCGTCCCCGAGCTCGACACGCCGCCGATCCAGGCGGGCCAGACCGCGGTGGTCACCGTCGTCGCGTCCGTGGCCGGCGACCGCTACCAGCTCTTCGACAGCCTGGGCGAGGCGCTGACCGAGGCCGCCGACGGCGACGGGGAGGACCTGGCCCTGAAGGCCGAGGGCCTGAGCGCGTCGACGGACCTGTTCGTCTCGACGCGCCCCGTGGCCGATGACCCCATCGTCGTCGAGCAGTGGATCCCGGTCCGCCTCGAGGTCACCCCCGCCGGCGCCTGAGCTCGCCGTCGCCGTGTCTGAGTCGTCTCGCCATCGCATCGCCCAGCTCGAGGTCGAGCTGGAGGTCACGGGGGGCGCGCCGGCCCGGGCGCAGGCCCGGGGCCAGGCCTTGCAAGAGGCCGTGTCTCAGCTCGTCCGTCGCCAGCTCCGCGGGGTCATCGATCGCGTGGCCAGCGAGGCGAGCGAGGGGCAGCGGCTGCGCATCGATCGCCTGGAGCTGGACCTGGGTCGGCTGCCCGAGGCGGGCTTCGAGGCGGCCTTCGTTCGCGCCTTCGAGGCGGCGCTGCGCCGCGCCCTGGGCGACGCCGCCGCGCGCGAGCGGGCCGAGCGGGCGTCGGCGGGGGAGGGCTCGGCCGCGGCGCTGGCCCGGTCTGGCTCGGCGCTGGCTTCGGCCTGGGAGATCGTCGAGGTCTACGCGTGGACGGGGCAGCTGCCGTGGTGGGCCGAGCGGGGGGCGCCCGACCTGGTCGCGCGCTCCCTCGCGCTCCTGGCCGACGCGCCCGATCCTCGGGTCCGCGCGCAGCTCGGCGGCCTCGTCCT
>NZ_ABCS01000007.1 GCF_000170895.1 Plesiocystis pacifica SIR-1 | reverse complement strand
CCCCTGAGTATTTTAGCCGTCGCGGACGACGCCACGCCCTCTCTGCCCCTGAGTATTTTAGCCGTCGCGGACGACGCCACGCCAGCCCCTGAGTATTTTAGCCGTCGCGGACGACGCCACGCCCTCTCTGCCCCTGAGTATTTTAGCCGTCGCGGACGACGCCACGCCCTCCCTGCCCCACGTCCGCGACTCAGCCCGGGACGGTCTGGCTCTGCAGCCAAAACCACACCGGGATGTCGATCTTCACGGTGTGGGCCCGCAGGGCCTCGGCCCGGTCCCGGCCTTCGATCTGTGCGGGGGCGAACTCGAGCACGCCCATGACGCAGGCGTTGCCGAAGGTGTCGCCGAGCTGGCCGCGGTCGAGGTGGAAGGCGCTGCGGCTGCCGTTTTGGACCTCGATGGAGAAGGTCAGCTTGACGGCGTCGCCGGCCGAGCGTTGGAGCGCGTCGACGTAGCAGGCCTCGAGGGCGTCGCGGCGATCGGCGACCAGGCGACGGGCGAAGCGTCGAGCGGCCCGACGCTGGGCCGGGCTGGCGGCGCCCTGGACCTCGAGGCGACCGGCCCGAACCAGGGGCACCGGAGGCGGGGGCGGCTCGGGGTCGAAGAGCGACGAGCCCGTCATCGCGTCGTTGCGAAAGAAGGCCTGGACGCGGGGGTGGTCGAGCTTGGGGAACAGCCAGTCGGGGCGGGGCTTCTCGACGACGATGTCGATGGTCGCGCCCTCGTCCGGGTCGCCGCCCTCGACGACCTGCTCCTCCGTCTCACCCGCAGGGGCGGGCGCGGGCGTCTCCCTGATCGGATGTGCTGGGCCCGCCGGCCCTCCCCGATTGGGCATGGGGATCAGCAGCAGACCCAGGGCTACGGTGCGCAGGAGAGACATCGACGGGGCAAACGCCGGGCTCGGCTGCGTCTTTCACGACTGGGCGGCCCGCGACCGCCTTGGCCGACCCCCGTCCTTCGATATATTGAGCGCCCGCCGCATGCGCCGCCCCTTCAACCGCCTGTTCTCGCTGCTCGGCTTCCTGGTCCTGACCCTGCTGGTAGCCGCGACCGTCTACATGCTCGGGATGGAGCACCTCGAGGGCCAAGAGCGCGACTTTTGGTCGAGCCTCGAGTGGGCCGCGGAGACCCTGACGACCACGGGCTACGGCAACGACTCCCACTGGGAGCACCCGCTGATGATCGTGTTCGTGGCCAGCGTGCAGTTCTTCGGCTTGATGGTCACGCTCTCGGTCGTCCCGATCGTGCTCATCCCGTGGTTCGAGAGCCGCTTCGAGGCGCGCCTACCCCAGGCCCTGCCCGAGGTCGACGACTTCGTGCTCGTCTACCGCTGGGGCCCGGCGGTCTCGTCCCTGGTCCGCAACATGAGCGAGCAGCGGATCGCCACGGTGATCCTCGAGGAGAACGAGAGCCGGGCGCGGTGGCTGCGAGATCGCGGGCACAAGGTCGTCTACGCCAGCCTCGAAGAGGGGCAGCTCGACCTGCGCGGCATCGAGCGGTGCCGGGCGATCATCGCCAACGGCGAGGACCACGACAACGCGGCGGTCATCGCCATGGCCCGGCAGCTGAGCTTCGACGGCTCGATCTACGCCCTCGTCGACACCCCCAAGCACCGTCGGCCGATCCTGCTCTCGGGCGCCGACGCGGTCTACAGCCCGATGCACTCCCTGGCCGCGGGCCTGGCCGCGAAGGCGAGCGACCGCATCGCGCCGCGGGTCTCCGGCGTGCAGATGATCGGCGCCGACGTGGAGGTCGGCGAGCTGCGCATTCACGAGGACTCGCCGATGCGCGGCAAGTCGCTCACCGAGCTCAGCGTGCGCGCGGGGACCGGGGCGACGGTGGTGGGGCTGTGGACTCGCGGACAGTTTCGGGCGCCGCCCGACCCTCAGGCCGCGCTCGAGGCGGGGACGATCGTCGTCGCCCTCGGGGACGCTCGGGCGCTCGCCAAGCTCGGCGAGCTGGCGACGCCCCTGGACCGCAGCGGTCCGCTGCTGGTCATCGGCTACGGCGAGGTCGGCCAGAAGCTCGTCGAGATGCTCGAGAGCGTCGGCGAGTCCGTGCGCGTGCTCGCCCGGGATCACCACCCGCGCCTCGACGTGTGCGGGGATGCCCTCGACCCGCAAGTGCTCGAGGCGGCGGGGATCGTCAAGGCGCGGGTCGTGATCCTCGCGTTCTCGGCTGACAGCACCGCGTTGTTCGCCGCGACGATCATCCGCGACATCGCCCCCAACTTGCCGATCATCGCGGCCGTCGACCGGGCCGAGAACATCGAGCGGGTGCACCGGGCCGGGGCCGATCACGCCCTGTCGATCTCCCAGGTCACCGCGCAGCTCCTCGGCTACAAGCTCTTCGGCGAGCACTTCGCCGCCGCCGAGCCGCGCATGCGGGTCTTCGACGCCCTCGCGGCCCCGTTCGCGGGCCTGAGCCTGTCGAACGCGCGGCTGCCCGAACGGACCGGCTGCACCGTGGTCGCGGTGGAGCGCCGCGATCACGGGGAGACGGGCGAGACGCTGACCCAGGTCACCTCTTCGGACGTGCTCGAGGAGGAGGACATCCTCTACTTGTGCGGGGCCAGCGACGCCCGGGAGCGCTTCTTCCGGGAGTTCCCCGCGGCGATGATCGAGTGAGCGCTGTTTTGCCCCCGCGGGGGTCTCGGGACCGGGGACGCTTCGTCGCTGCCGCTCCTCCCCTTTGGTCTGTCCTCAATGGAGTTCGCACCTGGGAGTGGGCATTGGGTCACCCCCGCGAGCGGGGGTGTTGTCTGGCGGGGGTGAAGGCTCTGTTTTGCCTCCGCGGGCATCTAGAAACGGGGACGCTTTGAACCTGCCGCTCCTCCTCTGGTTTGCCCTCAATGGAGTTCGTAGCTGGGAGGGGGGATCCGTTCGCCCCCAGAGGGCGATTGGCTCACATCATCCACGACGGATAAAACGGTCAGGTGTGGGCTTCGAGCAGGGCGATGAGTTCGCCGAGCTCGCTCGCCTGCCGCAGCCCTCGGGCGCGCCGCTGGGCCAGGCGGAGGCCCTCGAGGCTGGCGCAACCTTCGAGGGCGCGGCGCAGTCGGACGGTGACGGGCAGCCCCCGAAGCTCGACCACGGTCTCGACGAGCTCGCGCAAGACCTCGGTGCGGCCTTCCGCTCGGCCCTCGGTGCGGCCTTCCGCTCGGCCCTCGGTGCGGCCTTCTTCTCGCCCGTCGTGGAAGGCGATGCTGCGGCGTTCGATGTCGCTGATGGGGATGCGTTGCGTGCTCATGGCTCCCTCCAAGATGGCACGGGACTGCGGGTCCACGGCGCACAGCAGGTAGGACGCGTAGCGCCAGCGCCGCTCGTCCTCGAGGGAGAGGACGACGGGCAAGACCACCTTCAGGGCGTCGAGGTCACCGTGGACGCCGTGGATCATGGCCGAGAGCGTGGACCAGGCCGGCAGGCGCCGCGCCGTGGCGGGATCGCGGACGACCGGCATGTTGTGTCGGTCGAGGACCAGCAATCCTTCACGGGGCGGTAGCTCGTACTGGCCCAGGCTCCGGGCCCAACGCGAGACGGCGTCGCTGAGCGCGATCATCAGCACGGCGGTGCTCCGGCGAAGCTCCTCGGACGCGTGGGCCCAGTAGACCCACAGCCGACGGTGCTTGATGGGGTCGGGCCGGCGCTGAGCCTCGATGATCAGCCCGAGGCCGCCGAGGGGATCGCCAGGGCTCTCGGCCGACAAGAGGGCATCGGGCCGGAGCTCTCCCGTGTCCCCCGCCATCGGCAGGTGACGGTCCAAGACTGCGTGCCTGGTTTGAACCCGCACGAACTCGGGGAGCTCGAGGCCGAACACCGAGCGCAGGCACGAGAAGGCCTGCTCGGGCTCGTCGACCAACAGCCTGGCGGCGCCTTGGTGGAGGGTCGTGGGCATGGTGCGTCCCAGACCAACGCAAAGCCCGTGCCGAGAGGGCACGGGCGATTTGCTTCGAGATTTCACCCGCGACCGGGCAGGCCGGGCGCGCGGGGTGGCCTGAAAGCGGGCCGAGTGGCCCGCAGCTGGGCCACTACTCGGCGGCGATGATCTGGCCCGCGCGCATCTGCGCCTGGACCACCGTCAGCGCCGACATGTGCACGATCGCGTCCACGGAGCAGTCGCGCTCGAGCACGCTCACGGGCTTGTCCATGCCCAGCAGCACGGGACCGACGGCGGGCACGCCACCGAGCTCGCGGATGAGCTTGTAGGCGACGTTGCCGGCCTCGAGGTTCGGGAAGATCAGCACGTTGGCCGGGCCCTCGAGGCGCGTGAAGGGGTGGTTGTGCTTTTGCAGGTTGTAGTCGAGGGCGACGTTGGCCTGCATCTCGCCCTCGACCTGGATGTCGGGGCGCCGGGTGGTGATCAGCTCGACGGCGCGGGCGACCTCGGTCGCGGTCTGGCCGCGGGCCGAGCCGAAGTTGGAGTAGCCGAGCATGGCCACGCGGGGCTCGACGTCGAAGGTGCCGACCGCCGCGTCGGCGACCATCTCGGCGACGTCGGCGAGGACCTCGGCGTCGCTGTCGAGGTTGACGGTGGTGTCGGCGAAGAACAGCAGGCCGCGCTTGTGGAGCATCAGGTACATGCCCGCGACGCGGCGCGCCCCCGGGGCCAGGCCGATGATCTGCAGGGCCGGGCGGATGGTCTCGGGGTAGGAGTAGCTCACGCCCGAGAGCAGGCCGTCGGCGTCGCCGCGCTCGACCATCATCGAGCCGAAGTAGTTGCTGCGCCGCATCAGCGCCATGGCCAGGTGCTCGTCGACGCCCTTGCGCTTGCGCTTTTCGTAGAGCTCCTGGGCGTAGCTCTCGAGCTCGGGGCTGGTCCGCGGATCGATGATGTCGTAGGCGCCCTCGCTCAGGTCGATGTCCATGCGCTCGGTGATCGCCCGGATGCGCTCGGGGTCGCCGAGCAGCAGCGGGCGGCAGATGCCCTCGTCGATCATGATCCGGCAGGCCTCGAGGATGCGCGGGTCCTCGCCCTCGGTGAACACCAGGCGCTTGGGCTCCTTGCGGGCGCGACGGACGAAGCGGCGCAGGACCGCGGTCGAGCCGCCCAGCAGGCCGCGCATGCGCTCGCGGTAGGCCTGCTCGTCGAACGCGTCCTGGGCCACGCCGCAGTCGACGGCGGCCTTGGCCACGGCCGGGGCGACCCACTGGATCACCCGGGGGTCGAAGGGCTTGGGGATGATGTAGTCGCGGCCGAAGGTGAAGTCGGTGCCGTAGGCTTGGGCGACGACCTCGGGCACGTCCTTGCGCGCGAGCTCGGCGAGGGCCCGGGCGGCGGCGACCTTCATCTCCTCGGTGATCGCCGTCGCGCGCACGTCGAGGGCCCCGCGGAAGATGCCCGGGAAGCCGAGCACGTTGTTGACCTGGTTGTCGGTGTCGCTGCGCCCGGTGGCCACGATCGCGTCGGGGCGGGTGCTCTTGGCCAGGTCGTAGGGGATCTCGGGCTCGGGGTTGGCGAGGGCGAAGATGATCGGGTTGGGGGCCATCTTCTCGATCATCTCGGGCTTGACCAGGCCGCCCACGGACAGGCCGAGGAACATGTCGGCGCCCTCCAGAGCCTCGGCGAGGGTCCGCTTGTCGGTCTCGCGGGCGAACTCCTGCTTGGTCGCGTTGAGGTTCTCGCGGCCGGTGTGGATGACCCCGCGGGAGTCGCACATCAGGATGTTCTCGAGCTTCACGCCCAGGGACACGTAAAAGCGCGAGCAGGCCACGGCCGAGGCCCCGGCCCCGCTGACGACGACGGTGATGTCCTCGAGCTCGCGCTCGGTCAGGGCCGCGGCGTTGACCAGGGCGGCGCCGGAGATGATCGCCGTGCCGTGCTGGTCGTCGTGGAACACCGGGATCTTCATGCGCTTTTTGAGCTCGCGCTCGATGTAGAAGCACTCGGGGGCCTTGATGTCCTCGAGGTTGATGCCGCCGAAGGTCGGCTCGAGGGCGGCGACGCACTCGATGAAGGCGTCGGGGTCCTTGCAGTCGACCTCGATGTCGAACACGTCGATGTCGGCGAACTTCTTGAACAGCACGCCCTTGCCCTCCATGACCGGCTTGGACGCGAGCGGCCCGATGTCGCCGAGGCCGAGCACGGCGGTGCCGTCGGTGATCACCGCGACGAGGTTGCCGCGGGCGGTGTAGAGGTTCGCCGCCTTGGGGTCCTTGGCGATCTCGAGGCAGGGCTCGGCGACGCCGGGGGAGTAGGCCAGGGACAGGTCGCGCTGGCTGGTCAGGGGCTTGGTCGGGACGACGGCGATCTTGCCGGGGCGTCCCTGGACGTGGAACTCGAGGGCTTCCTTGCGGGAGAGCTTGGCCATCTGCGCGCGAGTCTAGCCGGCGCGAGGGTCCACGAATCGGGCGACTTCGGTCCTCGCCGTGAGCCCGCGACGTGTAGCCAAGCTCGCGCGAAGGGGCGTTCACAGCCCGCTTGGGCGCACTTGGACGACACGGCGTTCAAGCGGGGCTGTCGCGTCGGTGTCGCTCGCGGCCTCGGGTTGCGACGGCCTCGAACACGCTGTCTGCGATCTCGTTTACCCGCCACCGGGCGTGGCCCGAGGCTCGGGCGAGGCGCTCGACGACGTGCGCTTCGAGGGCGGGGTCTCGCTCGCCCGTCGCCAACACCTCGGCCAAGACAACCAGCAGCGCCTCGATTGCGAGGCCGTCACGGGGGCCGCCCTCGAGGGTGAGGGAGAGCGACGCCAGGTGATCGGGGAGGCCGCGGGCGAGCAACAGGCGACGGCCCTCGGCTGGGCTGGGGGGCGAGACCAGCTGACCGACGCCGCGCAGGGCGGCGCCGACTTGCACCGCGCCAGCGTCGATGGGCGGGCGCGGGCCGAGGCGGCGGCGCAGCCCGTCGGTGAGCGCGACGGCGGCTTCGACGGCGCCCTCGCAGCGAGGGACGAAGGCCTGGACGAAGGCTGGATCGGCGGCGGCTTCGTCGACCAGCGTGCGCAGCAGCTCGAGGGCCTCGGCGCCGGTGTGGACCGGGCTCATGGCTTGATGAACTCGAGCACGAACTTGTCGCTGAACTCGCCCCGCGCGGCCCGCTCGGCGTCTCGCCAGGGCAGGGCGTTCCAGTCCAGGGTGTCCTCGGGGTTGCGCAGGAAGTCGGCGCTGCGGCCCCGGACAAAGCCCGCGGCCTCGAACTCGCGGACGACCAGGGCCTCCTCGACGCGGTGCAGCGACTTGGAGTCGTCGAGGCCCCGGCCTTCGGCCGCGGAGGCGTCGATGATGACGTAGCGACCCCCGGGCCGCAGGGCCGCGAAGGCGTCCGCGAGGTGGGCCGCGCGGTCGATCTCCATCCAGCCGAAGTCGTGGAAGAAGAGCACGTTGACGACGCGGTCGAGGGGCTCGATGTCGTCGGGGAAAGGATCGTCGAACTCGCGCTCGAGGCTCACGACGATCTCGGCGTTGACCGCCTTGGCCCGGCGCTCGTCCCAGCCCGCCCGGGCGAAGCGCTCGAGCACGAAGGCGGGGTTTTGGCCGTAGACGCGGCCCTCGGGCCCGACCATGCGGGCGAGCAGCTCGGTGGTGTAGCCCGTGCCCGCGCCGATGTCGGCGACCTTCATCCCGGGCTCGAGCTCGAGGAAGGCGAGCAGCTTTGCGGGCTTGCGCCGCGCGTCGACCTCTCGGTCGTCCTCGCTGCGGTCGGGCGCCGCGACGACCTCGGCGGGGTCGGGGCTGGGGGCCGCCGCGGGTTCGCTCGCCGCGGGCTCGGCCACGCTCGACGACTCTGGGGCCGCAGGCTCGCTCGGCTCGGGCTGGGCAGGGCCGCCGCAGGCCCCCAGCGAGCAGGCGAGGGCCGAGGCGAGCGTCCAGACTGCCAACGTCTTGCGAACCATGGCCCCACGCTAGCGAGCTCCGCCAGCGTTGGCCACTCCCCGACTCGTCAGCGGATCCCTAGCGATCCAGTAACTTGTGCAGATTGGTGCGTTCCCACAGGACGGCCTTGGGGTAGTGCTCGTACTTGGCCTCGGCCTGGCGGAAGGCGCGGGTGTGGTAGACGCGGCGTCCGTCGACGATGGGCATGTCGTGAATCTCGTGGAGCATCTCGTGATAGATGACCCACGCGATGTAGTAGTGGGGCACGTCCTCGGCGTCGAGCACCGGGTGGACGCGGATCAGCTGATCCTCGACGGTGTAGCTGCCCAGCTTGATCGACTGCCGACCCTTCTTGCGCTTGGTCCTCGGGCCCCAGGTGATCTGGGCCTGGATCGCGCCGCCGAAGTACTCGGCGTTGAGCTCGTCGAAGATGGCCTGCAGGTTGTGGAAGCGGCCGGCGACGTCGATGGCGACGGCGCGCGGGCGGCTGCGCTTGCGGATCGCGTCCTCGTTGGCGTCGATGAAGGCGCGCAGGGTCTCGGCCGCGTCGCGATCTTGGCGCTCGGCGTAGGTCGCCACGGCGCGCAGGACCCGGGACGGGGCGTCGACGAACATGTGGTGCAGGCGGAAGGTGTAGACGCCCTGGCCGCGCTTGACCGAGAGCATGGTGCGCAGGTTGTCGGTGATGATCACCCGCGGTCGACCCTTGCGCAGGTAGGCACCCAGGCGCATCTCGAGCTCGCTGCGCATGGCCTCGCGGTCGCTGGTCTCGAGCTCGGGGAAGCGCGGGTCGCCGTCGACCTCGGAGAGCTCGGTGAGGTCGTGGGCGTAGAGGTCTTCGTCGCCGTCGTCGAAGCCGTCGAAGCCGTCGAACTCGATGTCGTCGTCGAGCTCCGTGGGCTCGGCCGGGCTCAAAACGGCGCGGACTTTACGCGGCGCGACGGGGGAGCGGGACATCGTCTCGAAGGCAGGGCGGGCGGCCCCGGAAAGAAGTTGCAAGCTGGCTCCGTCCAAAGCGATTTCGGCGTGGTGGGGGGCTCGTCACGGCCCGTTGTGCGCGCTTTGGGGTGCAGGACGGGAACGGCGCGCTGGCTACGCCGAGTCCGTCGAGCTCCGCCCCCCGGCGCGCCACGTGAGCATAAGAGCGCCGCCACGCGCGATCGAATTTCGCGGATCGATGGGCTCGGGGTCGGAGGATCATCGCGAATTTGCCTTGGGCCGGAGCTTCTGGCCGGGGGGTATCGAGGGGCGGCGGTGGTAGCTTCGAGTTTGCCGCACCTGGCCCCGGCCAGCTTATCTGAGCCAGAGCAGGAAGCCGAGGCCCCGCGCGACGCCCATGCCCTCCGACGCCCCACCGATGACCCTGACCCTCTTGTTGTTCGCTGGGCTGCGCCAGGCCGCGGGTGCGAGCGAGCTGCGCCTGGCCTGGAGCGGGGGCGAGCTGACGCCCAGGGCCCTCAAGGCTCGAGTCGCGGCCGCTCGGCCCGAGCTAGCCACCCACCTCGAGCGCTGCCGAGTGGCCGTGGATCACGAGTTCGTCGGCGAGGACCAGGCCCTCGCCGCGCTCGATCGCCACGGGCGCCCCGTGGAGATTGCGCTGATTCCGCCCGTGAGCGGAGGCCACGACGGTCCCCAACCCGAAGCCAAGCCCGGTGCGGGGGACGCCCTGCCCCGAGTCGGCGAGCGCTCGACCCTGAGCGACGCGGCCCTGAGCCTCGCGGCCGTCGTCGAGGCCGTCGACCATCGCGGCGCCGGGGGCATCGCGACCTTCACCGGGAACGTGCGCGAGCACAGCCGGGGCAAGACCGTCCGCTTCCTCGAGTACGAGGCCTACGCGCCCATGGCCGTGGCGACCATGGACCGCATCGCGCTCGCCGTCGAGGCGGAGATCCCTGGGGCGCGGGTGGCCCTGGCTCACCGCGTCGGGCACCTCGAGATCGGCGAGACGGCCGTGGTCATCGCCGCGAGCGCGCCGCACCGCGCCGAGGCCTTCACCGCTTGCCGCGAGGTCATCGAGCGGCTCAAGCAGGACGTGCCGATCTGGAAGCGCGAGGTCGACACCGAAGGCGCGGAGTGGATCGGCCAGGGCCCCTGAGGCCCCTGAGGCCCCTGAGGCCCCTGAGTCGAGAGCTCGAACCGCACCAAATGCGGTGCCGGCAAATCTGACCGCTCGGGAGGCCCGGGAGCGGGTCGAGGGCGCAGCGTGAGCGCTTTGCCAGGGCGGGCTTCGGGTCCATATGGAGAGCATGGACGTCGAGACCGTAGGCCAGCGCATGACCAAGAACCCCGTGACGATCCCGGCGGATCTGAACCTCAGCGACGCGACGCAGCGGATGTTCGACCACGGCATTCGCCACCTCCCGGTGATCGACGACGGTCACGTCGTGGGGGTGGTCAGCGAGCGCGACCTGGCCCTGGTCAAGAGCATCCCCGGGGTCAAGGAAGATCGCGTGCGCGTGGTCGAGGCGATGACCGAGCACCCCTACATGGTCGCGCCCAACACCCCGCTGCTCGAGGTGATCGACGCGATGTGCGAGCGCAAGATCGGGACCGCCCTGGTCATGGACGAGGGCGAGATCCGCGGCATCTTCTCCGTCATCGACGGTCTGGCGGCGCTGCGAGATCGACTCCGAGCTCCATGAGCGTCGAGTCGACGTGGTTCATGTGCTCGAGCAGCGCCGGCCAGGCCCGGAACTCCTCGGGCGAGACCGCGAGCGGCACGTTGGGTCGGTAGAGCCCGGCGAAGAAGGCGTGCACGACGGTGTCGAAGCCCGAGGGCTTGGGCCCAAACCACCACGGGCCGTCGTCCTGGCGCGCGGCTCGGAAGATGTCGAGGGCGGTCAGGATGTCGCGCATGCGCTGGGCGATCTCGGCTTCGGCGCGCCGGCCCGTGCCCTGAGCGGAGAGGTGCGCCAGGGTGTTGGACCGAGCCTTGCGCAGCACGAGGTTCTGCAGCAGGCCGGGGACCTCCATCTCCCGGAGCAGCTTGTGCATCGTGTGCTGGTAGACCGCCCACCCCTTGGGCAGCTTCCAGCGCATGTAGACCAGCACGAAGTAGAGGTCGACCTCGAGCATGGAGCGCAGGGCGTAGGCCTCGGCGCGCTGGTCCGGGTCGAGCCAGTCGTCGTGCTCGACGAGGCCGCGCTGGCGCAGGTACTCGATGGAGACCTGCGAGTCGGGGATCGTCTGGCCGTCGTGCTCGATGTAGGGGAGCTTCCCGCGGGGGGCTTTGCGGGCGTCTCCGACACGCTTTTCGTAGGGCACGCCGCCAAGCACGAGGTAGAGCTCGAGCTTGTGAACGAACGGGCTGATGTCAAAGACTCCCTCCATGGAGGTGAATCCGTAGATGACAACGGGGTCGCTCATTCGCGTCCATGATGCCTCTTCGGCGACAGCCCTGGCAACTCACAATGGTGGGTGCTCCGAGGGAGCCGACAAAAAACTCGGGGGGTCGCTGCAAGGCGGGACAGCGGGGGCCGACACCGCCTTGCCATGAACGACACCGATCGCTTGCCCCGTACCACCGATCCCGCGCTGCGCCTGGCCCTCGAGCTCGACGACGGGCGCCGCTGCTCGCTCCCGCACTGCCGCTCGCTGACCATCGGCTCGGACCCTGGCTGCGACCTGGTGCTCGCGGACCGCTTCGTCAGCTCGGCGCATGCCCAGGTCCGCTTTGACGGCCAGGGGGGCTACCGGATCGAGGATCTGCGCTCGACGAACGGCCTGCGCGTCGACGGAGTGCCCGTTCAGGGCGCCCAGCTCGAGCCCGGGATGCACCTCGAGCTGGGGCAAGCGCGACTCGCGGTCGTGCGCATCGACAAGAGCGAGGAGGAGGCTCGGGCCCGGCGACTGCGCGGGGACGCGAGCTTTTGCCGCAGCCCCCATCGCTTGATGGGGCGCAGCGCGGTGATGAGTGGGCTGCGCGATCAGCTCGAGAAGCTGGCGGGTCTGGCCCTCCCGGTGCTGATCCGGGGCGAGACCGGCACGGGCAAGGAGCTCGCCGCGCGGACCTTGCACGAGTTCGGCCCGCGCCCAGAGGCGCCCTTCGTGGCCCTCAACTGTGGGGCCATTCCGCCCGCATTGTTCGAGTCCGAGCTCTTCGGCCACCGCCGGGGCGCGTTTACGGGGGCGCACCGCGACCACGCCGGCGCCTTCGCTCGGGCTGGCCGCGGGACCGTGTTCCTCGACGAGGTCGCCGAGCTGCCGCTGGAGGCCCAGGCCAAGCTGCTGCGCGTGCTCGAGACCCGGCTGGTCTCGCCCGTGGGCGGTGACCGTGAGTTCGCCATCGAATGTCGGGTGCTCGCGGCCACGCACCGCGACCTCGGGGCGATGGTCACCTCGGGGCAGTTCCGCGAAGACCTCTTCCACCGCCTCGGGGTCGTCGAGATCGAGCTGCCGGCGCTGCGGCGACGCCGGAGCGACATCCCTGGCCTGCTCGAGCACTTCGCCAATCAAGCCGCGGCCGAGCTCGAGCGCGAGGTCGTGATGTCGAAGGCGGCCGTGTCGGCGGCGACCCAGCACCCCTGGCCGGGCAACGTCCGGGCGCTGCGCAACGCGGTGTTGCGCGCGGCGGCGCTGTCCGAGGGACCGATCACCGCGGCGGGGCTGCTGCCCGTGGCGCGCCCGCAGGCTCGGCCCGACACCATCGCCGTGCCGCGGGGCACCTACGCAGACATGAACGCGGCCCTGTTGCGCCACGTGGTCGCGGAAGAGGGCAGCATCCGCAAGGCGGCGCAGGTCCTCGACGTCCCGCGCAGCACCCTGGGCGCGTGGATGCAGCGCATGTGAGCGCCTCCCCACCTGGACAGACCCGTGGGGCGCGGGATCTCGGGGGGGCCCACACACGGGTGGGGCTCGGGGGCCGGGGGGACTCGTGGGATGATGGCGACGCGAACATGGAGCTGACCCCCGAACAGCACGCGCGCGTCGCCGCGGACCTGGCCCGGCGCCTCGAAGGGTGCGCGCCGTGGACCCGCAAGACCCGCTGGCGCCCCGAGCTCGACGTGCAGGCGAGCAGCTACCCGGCTCTCAACTTGTTCCCGGGGGTTCGCCCGTCGACCGCTCTGCCCCGGGAGCTCGGCGACGGGGAGTTCGTCGACTCGCCCCAGGGTCGCTTTCGCTACGTCTTGCGTCGCCACCGGCGAGGCGTGCCGATCTCGACGTGGTGGAACGGGAAGATCGGCTCGGTCGTGTTCGACGGCGACATCGAGCTGCCCATGTTGTTCGAGCGCGAGGCCGCCGACGCGCCGCCGAGCTCGACCTCGCCGTGGCGACGTCACCCGTGGATGAGCCTGACCCCCGCCGAGCTGTTGACCCTGCGCCCGGGGACCAAGCTCGCGCGGGGCCGGGTGGTCATCGCGGGCCTGGGCCTGGCTCACCAGCTGCTCGAGGTCGCCAAGCGCCGGGCGGTGACCGAGCTGACCGTCGTCGAGCGCTCGAGCGAGCTGTGCGAGCTGGTCATGCCCCAGGCCATGCAGGTCCTCGGCTCCCTCGGCCACGAGCGCGTTCGCGTGATCATCGGGGACGCCTTCGAGGTCCTGCCCAAGCTCGAGGCCGACGTCGCCCTGGTCGACGTGTTTCCAGCCTACGGCGACAACGCGGCGGCCATGGCCAAGCTGCGCAAGCGCTGCCGCAAGATCGGCAAGCTGTGGGACTGGGGCTGGCATCGCTGAGCCGACGTCCACAGAGCTCGAGTTGACCGGAGAAATGTGAGATTTTCCCTGGGAGCCTGGGGGTCGGTTTGAGTAGGCTGGTCGGCGATGATCTTTCGCCAGCTCTTCGACGGCCGGTCCTCGACCTACACCTACCTGCTCGCCGACGAAGACAGCCGCGAGGCGGTGATCATCGACTCGGTCTACGAGAAGGTGCAGCGCGACGCGGCCCTGGTTCGCGAGCTGGACCTGAAGGTGGTCGCGCTGCTCGAGACCCACGTGCACGCCGACCACGTGACCGGGGCGTGGCTGCTGCGGCGGGCCCTGGGCGGGCAGATCGTGCTCTCGGGCCGGGCCGGGGCCAGCGGTCACGACCGGGAGGTCGGCCAGGGCGACGTCGTCGAGTTCGGTCGTCACCGCCTCGAGGTCCGCGAGACGCCCGGGCACACCGACGGCTGCGTCAGCTACGTCCTCGACGACGGCGCCAAGGTCTTCACCGGTGACGCCCTGCTGATCCGCGGGGCCGGGCGCACGGACTTTCAGCAGGGCGACCCCGGCCGGCTCTACACCTCGGTCCACCAGCAGCTGTTCAGCCTGCCCGAGACTTGCCTGATCTACCCGGCCCACGACTACGCCGGGCGCACGGTCTCGACGGTCGCCGAGGAGCGCACCCACAACCCGCGCCTGGGCGGCCAGCGCAGCTCCGGGGACTTCGTCGGCTACATGCGCAACCTCGGCCTGGCGCACCCCAAGCAGATCGACGTGGCCCTCCCGGCGAACCTGCGCTGCGGCGCGCCGGCGGAGGGGGAGGTGCCCCCGAGCGAGCCGGACTGGGCGCCGCTGCAGTGCACCTACGCGGGGATTTGGGAGCTCGACGGCGCCTGGCTCGAGGAGAACCTCGGCGCGGTGACGATCCTCGACGTGCGCGAGCCCGCGGAGTTCGACGGCCCCCTCGGCCACATCCGCGGGGCGCAGCTGATCCCCATCGGCGAGCTGCTCGAGCGCATCGAGGAGGTCGGCGCCGACAAGCCCGTGGTCGTCGTGTGCCGCTCCGGCGGTCGCTCGGCCCAGGCCACGGTGATGCTGCGCAAGGCGGGGCGGGAGCGCGTCGCCAACCTCTCCGGCGGGATGATCCGCTGGCTCGATCGGGGGATGGCCGTCGAGGCAGCGCCGTCGTGAGCCCGACGGACCTGGCGTCCGCGCTCGCGGCCGAGCCCGGGCCAGACTTCGGGGCGCACTTTGGGGCCCTCGCGCGCCGCTTGCTGGTGAACACGGAGCTGCTCGTCGCGGGCGCCAGCCATCGTCTCGTCGAGGTCGAGGTCTACTACCGGGGCCCGGGCTTCGCCGATCCCTTCGCCCACGCCCACGAGGCCCAGGCCGTCGCGGGCCGCTGGTACTTCCACCGCGCGGGCCCCGGGCTCGACGCGGGCTATCGCGGGGGGACCTACAAGGGCCTCGACATCACCTTCGGCCCGGCCTACGGCGGGATCTTGATCCGCACGCTGCGGACGCCCGCGGGCGAGCTGGTCAGCGGGTGCTCGCTGGTCGTCGATCACCTGCTCGCGCGGACCGGGGCGGACAGCGTAGCGAGCTTGGCGGGGCAGGTGGAGGCGCACGCCGTGACCGAGGCGGGGGCGCTGCAGCTGCGCCCGGCGGCGGGCCTCGACGCAGAGGTCCTGGCCACGGCGCGCGTCGGCCTGAGCCTCAAGCGCCTCGCCGATCACCCGACCATGGTCGACTTCATCGTCGCGCCGCTGCGCTACCTGACGGAGCCGGCCGCCATCGCCAAGGGCCGGGTCCACGCCGTCATCGCCCTGCATCAGCAGGGCCTCGACGCGGCGACGATCGCCGCGCGGAGCGGGGCGCGGGCCCACGTCGTCTCGCGCTACGTCGACGCTTATGAAGCCGCGCTGGCCGAGGGGCCCGCGGCGGAGGCCTACGCCGGCCAGTCGTTGTCGAGCGCGAAGCTGTGCCAGCTCCACGCGGCCGTCAGCCGTGCCGGTCGAGCTCGGTCCACGGCTCGTACGAGCGCGGATCCGTCGGCGAAGACAGGTGCTGGCCCGGCAGGGTCAGCTCGCCGACCAGCGGGCGACGGATCAGCGCCTTGACCCGCTCGGGCTCGTAGCCCTTTTCAAACAGGTAGAACAGCTTGGCCAGGGCGGCCTCGCAGGTCATGTCGTAGCCGCTGACCACCCCGGCGTCGAGGAGCCGGCGGCCCGTGGCGTAGAGCTCGAGGTTGGCCGTGCCGACGTCGGGCTGGGTCACGGCGACCACGACCACGCCGGTGCGCGTCGCTCGCGAGATCGTGTTCATGAACGCCGGGTCCGAGGTCGGGGCGTTGCCGGCTCCGAAGCACTCGAGCACCACGCCCTGGACCGGCGGCGCGAGCATGGCGTCGAGCAGGGCGGGCTTGAGGCCAGGGAAGAGGCGGTAGGCGGCGACCGTGGCCTTGCCCAGCTCGACGACCTCGAGGCGCTGGGGCTGCTCGTCGTCGATGCCCGCGTTGGCCCCGGCGCGCGTCCGCGGGGCCAGGACCCGGGACCAGTCGATGGCGATGTCGATGCCCACGCGCCCGAGCGGGGGGTAGTTGGGCGAGGCGAAGGCCGCGAACTCGCCGACGGAGACCTTGCGCGCGCGGTTGCCCCGGAGCAGCAGGTTGTCGAAGCAGATCATCACCTCGGCCAGCTCCCGGTGGTAGCGGCCGAGGATCGTCAGGGCGGTCAGCAAGTTGGCCTGGGCGTCGTTGCGCGTCTCCTCGAGGGGGATCTGCGAGCCCGTCAGGATCACCGGCTTGCCCAGGTCCTCGAGCATGAAGCTCAGCGCCGAGGCCGAGAAGGCCATGGTGTCCGTGCCGTGGATGACCAGGAAGCCGTCGTAGTCGGCGTAGTGGGTCCGGATGCGCTCGGCGATCTCGAGCCAGTGCGCCGGGGTCATGTCCGAGCTGTCGAGCAGGGGGTTGAACTCGTGGATCTCGAACTGGGGGACCTCGGGGTCGCGAAAGCGCGGCTGCTCGTTGATGAGCTGCTGGAGGTAGCCCGGCTCCGGCACGTAGCCCCGCGGGGTCTTGCGCATGCCGATGGTGCCGCCGGTGTAGACGACGAGGATCTGCGGCCGGGCCATGGGCGGACTCTACGTCACCGGCGGCGCTCCGGTCGCGCGTCCCGCGTGTACCGAGCCGGGGGTGGCCCGGGGCCCGCGGCAACGGTGTTTGAGAGCGCCGACAAATTTTCTCGGCGGCTGCGCAATCCCGGGCTGGGGGGCTGGAACTCCGTCGGTGAAGCCAACGCGCCAATGGGCGCCACTCCGAAAGACGAGACCATGACCATCCAGACCTTCGCCGCTCGCATCGCCACCACCACCGCCGCCCTGACCTGCTTGCTCGCCGCCAGCCCGGCCTTCGCGGGCGACACCCTGGTCTCGACCGCGGCCCGTTGATCAGCCGACCGCGGCGAGGGGGCGCTCGGGCGGGACCATCTCGACCACGGTCGCGCCCGCGCTCCGGCTGGTCTCGGCGTGCACGTGGGCGTCGGCGATGGCCTCGAAGGCGAAGCGCTGGCCGATGACCGGTCGAATCGCCCCCGCCTCGAGCAGCGCGGCGAGCTCGGCCGTGCTCGCCGCGTCCCCCATCGCCACGCCGCACATCGCCCGCTTGCCCTGGCGGGCGAAGACGCGGGTCCACAGCATCTGCGCGAGCAGGGCCCCGCTGACGTAGAGCGAGAGGTAGCGCCCCCTATCCGTCAGCGAGCCCTTGGCCTTGCGAAAGCTCGAGGCCCCGGCGATGTCGAAGATGAGATCGTAGCTCTCGCCGCTTTGGGTGAAGTCCTCGCGGGCGTAGTCGATGACGTGCTGGGCCCCGAGGCCGCGCACGAAGTCGTGGTGGCGGGCGCTGGCGACCGCGGTGACCTCGGCCCCGAGGTGGCGGGCGACCTGCACGGCGAGCTGACCGACGCCGCCGGAGGCCCCGAGGATCAGCACCTTCTCCCCGGCCTCGAGCTCGCCGAGGTCGCGCAGGAAGTTCAGCGCGGTCCAGGCCCCGTAGGGCGTGGCGGCGGCTTGGGCGTGGCTCACCCCGGCGGGCAGGGGCGCGACGGCCCCGGCTTCCTCGACCACGAGGAACTCGGCGTAGGCCCCGTGATCGACGCTGCCGAACACCTCGTCGCCCTTGGCGTAGCGGCGCACCCCCGAGCCCACGGCGACCACCCGGCCCGAGAACATGCTCCCCTGGATGGGGTTTCGAGGCCGGCGAAGGCCGAACATGAGGCGCCCAAAGAGCGCCGAGATGCCGGGGAAGTCGGCGGCGCGCAGGCGCAGGTCGCCGGCGCTGACGAAGGAGGCGTGAACTTCGACGAGGACCTGCCCGGGCCCGGGCGTCGGCGTGGGCACGATGCGGGTGTCGAGGACGCTGGGGGGGCCGTAGAGGGGGGTGTGCGCTGCCTTCATGCTCTTGGTCTAGCCATGCGAGCTCAAATGGGCCATTGTCTAAATGTGTCTCCGTGCCATGCGAAAATGCATGGTCGGCGCACGGCACAGACACGCTACGAGCGAAGCGAAGCATGGACTGGCGCAGCGTCAACTTCGACTGGAACCGAGCCCGAGCCTTCTTGGTGACCGCCTCCGAAGGCTCCTTCTCCGCGGCCGCCCGGGCCCTCGGCACCACCCAGCCGACGGTCGGCCGACAGGTCGCGGCCCTCGAGGAGGAGCTCGGCGTGACCTTGTTCGAGCGCCTGGGCACGCGCCTGGAGCTGACCGCCACGGGCGTCGAGCTCGTCGAGCACGTCCGCAGCATGGGCGAGGCCGCGACCCGCATGTCGCTCGTGGCCACGGGCCAGGCCCTGTCGGTCGAGGGCACGGTGTCGATCACCGCGAGCGAGGCGACCGCGGCCTTCCTGCTCCCGCCCGTGCTGACCCGGCTGCGGACGGAGTACCCCGGCATCGAGATCGACATCGTGGCGTCCAACCAGATCCGCGACCTGCGGCGGCGCGAGGCCGACATCGCGATCCGAAACACCCGCACCGGGCAGCCCGAGCTCATCGTCCGCAAGCTCCGGGACACCGAGGGGGCCTTCTACGCGTCGCCGGACTACATCGAGCGCGCCGGCCCCTTCGACTCCGCCGAGGACTTTCACCGCGCCGAGATCTTCGCCTTCGACGACTCGGCCATGATGATCGACGGCCTGCGCGCCTTCGGCCTCGAGGTCCGTCCGGAGCAGTTCCCGATCATGACCGGCGACCACCTCGTGCAGTGGGAGCTGTGCAAGCGCGGCGTCGGGATCTGCATCATGATGCGCGAGGTCGGGGACGCCGAGCCCGGGGTGCGCCGCGTGTTCCCGGACGTGCCGACGATCCCCGTGCCGATCTACCTGGTGTGTCACCGCGAGCTGCGGACGAGCCGGCGGATCCGCATCGTGTTCGACGCCCTCGTCGAGGCCCTCGCCGCCGAGCCGGGCGGGTGAGCGCGGTCAGTCGGCGACGCGCAGGCGGTGGATGGGCACCAGGCCATAGCCCGCTCGATACACCTCGCCGTCGGTCGACATCCAGTCGCGGTCGGGGTCCTCGCACGCGAAGTAGCGCTCGAGGAAGGCGCGGGCGTCGGCGGGGTCGTCGAACAGGCCGTGGGCGTTGAGCCGGAGCGCCCACTTGGGCAGCTCGGCGGCGGGGAGCAGCCGCCAGCGGTGGGCGAGGGCCGACCAGACGGTGGTGGTGTCGGTCTCCCCGACGTCGAGGCCGAGGCGCTCCCACCCCGGCCGCGAGAGCTCGCCGAGGGCGAGGAGCTCGTGGCGTCTACCGCTGGCCTGGTCGAGGTCCCGGGCGAGGGCCGGCCAGCCGCGCTCGGCCTCGGCGACGGGTAAGGCTTCGAGGGCGAGGCCGCGGAGCCACGCGGCCTCGCTCAGGCCGAGGGGACGCAGCAGCCGGCGATCCATCCCGGCGTAGGGAGCGTCCGGGTCGGCGGCCCAGGAGGTGGCTCGGTGTACAACTTCGGCGATCAGCAGGCGAGGCATGGCGACCTCTCGAGGCTCTCGCGTCGTCCTCCCCCGATCAAGCAGGCCAGTCACTCGGGCAGCTGCCGGGGCCTCGTGCGCTGAGCTCTGTCATCAATTCGCCGTTTTCATTCACCACCATCCACTTTTTTCGGGTGAGGTGAACACCGTCCAATGCGTGCGCATCAATGGACGCACCCGAGGTGCTTCGATCTGGGTCGAACGCAGCGAGGTCGTCGCGCGCGCGACCCCAGCCCAGTCTCGCCCCGTGTCGAGCTGAGGGTCTGGTCGCGGCTCGAGTTGGGGGTATCCTCTGGGTGCGTGGATTGGGATCGGACAATGGGCTCCGAAGAGTCGTCATTGCTCACGGTGACCGTGGACTCGCGTCGCGACGCCGAGCGAAGGGCCACGGGCGCGGCCAACGAGGCGCCCGAGACCATCGATCGCTTCGTCGTCCTCGACGTCCTCGGCTCCGGCGCCATGGGCATCGTCTACGCCGCCTGGGATCCCCAGCTCGATCGCCGCGTGGCCCTCAAGGTCGTGCGCCCGGGCAAGGGCGGCGGCGATGCGGAGAGTCGGCTCGTGCGCGAGGCCCAGGGCATGGCCCGGCTCAGCCACCCCAACGTCGTGTCCGTGTTCGACGTCGGGGCCCACGCGGGCGGGGTGTGGATCGCCATGGAGTTCGTCGCCGGGGAGACCCTGCACGCGCGCATCGGCGAGGGCGGCCTCGACTGGCGCGAGCGCCTCGAGCTCTACCGGCAGGCCGGCGAGGGCCTGTGCGCGGCCCACGAGGCCGGCCTGGTCCACCGCGACTTCAAGCCCGAGAACGTGCTGATCGGGGCGCAGGGCCGGGTCCGCGTGGCGGACTTTGGCCTGGTGCGGCCGAGCGACCAGGGGGCCGAGACCCTGCCCGATCCGATCCGCGGCGACGAGCTGCTCGCCCACGCGCGGGTGTCCGAGTCGGGCGAGCGCGACCCCGAGTTTGGCGCGCTGCAGACCATGGCCGCGTCGACGCGCAGCCTCGGCTTGGCCTCGGGCTCGGGCATGTCGGCGCGCCTGACCATGGACGAGGCGTGGCTGGGGACGCCGCGCTTCATGTCTCCGGAGCAGTTCCAGCGCATGCCCGCCGACGCGCGCAGCGACCAGTTCTCGTTTTGCGTCGCGCTCTACCACGCCCTCTACGAGGAGTGGCCGTTCCAGGCCGAGGGCGGCGGCTTCTTCGAGCTCGCGGCGGCGGTGACCCTGGGCTCGGCGCCGACCCTCCCGAGCCACACCGCGATCCCGCCGCAGATCGGGGCGGCGCTGCTGCGCGGGCTGGCGCGCGAGCCCGAGGATCGCTTCCCCGACATGCGCGCGCTGCTCGACGCCCTCGAGCTCGCGCCGCCCCAGCGCCGGCGCTGGCCGTGGCTGCTCGCGAGCTTGGGCGGGGCGATGGCCGCCGCCGCGTTGACGGCCTGGGTCGTCGGCAGCCCCGCGCCCGAGCCCGTCGACCCCTGCAGCCGCGGCGAGGCCGAGGTCGCGCGCAGCTGGGGGGAGGCCCAGCGGGCCCAGCTCGCGGCGCGCTTCGAGGGCCTCGACATCGGCTTTGGCGCGAGCAGCCTCGAGGCCATCGACGAGGGGGTGCGGGCCTGGTCGCAGGACTGGGCGGGGGCCTACCGGGAGACCTGCGAGACCCGCCACGAGCAGTCCGACCTTCGCTACGACATGCGCATGAACTGCCTCGCGGAGCAGCGCGCCGAGGTCGATGGGTTGATCGCGCTGTTCTCCATGGCCGACGAGGACCTGGTCCGCGACGCCCCCGACCTGGTCAGCGAGCTGCCGGCGGCGGACGCCTGCGAGACCCTCGAGGGGCGCCGCGCCGTGGAGCCGCCGCGGGCGGACCAGCTCGACGTCGTCCACGAGGTCCGCGGGCGCCTGGCTCGGGTCCGGGCGCGCCTGGCCGCGGCGGAGCTCGACGGCCTCGACACCGAGCTCGAGCTGCTCGGCGCCGAGGTCGAGGTCGCCGACTACGAGCCGCTGCTCGCCGAGCTGGACTACCTGCGGGGCGTCCACGCGATGAAGACCAAAGATGTCTCCACGGCCCAGGACTGGCTGCTCGCGGCCCACGGGCGGGCCCTGGCCCTGGGTCAGGACCGGTTGGCGATGACCGCCGCCCGCGACCTGGTCCTCGAAGACGGGGCGGTCCCGGGCGACGAGGGCCAGGAGCTGGCGCGGCGCTGGCACGCCGTCACCGCGGCCCTCGAGCGGCGCATCGACGGCGGCCCCGAAGACGAGGTCGAGCGGCGCTACGCCTACGGCCGGGCGATGCTCCGGCAGATGCGCTTCGAGCCGGCCCGGGGCGAGCTGAGCCGCGCGGCCGAGCTCGCCGCCGAGGTCCACGGCCCGCACAGCCTGGTCACCGCGCGCATCGAGGTCGCCCTGGGCACGGCCTACGGCGAGGGCGGGAAGTACGAGCCGGGCGAGCAGATCCTGGCCCGGGCGATCGACACCTACGAGCGCCGCCTCGGCCCGGACCACCCCCTGTTGATCGGCCCGCTGCTGTCCCGCACCACCTTGCACACCGGGGCGGGCCAGCTCGACGCGGCCCTCGCCGACGCCAAGCGAGCCCAGCGCATCGACGCGGCCAGCTACACCGACGGCGGCCCCCGGGCGGAGAACATCCTCCACCACCTCGCCCTGGTCCACGACCTGCGCGGGGACTACGAGCGCGCCGCGGCCAACTTCGAGGCCATGCTCGCGCGCCGCGGGGAGCTGCAGCGCCCCAGCAGCGTCAACGGCATGACCCTGGCCAACAGCCTGTGCTTCTCTCTGTACAAGCTCGATCGCCTCGACGAGGCCGAGGCCGTGTGCGCGCGCTCGCTGGAGCTCGCCCCCGAGGTGCTCGGCGACGGCCACCCGATCACGGCGATCGTGCTCAACAACCTCGCGCTCATCGCCCGGGCGCGGGGGGACTTCGAGGCGGGCCTCGAGCTCGATCGCAAGGCCCTGGGCTACGTCGAGGACCGCCTCGGCGCCGATCACTTCTACATCGCCTACTCGCTCGTGGGCGTCGCCGAGGGCCTGCTCGGTCTGGGCCGCGCGGACGAGGCCGTGCCCGTGCTCGAGCGGGCCTGGCAGCTGCGCCAGGAGCAGCGCGACCCGGGCGAGCAGGGCGAGGTCGAGTGCCTGCTCGGCCAGGCACTGATCGACAGCGGGCAGGACCGCGAGCGGGGTCGGGCGCTCGAGCGCGAGGCCGCGGTCAAGCTGCGCGCCGCTGGGCCCAACTGGAACAGCCACGCCGAGGCCTGCGACGCTCGCGTGGCTGGGCACTGACAGGTCGGGTAGGCTCCGGGGGTGCCGACCTCGCGCCTCCCGAGCTTTTGGTGTCCCCTGCGCCTGGGTGCGGTGAGCCTCGCCCTCGCCCTGGCTGGGGCCGGGAGCGCGTGCAAGAAGGACGACGAGCCCTCGGTCGAGGAGCGGTCCAAGCCGCTGGTCTACGAGGACGTCGAGGCGGCCAAGGCCAGCGACGTCCGCGAGCTGCCCAAGGCGCGCTACGCCCGGAGCCTCGAGGACCAGCTCGACCTGCTGCCCGCCGACTGCGAGGACTACCTGATCGTCCGTGATCTCCGGCCCGTGCTCGCCCAGGCCCGGCGGGTCGAGGCCGTGATGGCGGGGCCGCTGCAGCGCGCCCTCGACGGCCTGGCCCCGCTGCTCGACGCGAGCGAGGCCCAGGCGCAGCCTCCGGACGCGCCGAGGTCCGGCGAGGCGGCGAAGGCACGATTGAAGCGGACCCGGGACGCCCTCGCGCTGATCCTCGCGGGCCTCGAGAGCGCTGGCATCGCCCTCGATCGCGGGTTCATCGTCGCCAACCTCAACGCCTCGCCGACGCTGATCTTCTCGGCCGAGGGCCTCGATCGCGTGAGCACGCTGGCGAGCTTGCTGGGGGCCGAAGCCGCCGCCTGGACCCGGGGCTGCGGGGCCATCGAGGGCGACGGCCATGAAGGTTGGTACGCCTGCGTGGTGGAGGGCGCCGAGCCTCACGCCGCGGGCGGTCAGGGAGCGGCGCGGGTCTCGACCCTGGCCAGGGAGCTGCCCGGCGTCGAGCTCGACGCGACCAACCTGGTGCTGCGCCTGGGCCCGCTGCCCGAACAGGGGCTCGGGACCGGCGAGGAGGAGCCGGCGGAGCCCCAACTGATCGCCGCGCTGCGCACGGATCCGGGGCTGTGGGAGCTGAGCGTGCCGTTGCCTCGGGAGTTCGCGGCGGGCGAGGACGCGGCGGGCGAGGGCCTGCTCGCTCCCGGCCCGGCCCCGGCGTTGCGCAGCCTCGTGCCCGGGGCCTCCTTCGCCTGGCTGCGCCTCGACCCCAAGGCGGTCAGCGAGCAGCTGCCCCCGGCCGCCGCGGGCATGGCCGGGGAGGTCGTCGACGCGCTCACGGGCGAGCTCTACCTGGGCGCCCACGACGACCCCGACGCGATCGTCGTGCAGGTCGGCACGAGCGACTTCAAGGCCAGCTCCCAGGCGATCATGAGCCTCGCGGGCATGCTCCCGGGCAAGCCCGTGGAGGCCGGCCCGCTCTCGGGGCTGAAGGTCGAGTTCGAGCGCAAGCCCGTCGCCCTCGACGGCAAGCTCGTCCCGGCGGTGGGCATGCTGTTCGCGGGCGAGACCCTCGACGACTGGCGCTCGACCCTGGGCGTGGACCTGCGCGGCAAGCTGTGGGCCTACGGCGACTACGCCAGCTTCGTGCTGGGCGAGGTCGAGGCCACCCCGGAGGCCCTGGGCAAGCTGCGCGGGACCGGGCCCACGCCCGCGACCCTCTCGGCCCTGCCGCCCACCTTGGGCCGCGCGCTCGTGGACGGGGAGGTCGGGGTGGTGTTCCACGTCGTCCTCGACGACTGGCAGGTGCCCCCCTCGGAGGACGAGCTGCGCGAGCTCCTGGGCCCGACGGAGGGCGTGGACGAGGCGACCCTCGACGCGGCGGCGGCCGGGATCGCCGAGGCCTTCCACGCCCTCGCGCCGTGGTCGAGCGTCGACGTGTGGCTGCGCCGGGTCGACGGGCGCTGGCTCGCTCAGCTGACGGTCGTGCCCTTCGACGCCGCGAGCGACGCGGCCGAGCGCGAGGCCGCGGGC
This sequence comes from Plesiocystis pacifica SIR-1, assembly GCF_000170895.1. Lineage (GTDB taxonomy): Bacteria > Myxococcota_A > Polyangia > Nannocystales > Nannocystaceae > Plesiocystis > Plesiocystis pacifica. The sequence goes on along the minus strand of NZ_ABCS01000007.1, from coordinate 145,801 downwards.
CAGGCCCTCGACGCCGTCTTGGCTGGGGCTGGAGCTTCGGCCAAGGCGGGCGAGAGCCCCTACGCCGGCCTGGTCGAGGCCTACGGGGAGTCTCCGCGCGCGCCGGCCTACCGCGCGCGCGTGGGCCAGGCCCCGCGCCACCACGGGGCCGTGGGCATGCTCGAGCTCAGCTTGCTCAGCGCCGTCGCGCTCCCGGCCGTGGTCGAGTTCAGCCGCCAGGCCCAGGCCCGCGAGCCCAGCGAGGAGACCCAGCGGATCTTGTCGACGGCCCTGGCCGTGCGCGAGCGCAGCGGCGGGTGCGAGGAGCTGGTCGGCGAGGCCGGACCCACGCCGGCCCTCGAGCTCGACTGCAACGCCGGCCCGGGCGGGCGCTGCCGGGCGCAGTCCGAGGACCCCCGAGCCGACGCGGGCCAGTACCCGAGCGAGGCGTGGTCCGAGGGCGCGTGGGCCAAGCTCGGCTACACCCCCCAGGGCGCCGCGGCCCCGGGGCATCGCTACCACTACAGCTTCTCGGCGGCCCTCGACGGCGACGCGTGCCGCTTCGTGGCCAAGGCCGAGGGCGACCTCGACGGCGACGGGACCTTCGGCAGCTACGCGCGCGAGCTGATCGTCGCCGCCGACGGTTCACAGCGCGCCCCGGCGATGACCGTCGTGCCGGAAGCTCCTTGAACTCAGAGGCGGCCCAGGCTCCCGCTCCGCGACTCCTCGGTCGAGGTGGTCTCACGCCCGCCAGATGACGCCCCCGCGAGCGGGGGCGACCCGATGCCCCCTCGAGGGCACGAACCCCATTGCCCCACGACCAGAGCGGAGGAGCGGAGCGACGAAGCGTCCCCGGTCTCGAGACCTCCGTGGGGGCCCTAGAGAAATTGGAGCTCGACCTGGGCGTAGTCGACCTCCACGTCGAGGCGCGCGAGCACCGAGTAGAAGCCGAACTGCAGCCGGTTGAGGAAGAACACGCCCTCTTCGAAGGGCACGTAGCTGTCGTCCGTGCACGTGCGCGCGACCTGGAAGATGTCCTTGAAGCGCTTGGCGAGGCCGGCGACGTAGTGACGCTCGATGCGGTAGGGCGACTGCAGCTGGGGCCGGAAGGCCTCGTGGAGGTAGTCCATGGCCGCGCGCTCGAACACCCCGCCGCGCAGGCCGAGCATCTCGCGGGCGGCGGCCTCGAAGGCCGGGACGTCGCCCAGGCAGGCGGCTCGGTGGGTCGCGGCGCCGGCGTCTCGGTGGGCCTGGTCGGCCTCCTGGACGCAGCCGTGGTCGAGGAAGGTCACCCGCCCGTCGCGGTGAAACTTGTAGTTGCCCGGGTGCGGGTCGGCGTTGAATTGGCCGCCGATCAGCACGCTCTTGTAGGCGAAGCGCCACATCGCCTCGGCCCACTGCCGGCGCAGCGCCTCCGGGGCGGCCGCGGCCTCGGAAAAGTCCAGGCCCTCGGCCCACTCCATGGTCAGGACCTTCGCGGCGCAGTGCGAGTCGACGAGCTCGGGGATGCGGATCGCCGGGTCGCCCAGGTGCAGCGCACGGATCTCGCGCTGGCGCCGGGCCTCGAGCGCGTAGTCGAGCTCCTCGGCGAAGCGCTGGCGGATCTCCTCGGCGATGCGCTTGGACTCGAACTTGCTCCCGGCGAACAGGCGGAAGGTCTGCTCGACCATGGCCGAGTTGGCCAGGTCGTTGCGCATGGCCTCGTCGATGCCGGGGTGCTGGACCTTGACGGCGACGACGCGGCCGTCGGGGAGCACGGCGCGGTGGACCTGGCCGATGCTCGCGCTGGCGACGGGGGTCTCGTCGAACTCGGCGAAGGCCTCGTCGAGGGGGCGGCCGAGCTGCTCGCGGACCTGCCGGCGGACCTGCTCGGGGTCCGAGCTCGGGGCCTGGTCGAGCAGGGTCTGCATCCACTTTTCGTAGGCCTCGCGCTGCTCCTCCGGGATGACGCCGTCGATGTAGCCGGCCATCTGCCCGACCTTGGTCGCGACCCCGCGCAGGTTGCCGAGGATCTCCGCGGCCTTCTCGGCGCCGGCGCCCTCGCGGCCCAGGGCCATGTCGGCGCCCATGCGCAGGCCGGCGCCCGCGAACTGGCGCAGGCGCCCGAGGCGATTTTTGACGAGCTTCTTGGGCATGAGGGCGGGCCTGCGGCGAGGATGGTACTGCCCGGGCCGGGGTTGCCAAAGCCGGGGGACTGGCCTTGGCTTTGGCCTTGGCCTCGGCCCTGCATGCCGAAGGCTTTGAGGATCTCGCCCTCGACGGCGGCGCAGGTGTCGTTGATGGCCGAGACCCCTGGCGCGATGTCCTTGCCGACGACCCGCCGCAGCGGCCGATCCCCGGCGGGCGCTCGACCTCCTCGACCAGGACCGCGACGACCTCGCTCGGGTCGCCGATCATTCCCGATGTCCTGTTAGCCAGCGTCGGCCATCGCATCGATCTCGCCAGGGGTCAGCGCCCGCGCGTAGACCGAGAGCGAGTCGATGGCGCCGGTGCAGGGCTCGTCGAAGGCCGGGCTGTTGCTGCCCACGGTCACCGGCTCGGCGTTGCCGACCTGGGGGGTCCCGCCTGCGGCCAGGCTGTCGAGCAGGTCACCGCCAGCGTAGAGCGAGACGCTCGAGCCGTCGTAGACGCAGGCGAGGTGGGTCCACGCGTCGAGGGGGACGGTCTCGAAGGGCGCGTCGACCTGGTAGGCGCCCTGGGAGGTGAGCACGCGGCACACGTAGCCGGCGCTCGAGTCGAGCAAGAGCCCGTACTGCCCAGAGTTGTCGAGCCACACCGCGCGCCCGGTGTTGGGGTAGGCCTCCGTGCGCACCCACGCGCTGATCGACAGGGGCCCGGTGATGTCGAGGCTCGGCGAGTCGAGGGCGTGCACGGCCTTGCTCTCGTTGCAGTGCAGGGCGTCCCCGGACAGGCCCGCGATCATCGCGAAGCTGCTGGCGGCCAGGTGGTTTTCGTTGCCCGAGCCGTCGTACTTGGCCAGGTTGTCGTCGAAGGTGTAGCAAGCGCGCAGGCTCGGGTCCTCGGGGCAGGCGAAGGGCTCGAGGGCGCTGGTCTCGGAGCTGTCCTCGGCGTCGCTCGTGTCTTCGCTACTGGTGCCCGTGTTGGTGCCCGTGTCCTCGCTCGAGCCCGACTCGGTGGTCGTCGTGCCCGCGTCGTCGGTCCCGGACTCCGAGCTCTCCCCTGCGCCCGAGTCGCTGCTCTCTCCCATGCTCTCGTCCCCGTCCTCGAAGCTGTCCGCGAAGCTGTCCACGGCCTCGATGCCGTCGAACTGGGGGTTCGCCATGGTGCAGCCCAGGGCGAAGGGCAGCGCCGCGAAGGGGCACAACAACTCGAGACGACGCGCGCCCATGAAGGGACCCTTAGTCCCTCGGCAGCGGGCGTCAACGGTCGAGTTCGAGCGGGGCGGTGTCACCCCTGCGCGGGCCGACCGCGGGGTGGGCTGGCACTCGCAGGCTCACTCGCCTTCGACGATCGGATAACCCTGCTCGACCCAGTAGTAGTAGCCCTCGTCGAGCACCGCGATGTTCGTGAACCCAGCCTCCGCGAGGGCGTCGAAGCTCTGACCGGAGACGGCGTGAGGACAGCCGCAGTAGTTGATGATCCAGACGTCCTGGGGCAGCTCGTCGATGACCTTGGGCAGGTCGAAGAAGGGGATCGAGACGGCGCCCTCGAGGTGCCCGTCGACGTAGTCGGCGTGGGGCCGGGCGTCGAGCAGGATCATCTTTGCGCCCATGTCGAGGGCCGACTTGACCAGGTCCGCGCCGATGAAGCGCCCGTCCACGGGCACGAAGTCCGGGTCGGGGCCGTCGGGGTTGATGACCGCGTCGCTGACGTCGGGCTCGAAGGGGGGCAGGGGGTCGGTGTTGGGCTCCCGCTCCCAGCTGCGGATCAGCTTGATGATGTCGTCGACCTGCAGGTCGCTCAGGTCCGTGTCCGCGCCGCTTTGGTAGCTGGGCATGGGCGTGCCGGGTCGGCCGCGGACGATGCTCTCGCGCAGGTAGCCGTCGCTGACGGTGGTCAGGAACCAGGGGTTCTCGAGGGTCATGAAGGTCCCGCCCACGCCCTGGATCCCGTGGCAGTCCTCGCAGCCGTAGACGCCGTAGTAGGTCTCGCCGCGGAGGATCGAGGCGGTCTCGTCGATTTCGTAGGCGTCGACCTCTGGGCCGGCCGAGGGCAGCTCTTGCCAGGTGCGGATGAAGGTGACGATGTCGTCGATGTCCTGGTCCGAGAGCGGCCCGGCCTTGTCCTCGCCCCAGGCCGACATCGAGGTCCCCGGCCGGCCGTAGCGGATGCTCGTGGCCAGGAAGTCGTCGCTGGCGATGCGCAGGAATTCCTGGTTGCTCAGCGCGTTGGCGTTGTCCGCCGTGTAGCCCTGGCCGACGTCGCCGTGGCAAAAGGCGCAGTACTTGTCGTAGAGCGCGGCGCCCCGCTCTTCGGGCGTGCCCGTGTCCGACTCGGAGTCCGAGTCGGCGACGTCGTCGTTGCCGGACTCCGCGGCCGGGTCGGGCACGCAGGCCAGCGCGATCAGGGCGACGGCCAGCGAAGTGGTCGAGAGCATGCGCGCCATGGCGGGAGGGTAGCGCGGCCGGGTCGTCTCTCTGGCCCCCCGCGTGGGTGTCGCAGAAGCTGCACGTCGCGCGAGTTGGCGATCAAACGGCGTTGACGGCCAAGCACAGCTTTGTCCGGTGATTTTTGTGAAATCTCAAGCAGTGACCTAACCCGTGGACCCAGGACGCACTCTCCGCGGTCCGCGTCCCGTACGCGAAGGGGTAGAGTGGGCCCCATGCTTGCTCTCGACCTTGGAAAACCCCGCGCCTCGGTCCTGGTCCTGTCGATGAGCGCCGCCTTGATGCTCACCGCGTGCCCTGGCGAGGAGCCGGTCCTCGGTGGCAACGGCGACGACGCGGGCACGGAGGCCGGCAGCACGGGCGGCACCGGGAGCACCGAAGGCACGGACGGGGCCACGCTGGACACCGAGGGCACCGAGGCGAGCACCGGGGAGTCGGGCACGACCGGGGAGTCCGACACCGGCGAGCCGGCGTGCGTCGGCGTCACGCCGATCCTCGACCCCGAGCCGGAGACGGACACGGGCGAGGACACCACCGACGGCGGCATGGACACGGACACCGGGGTCGACACGGACACCGGGACCGAGACGGACACGGGCGGCGAGACCACGGACACGGGCGGCGAGACGACCACGGACACCGGCGAAGAGGGCACCGAGACCGGCGAGCCGCCGTGCCCCGAGTGCGCGCCGATCTGGGACCTCTACGACTTCCAGCCCCAAAGCTGCGGCTACACCGAGACCTACGGCCTCGACTCCTTCGAGGGCCACGTCACCCTCATCGCCATGCTCGCCGGGTGGTGCAGCTACTGCCAGAGCCAGGCCGGCAAGATGGAGGAGATGCGCCTCGAGCTCGCCCTCGAGGGCTACGACGTCCAGATGATCGCGATCAACGCGACCTCGGCCGACAACGACGACGATCGCCAGAACCTCGTCGATCGCTGCGCCTTCCCGCTCTTCCAGGACATCGACGAGGTCGACGCCTGGGACCTCCACGGGGGGACCAAGGACGACCTGGTCATCTACCACGCGGACGGGACCATGGCGGTGTTCCTCGACCAGGGCGGCGAGGTCAATACCAACCTGTCGACGGACGAGGGCTACGCCAACGTCAAGCAGGCGCTCCTCGACGCCTTCTAGACTCGATGGAGGGCCTTCGCAGGCCCTCCCCCGTGCCGGCAAAGCCGTCTCGGGTCCCTCTCCCCGGCGGTCGGGCCAAGCCCTCCTGTCCCCTGGACTCATGGAATCCCTGAGCCAGGGGACTAGCCGCGAGGGCCCCTCGCTTTGCGACAGGGCTCCGTGCTGGGACCGCGCGCTTTGTCTGGTCCCCAACTGGGACTGCGGCGACGTCCACGGGCGCTCACGCTCGACATCGCCGCGCTCGATTGGTGACATCGAGGATCGGGCGCTCCGCGGAGCCCACGCGCGCGCTATTCAGGCTTCGGAGACTTGCCATGCACACGCGAGAGCACTGGATGTACATGTTTTTTGGGGTCTGCGTCGCGATGAGCCTGACGGCTTGCCCGAGCGACGACACAGCCGACGAGGCTGGGGACGAGGCCGGGGAGACGGCTGGCGACGACGCGAGCGAAGAGGGCACGGAGCTGTCCTTCGAGAGCGACGTCTACCCGGTGATCACGGCGAGCTGCAGCTGCCACGTCGCGGGCGCGCCGGCCGATCTGGCGATGCCCGACGCGGGGACGGCCTACGCCAACCTCGTGGGCGTGGCGTCGAGCCAAGAGCCCGGCTCCTCGCGGGTCGCGGCGGGGGACCCTGCCGCGAGCTACATCGTCCAGAAGATCCAGGGGACGGCCAGCGCCGGGGATCCCATGCCGCCCAGCGGATCCCTGAGCGCCGCGGACGAGGCCTTGGTCCTCGACTGGATCGAGGCTGGGGCGAACCCCTGAGCCGAGCCGGCGGCGATCATCGCGGGCGCAGCTCGGCGAGCAGGCCGAAGTGGTCGGAGATGAAGGTCAGCGGATCGTCGGGCAGCGCCTGCGTCCCCAGGAGCTCGATGGACGAGACCTCCCAGTCGCGCGCGCGCACGAACACGCGGTCGATGCGGGCCCGCTTGCCCTTGGCGTCTTTGAGCCCGCGCATCGCGTTGCGCTCGGCGTCGACGCTGTAGCCCGGCTCATCCGGGCGCAGCTGCGCCCACGCGTCGGTCCAGCCCTCCCAGCTCTCGAACAGCGCCTGGGCCGGGCCGTCGGGGCTGAAGTTCATGTCGCCGACGAAGACCACGTTGGGCTCGTCGGCGAGGGCGGCGTGGATGCGCTCGAGCTGGCGCATGCGCGCCTTCTCCATGGCGCTCGTGCTCTCGAGGTGGACCGTCGCCAGGGTCAGGGGCGGGTCGACGTCGAGGCGGGCGACGAGCAGGGAGCGGCCCATCTGCGTGGGCAGGGCCACGCGCCAGTGCTCGAGGGGCCGTCGGCGCGCGCCCATGATCACGTCGTAGTGGGCGATGGACTCGTCGCTGATCCACCCGCCGCGCTCGCGCCAGCGCGAGACCCCCGGGCCGAACAGGTGGTCGAAGGTCATCTCCTGCAGGCAGACCAGGTCGGGGGTGAGCCCGTCGAGGGTGCGCCACAGCGCGCCTTGGCGGTCGGCGTGGCGCCAGTCGCCAAACCACACGTTCCAGGTGACCAGGCGGAGGGCGGCGGGGCTCATGGCGCCCATGGTCTCGGACAGATGGGGTCTAGATCCACTCGAATTCGATGACCCACAGGAAGGGGTCGCCGTAGGGGTCGATGGCCTCGTCGGCGATCATCCAGCCGCAGCGCTCGAGCATGCCGTCCTCGCCGATGGCGAAGGGCGCGTCCACGGTCGGCGCGCCGGGGAAGGGGTTGTCGCTGAACTGGACCTCGTCGACACACAGCGCGTACCACTCGTCGAGGGTCCGGACCGGGGCGACCTCCTGGCCCGCGAAGGAGCCGAGGGCCTCGCCCTCCTCCGCGAAGCCTTCGGGGCACTCGGCTCCGGAGTCGGGCCCTGCGTCGGGGGTGATCTCGACGCTGCGGCGGGTCACCGCGTCGCCCCGGACCTCGATGGTGGTCTTCCAGGTGCAGCCGCCCTGGTCGTCGAGGTAGGTGCGCGACGAGACGTAGTCGTAGTCCGCCCCCTCTTGGGCCTGCGCGTCGAGGAAGTCCTGGTGGCTCTCCTCGAGGGGCCCGTCGGCACCCTGGGTCGCGCAGCCCGAGGCGAGGGCGAGGGCGGCGAGGGTGAGGACGCTTCGGCGGCGCAGGAGCTCGATGCAAGGCATGGCCTGGGAGTGCCTCGGGCCCCACCGGACGATCATCCGGCCGGCGGTCTTTTTCTCGCGCGCACGCGCCGAGCCGGCGCAGGTGCAAACTTGCACCGAGGCCCCCGGATCGCCCGCGCATCGTGGCACCTTTGGGCGTGGCCAACCCCTACGCGAGACCGCAGTCCGACCCGTCGCAACAACCCCTCTCGGCCGAGGCCGGGCCCGCGCTGCGTAGAGCCACGCGCGCGCTGGTCGTGCTCTTGGTGCTGGGCCTGTGCGTGCGCTTGGGCGGCATCTTCTTTGACCTGCGCCTCGACAGCTGGCTGCGCGCGGCGGAGTTTGGCCTGGAGGAGGACGCCTCGCCGTGGCGGGCCGGGCTCGGGCGGACGTTGGGAGCGCGCTGGTTGAGCTGGGTGCTCGCGGTGCCGGCGTGGTGGCTCTGGACCTGGACAGCGCAGCGGGCCGCTAGAGGCCACGGCCTCGAGCTGCGTCATGGAGGCCTCGCCGCCGTGGGCTGGTGGTTCGTGCCGATCGCCAACCTGTTCATGCCGCTGCGCGTCCTCGCCGAGCTGTGGTGCGCGGCCGCGGATCCTCGGCCCGTGGCCTGGCGGCGCCAGAGCTTCCCCTCGTGGATCGTGCTGTGGTGGCTGAGCCTCCTCGCGATTCCCATGCTGGGGGCGGCGCTCGTCGAGCAGGTCGCCGACTTCTTCCTCGGCGGCGTGTTCGACGACTCGGTGACCGCCGCGCGGATGCACGCCATCATCCGCCGCGACGTCGCGCTCAACGGCCTCGTCCTGGTCGCGGGCGGCCTCGCCCTGGTGATCGTCACCCGGATCAGCGCGGGGCTGCTCGAAGGCCCGCGCTGATCCGGGCTCGAGGAAGGCGCGGGCCGTGGCCGAGAGGTGGCGGCGGCTGGGGTCGACCAGAGCGTGGTCGAATGTGCGCATTCGAAATACGCTTTATCTCTTGAATTTACGGTGCTGAACCATGATAAAGGACTTCGAGTGCCGAGCATGCGCGAGATGCTGTGGAAGCGCTCGTCCATGGGGACGACGATTCTGCGGCTCGTCGATGACCAGCTGATGGTCGCGGACGCAAACCCGAGGATGCAAGCGATCACCGGGCTGTGCCTCGACCGCGCTCGGGCGACACCTCCCCACCTCTTTTTCCCCGAATTCGTCCTCAAAGGCGACCGCATGGCTGCGTTTGAGGTCCTCGCCCGGGGCGCGAGCGACCTGCCGGCCCTCGACTACGAGGCTCAACGGCGCGTCGACGGGGAGCTGCGCGCGGCCTACCAGGTCATCGCCTATGGAGGCGATCCCGGGACCGTGGCGATCCAGCTCAACGACATCACGAGCCGCAAGCGCGAGGAGCTGCGCCTGCGCCAGCGCGGCGCGATCCAGCAAGAGCTGCTGAACTTGCTACCCCACGCGGTCTATTGGTGTGATGAAAACGGAATCCTCGCAGGCGGGAACGAGGCGCTGAGCCGGCTCATGGGTGTGACCGGGGCGTCCAGCCTGGTCGGGCGCTCGCTCGCGGACCTGGACCCGAGGTTGGCGGCCAAGGCGGAGCGCTCTGACACCGCGGCAGAGTCGGAGCGCGAGGTCGAGCTGGCGCTCCCCGACGGCGGGCGCCGGACCTTCCTCGCGTCCCAGGTCGAGCTCGAGGCAAGCGCGGGCTGGGTCGGGCTCCTCCACGACATCACCCGGCGCAAGCGCATGGAGCGGGAGCTGCTCGAGCGCAAGGAGTCCTTGGAGCAGGCCGTGCGCGCGCGGACCTCCGAGCTCGAGGAGCAGCTCGCCCTGGTCCGGTCGCAGCGCGAGACCATCCTCGAGCTCTCGGCGCCGATCATCCGGGTGTGGGACGGCATCGTCGTGCTCCCCCTCGTCGGCATGGTCGATGATCGCCGCGGCGAGGTGATCACCAGCCAGCTGCTCGCGGCCATCGGCGCTCAGGGGGCGCGCTGCGTGATCATCGACGTCACGGCGATCCACGCGGCGGACACCGGCTTCGCCCACCACCTGCTGAAGCTCGCCGGGGCGGCGCGCTTGTTGGGGGCGCGCTGCGTCCTCAGCGGGCTCCGCCCCGACATCGCTCAGACCCTCGTGAGCCTCGGCATCGAGCTCATCGGTCTGATCACCCTGCGCAACCTCGAGTCCGCGCTCCACGACTGCATCGCCCACCTCGAGCGCGCCCACGGGCGCCGCGCGAACCACTGACCTGGACGAGACCATGACCCACGAGCACACCACCTGGCCCGCCAAGACCCGCGACCTCCACAACCACCACCTCGACTCCACGCCCTGGGACCACGTCGAGCTGCGCGAGGGCGACGTGGTGATCGCCTCGTGGCCCAAGTCCGGCAGCACGTGGACCCAGCAGCTCGTCGGCCAGCTCCTGCACGCCGGCTCGGCCGAGCTCGACATCACCAAGCAGTCGCTGTGGATCGACCTGCGCGTGCCGCCGCTGCCGGTCAAGCAGGAGATCCTCGGGTCGATGCCCGGGCGCCGCTTCGTCAAGACCCACCTGCCCGTCGACGCGCTGGTCTACTCCGAAGACCGCCAAGTACGTGTTCGTGGGCCGAGACGGGCGCGACGTGGTCTGGAGCCTGTTCAACCACCACGCCCGCGCCAACGAGCAGTGGTACGCGACCCTCAACGACACGCCGGGGCTGGTCGGCGAGCCCATGCCGCGCCCGCCGGAGTCCGTCGTCGAGTACTTCGACACCTGGCTCGAGCGCGACGGCTACCCGCTGTGGTCGTTTTGGGAGCTGGTCCGCAGCTGGTGGGACATCCGCTCCTTGCCCAACCTGCACTTCACCCACTTCGCCGCGCTGCGCAGCGACTTCGACGGGGAGGCGCGGCGCCTCGCCGAGTTCCTGGGTGTGGCCGCGGACAGCCTCGACTGGGGGGCGGTCGCGCAGCACTGCTCTTTCGACTACATGAAGGCCAACGCTGGCAAGGTCGCGCCCCTGGGCGGCGTATTTTGGGAGGGCGGCCCGCAGACCTTCATCCACAAGGGCACCAACGGCCGCTGGCGCGACCTGCTGAGCGCCGAGCAGGTCGCCCGCTACGAGGCGACGGCCACCGAGCGCCTCGGTGAGGACTGCGCCCGCTGGCTGGCCACAGGCGAGCTGCCGGCCTGAGCTGGGGCCCCTCAAATGATCTCGAAGTAGCGGGCCTTGTCCCAGTCGGTCACGAACTTGCGAGCCTCGCGGTCCTCCCACTCGCGGGTGGCCGCGAAGTGGTCGACGAACACGTCGCCGAACAGGTCGCGGGCGACCTTCGAGTTCTTGAACAAGCGCGCGGCCTCGCCGAGGGTGCCGGGCAGGGGCACGGTCTCCTCGCCCGGGTTCTCGTAGGCGTTGCCTTCGCAAGCCGCGGGCGGCTTGACCCGGTTCTCGATGCCCCACAGCCCCGAGGCGATGGCGGCCGCGAGGGCCAGGTGCGGGTTGGCGTCGGCCGGGCCCACGCGGTACTCGCTGCGCGTGCTCTTTCCACCCGGGATGACCCGGATCGCGGTGGTCCGGTTCTCGACGCCCCAGTTGGCGTGGGTCGGGGCCCACATGCCCGGGACCAGGCGGCGGTAGGCGTTGACCGTCGAGCAGATCATCGGCAGCAGCTGCGGCATCAAGGTGACCTGGCCGGCGATGAAGTGCTCCATGGTCTCCGACAGGCCGCCGGGGCGGCTGGGGTCGGCGAACACGTTGTTGCCCTCGGCGTCCTCCAGGGACACGTGGATGTGCCCGCTCTGGCCGGGGTAGTCGTTGCTCCACTTCGACATGAAGGTCGCCAGCAGGCCCATGCGCTGGGCGACGACCTTGGTGTAGGTCTTGAACAGCGCGGCCTTGTCCGCGGCCGCGCGGGCCATGTCGTGGCGGAGCGCCGCCTCGAGCACGCCCGGGCCGGTCTCGGTGTGCAGGCCCTCGATGGGGCACTCGAGCGCCTCCATGGTCTCGAGCAGCTCGTGGTAGAGCTCCGCGTGCACGCCCGAGCGGAGCATGGAGTAGCCGAACATGCCCGGGGTCAGGGGGGTGAGGTTGGTGTAGTTCTTCTCGCGGGCGCTCTCGGGGGTCTCCTGGAACAGGAAGAACTCGTACTCGAGGGCGGCGCGGGGGTGAAAGCCCATGGCCTCGGCTTTGGCCACGACGCGCTCGAGCACCCGGCGCGGGCACACGGCCTCGTAGTCCCCGGAGAACTGGCCGAGCAGCAAGATGGTGTCGTCCTCGAAGGGCAGCTTGCGGACCGAGTTCAGGTCGAGCTCCACGGGGGCGTCGCGGTAGCCGGTGTGCCAGCCCGAGACCTCGGTGTTGTCGTAGAGCTGGTCCTGGCTGTCCCAGCCGAGCACGACGTCGCAAAAGCCAAAGCCCTTGCGCACGGCCGACTCGAACTTGTCGCGGTTGACGTACTTGCCGCGGAACACCCCGTCGATGTCGAACACGCCGATCTTGAAAAAGCGGATGGTCTCCTGGTCGAGGTAGGTGAACAGGGCTTCGGGGCTGTCGAATTGCATGGCGAGCTTCTCGTGTCGTTCGGGGCCAGGCCCCGCCAGGGGCACGGAGGGCGTGAGCCCGACCGCTTGGGAGGGGGACCCTGGACGGGTCCGCCCGGTCAGGGGGAGGGCCTGCGAGGGCCCTCCATCAAAGCTAGGGCGAGTCCGCCTTGGCGGGCTCGCGCCGGCGCAAGTGGAAGGACTTCGGGCGGGTCAGGGCGCGCAGGCCCAGGTGCGAGAGCGAGACCCCCGAGCCCGAGTCCTTGACGCCGACCCAGGGCAGCTCGGGGTCGAGGAAGTCGGCCCGGTTTTGGAACACGGTCCCGACCTCGAGCTGACCGGCGATGGCCTCGACGCGGGCGTCGTCGGTGGACCAGATCGAGGCCGTCAGGCCGAAGCTCGAGTCGTTGGCCAGGGCGACGGCCTCGGCCTCGCTGGCGACCTTCATGATCCCGATGGCGGGGCCGAAGGTCTCCTCGCGCATGACCGCCATGGTGTGGTCGACGTCGACGAGCATGGCGGGGGCGAGGTAGCAGGGCGAGGCGTCGGGTACGGCGAAGTCGTGGGCGGCGAGCAGGTCGGTCGCGCCCGCGGCCACGGCGGCCTCGACCTGGGCGCGGACCCGGGCGGCCGCGTCGGCGTTGACCACCGGGCCCAGGGTCGTGCCCGCGGCCAGGGGGTTGCCGAGCTTCAATTTTTTGGCCTCGGCCAGGTAGGCCTCGACGAAGCGGTCGTAGAGCGCGGCGTGCACGTAGATGCGCTCGATGGCGCAGCAGCTCTGGCCGGCGTTGTAGAACGCGCCCTCGACGAGGTTGGCCACGGTGAACTCGAAGTCGCAGTCGGGCAGGACCAGGGCCGCGTCCTTGCCCCCGAGCTCCAGGCCAACATTCATGAAGTTCTCGCGCGCGGCGGCCCGGAACACCTCGTGGCCGCCGCGGACCGAGCCCGTGAACGCGACCTGATCGACGCGGCGCTCGTCGAGGATCGTGCCGACGGTCTCGTGGCTGACCATGAAGTCGCTGACCAGGCCCTCGGGCGGCGGCGCGGCCATGAGCGCGCCGGCCTCGGCGAAGGCGTCGGCGATCATCGCCCCGCACGCGGCGGTCTGCGGGGCGTGCTTGATGAGCACGGAGTCGCCGGCGAGCACGGCCCCCGCGACGGCGCCGATCGGGACCAGCAGCGGGTAGTTCCACGCCGCGATGTCGAGGACCACGCCGACGGGCTCGTGGCGGATGAAGCGGTGGAAGCCCTCCTTGGCGGGCAGCGGCTCGTCGGCGAGGGCTTCGGGCGCCAGGCGACACAGGGCCTCGACCCGCCCGGCCATGACCCGGGCCTCGCCCTGGGCCTCGGCCAGCGGCTTGCCCATCATCTTCGAGATCAGCGTGGCGTGGCCGTTGGCCTTGGCCGCGAAGTGCTCGAGCATCTTGGTGCACAGCTCGACGCGGTCGGCCATGGGCCGGGCCTTCCACACGCGCTGGGCGAGGCGGGCTCGGTCGACGGTCGCCCGGGCCGCGTCGAGGCCGAGGGGGCGATACTCGTGGGCGACGCTGGCGTCGATGGGGGAGATGACGGCGACGGGCGAAGGTTGGGTCATCGCCGCGAGCATACGCGCGTGAGCGCCGTCAACGGTAGTCCGTCAGGTTGCGCCGGCTAGAGGGCACGCGACCGTCCCGTTCGCGCTTTTCCTGGCATTGCACGCACACGCTCACCCAGGGCATGAGCTCGAGGCGGCGGCGCTTGATCGGCTCTTCACAGTCCTCGCACATGCCGTACTCCTCGGGGTCCTCGTCGATCAGGAGCAGGGCCTCGCGGATCGCGGCCAATTTTTGCGCGCGCTCGCGGTTGCGGCTCGAGGCGATCGACTGGGTCATCTCCGTGAGCGGCGCCTCGTCCTCGTCGGGCTGGGCGACGGCGTCCGTCCGCGCGGGGGGGATCGATTCCTTGCCCTTGGCGATGAGCTCGTCACGCAGAGACAGCAGGCGCTCTCGCATCTGCGCACAGGTCGCGGCGTCCATTTGGAGAGGTTAGCAGGGCCAGGTTGGGGTCCGCGAGCCACTGGCCCGAAGGCGGGTGGGAACAAAGCGATACGCCGAGCGCAACACGCGATCTGGCGTCCGCCATGGGGCCTCGCTATGGTCCTGGGATGGTGGAGCGGAGCCGAGGCAGGCGTCGCCGGACGACGCTCAGCATGATCGCGGCGCGCCCGGACACGCCGGCTCGGCTGCTGCGTCTGCAGGCCGACGAGCGGCTGGCGAGCATGTTGAGCCCGCCGGGGACGAGCGACGCAGGGCGCATCGAGATCCCCACCCGCGAGCCCGTGACCAAGGGCGACGTCATCCACATCGAGGTCAGCTTTGGCGCCCACGCCGACGAGGTCGTGCTCCGCGGCCTGGTCCACGGCTGGCGCGAGCGGGGCGAGCGAGCGCCCCTGGTGACCATCGTGTTTGGGGCCGAGGAGCGCAGCCGGGCCAGCTACGTCCACGACGTGCTGCACCAGCGCCGGTCCGCCGCGGCCCGCTCGTCCCGGCGCCTCGACTCGGAGATCCAGGCCGTGTGGCGCTGGGGCCTGGGCACGCACCAGACCCAGATCGGCGACCTGAGCCGGGGCGGCGCCTTCATCCGCACGGGCGCGCCGCCCTCGGTGGGCAGCGACATCGGCCTCGAGCTCGACGACAGCGTGGTCGGCTTCATGCACACCACGCCGCTGACGCTCAAGGCGACGGTGGCCTGGGTCGGCCGCAGCCGCGGGCACCGGGGCTTTGGGGTCAAGTTTCGGATCGGCGATCGCGAGACCTCGGCCCGGATCGCCGCGCTGCTGCGCTGGCACGAGCGCGACGAGGGCTAGCTTCAGATGGAGGCCAAAAAGCGCTCGCGCCACGTCGGCGAGTGGGCGCTTTGGTCGGTGCCGATCATGGCGTAGAGCTCGGCGACGAGGCGGGCCCCGGCTGGGTGGCCAATGCGGTCCGCCCACGCGCCGAGCCGCGCGCGCTCTTGGTGTGGCTCGAGGCCTTCACCTTCGAGGAGGTCTCCCTCGAAGGCCTCGATGACCAGCTCGGTCATGAACGCCAGGGCGCTGCCGACGGGCTCCGTGGCGGCGGGCTCCCAGTAGACCAGCTCGGGGCCGGCGCCTTCCCCCTCGATGAGCAGGTAGTACGCGAGCTGGCTCTCCTCTTTGTGACACACCGGAACGACGCGGCCGGGCGGGAGGGCATCCCCCACGCCGGGGATGTCGAGGAGCTCGGCGAGAACCTCTCCGCTGGACGCGACGACCCGGCCGGTGATGGGGTCGGAGGGCGCTTCGTCGAGCGCCTGGATGAAGGGGTCTGGAAAGCCAAACTGGGAGAGCTTCGCTCGCCGGGCCTCGCCCAAAATCAGCTCAGAGACTGTCACCGCTGCCTCCATCGGCGTCGACGATCGTGAGTCGTCGAGCGTCGCCCTACTTCTTCTTTTTCTTCTTCTTTTTGGGCTTGCTCTTGTTCTTGCCCTTTTGGAACTTCTTCGCGTGCTTGACGTTGCGGTTGGCCTTTTGAGCCACGCGCCCGTCTTGCTGCATGCGCCGCGGCGCCTCGCCGACCTCGAGGATCAGCTCGCCCTCGGCGAACTGCAGCAGCTGCAGGACGCTCGCGTAGAGGAAGGGCGTCAGGCCCATGTCCATGCGCTTGTCGAGCTGCGAGATGGCGACCTGGGGGCGCACGGGCACGCGGATGTTCAACAGCTCGGCGTTCTCGTGGTCCTCGTGGCGGGGGTCGCCCTTGGCCGTGTCGCCGCCGATGTGGTGCATGCGGCAGGTCATCGGGCGCTTGTCCCCGAGGCGGCAGCGGCCCTTGGACTCGTTGAGGAAGGGGCAGGCCTCGCCGCGCTCGGAGAAGCGCTTGCGGCCCAGGCCCGCGGCCTTGGAGGTCATGCGGATCTTGTCGGGGTCGCGGCCGCGGTGCCCCTCCTGGATGTCCTTGAACTGCTGCTCGCCGAGCTCGCCGAGGCGCTGGGCGATCTGGGGGAAGTCGCGCCAGGTCCGGACCTCGCGGTAGATCAGCATGGCCTCGGGCCCGGTCACGCCGAAGGGCGCGGCGTAGCAGCCCCCGACGCCCTCGGGGGTGCCGGCGGGGAACATGCCGTCCGCTCGGTCGCCGAGGCCCTCGCGCACGGCCGCGAGGTAGCGATCGTAGGCGGCGAGCAGGTCCTCGACGCGGTCGTAAAAGCCCCGGGGCAGGCGCTTGCTCTGCTTGACGTCGGCGATGCCCTCGAGCCCGGCGAGGTCGTCGACGATGCGCTGCATGGTCTCGACGTGCTCCTTCGCGGACTTGCGAACCCGGCGGGGCAAGCGAGTGACACGGTCCCGCGCGAGCTTGATGCGGGGTCCAAACAGCGCGGTGATGAATTCGAACACGTCAACCGCGACTTCTAACAAATGGGCGCCGCACCGCCAGCGCCGGGACGCGAGCCTGGTCACGTGGGGAGGAGCCTCGAGCGGCGTTTGAGGGGCTCTAGAAGGGGTGCGAGCGGTTGCGCACCGACGAGCGCGCGAGTAGCGTTGCGGGCCATGACTCGCCGACTTCGTCCCCTGACCACCGCCGCTTTGACCCTGGCGCTCGCCCTGTCCGTGGGCGGCTGCGACAAGGGCGACGGCGGCACGACCAACCCAGGCGGCGGCGACGGTGCTGCGGACGGCGGGGGCTCCAAGGACTCGGGCGGGGCCCTCTACACCTACAAGGCCGACGGCTTCACCTTGACGGGGACCATGCAGGTCAAGCTCGAGCTGAGCTCGGCCGAGGGACAGGGCGCCACGGAGATCGAGGCCCGCAGCCTGATCGAGGCCGCGCCCGAGGGCGGCAAGCTCAAGGTCCACGGCCAGATCCTCGAGCTGACCAAGTACCTGGGCACCGGCTCCATGGACCCCGAGTTCATGAAGAAGCAGGCCGAGGAGGCCGGCCAGCCCGTGCCCGACATGGAGGGCGACCTGCGTAAGGCCGAGAGCTGGTCGATCATCTCGCTCAAGGGCGAGGCCGATGACGACGCGACCAAGGCCCTCGCGGAGAACCAGGGCGAGGACGACGGCAACGACTTTGGCCTCTTTGGCCTCCCGGACCTGCCCTCCGTCGACCTGAAGGAGGGCGAGAAGATCGAGCTCCCGACCAAGGACGACGAGCGCCAGCTGCCCTTCGGCGCCATCCCGGTGCAGGTCGACGAGACCTGGACCTTGCGGGGCATCGACGCCAATGGGGTCGCCGAGCTCGACGTGACCATCGAGGGCAGCGGCGCCACCGAGCTGTCCGGCGGCGGCGGCTCGGCGATGGTCTCGACCCTCGAGGAGTCGGCGTTCACGATCTTCTTCGACACCAAGACCCAGCTGCCCGTGTCGTTCACGGGCTACAGCGCCAGCGAGACCACCGTCGACGCCCAGGGCCAGAGCTTCAGCTTCGCGCTCAACACCGAGATCACGGCGTCCTACGTCGAGGGCGGCTCGGCCCCGGCTGAGGCGGCTCCGGCCGAGGCCGCGCCGGCCGAGGCGGCTCCAGCCGAGGCGGCGCCCGCCGAGGACGCGGCGGCTCCGGCCGGCTGAGTCTGGCCCTTCGCTGCTGCAATCAGCGTGGTTTGGCCCGGGCCAGCCACGCTGATTGCGTATCGAAGCCGAGCTCGCGCAGGCGCGGGAAGATCTCGCCCTCGACGCAGGCGAAGTAGATCATCGCGTATTGCCGGGTGTCGAGGACGCCGAGGTTGGGCTCGCCGCGCTCGATGACGAGCTCGCAGCCGGCGACCTCGGCGATGTCGATGCCGCCGCACACCGTGCGCTCGAAGCCGCGCAGGTCCTCGCCGAGCTGGGCTTGCAAGGCGGCGCGGTCGTCTTCGCCGAGGCGAGGCAAGAGGGCGCCGAGGGCCTCCCAGCCAAAGGTCGCGTGGAGGTGCTCGTCCCGCAGGATCTGCCGACACACGGCCTCCGCGAGCGGCTCGGTGGCGACGATCGCCAGGGCCTCGAGCATGGGCCGAGACAGCGTCTCGCCCAGGCAGCAGGCCGTCAGGATCGCGCTCGCGGCCCAGCGCAGCACGGCGCTCTCGTCGTCCGGGTCCCCTTCCGCCCGCGGCCGTCGAAGCTCGGGGGCGGCTCGCCACGGCGCCCGAGGTCGGGGCCAGTCGAGGGTGTCCTCGATGGGTCCGAGGGCCTCGGCGGGCCACAAGACCGCGGCGAACTCCGTGCACAGCTGGGCGTGGCGGACCTCGTCGGTGATCAGCCGGGCGAGGCTGCCGAGGATCTCGAACTCGACCCGCGCCGTCGCCAGGGCGTGGCACAGCTCGCTGAACTGCTGGACCGAGCCGAGCTCGTTGCGCCCGCGGTGCGCCCACTCGCGCGCGGCTCGGCGGCGCTGGTCCACGGACCACGGCGCCGGGTCGAAGGTGGAGAAGTCTGGCCAGGGATCGCGGTGGACCTGCCGGCGGTGGATCGTCGCCAGCCGGGGGCTCGGGGAGGCGAGGGCCGCGACGAGGGTCGGGCCGCCAGCCGGCGCGTCGCTCACGGGGCCTTCGCGTCGTGCTTTTTGTCCGCGGGCCCAGTGTTGACGTGCTTGGGCTCCACCTTCTTTTCGGGCTCGGGCTCGGGCTCGGGGCCGGTGTTGACCCGCTTTTCTTCGGCGGGGGCCTCGAGCTCGGGGGGCGGGCCCGCGTCGGCGCCGCTGGGGTCGGGGCCGGGGTTGGTGTGGATCGGCTCCTCGGGCGGGGGCTCGGGCGCGGTGTTGACCGTGACCTCGCCGGCCTCCTGCGCGTGGGCTCCCTCGGCGCCCGCATCCAAGTCGGGCTTTTCGGGCTCGGCCCCGGGGTTGACGGAGGGGCCGTCGCAGGCGCCCGCGCCCGTGACGAGCGAGGCGGCGAGGAGGCTGGTTCCCACAGAAACGACGAGGCGGCGAGGGGGCGGGCTCATGGCGGGAGCATACCGCGCCATGTCGCCGGGGTGGGACGCCGCGTACACTCCCTCGCCATGGCGCGGCGGGTGCTCATCATCGGCGCGACCTCGGCCATCGCCTCCGAGGTCGCGCGGCGCTGTGCCGTTCGGGGTGATCGCCTCTACCTGTTGGCCCGCAACCCGACCAAGCTCGCCGCCCTCGAGGCCGAGCTCGGCCCGGCGGTGATCGGCTCGGCCCAGGCCGACCTCGACGAGGTTGACGCCGCCGAGGCGCGGATCGAAGGGGCGCTAGCGAGCCTCGGCGGCCTCGACCTCGCCCTCATCGCCCACGGTCGCCTCGGCGATCAGCTCCGCTCCGAGCGGGATGTCGGCGAGGCCATGGCCACGCTGCACACCAACCTCAGCTCCGTCGTCGCCCTGCTCGTGCCCCTGGGCCGCCACTTCGCCGAGGCCGGCGCGGGTCACCTCGGCGTCATCACCTCCGTCGCCGGCGAGCGCGGCCGCCCCCGGAACTTCACCTACGGCGCGGCCAAGGGCGGGCTGAGCCACTACCTCGAGGGCCTGCGCAGCGTCCTGGGCCCCCAGGGGGTGCGCGTGCACAACTTCAAGCTGGGTCCCGTCGACACGCCGATGACCGTCGATCACCCGAAGACCGCGGTGTTCGCCGAGGTGCCGCAGGTCGCGGCGGCGATCCTCCGCGGCCTCGAGGGTCGTCGCCACGTCATCTACGTGCCCGGGTGGTGGCGGTGGATCATGCTCGTCGTCCGCAACCTGCCCGAGCCGATCTTCCAGCGCCTGCCTTTTCTGTCGGGCCGCTGAGTTCTGTTTTGCCCCCGCAGCCGCCTGGGACCGCGGGCGCTTCGTCGCTGTCCGCTCCTCCGCTTTGGCTTGGTGGGCAATGGAGTTCGTGCCATTGAGAGGGCATGTGGTCGCCCCCGCAAGCGGGGGCGTGGATTCGTTGACAGCCTTTGAGTCGTGGACGTGGGGCAGGGAGGGCGTGGGGTCGTCCACGACGGCTAAACTTCACAGTCCCTGAGCCCTTGGCAGGGGTGCGGGCCGTGGGCGAGAATGGGTCATGGCTGAGCAGAGTACGGGGCGCAAGGTTGGCTACTGGATCACCACGGGGATCGTCGCCTTCATCATGGGCGCGAGCGGGCTCGCCGATCTCATCGCCTTCCCCGAGGCGGTGCAGTTCTTCCTCGACCTGGGCTACCCGGAGTACATCGTCCGCTTCATCGGCCTGGCCAAGTTCCTCGGCGCCGTCGCGATCGTCGCGCCCAAGTTCCCGCGCCTGAAAGAGTGGGCCTACGCGGGCATCGTCATCGACCTGAGCGGCGCCGCCTACTCGCACATCGCCAACGGCGACGGGCCCGACAAGTACATCGGCCCGATCGTGTTCACGATCCTCGCCTTCGCCAGCTGGTACCTGCGCGCCGACGACCGCAAGCTGCCCGACGCCGACGCCGATCAGTAGCGGTCGACCGCTGTCATCGTCGCCGGTGTGGGCGACACCCGGGCCGCCGGTGTGCCTGCTGTTCGGTGCCGTTTAGCGACGAAGAGGGCGCACGCAGCTTTGCGTACACCCTCCTCGAGGATGGTGATTGGGATGGCTGCACTCAGGGAAGGATGCGCAGCTTCGAGTAGAACACGTCGGCGACGGCGCCGATCATCACGCCAAAGGCGTTGAACACGGTGTCGCGCAGGCACTGGGGGTTGTTCTCTTGGAGGTTGCTGATGGTCACGACGGGCTCGTTGGGGTCGGCGTCGAGGACGTGGACCAGGCCCTCGTTGTTGCCCTCGTCGCTCTCGAACACGAGCTCGTCGATGTCGACGAAGAAGTAGAGCGGGCCGAGCTGGGTGAAGTCCCGGTCGATCTCGAGCTCGACCACCACCTCGGCGCCGGGCTGGAGCCCCGCCGGGACGGAGGCGAAGTCCGTCGCGGTCTCGGCACACTCGTCCCAGTTGCCCTTCTCGGCCCCGAACACGTCGACGAAGAAGGGATGGTTGGTCGCCGCGTCGCCGGCGTTCTTGACCGTGAGCTCGAGGTTGACCAGGTCGGTGGCGGGGTCGTAGAAGCCGTCGATGTTCGAGAAGGTCAGGTCGGGCTTCGCGGCGAAGGCCGTGGCGGGGAGCAGGGTGAGGCCAATGGCGAACAGGGGGGTCAGCGGTGCTTTCATGGCTCTACGGTTCGCCTGAAAGTGTGTGCTTTTTTGGGCCGGGGGGATCGGGCTTGCAACCATTGTGTTGTCTCCACTGAATCGCGGTGTTGGGTCGAACTACCCGCGATTCGAGTGGTAGGTACCGAGCGGGTACTGACTCGATCAACGCTCGGCCCATCTTTGATGGTCACAAAAGAGTGTGCTCACTCACCGGCCTTTCACCGTCCCGATCGCGAGAGGTGGTCGAAGGGACGAACTCCATTGCCCACCAAGCCAAGCGGAGGAGCGGAGCGACGAAGCGCCCCCAGTCCCAGGCGGCTGTGGGGGCAAACCCACGAACCCACGCCCCCGCGAGCGGGGGCGACCACGAGCCTTCTCGAAGGCACGAACTTCATTGCCCACCAAGCCAAAGCGGAGGAGCGGAGCGACGAAGCGCCCCCGGTCCCAGGCGCCTGTGGGGGCAAAACAGAACTCAGGGACTGTCAACGAATCCACGCCCCCGCGAGCGGGGGCGACCACGCGCCTTCTCCAAGGCACGAACCCCATTGCCCACCAAGCCAAAGCGGAGGAGCGGAGCGACGAAGCGCCCCCGGTGCCCAGATGCCTGTGGGGGTAGAGCAGAGACTCAGGGACTGTGAAGTTTTCACAGTCCCTGTCTGCTCTAGCCGTCGTGGACGACGCCACGCCCTCCCTGCCCCACGTCCACGACTCAGACCTGCACGTCGAAGTCGCGCAGGGCGTCCTCGAGGCTGGTGCGCTTGTCCGTGCTGGCCTTGCGCTGGCCAATGATCAGCGCGCAAGCGAGCTGGTAGTCCCCGGCGGGGAAGGACTTGGGGCGGGTGCCAGGAATCACCACGCTGCGCGCGGGCACGCGGCCGCGGTGCTCGACGGGCTCGCTGCCGCTGACGTCGATGATCGGGGTCGAGGCGGTGATGACCACGTTGGCCCCGAGCACGGCCTCGCGCTCGATGTGCACGCCCTCGACGACGATGGCCCGGGAGCCGAGGAAGCAGCCGTCCTCGACGATGACCGGGGTGGCTCCGGGGGGCTCGAGCACGCCGCCGATGCCCACGCCGCCAGACAGGTGGACGTGGCGGCCGATCTGCGCGCAGCTGCCCACGGTGGCCCAGGTGTCGACCATGGTGCCGCTGCCGACCCAGGCGCCCACGTTGACGTAGCTGGGCATGAGCACGGCGCCGCGCTCGATGAAGGCGCCGCGGCGGGCGGTCGCGGGGGGCACGACGCGCACGCCGGCCTCGGCCCAGCCGCGCTTGAGCGGGATCTTGTCGTAGTACTCGAACGGCCCGACCTCCATGGTCTCGAGCTTGCGGGTGCCGAAGTAGAGCAGGATCGCCTGCTTGACCCAGGCGTGCACGGTCCAGCTGCCGCCCTCGCCCTCGGGCGGGGTCGCCACGCGCAGCTCGCCACGATCGAGCAGGGCGATGGTCTCTTCGACGGCGTCGACGTGCTCGGATTTGGCCAGCAGGCTGCGGTCTTCGTAGGCGGCGCGGATGAGTCGCTCGAGGGTCTCGCTCATGGGCTCCGTGTCGCACGCGAGGGCGCTGAACTCCAGAGGCGCCAGGTGCGCAGAGGCTCGGAGAGCTCGGGGGAGCGCGCTGTCGGCCGACGATGTCCGCCCAGAGGGCCCTCGGTGGCCGTCACCGACGACTTGGGGGGTACGCGGTACCCCCAGCCCCAATTCATTGGCATGCTGTTCTTCCGCGGGTCCGACCGCGGCGCGCTCAGATGACCGAAGGCAAGGCCAAAGTCAGGCGATCCCTCGACCGCATGCGTCGTCACCGAGAGGGAGCGCGGCGATCGGGCCGGAAGGCCGCGGCGCTGACGGATCGCGGGAGCGTGGGCTGGGACCACGACGCGACGCCCGAGGCGGAGCCCGAGACCCGTCTGGACGACAGCTCGCTCCCCGCTCGGGTCCTGAGTCTGTTCTCGGAGCCGGGCATCACGACGATCACGGCCGTGACCGCGGCGCGGGCCCTCGAGCGGCCCCGGCGGGACATCGAGACGGCCATCGACGCGCTGGTCCAGGCCGGCGAGCTCGAGCCCGTGGCGGAGGGCAGCTTGCGTTACTCCGTCGCGCCCGCGCGCAAGGCCCAGCTCGAGGCGATGTTCCGCGAGGCCGCCCACGAGCTCGGAGAGACCAACGCCTTGATGCTGCGCGAGCCCGACGAGCTCGCGGTGTTCGACGACGAGGAGGAGCCGCGCTTGCCGGTGACGGCGGGTCTGCTGAGCCTGTTCTTGCCGGGCACGGGGCAGCTGCTCAACGGCGACGTCGGCCGGGCCTCCCTCGTGTTCGCGGTGTGGAGCCTCGCGCTGCTCACCCACCTCTCGCCGATCTCGATCTTCGTCGCGCTCTACGCCGGCG
This sequence comes from Plesiocystis pacifica SIR-1, assembly GCF_000170895.1. Lineage (GTDB taxonomy): Bacteria > Myxococcota_A > Polyangia > Nannocystales > Nannocystaceae > Plesiocystis > Plesiocystis pacifica. The sequence goes on along the minus strand of NZ_ABCS01000007.1, from coordinate 122,089 downwards.
CCGAGGCCTTCTTCACGGCCAAGGTCCGCGGCATGGAGCGCAAGCTCGCGGTCGAGTCCGGGACCAAAAAAGAGCCCTCGGGCGGCAACGCTGCGCTGCCGCCGGCTTGAGGACGCCTCGGGCTCAGTCGTCTTCGGCAGGCGCGTCGCCGTCGGCAGGCGCGTCGCCGTCGGCAGCAGCTTCGCCGCCTTCGGCCGGAGCGTCGCCCTCGGCAGCGGCCTCACCCTCGGCAGGCGCGTCGTCACCCTCGGCGTCCGCGCTCTCGTCCGCGGAAGCCTCGGCGCCCTCGGCCGGCGCGTCCTCGCTGGCCGCGGCCTCGGAAGCCTCCGCTTCGCTGGGCTCGCTGGACTCGCTGGAGCCACCGGGCTCGCCGAGCATCATGTCGGCGGTGTTCATGATGACCACCGGCGCCGGTACGCCGCTGTCGGTGATGCCGGGCTCGAGGTGCTCCGAGCCGACCTTGCCCTGCTCGGCGAGGCGCTCGTCGTCGACGAAGGTGCCGTAGCAGCCGCGGGCCTGCTCGCGCTCGTCGACGACCTCGACCACGCGGCCAACCTCGAACACGCGCAGCGCCTCGCCGACGTGGACCTTGAGCAGGCTGCGCACCGGTGGTGGGTTGTCGAGGGCCAGGAAGGCCGGCTCCCCCTCGGTCAGGGTCGCACTGTTGCTCAGCGTGGCTTCACGAAGGTCGACTCGCACCGCATTCGACATCGCGGAGACGGTAACAGAAAATCAGGGGCACCTGCGCGCCCGCGGCCGGCAATTCGAGGCAGCCGCGCAGAGGCTCCAGGGCTGGCCGGGGTGTCACGAAAGAGTTGAGACCTGGGCGGGAAGTCGCTAGCGTTGGGCGATGCAGGTCAGTGGTCACGTCATCCGGTCGCGCTACATGTACGTGCGCCAGGCGGGTGACGAGGCCTACCAGAAAATTCTCGCCGAGCTCGGCCCGGCCGGCAAGGACATGATGGACGGCGGGCCGCTCGAGACGGTCTGGTACCCCTTCGACGTCTTCGTCGAGCTCAACGTCGCCGTCGACAAGGTGCTCGGCCGCGGCGACATGCAGCTCGTCGAGGAGCTCGGCCGCTTCTCTTGCGAGCACAACCTGACCGGCATCTATCGGATCTTCTTTCGCTTCGGGAACCTCAACTTCCTGCTCGATCGCGCGGCCAAGGCCTGGCACTCGCAGTTCGACTTCGGGACGATGACGGTCCACCGCGACCCCAACGATCGCCACCGCGTGACCCTCAAGCTCGCCGAGGTGCCCAAGCCCCACCGCGCCCTCTACCTGGGCATCAAGGGCTGGGCCATGCGCGCGACGGAGCTGACCGGCTCGGAGATCGTCGACTTCGTCGACGGCTACAGCGACGACCCCAACGAAGCCATGACCTGGGGCTTCGAGTACCTGTAATGCCCCCGCGGGCGGCTCAGACCGGGGACGCGTGCTGTCATGCCCCCGCAGGCGGGTAGGACCGGGGACGCTTCGTCGCTGGCCGCTCCTCCGCTCTGGGTTGTCCTCAAACTCGTTCGTGCCTTCTAGGGCGCATGTGGCCACCCCCCAAGGGGGGTGCTATCTGGCGGGGCGAGGGGGCGTTGTCTGGCGAGGAGGAAGGTGCTGTCTGGTGGGGCGTGGTCTGGCGGGGGTGTCAGAACGGCCAGCCGCCTGGGTTTTGGCGGACGCGCTGGTTTGGGAGCGGGAACATGAATTCCCTGAAGTGCTTCTCGCGGCACAGGTCGACCTCCCAGACGTCGCCGTCCATGCCGTTGGTGTGCTGACGATCCTCGGGCAGGAGCGGGCGCAGCAGCGGCGGCAGGGTCAGGGCGACGACGGCGACGAGGGCCGAGGCGGCCGCGAGCACGCGCAGGGGGTAGTCGTGGACGCGGCAGGCGTCGCGCAGGAAGGCGCGCAGGCCCGGGGCGAGCTGGGCGACGCGGACCAGCAGGGTCGAGGCCAGGTAGATCCACACCCAAAACGAGGTGAACAGGCTCGAGTAGATGTAGACGCCCGAGACGTCGTAGTTGAGGGTGCCCGGCGGCGTGCTGAAGGTCAGGCCGGCGACGAAGATGTCGACCATGCGGGCGAAGCTCAGGCTCTCGCGGTCGAGGCAGCCCACGGCGTAGTCGGCCCCCTCGGGGACCAGGGGCAGGGCCAGCCAAAACGACAGGAACACGAAGCCGAACACGATCGCCATGGACGCGACGACGTCGACGGCGAGCCAGCCCAGGCGGGCCAGCGGGCCGCGGGCCGCGGCCATGCGCCCGAGCACGAAGCGGCTCTCGACCAGGGAGAGGTAGTCGGGGATCAGGTTGGTCGCGATGGTCGCCCCGCCGTAGAGCAGGCCGAGCAGGGCGACGTTCGTGCCCGAGCTGGGGGCCTCGGCGAGGGCGCCCTTGTTGGCCAGCCAGACCAGGGCGGCGGCGATCAGCGCGATCCCCGAGGCGAGCAGCGAGCGCCCCAATCGCGGGAGGTGGAGCTCGACGCCGAGCACGGAGACCGCGCGGGTCCGGAACAGCGCGTCGAACCACTCGATGAAGGCCTGCGGCAGGGTGTCGACGCGGGCCTCGGCGGGGAGCTCGTCGATGAGCCAGCCGCCCAGGGAGCGGCGGCGCTCGACGCCCAAGGCGCGGTCACCGAGGACGAAGAGTCCGGCGACCAGGACCACGATGAGCGCGCAGGCGAAGAGCATGCTGCCGCCGGGGGAACCGAGCATGGAGACAGCATAGCGGGACCGCGGGGTCCCCGTGGGAATTGGGCCAGAACGATGAAATCTGCGCACGAGGGGGCGGTCATTCGTCACCTCTGCGATGCTCAGCGGGCACGCCCACGCAGCAGCCCCCGGGTATCTGGTGGACCCGGTCTCGGCCATGTCCGCCCACCACCAAGTTCAAGCTGGCACCATGCGCTCTCGTGAACCCTCCGTCCGCGCGCGGGAGCTCCTCTATCGGATCTCGAGCGTGGAGGATTGGAAGCGCTGTCTGGACGAGGGCGAGCTCCCGCCCACGAGCCTCGACGCCCGCGACGGCTTCGTCCACCTGTCGACGATCAGCCAGGTCGCGCCGACGCTGGCCCGGCACTTCGCGGGCCGCGACGACCTGGTGCTGCTGACCGTCGACGTCGAGCTGCTCCTCGACGGCAGCCTGCGCTTCGAGGCGCCCGAGCGCGGCGGCCCCGACCGGGCCCACGAGCGCTTCCCCCACTACTACGGCGAGATCCCCCGGTCCGCGGTGATCGACTCGGTCCGCCTGATGCCCGGCGAGGGCGGCGTGCATCGGCTGCCGGCGGCGCTGGTCCGCGAGGCGGAGCGCGAGCGCGAGCGGGAGAACCTCGGCATCGAGACCCTGTGGATGCGGGTGGTCTGGGACCCCACCCGGGGCATTGCTCTGCTCGAGTACCCCCGCGCGACCCGCATCGAGGACGAGGCCGGGATGCTCGCGCTGGAGGCCGAGCTCGAGCGTCGGCTCGAGGCGCTGACGGCAGGTCGCGGGAAGATCCCGCTGGTCATCGGCGTGGACAATCTGTGGGTCGCGCCCAAGCTGGTGCGGCGCTATCGCGAGCTCGCCGAGAAGCTGACCTCGCGGGCCTTCGCCCGGGTCGCGCGGTGGAGCAGCAGCGAGCGCACGCGGCAGTTCTTCGCCCACCACAACGTCGGCGCGTCCGCTCCGGCCTCGGTGTTCGACAGCCGCGAACGGGCGATCGCCTTCGTGCTCGACACCGGCCCGGACCCCAGCGCGGACGCCTAGCCTCCGGACGTGTGCCGACCATCCCCCGTATACTCCCTGGGATGGCCAGTTCGGAGCAGGGGGGACCGACGGGGCGCGAGCGCGACGAGCTCGCCACCAGGTTGCTCCACCGCCTGCGCCGATTGTTGCGCGAGCTGCCCGACGAGGCCGTCGAGGGGCCGATCGAGGCGGCCTTCGAGGAGCTGCGCGCGCTCGCGGCCGACGGGCGCGGGCGGTGCACGGACGCCCTCGCGGGCGCGCTGCTCGACGCGCAGATCCTCGCCCTCGAGCGAGGCGACCGGGGCGAAGCCTGGCGCCGCCTCGACGAGCTCCGCGCGCGCCTGCACGGCAGCGGCGCGCCGGACCTGCTCCAAGACCGACTCGCCGCGGCGCTGTTCAACGCGCACCGCGGCGGCCTGCTCCTCGACGACGAGCCCATGCGCCTGGCGGCCCTCGAGGAGCTGCGCATGCGGGCGCGCTTCGACCCGTCCGCGGCGGCCTGCCGCGTGGCCCTGGCCGAGCTCCTCGCCGATCGCGTCGCGACGAGCTGCGAGGACGGCGACGAAGCTCGGGTGGCGGAGAGCCTCGCCGAGCTCGAGCAGCTCGAGCGCCACGATCGAGGCTTTCGCGTGGCCCGAGAGCTCGCCCGGGCGCTGCGCGAGCAGCTCGTCGCCTTCCCGGCCCGGGAGGTCGAGGCGCTGGCCAGGCTCCGCGCCCTGGGTGAGGCCCACGAGGACGGCCGCGTCGACCTCGAGCGCGCCCGGGCGCTGGGCCGCGCGCACGCTCGCCATCGAAGCGCCGCCGTGGACGAGGACGAGGACGCGGACGCAGACGAAGCGGGCGAGAGCGCCGACGAGCGCGCGGACGCGGCCCTCGAGGCCTTGCGGGCGCTGGTCCGAGCGCGCGGCGAGGGCGAGCCGAGCCTGGTCCGGGAGCTCGCGCGGGTGCTCCGGGACGTCGCCGTGTTTGGCCTGGGCGCGTGGGAGTCGGAGGGCGCCGGCGCCGGTCTGCCGGGCGCCGCCGAGCGAGGCCTCAACGAGCTGCGCCTGATCCACGAGCGCCACCCCGCCGACCTCGAGCTCGGCCACATCTTGCTCGAGGCGCTGCTGCAGGTGCACCTCAACGCCGCGGAGCTCGGCCTCGACGAGGTCTGCGAGTACCTCCAGGCCGAGGCCGACAGCCTCCTCGATCACCACACCGAGGCCGAGGCGGACGCAGGCGCTCGGGCCAAGCAGCGCACCCAGCGTCAGCTCGGTCCGCGCGCCGGGAGCGAGCGCGAGGTCGAGCTGCTGCTCGCCCTGCGTCGGGAGCACCTGCGCATGCTGGTGACCACGCACGCGCGGGTCGGGGACCGCGGCGAGTGGGTGCGGGCCGAGCTGCTGCTGAGCCGCGCCCGCAACCTCGTCGACCTGGCGGGGGGCTCGCTCGGCATGGTCGAGCTGTTCGCCCAGATGCTGGTCAACGCCCACGTCGACGCCGGCGACAGCCGCGGGGGAGGCGGCGCGCCCTCGGAGCTCGCCCAGGCCCTGCTCGTCGAGCTCCGCGCCCTCGCCCGCCAGCACCTCGGCTCGTCCGCGCTGCAGCGTCACCTCGCCACGGCGCTGTTCAACGCCCACGTCGACGCGTCCCGGCGCAGCGAGGTCCTCGGCGGAGATCTGCGCGCGAGCGAGGCGCTGCTCGAGGAGCTCGAGGCCCTGTGCCGCGCCAACCCGGGGCAGCTCGAGCTGCCTCGCCGGCTGATCATGGCGCTGGTCAACCACCACGGCATGGCCCTCGAGCGGGGCGATCGGGATCGGGGCGCGGTGCTGCTCGCCCGGATCCGCGAGCTGGGCTCGGGCCCCGAGGCGGACGATCACCTGCGCGTGCAGCTGGCCATGGCGCTGGGCAACACCCTGGCGCACAGCGAGTCCTTCGGTCTCGGTCAAGACAGCGCCCGCCTCGCGCACGAGTTGCGCGTGCTCGCGGCTCGCAAGGACGCCTCGCCGACGCTGCGCGCTCTGGTGCTCGAAGAGCTGTCCGAGCGTTTTGCCCCCAAGCAGTGAGGGGTGTGGGCGTGGGTGATCCATCGATCATCACCCGTCGAGGGCATTGGCCATGGACCACAAAGAGGCCCGTGGTCCCGCCGAGGGGCGAGAGTGCACTTGTGGTTCAGTGGGTCATTCCTGGCCGAGAACGGCGGTGCACATTGCCCCTAGGGCGGCGGCGGTAGATGACCAGCCGATCATCGAGGCGCGCAGGGCATGACGCGCATGGGGCACGACCCCACCCTCAAGATCGGTCTGGCCGCCCGAGATCGCACGCTGACGCCAGCTTGGTAGCTGTGGGTCGGGTTTTCATGCCAAAACTAGGGACACCCTGACGCAGGGTCAATCCACGCATGGGACTGCCGATCACCGGCTACTCGACCGTCGAGCTCATCCGGGCAACGCGGTTCTCCAGAACCTATGAGGCCGTCCGCGATGACGGGCTCGAGGTGATCGCGCGTGTGTTCGACCTGAGCGTGGCGGGGGTCGGCGATCATCTCGCCTTCGAGTGCGAGCTGGCCCGGGCCCACGAGCTGCGCGGGGTGGTGCCGATCGTCGGCGTCGAGCAGACCCGAGAGCAGCTGGTCGTGCTGTCCGAGCGGGTGCCGAGCGTCGACCTCTCGGAGTTCAGCGCCAACCAGGCCATGCCCCTGGACACCTTCTTGCCGGTCGCCCGGGAGCTGGCCGAGGCCCTGGTGCAGCTCCACGCCCGGCGCCTGCTCGCGTGGACCCTGAGCCCGGCCTCGGTCCGCGTGGGCCACGGCGGCGGGGAGGTCTACGTCCTCGACTTCGGGACCGCGGCGGCCATCGAGCACGAGCTCCTCGACCCCGACGACATCGAGCTCTACGCCAACATGGTCCGCTACGCCGCGCCCGAGCTCAGCGGTCGCACGCGCCATCAACCCGGGCCGCACACGGACCTCTACGCCCTCGGCGCGACCTTCTACGAGCTGCTCACGGGCGTCCCGCCCTTCGCGGGCGACTCCGCCGAGGAGCTCGAGGACGCGCACCTGTTCGAGACCCCCGAGCCGCCCAACCTGCACCGCCCGGAGCTGCCGCCGGCCCTCGATCGTCTGGTCATGAAGCTGCTCGAGAAGCAGCCCGAGGACCGCTACCACAGCGCCGTGGGGGTGGCCGCGGACCTGCGCCGGCTCAAGGCCGAGGTCGACGCGGGCACGGAGCTGGCCGAGGTCGAGTTCGAGCTGGGCGTCGCCGACGTGCTCGAGCTGCCGGCGCTCTCGGGGGCGCTGCACGGCCGCGAGCGCGAGCTGACCTTGCTGACCAGCGAGCTCGAGCGGGCGGCGCGGGGCGATCGGCCGCGGGTGGTGCTGCTCTCGGGGGCCTCGGGCTCGGGCAAGTCGGCGCTGACCGAGGAGCTCGAGGACGTGATGATCCAGCGCCGCGGCCTGCTCGGTCGCGGGAGCTTCGAGGGCAACCGGGCGGTCCCCTACGCCGGCTGGTTCGCGGCCATCGACGACGCCATCGGCCAGCTGCTCCTCGGCCACGAGGAGCTCGGGCGCTTTGAGGTCCTGGTCCGCGAGCGCGTCGGGATCCTCGCGGCGGTGCTCGTCGACTACCTGCCCAACCTGCGCCGCTTGCTCGACGAGCCCGTGGCCGAGCCGGCGGCGATGAGCCTCAACGAGGCCCGCAACCGCTTCCACCTCGCCCTCGCGCGCTTGCTGGGCTGCCTGGCCGAGCTGGGCGACCTGGCGCTGATCCTCGAGAACCTGCACTCGGCGGACTCGGGCAGCCTCGAGCTGCTCAACATCCTGCTCGACCGCAGCGACTGCGGCTCGACCCTGTTCGTGTGCACGAGCCGGCGCGACGCGGTCCACGAGGGCCACCCGATCCGCGTGCTCGCGGCGGCGCTGCGCAACCGCGAGCGCAACGGCCGGGCCGTCGACCTGCGCGCGCTGACGGACTCGGCGGTGACCGAGTTCCTCGACGCCATGCTCGGCATCCGCGACGAGGACTTCGCCCGCTTCATCACCTCGCGGACCTCCAACAACCCCGAGTTCGTGTTCCTGCTGCTCGAGCACCTGCTGCGCATGGGCCTGCTCGAGCGCGTGCTCGTGGACGAGGAGCGAGGGGCTGGTCAGTCGCGTTGGCGGTGGAGCCTCGAGGAGTTCGAGACCGCGTCGATCCCCGCGGACATCTACGGGCTGATCGACGCCCGGGTCAGCGACCTGCCGCGGGACTCGGCGGCCTTGCTGCGCGAGGCCGCGTGCCTGGGCTCGGCCTTCGACCTCAACGAGCTGTGCGTCGCGACCGATCGCGCGCCGCGGGACACCCTGAAGCTGCTCCAGCCCTTGCTCGAGGACGACCTGCTCCTCGCCACGCGCACCGGCTACCGCTTTCGCCGGGCCCGGGTCCGCGAGTTCGCGGTCAACCAGATGAGCGCGACGACGCGGCGCGAGCTCTACACCCGCCGCGGCCGGGCCCTGCTCGAGGGCGAGCCGACGCGGCTCGAGTTCTTCACGGCCGTGCACTACCTGGGCCAAAGCCGCGCCCACGCCGACCACGACGAGCACAGCCGCGCGCGCCTGGTCGCGCTGCAGCTCGAGGCGGGCAAGTGCTGCCTCGAGCTGGCCGCCTACGACATGGCCATGAGCGCGCTCAACATGGCCCTCGAGGTGCTCCACGAGCGCCGGCCCTCGGCCGAGGCGATCGACGATCGATTGTTCGAGATCACCTTGTCTCGGGCCCTCGCGCTGTCGCTCTCGGGCCGCGCCGACGTCGCGACCTCGATCTTCGAGGAGCTCGGCGGCTGGGCCCTCAGCCCGGTCCAGCGCGCCCAGCTGGTCGCCCAGCGCACGCGCCTGCTGGTGCTCCAGGGCGAGGCGGCGGCGGCCCTCGAGGTCGGCCTGCGCGGCCTGGCCGAGTGCGGCTTCAAGCTCAACCGCGAGCCGAGCCGGGTCCGCGTGCTGGTCTCGGTGGTCCGCGCGTGGATGGGCGTGCGCAAGCTGAGCGAGGTCGAGCTGGGCGAGTGGCCGAGCATGACGGACCCGGTCGCGTGCGCGGCCATGGAGATCAGCTCGGCGCTGGTGACCTCGAGCTACATCGTCGCGCCCTTGCTGTTCGCGGAGCTGACGGCCTTCCAGGTCCGCCTGTTCCTCGACCACGGCAAGCACCCGGGGACCGGCTCGGCCTTCGCCCAGCTGGCCATGGCGGTGGGCTGGGTGCTGCGTCGGCCCGTGCCTGCGGGGGCGCTCGCCGACCAGGCCATGGCGCTGGTCGACGGCGAGCAGCCCACGCTCTCGGCCGTGCGCGCCGAGATGGGCGGGGCGCTGTTCGTGTGGCACATGAGCCGGCCCTACAAGGACTGCGTCGCCCGCCTCGACGTGACCTACGAGCGGGCGCTGGTGATCGGCGACTTCGAGAACGCGGGCTACGTCGCGGCCCTCGGCCTGAGCGTGCACCCCGAGGTCGGGACGGACCTGCGCGGCCTGCTGGAGTTCACCCAGCGCGTCCACCAGGACATCGGCGCGCGGCTGTCCAAGGGCATCTCCGAGATCTTTCGGGTCAACGGCAGCCTGCTCGCGGCCCTGGTCGGTGACCTCGACGCCGAATTCGGGGAGCTCGCGCGCGACGAGGACACCCCGCGGGTCGTGCCCGTCGAGCCCGGCGAGTTCGACCCCGAGACGGACAACCGGGTGTGGTTCTACGCCAACTGCGTGGTCCGGGCGATGTTCCACCTGATCATGGGCGAGGCCGAGGCCGCGCTCGCCTACTGCCTGCGCATCACCGACTTCGCCGAGGTCCTGCGCGGCTCGTGGTCGACCCCGCGGGCGGCCCTGCTCTACGCCCTGGCCACGGCCATGGAGCTCGAGCGCGAGGGCGCCGAGCTCGACGGCCGGGGCCACCGTCGACGCCGCCGGGTGATCGTCGAGCAGCTCGACCTGCTGCAGCGCTGGGCCCACGACAGCCCGCACAATTTCGGCCACTACCGCGACTTCGTGGCCGCCGAGCTCGCCGTCCTCGACGGCGACGACGAGCGCGCCATGGGCCTCTACGAGCAGACCCGGGCCGAGGCCAACGTCCGCGGGTGCCTCTACGTCGCGGCCCTGGCCTGCGAGCGCATGGCCGCCCACATGGAGCGCCGGGCCTACGCCGTGCTCGCCCAGGGGCCGCGCCAGGAGGCCTGGGAGCTCTACCGGCTGTGGGGCGCGCGGGCCAAGCTGCGCCAGCTCGAGGACCAGTTCGGGCTCAACGACAACGACGCCATCCCCACGCGGCGGGCCAAGGGCCGCGGCTCGAGCAGCAACCGCCACGCGAACCTGGCCCTCGACCTCGAGACGATCACGACCACGCTGACCGCGATCTCCGAGGAGCTCGACCCCGAGGCGGTGATCTGCAAGGTGCTCGAGGCGGCGATGACCAACGCCGGGGCCGACCGCGGCGCGCTCTTGGTCGAGACCGAGGACGGCCTGTGCCTGGCGGCCCTGGGCGGCATGAGCCGGCGGGTCCAGACCATCGTCCCGCCCCTCGAGCTCGGCAGCGCCGCGGCCATGGTCCCGGTCTCCGTCGTCGAGTACGTGATCCGCACCGACAAGACCGTGGTCCTCGACGACGCCCGCGTCGACGTGCGCTTCGCCTCGGACTCCTACATCAGCCGGACGGGGGTGCGCTCGCTGCTGTGCATGCCGATCGGCAAGGGCAAGCGCCGGCTCGGGGCGCTGGTGCTCGAGAACCGCCAGTCGGCGTCCTGCTTCAGCGAGGACCGCCTGGGCGTGCTCGACTTCGTGGCTGCTCAGGCCGGCGGCGCCCTCGACAACGCCAACCTCTACCGGGCCCTGCGCCGCAGCGAGGTCCAGTGGCGCTCGCTGGTCGACGGCGCCCCGGACATCATCGCGCTGCTCGACGACCACGGCGACCTGACCTTCGTCAACCGCCCGCTGCCGGGCTGGGTGCCCGGGCAGGCCCCGGCGATGGAGGACGAGAGCGTCGAGGTCTGGGAGGGCGCGATCGAGGCCGCGCTCGAGCAGGGCCGCCGGGGCGAGGCCGAGATCTGCATCACCAAGGCGGCCTCCTCGGGGCGGGGCAAGGGCACGCGGCGCTGGTACGAGGCCCACATCGCGCCCATCGAGATCGAGGACGAGCCGCGCCGGGTCATGGTCATCGCGACCGAGATCACCGAGCGCAAGAACGCCGACGCGCGCCGCCTCGAGCTCGAGGCCCAGCTGCGCCAGCAGCAGCGCCTCGAGTCCATCGGCACCCTGGCCAGCGGCGTCGCCCACGAGATCAACAACCCGGTCCAGGGCATCCTCAACTACGCCGAGCTGCTCGGCATGAGCCGCGAGGAGCCCGAGCTGGTCAGCGAGTTCGCGGGCGAGATCGCCGGCGAGGCCGAGCGCGTGGCGACCATCGTCCGCGACCTGCTGGCCTTCTCGCGCCGGGACAACGCGCCCAAGCGCACGCCCACGCAGATCAGCAAGATCGTCGGCTCGACCCTGTCGCTGATCCGCAGCACCCTGCGCAAGGACCAGATCGACCTGCGCAACGAGATCCCCATCAACCTGCCGGAGGTGCTGTGCCACAGCCAGCAGATCCAGCAGATCGTGATGAACCTGGTGACCAACGCCCGCGACGCGATCAACGAGCGCTGGAAGGGCCACGACGAGCGCAAGATCATCCGGCTCAGCGCGGCCGCGGTCCGGGTCCGCGGCGAGCCCGAGCCCGACGAGGACTCGGAGACGCTGGTCGAGGGCGAGGGCCCCGAGTCCAAGGCCGGGCTGACCAAGGGCGACAAGCCCAACAAGGAGACCTCGGGGGTCTCGCCGATCCTGGTCGGCTTCGACGAAGACGCGCGCGATCCAGACGAGGACCCCGACGGCGACCCGCGCTGGGTCCGGCTCTCGGTCACCGACACCGGCACCGGCATCCCCGACGAGGTCCTCGCCCACATCTTCGACCCCTTCTTCACCACCAAGGGACGCGACCAGGGCACGGGCCTGGGGCTCTCGCTGAGCCACGGCATCGCCCGGGATCACGGCGGCGAGCTGTGGGTCGAGACGAAGCCGGGGGAGGGCACGACCTTCCACCTCGACCTGCCGGTGGTGATGCCGGGCGAGTACCAGGACTAGCGGTGCACCCGGCACAGGGTCGCCACGAGGTACTCGCCCTCGGAGAAGCCCAGGGGCACGGGGTGGTCGAAGCCGGCCCCGCTGCGCTCGAGCACCTGCAGCTCGACCTTGCACGCTCGCGCGGCCTTGAGCAGGGTGTCCTCGAAGGCGGCGCGGTCGACCTGGCTCGAGCACGAGGCGCCCAGGTAGAGCCCGCCGTCGGCGACGATCGGCAAGGCGGCGGTGTGCAGGGCTCGGTAGGCGGCGAGGCCCTTGTCCCGGGCGCTCTTGCGCGGGGCGAAGCTGGGCGGATCGGCGATGACCAGGTCGAAGGGAGCCCGCTCGCGCTGCTCGGCCAGCCAGCGCTCGACCTCGACGGGGGCGGCGCGGTGGCGGTGGGGCTCGAGGGCGTTGAGCTGCCACGAGCGCGTGGCCAGGTCGAGGGCCGGGGCGGCGACGTCGACGGTGACCACCTCGGCGGCCCCGCCGAGGCCCGCGGCGATGGAGAAGCCCCCGGTGTAGCCGAACAGGTTGACGACCCGCGGCGCCGCGACGCCGGCCGCGACCAAGCTGGCGACCCGCGCCCGGACGCTGCGGCGGTTGGGGCGGTGGTCGAGGAACATGCCGGTCTTTTGCCCGTGGACCAGGTCGACCAGCAGGTCCATGCCGTGCTCGCGCATGACGATGGGCGCCCTGGGCAGCCGGCCGTAGATGGGCTCGACGCGCTTTTGCTCGCCCTTGCCCTGGCGGCGCAGGAACGCCGAGACCCCGCGGGCGCGCAGGCGCTGGGCGAGGCGGTCTTCGATCACGGCGCGCCAGCCCTCGATGGCCTCGCCGTCGAGGCGGAGCACGGCGTGGTCGGCGTAGCGATCGCAGACGACCCCGGGCAGCCGGTCGCCCTCGCCGTGGACCAGGCGCAGGCCGTCGGTGTCGGCGGGGGCGAAGCGGTCACGCAAGAGCAGCGCGGCGTCGAGGCGCTCGGCGATCAGCGCGGCGTCGACGGGTCGGTCTCGGCGTGTGAACACGCGCACGCCGATGGGCCCAGACTCCGCGAGGCCGCGGGCCAGGAAGCGGCCCTGGCGGTCGAGGACGGTGACGACCGTGCCCGGCGGCGGGAGCCGTGCGAAGCGCTCGTCGAGGGCGTCGCGGAAGATCCACGGGTGGCCCTGGCCCACGGCGCGCTCGAGGGCCTTGGCGAGCTTGACCCGGTGCCGGGTGTTCGCGCCCCCAGAGCCCCGCGGGGGCCCTCCCTTGCCCGAGGGTCCGCGCCCCCGGCCGTGTTTGGCTCGGCTCGCCACGATGCGCGAGTGTCGGCCGCGGACGCTCGACAGACAAGGGGGGATCGATCATGCTCTCGACCCCATGGCACAGCCGGATCCCTATCTGTCCCACTGGGCCGACCACGCCGCGGCGCGGACCATCGCCGCGCACCCCGAGGCCGAGCTCTACACCGTCGCCGCGGGCATCACCCCCTCCGGGGTGGTCCACGTCGGCAACTTCCGCGAGATCATCACCGTCGATCTCGTCGCCCGCGCCCTGCGTGATCGACTGGGCGAGCAGGGCAAGAAGGTCCGCTTCATCTACTCCTGGGACGACTTCGACGTGTTCCGCAAGGTGCCCAAGGGCATGCCGCAGCAGGACATGCTGACGGACAACCTGCGCCGCAGCATCGCCGACGTCCCCGACCCCTACGGCGAGCTCGACAGCTACGCGTCCAACAACATCGCGGCGCTCGAGCGCAGCATCGAGCCGCTGGGCATCGACTGCGAGTTCATCCGCCAGTCCAAGCGCTACCGCGCCGGGGCCTACGCCGAGGGCATCCGCAAGGCCCTTCAGAACACCGCCGCGATCAAGGCGATCCTCGATCAGTACCGCCGCGAGCCCCTGCCCGAGAGCTGGCTGCCGATCGCCGGCTTCGACCCCGAGACCGGCCGCGACGACCTGAGCTTCACCTGGGACCCCGAGGAGAACGAGGGCTGGACCGTGCGCTACCGCGTGGAGTCCACGGGCCGCGAGGGCGCCTTTGACCTGCGCGAGGGCGGCGACGTCAAGCTGCTGTGGCGCATCGACTGGCCGATGCGCTGGGCCGAGGAGCAGGTGATGTTCGAGCCCGGCGGCAAGGACCACAGCTCCGAGGGCGGCAGCTACGACACCGCCAAGCAGATCGTCGATCAGGTCTACGGAGGTTGGGCGCCGGCCTACGTCGCCTACGACTTCGTGTCCATCAAGGGCATGGGCGGCAAGATCTCGAGCTCCTCGGGCAACGTCGTCACCGTCGAGACCTGCCTGCGGGTCTACGAGCCCAAGATGCTGCGCTGGCTGTTCGCCGCCTACCGGCCCAACACCGAGTTTGCGATCAGCTTCGACCTCGACGTGCTCAAGCTCTACGAGGACTACGACCGGGCCGTGCGCCTGGCCCACGAGGCCCTCGACGGCGGGCGCAAGGACAAAAAGCGGACCGTCGCGCGGCGCACCCTCGACCTGGCCGACCCGGCGGGCGAGCGCATCGAGGCCGGGACCACTCCGCCATTCCAGCCCAGCTTCCGGCCGCTGTCGGTGATCCTGCAGATCTACGACGGCGACATCGACCGGGCCCGGAGCCACTACGAGGCCACGGGCGAGCTGAACACCGAGCGCGAGCGGGCGCTCTTCGACCAGCGGGCGCGCTGCGTGTGGAACTGGATCGAGGACCACGCCCCCGAGTCCTTCCGCTACCGGATCCGCCGCGAGCCGATCCGCCGCAGCCTCGAGGGCGAGGCCAAGGTCGCCCTCGAGCGCCTGGTCACCGCGCTGAAGGCCAACCCGAGCGCGAGCGAGGCCGAGCTCATCCCCGTGATGAAGACTCTGTTCGAGGGCCTCGAGCTCGGACCCAAGCAGTTCTTCCCGGTGGTCTACGACCTGATCCTCGACCGCGAAAAGGGCCCCAAGCTGACCTCGCTGATGACGGTCATGGGCATCGAGCGGGCCATCGGCCTGCTCGAGGGCGGGCTCTGAGCCGACTCTGACTTTGCCCTGACTCGAGCCCGGGGGCGCTTCGCCGCCGCCGAGCGTCAGGGGGTCACCGCGATGGACGCGAAGGGCTGCTCGAGGGAGACGAGGGCCTCGCTGGTCCGCTGCTCTCGCTCGACCAGCTCGCCGCCTTGAACCGTGAACCAGGGCTTGTTCTTGCTCTGGACCCGCGTCTGGATGACCAGATCGTTGCCGTCGAGGTAGAACGCGGGCGACTGCAGCCCGGGCTCTTCGAAGGCCTTGCCCTCGCCGCTCTCGAGGTCGATGAAGCCCAGGGGCGCGGGGGTCTTGCAGGCGCCGAGGTAGAGCTTGCCGTCGTGGATGGCGATGTCCCCGTGGACCTCGCGGGTGGGCGCCTCGAAGCGGCGGAAGCGGTCGGTCTCGGCGTCCCAGACGATCAGCAGGCCCGAGTGGACCTCGCCGTCGGGGTCGTGGGCGCCGAAGGCCAGGTAGCGCTGGCCGGCGAAGAAGGGCCGGGCGGAGCTGCTCAGCTGGGCCTCCTCGTAGGCGAGCAGCGCCCCGTCGTGGTCGCGGGCGACGAGCACCACGGCCCCGAACTCGTCGGCGTTGAACCACCACTCGAGCTGGTCCCCGGCGACGGTGGTCGCGGCGCGCCGATCGAAGCCCAGGGCCAGGCGCGCGTCGAGGCGCCGCGCGAGCTCGACGGCGGGGTCCGACTTCGCGTCCACTTCAGCCGTGAGAGTCGGGCCCTGCGACGCGGACGCCGAGGGCGCGTCGACGGGCGCTGCGTCCTCGGCGGGCGGCTCGTGCTCTGCCCCGGTGCTGGCGCTGCCTCCCGAGCAAGCGAGGAGGGCGAGGCAGACGAGCGCAGGGCCGAGGCGAGCCACCATGGACATGGAGACGGACGGTGCCCGGTGCAGATTCCCCCGCGTGAGCGATGGCGATTACAGGCCGGTGTCCGCCGCTGCTAAGGTCGCGGCCATGGGTCTGCCCGCCGCCCTCCGCCTCCCCGAGCCCGACGAGCGCGTCGAGGGCTGGCACATCTCCCCGCTGGTCGATCTGTCCGCCTACGCCCTGAGCTGGGTGTGGGTGCTCGTGCCCTTGCTGCTGCTCGGGCCGGCCCGCGCGGACTACCTGTGGGTCTACCTGGCGGTCATCGCGATCACCGACCTGCACCGCCACTTCGGCCTGCCCTACGTCTACCTCGACAGCCAGGTCCGCGAGCGCTACCCCGCGCGCTTTTGGCTGCTCCCGGCCCTGTTCTTCGTGGCCTTCGCGGCCAGCCCCACGCTGGTCCGCTCTGATCTGACCCTCGGCGCTGGGGGCCTGTGCGCGATCGGGGCGGGGGTCGTGCTGCTCGTCCAGATCATGCGCCGCGACGGGGGCCCGGACGCGACGCCCCTGCGTCACTTGTTGCCGCTGCTCGGGGCGGCCTACGGCGTCGCGGGTGGGCTGACCTTCGGGGTGCAGGGTATCGACGGCGGGTGGTGGTTCTACGCCGCCGCGCTCGGGGCCTCGACCTGGATCGACTGGCGGCGGCTGTCCCTGGCCAAGACGGCGCCAGCCGAGACTGAGGCTGGCAAGGAGCAGGCCATCGCCGTGTCCGGCGGGCGGGGCTTCGTCGCCTCGGGGATCATCGTGGCGATCCTCGGGGTCGTGCTGCTCGCCGGCTCGACCCTGAGCGAGGTTTCCCTCGACGCCGTGCTCGCGGCGGTCGGCAGCTTCGCGGCGCTGTGGAACTTTTGGCACGTCTACATGCAGAAGTTCGGGATCCTGCGCATGTACAACGCCAAGGCCGGCGGGGCCGCGCCGGCGTGGCTCGACAAGGCCCTGGTGCTGTGCTGGTTGCCGCTCTACTTCGCGTGGCTCGGGCCGATGTACCGGGAGATCGCGGTCGACTACTTCGACGACGCCTCGGCCGTGCTGCCCGGCTTCATCTCGCTGCTCGAGCAGGCCATGCCGGTGACCATACCGGTGACCGTGGGCCTGGTCGTGGTGATCCACATCCTGTGGCTGCACCGCGAGCGCGAGGCTCACGGCCTGCGCTCGGCCCCGCGGCTGTGGATGGTCGGCGGGACCACGGCCCTGGCGCTGTGCTTTTTCGTGTTCGACCCCATCAAGGTCTACATGGCCTTCGCCTTCAGCCACGCCCTCGAGTACTGCGTGTTCGTGTGGGCCTTCCAGCGCAAGCGCTACCACCGGCCGCTGACCCACCGGCCAACCCTGGGCGCGCTGCTGCGTCACCCGGTGGTGTTCTACCTGGGCATGGTCGTAGCCTTCGCCGTGGCCATCGCCCTGCTCAAGTACTGGGGTCGCTACATCGCGCCGGACGCTGATCGCCCCGAGCTGCTCGGCTACCGCACCGCGGTGTGGCTGACCTACTGGGGCATCTACCAGTCGATGATCCACTTTTACTTCGACGGCTTCCTGTGGAAGATGCGGCTGCCCAGCGTACGGGCGAACTTGTGACGCCTTGCTATGCTGGGCGGTGTGAGTCGGGGCCGAGCCAGCAGCGCCATCTTGGTGGTCGAGGACGAGCGGGCGATCCGTGAGGGGATCTGCGACCTGCTCGCCTACCACGGCCACCGGCCCCGAGGCGTGGGCGACGGCGAGGCCGGGCTGCGAGAGGCGCTGACGGGCGCCTACGAGCTGGTCATCCTCGACGTCATGCTGCCGCGCCGCGACGGCTTCTCCGTGTGCGCGGCGCTGCGCGAGGCTCGTCCGGGGCAGGCGATCATGATGCTCACCGCCCGCGGGCGCGAGGCCGACGTGCTGCGCGGCTTCGAGTGCGGCTGCGACGACTACGTCGCCAAGCCCTTTTCGCTCTCGGTCCTGCGCGCGCGCATCGACGCGCTGCTGCGGCGCAGCGCCAAGGGCTCGGGCGGGGACGGGAGCCCGGCCGCTGTCGACGACGCGGGCGCCCCCGAGACCCTGCGCGTGGGCGCGCTCGAGCTCGACCTCGACAACCTGCGCGCTCGCGCGGGCGAGGGCTGCATCGAGCTCACCGCCCGCGACCTGCAGGTGCTGACCTACCTCGCCCGCGAGCGCCACCGCGTGGTCCCGCGGGTCGATCTGCTCCGCGAGGTGTGGGGCTACGAGCGCGCCGAGAAGCTCGAGACGCGCTGCGTGGACATGCACGTGGTCAAGCTGCGCCGGCGCCTGGCCGAGCTCTTCCCGGGCCAGCCCTCGCCCATCGAGACCGTGCGCGGCGTGGGCTATCGGCTGCGCGAGCCCGGCAAAGAGGCGCGTCCGTGAACGAGGGCGAGGCGCTCAGCCCTGGCCGTCGACGGCTGCGGCGGATCCGGGCGATCCTCAGCCTCGCGGCCCTGGGTCTGAGCGTCGGCCTGGGCGCGCTCGTGCTCCGCTCCCTCGAGGACGCCCGGGCGGAGCAGCGCCTGCGCGGAGAGGCCCTGGCCATGCGCATCGTCGGCGAGCTCGACACCAGCCTCGGTCGCTTCGTCGCCGAGGAGCAGGCCCGGCCCTTCGTGCAGTGGCGCGAGGAGTGGGTGCCCCGGCAGGGCGAGGCGGCCGTGGCCTCGCCGCTCGCCGCCGCGCCCGAGCGCGACTTCGTCCTCGGCTACTTCCAGATCGAGCCCGACGGGAGCTTCGCCAGCCCCATGGCGGACGCGTCGCGGGTCGCCATGCTCCGGCCCCTGAGCGCGGACCTCGAGCCCGGCGGCGGGCGCTTTGGCGGCGCCGAGGGCCCCATGTTGGCGGCGGCGAACGAGCCGGTCCAGGTCCAGCAGCGCGCCAACGAGGCCCTGGCCGACCTCGAGATCCAGCAGGCGATCGAGCAGCAGGCCCAAAACCGGCGCAACGACGTCGTCCAAAACCAGCAGGCCAAGTTCGACCCGGACATCGCCCAGCTCGGGAACTTCCTCAATGGAGACGCGCTGGGGAACAAAGGCGGCGTCGGCATTGGGGCCGAGCTCGAGCCGCCCCGCGACGACCTCGACGTGCGCACCACGACCTTCGCCGTCGAGGCCCCGAGCGCCGAGCACCTGCGGCTGCTGCGGACCGTGACCATCGGCGAGCAGGTCTGGGTGCAGGGCGTGGTCGTCGACCGGCGCGCCCTCGAGGCCTGGCTCGAGTCCGAGCTCCTGGGTGAGGCCGAGGCCGAGCTCGGCTCGCGGCTGAGCCTGGACTGGTCCCCCGAGGGCCCCAGCGACGCGGCGTTGGGCCGCTGGGTCCACGCCCTCTCGCCGCCCTTTTCGGGCTTGCCCGTCGCCGTGGAGCTGGGACCGGCGCGAGCCCTGGCCGACCCGGGCGCGCGGGTCAACCTGGCCCTCGCGCTCGCCCTGCTCCTGGCCACCTTCGCCGGCCTCGTGGCCATCGAGCGGACCCTGGCGACGCTGATCCTCGAGGCCGAGGCCCGCGAGCGCTTCGTCGCCGCGGTCACCCACGAGCTGCGCACGCCGCTGACCAGCATCCGCATGTACAGCGAGATGCTCGAGCAGGGCATGGTCGCCGACCCCGAGCGGCGGCGCAGCTACCACGGGACGATCCGGCGCGAGGCGGAGCGCCTGAGCCGGCTGGTGGAGGCCGCGCTGACCCTGTCCCGGATCGAGCGCGCCAAGGCGGGGGACGGGGCCGGGGCCGGACCGGGGGCCGAGGTGGCCGAACTCGGCGGGCTCCTCGACGAGCTGCGCGAGCGCATGGCCCCGCAGATCGAGGCCGCGGGGGTCGAGCTGCGGGCGGAGCTCGAGCCCGCGCTCGCCGACCTCGCGCTCCCGCGGGACGCCCTCGCGCAGATCCTCACCAACCTCGTCGACAACGCCCTCGAGCACGGCGCGGGCGAGGTCGAGCTGTCCGCACGTAGCGAGGGCGGGGGGCTCACCCTGAGCGTCGCCGACCGGGGACCGGGCGTGGATCCAGCCACGCTCCCGCGCATCTTCCAGGCCTTCGTCCGCGCCGAGGCGGCGCACGCCGAGGCTCGCAAGGGCACGGGCATCGGCCTGGCGGTGGTCCGCGGCCTGGTCGAGGAGCTCGGGGGCCGCGTGTGGGCCCGAAACCGCGAAGGCGGCGGCCTCGAGGTTCACGTCGAGCTGCCGCTTCGGTAACCACCTCAGCTAGCCGGGGGCAGGGGCGGGCTCCAGGGCGACCTCGCGGATGTCCACGCCGGCCTCTTCGAACATCCCCCGGCTCATGTCGAAGTCCTCGCGCCAGCGGTCGGGGATCTCGATGGGGCCGGGGAACACGACCTCGTCGACGCCGGCTTGGATCAGCGAGCGAGCGCAGCGGGTGCAGGGCGGCCAGGTCACGTAGGCCGTGCAGCCCTTGAGCGCGACGCCGATGCGGGCGGCGTGCATGATCGCGTTCTCCTCGGCGTGGCAGATCAGCGGGTACTTGAGCGCCCGGTCCTGGAGGCGCTTGGCGCTGTCCTCGATGCCCCGGGGCAGGCCGTTGAAGCCGGCGCTGCGGATCTCCCGGTCGGGGCCGACGACCACGCAGCCGACCTGCGTCGAGGGGTCCTTGCTCCACCCGGAGATGTGCCGGGCGAGTTCGAGGAAGCGGCGGTCCCACTTGAGGCTCATCGCGGTGATGATAGCCAGCTTCGCGGTACTAGAGCGCGCTTTCGAGCGGGGAACGCGACGGGCCGCCGGGTTTTGGGAGCTCGGGAGGGGCCGAGCAGAAACAGTGTATCGGGCCCGCAGACCTCCATTGGAGCCAAGCAATCGATCTTTTTGGATTTCCATGTAGGGTTTTGGGGTCTCCGGACACCGTATCCCTGCATGGAACCCCTCGCGCCTCTCCCGCAGATCCCCCTCCTCGGCGAAGCGATCTACGTCCTGGGTTGCGTGACCTTCGCGGTGGCTTTCTTCCCGGCGCTGCGCGGCCTGACCATGCTGCGCTCGTCGGCGAACTGGCTGCTGCGCATGCTCCCGGCCTGGCTCGGGGTCAAGCGGGTGCTCGAGGATCCGGACCGCCCGGTGTGCGTCGACGGGCTGAGCCGCGGCATGGCTTCGCTGGTTCGGCAGACGCGGACCCTGGCCCTCGAGCTGCGCGAGCGCAGCGAGGAGGCGCAGTGGTGGCCCGAGGAGGTCGCCGAGCCCCAGCCCGGGTGGCGCAGCCTGTTCATCGACGATCAGCTCGCGGACTACAGCGCCCTGGTCGAGACGCGCCGGCAGGTGTGGGACTGGCTCGACACGGCGCAGGGCCTGTCCGCCGAAGAGCACGAGCTGCTGGCGGGCCTGGGGGTCGACGCCGACGCCGTGCGCGAGGCCTTGGTCACTGGCGGGGAGAACCGACCGCAGGAGCTCGTCCGCGCCCTCGCGGGCCTGATGTGGTCCTTCGACGAGCGCCTCGCCGCGGCCAACCCCGGCGCGGGCTACCGCGCGGGCGGGGCAGACCGCGTGGGCGCGGCGGGCTTCGTCGGCCTGACGCCGGCGCCCCGCTTTGGTCGGCCCGGCTTTTACCCCAACGCCATCGACGACGCGGACGACGAGGA
Source organism: Plesiocystis pacifica SIR-1 (assembly GCF_000170895.1). Lineage (GTDB taxonomy): Bacteria > Myxococcota_A > Polyangia > Nannocystales > Nannocystaceae > Plesiocystis > Plesiocystis pacifica. The sequence goes on along the minus strand of NZ_ABCS01000007.1, from coordinate 100,871 downwards.
CGAGGTCGCCCAGATGCGCCGCCGGCAGCAGCAGCTCGCCAGCGTGCTCGCGACCCACGGCTCGAGCATCTCCCGGCTCGCGGCCAGCTACGGCCGCACCCCGGCCGAGCGCGAGGACCTCGAGCAGGACATCGCCCTGGCCCTGTGGCGCGCCCTCCCGACCTTCCGCGGCGAGTCTTCGCTGTCGACCTTCGTCCACCGCGTCGCCCGCTACAGCTGCTTTCGCACCCTCCGCAAGCGCCGGCCCACGGCCCTCGAGATCTTCGAGGACGGCGAGGAGCTGCGCGACACCGAGACCTGCCCCGAGTCCGCCGTGCTCCACGAGGACGACCGCCGGCGCATGCTCGACGCCCTGGCCAAGCTGCCCGACAACCTCGAGTCGACCATCAGCCTGCACCTGCGCGGGCTGTCCTACGCCGAGATCGCCAAGGCCCTGGGCATCACCGAGCGCAACGTGTCGGTGCGGATCAGCCGGGCGCGGCAGCGGCTGCGCCGCGAGCTGTGCGCGGCCTGAGGCGTTGTCTGTATTCGCCGTCGAGGACGGACGACTCACTCGCGGGTCGAGGAGGAGGAGGAGTATCCGGAGCTGGAGAGGCTCGGCCCCTACCTGCGCGGGAGCCTCGAGGGTCACCTGGAGCTGTTCTTCGACGGCCTCGTCATCGACGATCCGTTCTCGGCCCACTGCCCGATGATGCTCGGCGGCTTTCCCCAGGGCAGCGACGCCTTCGTGATGATCCTGGCCCTCGGGATCTACACCTGAAGCGCTCGGTTCGCAGTGCTCGGGTCGCGGGCCGGCGCCGCGACGAGGCAGGCGAGCGCGCGGGCGAGAGCAAATGCGAACAGGCCTCGCGAAGCCTGCCTCCGTCCGCGTCCTCGCTCGAGCCAGGACGACGCACGCCGGGAAGCTGCCCCTCTTGCCAGCCCGAGCAGCCGGGGCGGGCGGTGACACAACCACGATAGATTGCCTCTGCGTGTCCATCGCTTCCCCCGAGCCGCGCAGCGACCCCCACGACCTCGGTCCGCGGTTGCGCCGGCGCGCCGTCACGGTGCCGCTGTTTTGGGCGGCGGCGTTGCTCTACTGGAGCCTCGCCCCGCTGAGCTTCGGGCTCGCGCTGCTCGCCGATCTCGCGCGTCGGCGCCGGGGCATCGCCGTGCGCATCTGGCTGTTCGTCGGGGGCTACCTGGCGCTGCACCTCTACGGCCAGCAGCTGCTCTTGTGGGCCTGGCTGCTGACGGGCTTTGGCTCGGCGAAGGCCCGGATGGCCCGGTGGACCTATGGGATCCAGCGCCACTGGGCGGGCGCGCTGTTCGAGCTGGCGACGACGCTGTTTGGTCTGCGCTGGACCGTGGAGGGGGCCGAGCTCGCCCCGCCGGCGCCGGCCCTCTACCTCACCCGCCACGCCTCGATCATCGACACCCTGGTGCCCAACGTGTTCGTGACCGCGGCCAACTCCATCCCGCTGCGCTGCGTGGTCAAGCGCGAGCTGCTCAACGAGCCCTGCCTCGACATCGCGGGGCAGTACATCCCCAACCACTTCGTCGACCGCGACCCGAGCGACTCGGAGCACGAGCTGGCCGCGATCGAGGCCCTGGCGGCGGGCCTCGACCCTGGCGAGGGCCTGCTGATCTATCCCGAGGGCACGCGCTTCACCGAGGGCAAGCGCTGCCGGGTCATCGCGCGCCTCGAGCAAAAGCAGCCCGAGCTCGCCGAGCGGGCCGTGGCCCTCGAGCACACCTTGCTGCCGCGCCCGGGCGGGACCCTGGCGCTGATGCGGGGCGCCCCGCAGGCGGACGTGGTCATCGTGGGACACGAGGGCTTGGGCGGCTTTGCGACCGTGGCCGATCTGTGGTCCGGCGAGATCATCGGCCGCGAGGTCCACGTCCGCTTTTGGCGCTACGCGGCCAGCGAGCTCCCCGCCAGCGACGAGGCGCGGGGGGAGTGGCTGCACGATCGCTGGGCCGAGCTCGACGCCTGGATCGCCTCCCGGAAGCACTGAAGCTCAGCCCGTCGAGCTTGGGTACACTGCCCGAGCATGGCCTCGCTGACTGCAGCCGCGATCTTGCTGGTGTCCCTCGCTCTGGTCTGGCTGATCAGCCTGCTCGAGCGCAACGCCGGCATCGTCGATATCTACTGGGGCTTCGGCTTCGTGCTCGTCGCCTGGGCCTGCGCCTACGACCGAGGCTTCGCCCTCGAGCCGCTGCAGTGGCTGCTGCTGGCCATGGTCAGCGCCTGGGGCCTGCGCCTGACCGTCTACCTGGGCTGGCGCAACCTGCTCGTCTACTCCGAGGAGGACCCGCGCTACCAGTCCCTGCGCGAGCGCATCGGGCCGACCTTTTGGTGGAGCAGCCTGTTTTTGATCTTCTGGGGGCAGGGCGCGCTGCTCTACGTGGTCAGCCTGCCGGTCCAGGGCGCGCTGCTGAGCGAGTCGGGCGGAGCCTTCGACGGCCTCGACGGCCTCGACGTGGCGCTCACCGTCGTCGCCGGGTTGACCTGGTTGGTCGGGCTGGGCTTCGAGACCGTCGGCGACCTGCAGCTCGCGCGCTTCAAGGCCGATCCGGACAACGCCGGGAAGGTCATGGATCGCGGGCTGTGGCGCTACACCCGGCACCCCAACTACTTCGGGGACTTTTGCGTGTGGTGGGCCCACTTCGGCGTGGCCCTGGTCCTGGGCGCGCCGTGGTGGACCGCGATCGGGCCCGCGCTGATGAGCTTCCTGTTGCTGCGCGTCTCGGGCGTGCCCTTGCTCGAGCGCAAGCTGGTCGAGACGCGGCCGGGCTATGAAGACTACGTGCGGCGGACGAGCGCGTTCTTCCCTCGTCCGCCGCGGGATTGAGCTACTTGAGGACGTCGTCGTCGCCGGTGCCGGTCACGGTCAGCGTGATCTTGGCGCCGCTGGACGACGAGCTGGCGAAGGACCAGGTCTGATCCCGCACGCCCTGAGCGAAGGAGGTACCCGAGGAGAAGGCCGTGCCGCCGCCCGAGGGCTGGCTGTCGGTGCCCAGCCACCAGTACATGCCAGACACGGTCGAGCTCACCGTCGTGCTGCTGTTTTTGGTGAGGCGGGGCTCCGTGGTGCTCGACCACTTGATGTCTTGGGGGGAGGAGGTGCTGTCGATGGTTGCGCTTGCCATGGGTGGGTCCTTGTCTAGGGCGTGGAGGTCTTGGTGAGGAGCGCGTCGAGCTCCCCAACGAGCTCGGCGTCGCCGCCTGCGAGGGTGCGCGCGCGCTCGAGCCAGGTCCGGGCCGCCGCGCGGTGGCCGAGCTCGAGCTCGACGTGGCCGAGCATCGTCGCGGCGGGGAGCAGCTCGGCGCTGTCGGGGCCCTGGCTGGCCTCGATGTTGCGCGCGGCCTGGAGCATTAGCTCGCGGGCGCGCTCGGGCTCGCCGTTTTGGAACACGGCGTCGGCGAGGTTGCGCTCGGCCAGAGCGACGCGGATCGAGTCCGAGTCCCAGTTGCGCCGCGCGATGGCCACGGCCTGCTCGAAGGCCGCCATCGCCTCCTCGGGCCGGTCGTCGTTGAGGTGGACGACGCCGACGGTCGAGAGCACGTCGAGGCGCAGGGGGTGGGTGGGGCCGCCAGCGGCCAGCGAGACCGCGTCGGCCTGGGCGGAGTGCTCGCGGACGCAGTCTACGTCGCCGAGGGCCTCGCAGGTCGCCGCGATGACGACGTGGTAGCGCGCCACGAGCAAGCCCTGAGGCCCCTGCTCCTCGACGGCCGTGCGCAGGCCCTCGCTCGCCAGGGTCCTGGCCTTGGCCGCGTCCCCGTCGACGAACACGGTGATGGATTCGTTGAGCCTCGCGCGGGCGGCAGAGCGCCCGGTGCCGGGCTTGGCCGCGTGCTCTTCGTTGAGCGTGAGCAGCTCCCGGGCCTCGGCGTAGAGCGTCTTCGCGTCGTCGGGCCGCTCGAGCAGGGTCGAGGTCCACGCGAGCATGCGCAGGGTCCGGGCGTGGTCCCAGGCGTAGTTGGAGCCGAGCTCGGCGTAGATGTCCGCGGCTGCGCGCAGCTCGGTCTCCGCGGCCTCGAACTCGGAGGTGAGCAGCAAGTACTTGGCGTGGTCCGTCTTGGAGAAGGCCTGGCGGTGGGGGCTCTCGAACTCCGCCCAGATGGCTTGCTCGCGCTCGTAGGCCCACCGGGCCGCGTCGACGTCGAAGGCCATCTGGCTCTCGATGGTCAGCAGCTCGCTCCAGGCCAGGCCGCACAGCTCGTTGTCGTCGAGCTCGACGCAGGCGTCGAGGGCTCGGCCGAGCTCGAGGCGGGCGTCGGTGAGGCGGTAGGTCTTGGCGTAGAGCCCCCCGAGCATGAGCGAGGCTTCGCCCTCGAGGGGCCTCCAGGCCAGCGCGCGCGCCCGGGCGAGGATCGTCTCGACGTCTTCGATGCGCTTGGGCAGGCCGCGGAGCTCACCGACGCTCAGGCGGAGGAGCTGGCGACGCAGCCGCGCGATCTCCTCGGCGTGCTCCGGGGGCGGCGCCTCGAACTGGTTGTGGAGCATGGCCTCGCCCAGGCACTCCTGGGGATCGTCGAGGGTTGCGAGCCACTGCAGCAGCTCGCTCGTCGACTCCACGTCGCCCTCTTCGATGGCCTGCAGGGCGACCTCGAAGCCGTCGAGCTGGCGCTCGAGGCAGCGGCCGCGACGATCGAAGACCTCGCTCGAGTAGAGCTGGCGGACGAGCACGTCTTCGCAGCTGTCGTAGGCCGCCTGGTGCCAGCCCTCGGCCCAGCCCTCGATCAGGCCCTCGGCCTGCCCAGCGAACTCGGGCCCGAGGCGCTCGTGGACCACCTCCTTGCGCCGCTCGGTCCACAGCTCGGCGATGGGGTCGCCCGCGTTGGAGCAGGGGTCTTCGGGCTCGGCCAGGACCACCGGCGGGCGCAGGGCCAAGGCGGCGCTGGTCGCCACGATCGCCGTGACCCCGGCTGCAACCACCGGCGCGAGCCATCGCCGCGAGGGGGGCTCGAGGGCCTCGACGAGGCTGAGCATGTCGGGGAAGCGCTCTTGGGGGTCGAGGGCGAGGCCGCGGCACAGCGCCCGGTAGACCCGCTTGGACATGCGCTTGTCCTTGGGCAGGGGCACCAGGCCGCCGCGCTCGCGCTCGCGCCGGGACGGCCGCGAGCCGACCAGGGCCTCCCACAGCGCGACGCAAAAGGAGTACTGGTCGCTGCGCGCGTCGACGTAGCGCCGGTCCCAGTGCTCGGGGGCGGCGTAGGCCGGGGTGCCGACGAAGCTGTCGACGTCGGTCAGGCTCTCGTTGAGCGAGGCCGAGCTGCTGTAGCCCGCGCCCGAGCCCGCGTAGGTGTTGCCGTCCATGGACGCCGGGCGGTCGCCGAGGCCGATGGACGAGAACTCGTCGATGGTGTCGGAGACCTTGACCAGGCCGAAGTCGATGATCCGCACGCGCCCGTCGTCGCCCAGCAGGATGTTCGCGGGCTTGATGTCGCGGTGGACGAGGCCGGCGGCGTGGATGGCCGCGAGGCCCCGGCCGGCGTCGGCCCAGCGGCGCACGATGTCCGCGGGCTTGCGCCGCAGCTCGGCCGCCCAGCGCCCGAGGGTCTTGCCGGGCACGTACTCCATGGCGATCCACACCTTGTCCTCCCAGCGGCCGACGTCGAACACCGAGACGACGTTGGGGTGGGCGATGCGGGCCAGGCCCTGGGCCTCGCGATAAAAGCGCTTCTCGCCGGTCTCGCTGCGGGCGATGGTGCGCAGGAACTTGATCGCGACCCGGCGCTGCAGCTCCTCGTCCCAGGCCTCGTAGACCGTGCCCATGCCCCCCGCGCCGAGCATGCGGTCGATGACGAAGCGATCGATGCGCTCGGGCGGCCCGCCGGCGCCGTCCTCGAGCCCAAACATGCGCGCGCGGATGCGCTGCCCGACGGACTCGAGCATGGCATCGGGGGCCTGGGCTGTATGGGTCAGCTCATAGTCGGTGTGGGTCTCGCGAATTTCCATGGGACCTCCGGAGCGGGGGGCGAGGCGGCGTGGTGGGCCGTCGGGTTTCCAGCGAGGTCGACGCTCAGGCGTCGGCGATCTCGATGCGTCGCACGCTCAGCCGCAGCTGCGTCCCGTTGGCGCGACGTTCGATGACCGTGGCCGCGTCGCGAAAGCCCAGCTTGGCCAGCTGCTTGCGCGCGCGATGAATCCAGAGGTTCGGGAGGTGGGGCTCCACGCCGAGCTTGCGCGGGAGGTCCTCTCGATGCACCCAGCCGTGCTCGGACTCGGGCAGCCCGGCCTCGGCGTCCTCGAGGCGGACGCGGGCGAGCACGAGGAGCAGGGCCAGGTGGGCGCGGGGCTCGATCCGAACGCTCTCGCTGCCCTCGGGCGAGACGAGGCTCAGCTCGATGTGCTCGCCGTCGCGGCTGACGAAGAAGCGGTGCGAGAAGGCGTGGATGCGCCGCTCGTTGTCGATCTCGCGGGTCTCGGGCAGGGTGTTCGGGAGGCTGACGCGCCACGGCTTGCCGCCCGCGAACAGGGTCTGCTCGCCCTCGAGCTCGGCGCTGCCCGAGCTCGACTCGACCACCCAGCGGCCGTCGAGCTCCATGTAGAGGGTCAGCTCGGGGGACTCCTCGTTGGGCAGCACGAGCAGGCCGTCCTCGGCGGTCCGGGTCTCGCCGTCGGGGCTCGTGGCGATCAGCGAGGGCGCGGAGTCGTCGACGAGCCGAAAGGACACGCGGCCGGCGAGGGTCAGCTCGGCACCGCGGGTCAGCTCGACCTGCTCACCCACGGCCAGCCGGCGCTCGCCGAGGGTCGTCCCGTTGCGGCTGCCGAGATCCTGGAGGCGCCAAGAGCGACCGTCCCACAGCAGCTCCGCGTGGAAGCCCGACACTCGGGGCTCGCGGATGCGCAGCTGGCAGTTGGGAGCGCGTCCCAGCAGGTGGCGAGGACTGAGCCAGTGGCGAGCTCCCGTCGCCATGTCTTCGAGCACGGCCACGGCCCCGAAGCTACCGCAGGTCGGCGTCATCCGGGGGTAGCCGGCGCGGCCGGGCCGAGTGGGGAGGGTCGCGTCCATTGCCACCCACAGCCTGCCTCAGTCGTCGATTTGGCGCAGTTTCACGCCCTATCAGGAGGCTCGATAGTGCGACGAGTGGGGCGAATTGCGACGCGCGGGGTTCGCGAGCGTGAAGCAACTTACCGAACGGGGGGAGCGCGATGAGATCGGCTCCCCCTGTCGGGGTCCGGGGCCCGTCGCCGCGGCCCATCCTTTTCGCTAGTCGCCTGGATGTCAGGGGGCCAGGGGCGGCGGATCGGCCTTGGCGGGCGCGGGCTCCCCAGCCTCGCTCAGCCGCGCGGTGCCAGACGCGACGCTCCAGCCGGCGGCGAAGCTGCCCGGGGCGAACTCGGGGCTCTCGCGCAGCTGCGGCGGGAACATCCAAAAGTCGGCCTGGAGCCGGGCGGGGGTCACGTCGATGGTGACGTAGCCGTTGTCGCCCGCGGCGACGTAGCGGTTGTGGGGGTTGAGGGACTGGAGCAGGGCGAGGGTGCCGGCGTCGAAGCCCGAGGCGGGCGAGCTGATGCCGGGCGTCGCAAACTCGACGGCCACGGCGCCCTCGCCGGTCTCGGGGTCGTAGCCGTCGTAGGGGTCGATGGTCAGCTCGTTGGCGAAGCTGATGTGCAGGTCGCCCGCGAGGACCACGACGTCGTCGATGGCGTTGTCGATGAGGTGCTGGAAGATGCGCCGCCGGGCGGCGTCGTAGCCGTCCCAGATGTCCGGGAGCAGGAAGCCGTTGAGCTCGCCCTCGTCCCCCGGGGTGATGATCAGCTGGCCCATGATGATCTGGTTGGCGAGGATCTTCCACTGGCCCGTGGAGCTGGCGAGGCGGTCGAGCAGCCAGCTCTCTTGCTCGACGCCGAGGAGCTGGCGGTCTTCGTAGAAGGCCTCGACGCCGTCGGAGGCCGGGGCGACCTGCTCCTCCCGGCCCTCGTAGCGCGTGTCGAGCACGATGAGGTCGACGAGCTCGCCGTAGCTCAGCGCGCGGTAGACCCGGCCGGGGGCGCCCTCGCGCAGGGGCAGCCACTCGAAGTAGGCCTGGGTGCCGGCGGCCTTGCGCGCGGCCCAGCTGCCCTCGTCGTCGGTGTGGTTCTCGGCCCCGCCGAGCCACCCGTTGTTGGCGATCTCGTGGTCGTCCCAGGTGACGATGAAGGGGTGCTGGCGGTGGGCCTCCTGGAGGGCGGCGTCCGCGCGGTACTGGGCGTAGCGTCGGCGGTAGTCGGACAGGGTGACGATCTCGTGGGGCGGGTCGTACTCGCGGACCTCGCCGTAGTAGCCCGTGCCGTACTCGTAGATGTAGTCGCCGACGTGGAGGATCGCGTCGAGGTCGGCGCGGGTCGAGAGCTCGCGGTAGGGGTGGAAGTAGCCGTGGGCCAGGCTCGAGCACGAGGCCAGGGCGAAGCGCAGGTGCTCGCTCGCGCCGGCCGGGGCCGTGCGCGTGCGCCCGACGGGCGAGACCCGGCCCTGGGCGTAGAAGCGGTAGTAGTAGGTCGAGGCCGGGTCGAGGCCGTCGACGTCGATCTTCATGGTGTGGTCCCGCGCGCTCGTAGCCTCGACGTCGATGTAGTCCGCGGCCACGCGGAGCTCGAAGTCGGGGTCGACGGCGACCTCGAAGAACAGCCGCACGGCCTCGTCGGGGCTCGCCGGGCTGACCCGGGTCCACAGGATGACCGAGTCGGCCAGGGGGTCGCCGCTCGCGACACCGTGGGAGAAGATCGTCTCGGGGCCGGGCTCGCCCTCCCACGCGTACTCGGGCAGGCCGTCGCCGCCGCCGGTGGTGTCCGACTCGCTCTCGGTGTCGGTCTCGGTGTCCTCGCCGACCTCGTCGTCGCCGCTGGAGACGGTGAGGGTGCAGGCCGTGAAGCTGGGGATCAGGGTCGCGGCGCCGAGCATGCCGGCGCGCCGAAGGAGTTCTCGTCGGGTGATGGCCACGGGCCCGGAATGTCTACGAGGCTCCCGGAGGCCACGCTACGCCCCGATGACGGATCCGTGACATCCGGGGGTGTTTCCTCCTCAATCGGCGTTGCTCTACCATGGAGCGTCATGCGCTCTCGCCACAGCTCGTTGATGCTCCTCGCGCTCGCGTCCCTCGCACTGTCCCCAGGTTGCGGTGACGACGGCGTCTCCGCGACGGCCGATGGCACCGACGGCAGCACCGACGACGAGGTCGGCGAGACCACGACCAGCGGCGAGGACACCAGCGACACGAGCACGGAGGGCTCGACGACCGAGGCCGAGACCGAGACCGAGACCGACTCGAGCGAGGACACGACCACCGGCGGCCCGGCCACGCCGCTCCAAGCTGGCGTCGCGATGCGCCCCCTCCACTACCCCGTGGGCATCTCCCTGGCTGGCTACGGCGGCCGCGTGGGCGGGATCAACACGGCCTGGAGCGGGCTGTTTTGGGGGACCAAGGGCTTTTACAGCTACCCCACCATCAAGGCCATGGTCCTCGACGACGGCGAGGGCGACCGGGTCATCTTGATGAAGACGCCGATGATGAGCGGCGAGTCGGGGGTCACCGACGCGGTCGCGGCCAAGTACATGGAGCTCTACGGCGAGGACATCGCGGGCCGGGTGATCTGGGGCGGGACCCACTCGCACCACGCCCACGGCCGCTACTGGCGGCTGCCCGACATCTTCGGGGCCGTGGGGGCCGACACCGCGGACGAGGAGGTCATCGACCTGATCGCCACGGAGTTTGCGATGACCATCAAGGAGGCCGCCGACGCCATGGGCGACGCGGAGTTCGGGTGGACGACCCTCGACGACTGGGACCCGGACGACAAGGTCTACGGCGACCGCCGCGGGGAGAACGACCCGACCTACGGCAAGGACCCGCGCCTGACCGTGCTCGGGCTGCGCCGCCCCGACGGCACGCCCTTGGCCGCGCTGTTCAACTTTGCGATGCACGGAATCTCCGTGGCCTACGAGAACGAGCTGCTCAGCGAGGACGCCCCCGGGGCCGTGGAGCTGGCCTTCGAGGAGTACTTCTTCGAGCAGACCGGCGAGCCCATCTTTGGCCTGTTCAGCCAGGCCGGGGCCGGCGACGCCTCGCCCCGGGGCGGCTTTTTGGGCCACGACCCGGCGACCCAGCGCATGGAGATGATCGGCACCGTGGCCTCGCCGGTGATCTTCGACGCCTACCAAAACCTCGACTGGACCGACGACCCGGACATCGACGTGGCCTCCCGGCGCGTCGACCTGACCTACGAAAAATTCGGCTACCACCGCAACGGCGAGTTCTCCGGGGAGCTCTTCGACCTGCTGCCCATCGACTACACCTGGGGCGGCTGGCAGTGCACCGGGGTCGCGGGCGACAACGACCCGAACACCTCCATGGAGGGCCTGCCCAAGCAGTGCATCCCCGTCGACACCCTGCTGATCGGCAACGACGTGCCCCACGCCGAGGTCCACCAGACCTACCTGAGCGTGGCCAAGGTCGGCTCCATGGTGATCTCGACCATCCCCGGCGAGCCGAACTACTCCCTGGTCAAGTACGCCCGCGACGAGTTCGCGGCGCTCATGGACCAAGAGGGCATCCCCGTGGGTCCCGAGGGCCTCGAGCTGATGGTCTGGGGCTACAGCCAGGATCACCTGCTGTACTTCTCGGCCCCCGACGACTGGTACCAGGGGGGCTACGAGGCCGAGATGAGCCTGTGGGGGCCCTTCGGCGGGTCCTTCATGGTCGATACGACCACGGCCGTGCTCGCCGACATGCTCGCGGGCCAGGCAGGCGATGTGGTGCTCGTCGAGGAGAGCCCGAGCCTGGCCTCGCCCGGCGGCTTCACGCCCCGGGCCTACGAGTTCAGCCAAAACGTCGGCGAGGTCGTCGGGCAGGTCGACCCCGAGCGCCAGCGCACCGAGGTCGCGCGCTTTCGCTTCGGCGGCGGCGACCCGAGCATCGGCGCCCCCAACGTGCGCCTGCAGGTCGACGACGGCGAGGGCTTCGTCGACGTGCCCCACCCCGCCGGCTTCGCGGGCATGGCCTACGACAACAGCCGCGCCGCGATGATCACCCGCTACGACCCCGACCCGGCCCCCAACGGCCAGGTCCTCTCGGGCCGCGAGCACGAGTGGTACGTCGACTGGGAGGTGCCCGCGGACTGGCCCGCCGGGACCTACCGCTTCGTGGCCTCGGGCCCGTGGTGGAACGCCTCCGAGGTCGTCGACTACGAGGCCGTCGGCCTGCCCTTCGCCGTCACCCAGCACCAAAGCGCCGCGCTCACGGCCAACCTCAGCGACGCGAGCACCCTCAACTTGACCCTGATCCTCGACGAGCCCGAGTACGTCGAGGACGGCAGCACCCCCGAGCAGGGCTGGATCCTCCACGACGCCTGGCACGGACCCGGCGAGGGCATCCACGTGCGCGCGCCCTTGAGCCTGCAGTTCACCGTGGACGGGGCGCTGCAGCCGGAGGTCTACGCGGCCGAGTACGACGCCGAGGCGGACCTGTACGTGTTCGACTTTGGCCAGACGGGGATCGACGCCAACGCGAGTGTCGAGGTCGAGGCGTGGCTGGCCGAGGACCTCGAGCCGGCGGTGGTCGGGGCGCCCGTGAGCGGACCCTAGGACCCCGAGAGGCGCACGAAAACGCAAACGCGCCTTGTGTGTCTCATGGTGACATGGTCATCATGGAGCCATGATTCCGTGCTCTGATTGCAAGCGCCACATTCGTGAGACCGACGCGAGCTGCCCGTTTTGCGGTCGCGCTCAGGCGGTGACGTCGCTCCCCTGGGTCGCGCGCGTGGGCGCTGCGCTGATCGTGACCGCGACCTTGGGCATGAGCGCGTGCACCAACGAGCCGCCGAGCGGGGACGAGGCCGAGAGCTCGACGATCGCGGACACCGAGACGGACTCGGAGACGACCAACACGACCCAGGAAGAGGAGAGCACCAGCGAGGTCGACGACGGCGGTGCGAGTTTCTACGCCGGCCCCGAGGACGACACGACGACCGGGGCACCTCCGGACTGCGATCCCTTCGCGCAGGACTGCCCCGAAGGCGAAAAGTGCGTGCCCTATGCCTGGTCGAGCCCGAGCTTGGACTCCAACAAGTGCGTGCCCGTGCTCGGGAGCCAGGGCGAGGGCGAGCCGTGCACCTACTCCGGCGTCTTCGAGTCGACGGACGACTGCGACGAGACCAGCTTTTGTTTCATCTTCAACACGGAGGGCGAGGGGCTGTGTCAGTCCTTTTGCACGGGCACCGTCGACGCCCCGGTGTGCGGCCAGGGGCAGACCTGCGTGATCGACGGCCAAGGGTCGATCAACCTGTGCATCGACACCTGTGACCCCCTCGCGCCGGCGTGTCCCGAGCCCCTGGGTTGCACGTGGATCAGCCCGGACTTCTTGTGCACGAGCCACGAGGAGACCGATCTACTCGGCGAGTCCTGCGAGGAGATCGCGAACTGCGGACCGGGGCTCACGTGTGTGGACAGCGAAGCGCTCCCCGAGTGCGCGAGCACGGCGTGCTGCGCGGAGTTTTGCGCCCTGGACGACCCCGAGGCGGTGTGCACCCTGGAGGGGACGCAGTGCGAGCCCTTTTACAGCCCAGGCCAGGCGCCCGAGGGCCTGGAGAACGTGGGCATCTGCATCGCGCCTCCACCCTGAGGGCCGGCGTTGGCTGCTGGGCGATGTGAAGCCGAGTTGTCACGGTGACCCCGCCAACGCGAGTCACCGTCGCCAAAAGAAAGCCGCGCCCGCGTCACGGATCCGCCGGCCTCGCGCCATGACTCAAAGGGCCCTCGAGCCCGCCGAGCACCATGACCCGCGAACCGAGCCGCCTGACCCTCGACTCAGGGACTGTGAAGTTTTCACAGTCCCTGTCCACTCTAGCCGTCGTGGACGACGCCACGCCCTCCCTGCCCCACGTCCACGACTCACCCGAGTCCCCCGCCAACCCTCTCACCCGAGCCGCCCTGCCGCTGACGCTCTTCGCGTTCCTGGCAGGCTGCGGCGACCTCGAGGAGTCCTTCTCGGGCAGTTTTGGCGGGGGCTCGGCCAACGACGAGGCAATACCAGAGGACTCGCTCGGCGAAGAGGAGGGGCCCGGCGAGGACGAGGACCCAAACGAAGACGACGAGGCGGACGAGAGCGAGGACGAGGGGCCCAAGCTCGATCTGGGGCCCTTGCCCGACGGGGAGGAGCCCGAGCTGCCCGCAGGCATCCCGGAAGACTGCACGACGGCGGCGATGGTCGAGAGCGCGGTCGGTTGCGAGTTCTACGCCGTCGACCTCAACAACTCCAACGACGACGCGGCCTGGGGCATCGCGGTGTCGAACGTGCAAGAGCAGGTCGAGGCCGAGGTGGTGCTCGAGCAGCGCGTCGGCGGGACCTGGCAGACCCTCGCGGGACCCGAGCTCGTCGCGCCCCTCGGCTCGCACCTGTTCACGCCGCCGCAGCTGGACCAGGACGAGAGCATCGTGCTCGAGGGCGGGGCCTTGCGCGTGCGCGCGGACGTGCCGACCATGGCCTACGAGTTCAACCCCGTCGACGGCTGGCTGTCCTTCTCGAGCGACGCGGCCCTGCTCTATCCGGTGTCGAGCTGGGACGACCTCTACGACGTGGTCAGCCACGAGACCGAGGACGGCTGGGAGGCCTTCACGGTGATCATGGCGGCCCACGACGGGACCGTCGTCGACGTGACGCCCTCGGTGCCGACCCTGCCAGGGCCGGGCGTGCCGACGGGGATCCCGGGCCAGACCTTCCAGCCTGGCCGGCGCCCAGGTCCTGGTCGATGGGGCGCCAGTGCCCGAGAGCGAGTTCATCCCCGTGGGCGGGGGGGACTACGAGGTCGCGCGGATCTTGACCACCGACGGCGTGCACATCGTCGACGGCGACGGCGACCCGGTCAGCGTCAGCGTGGTCGGCTTCGACGGGGCCGACAGCTACGCCTACCTCGGCGGCGTGGGCACGCAGATCATCAACCGCTTCCCGCCAGTGGGCTGAGGGGGCTCGCCGGGTTAGTCGAGCTCGTAGCGCGCCAGGGTCTCGGCGCTCGGGGGGGCGCCAAGCAGCGAGCCGGCGATCATCACCGCGACGTTGACCGCCAGGCCGATCACCCCGATCTCGAGGCCCAGCGGGTTGAGGTTGGCGTAGAGCTCGGGGGCGAGGCTGCGCAGGGCGAAGCAGGCCAGCACGGTCCCGTAGCCCGCGACGATCCCCAGCTCGGCCCCGAGGGCGTTGGCCCGGCGCCAGTACAGGCCCAGGAGCACCAGCGGGAGGAACTGGATCGGGATCGCAAAGGCGAGCAAGAGCAGGTCGACGATGGACAGGCCGCCGCCCGCGGCGAACACCACCCAGCTGAGCACGGCCAAGGCGACCACGAAGACGCGGATGATTCGAGTTTGTTGGTGGCCGTCGAGCTCGCCCTGGCTCGACGGGCGCAGGGGCATGAGCACGTCGCGCACGGCCATGGACCCGCCCGCGTGCAGCAGCGCGTCGCCCGTGCTCATGGACGCCGCGAGCACGGCGAAGGCGACGAAGGCGAACATCCACGGGTGCAGCGGATGGCCGGACAGGCGGTCGACGAGCCACAGCAGCACCGAGTCGTCCGTGGGCCCGCCGTCGAGCACGGCGACGTAGCCCAGGAAGATCAGCGGGACCAAGAAGAACAGGAAGGTCGGGTACCAGACCACGCTCTGCTGGACCAAGCGGGCGCTGCGGGCCGTGAAGCACTTCATGAACACGTGCGGCCACATGGCGAAGCCCAGCATGGACACGAGGATCTCCGAGCTGTACCTGGCCGGCGAGGTCTGGGCGCCGGGGCCCGGCAAGGTCAGGTACTCCGGGGCCTGCTCGACGACCTTGTCGAACATCGCCGGGACCGAGCCGTAGAGCGCCGTCGGGATCCACAGGCCCAGGGTCCACACGACGATCAGCATCGCCACGCCCTGGACCACGTTGGTCCAGCCGACCCCGCGCACGCCCCCGAACAGCACGTAGGTGAGCACGGCGACGTAGACGAGGGCCGCGCCCCAGATCGGCGGCCAGCCCGTGACCGCGTGCATGACCAGGCCCGCGCCCTTGAGCTGGATGACCAGGTAGGGGACGAAGGAGAGGATCGAGCCCGCGCCCATGAGCACGGTGATCCGCCGGCTGTCGTAGCGCCCGCCGACGAACTCGGCCTGGGTCATGAAGCCCTCGCGGGCGCCGATGCGCCGGACCCGGGCGCCGAAGAAGAACAGCGGGACCAGGCCGACGGCGCCGTAGGACAGGACGTAGAAGGCGTCCGAGCCCTTGGCCGCCACGCGCTGGGGGGTGCCGAGGAGGGCGTAGGCCGAGAAGATCGTCGCGCCGACGACGAAGTACATCACCACCGGGCCGAAGGCGCGCTCGCCCGCGACGAAGTCGTCGCTGTCCCCGCTCCCGCGTCGCCCGGCGAGGACGCCGAGGACGACGGTGAGGACCATGTAGGCGACGACCACCGTGAGGGCCAGGGGCTTCACGGGGAAGACCCTAACCCACGGCGGTCAACGGGCGGTCAAAGTGCGGTCAAAGGGCGTCAGCCGACGGCGGCGATCTTGGGCCTGGCAGGGGGCTTGGCGGCCGCCTGGGCCCAGGCCGGCACGGCGTCGATGAGCCTAGCCTTGCTCAGCGCGAGGTACTCGGGCTCGCGCTCGAGGCCGGTGTACTGCAGCCCCAGCTTGGCCGCGGCCACGCCCGTGGTCCCGCTGCCGTTGAAGGGGTCGAGGACCCGCGCGTCGGGGTGGCAGCTGGCCATCAGCAGGCGATCGAGGAGCGCCAGGGGCTTTTGCGTGGGGTGCTTGCCGTGGGTCTTCTCCGACTTGCCGGGGGCGGTGAAGCGCCACACGTTCTTCATCTGCTTGCCGCCGTTGCGCAGCTTCATCTCCTGGTAGTCGTAGTAGTGCTTGGACTTGCGCGTCTTGGCGGCCCACAGCACCAGCTCCGTGGAGTGGGTGAAGTAGCGGCACGAGAGGTTCGGCGGCGGGTTGGGCTTCTCCCACACGATGTCGTTGAGCATCTTGAAGCCGAGCTCTTGCATGGCGTAGCCGACCGAGAAGATCACGTGGGCCGTGCCCGAGACCCAGATGGTCCCGTTGTCGGCGAGCACGCGCTGGCAAGCCGAGAGCCAGCGCTTGTTGAAGGCGTGGTTGTCCTGGGCTCCGAGGCTCGCGTCCCACTTGCCCTTGTTGACGCTCACGCGCTTGCCCCCCTGGCAAGTCGTGCCGCCGTTGGACAGGAAGTAGGGCGGGTCGGCGAAGATCACGTCGACGCTGCCCTCGGGGAGCTGCTCGAGGATGTCGAGGGAGTCCCCCTGGATCAGCCGGGCGCGGCTGTCGGGGGAGCGCCAGTACTCGCCCTGGTGCGCCTCCCAGGGGCCACGCTCGATGACCGGGGGCGCGTGCTTGACGACCTTGATGGGCCGGCGCGCGGGTGGGGGCAGGGCGCTCGCGTCGCCACTCGAGCGCTCCTTGCCCTCGGTGGGGTCTTTGGAGGCGCTGGAACGCGCGCGCTTGGGGGCGCTGACCGAGGCTTTCTTTCGTCGAGTCACGCTGGCGGTGGAGGTGGGCCGTTTCTTGGTCGCCACGATGGGCCGATGCTGGGGGCGGGATCGCCAACGTCCGATTTTTCGACGCATCGATCCCAGGCCCCCGCCTTGGCCGTTTTGTTGCGCGGACGATTCGAGCCTTGATACTCCTGCCCCGAAGGCCGTCCCGGCGGCTGGAGCTGCCATGAAGTACGCGACCATTCACGCGATCACCCGCCGAGCAGGCGCGCTGGCCCTCGGTCTGTGCGGTGTTGCGGCGCTCGCGGGCTGCCAGGTCAAGACCGAGGTCGAGGCGACCGTCGGTCCGGCCGAGCCTGCCCAGCGCGCCGCCACCTCCTTCGTCCACTGCGTCGAGAGCGAGGGGGGCAACTGTGTTCAGAACAACCCCTTGCTCGGGTCGTGGGATGCCTTCGCGCTGCTCCACTGGCTGGGCTCGGGGTCGCCGACCTCGATCTTGCAGGCCCTGCGCGGCGAGCTCGAGCACCACCGCAACCCCTACGCCATCCAGGACCGCCTCGTGGCCCACGCCGCCGGCTACCGCGAGCCCCTGCGGGGGGCCGAGTGCCGGCCCGAGTCGGCCGCCGCGATGAGCACCCTGCTGCCCAAGCTGCGCAGCCGCGTCGAGGGCCGGCTCGACGAGCTCGGGCTGTGGCGCGGCGATCTGGGCGGGGTCATCGACGGCCTGACCAAGGAGGCGATCGACGGCCTGGGCGAGGGCTGGCTCGTGCACATGACCTGCTACGGCGACCCCTATGAGATCTGGGTGGCCACGGCCAAGGAGGGCGACCGGCAGACCGTCGTCGGCTTCCTGACCGACCTGCCGACCTGGCTCGAGGGCAGCGAGCTGTCCGACGAGGCCGTCGAGGGCCGGCTCGAGAACCGCGGGCTGGGGGCCTCGACCACCCTCGGTGTCGTCCGCGAAGGCACCGTCGACACCAACTGGATGCCCATCCCCATCGAGGAGTTCTGAGATGCTCGAGACCTTGCTGATCACCGCGCTTCTTGGTGCCCACCCCGCCCACCCCGCCCCCTTCGCAGCGCAGACCATCGACGCGACCTCGACCACGACGAGCAGCTCGACCAGCGCCGACGCCCAGGACTACGCGGCCGGAGGCATCACCCTCGCCGACATCATCCGGGCCCAGGCCGCGCCCGAGAGCCTGCAGGGCTTCGAGACCGTGGTCCTCGCCCAGCTCAACGCCGCCTTCGGGTCCGAGAACCTGCCCCAGGTCAACGGCGCCCCGGTCGAGCCGGGCATCTACCTGACCGTCTCGCCCACGGCCCTGTACATGTTCGACACCGAGGTCACGCCCCTGAGCGGCGGGCTGACCCCTCCGGGCCCGGCCTCTCGGGAGTGCAAGAGCGGGTGCAAGCAGCTGCTGTGGGCGGGCTTTCGCCGGCTGTGGCTGCAGACCCTCGAGGAGGCCCAGCGCCTGACCCTCGAGGTCCCGACCCGGGTCATGTTCGGCGCCGAGGCCAGCGTCCCGGCCAAGACCATCGTCGAGCTGGCCTACGCCGCCGGCGAGACCCGCCCGGGCGTGCCTCCCAACTTCAGCCTGCTGGTCAACGGCGGCAACGCGGGCCTGCGCGCCCGGCCCTTTTACGTGCTCCCCCCCGGCGGCATGCGGGTGGCGCCTGGCGACAACGCCCTGGGCCTGCGCATCAGCCTGTCCGCCGGCGAGAGCTTCGAGATCTCCGCCGCCCACCCCCGCTTCGCGCCGCGCATTTCTGGCACGGGCTGGAAGGAGCTGGCCAAGCAGCTCGTGGCGATCAAGAAGAAGTACCCCAACAAGACCACGCTGGTCATCGACGTCGGTGACGCGAGCGTGGGCGACGTGGCGATGGTCATGCTGGCGGCCAACAAGAAGTTTGCGAACTTCGTGCTGACCGACGGCTTGCCCATCAAGTGGGGCTGAGCGGGCCCTCAAGGACCGAGCTCGACGCTCACGTCGACACCCACTGGCTGACCCTCTTGTCCCAGGAGGGTCAACTCATATCGCCCGGGCGCGAGCTCGAGGCTCGTCGTTTCTCCGCCAGGCAGGCTGATGGTCAGGCCTCCTGGAGCGATGTCGGTCACAGGGGGGAGCTCTCCCCACTGTGGATCGCCGTCGACGGGCTTCTCGAGCAGGGTCTCGTCGGAGCAGCGGGCGAGCGTCGCTACGTCCGCGTTGGTGGTGATGGCGTAGAGCGCGTGCTCGGGTAGCTCGAGCACACGCATCGTGGCCGTGCCGACGCTGCTCCCAAAGTTGCCTGGTGCGGCGCAGTCGAGCGAGGCAGTGTCGCTCCAACGCCGTGGTTCACCCTCTCGAGTCTGAAGCTCGGGCACCGAGGGGTGGGCGCACGCGTCGATGACGGAGTAGCTGTAGGCTGTCGTTGCGAAGTATTCGTTCTCCGCGTCGACGAAACTCTGACCGAAGAGCGCCTCGAATGCCTCTTGGGCTGGTCGAGGGTCTGCGCGAGCAGGGCCGAGACCGCCTCTGGTCCGCGTGTCTCCCACAGCCACCGTACGAAGTGCCCTGCGCTCTGGTACTCGAGCGCGGGCGGGTCGAGCTCGAGGTTTTCGAGTGGGTCGGTGTTGCCCGGGAGTGTGCGGCGCCAACCGAGGGACTCCGCGGCGCCTTCACCCCAGAAGCTCTGGGGGACACCCAAGCCGGCTGTCCCTGCATGTACATCTGGGGGTCCGCGGACTACCCGGAGTCCGAGTTCTGTGGCGTCCACAACTTGGGCTGCTACGTCTACGGAGAGAGGCTGATCTACACCAGCACCTTCTCCCTGGACCACGAGCTCGTACGGTCGGTGGTCGGCTCGGACGTCGTCGAGGAACTCGGCATCGACGATGTAGAGGTCCTTGTCGGAGTCATGCGTGATGTAGAGCTCGGGCTCCCAAGGCTGGGCGTCTGGATTTGAGCCCGCCTCATCACCGCCGTCGTCCGCCGACGAAGCGCAAACATCGATCTCCGTCGCGGCTGAGCCCCCTGCGTCCGCGCAGCTCACAGACGCGACTCCGAGGGAAGGCCCACAGATGATGTGTTCTTGGAGCCCGACCTGGCAGATGACCGCGGATTGACCCAGCACACACTGGTCGGTGCAGGGCTCTTCGGCGAGCCTGGGGCCAACCCGAGGGCGTGTTGGGTGAGTTGGACGGCCCGGTCCCCGTGACCCCCTCGCGCACGCGCGGTGGTCCGAGGATCGGGTCAAATCGTTGCACATCGTAGTTGAGGGAAGCGCGCGGGCTGGGGCAAACTCATCGCCGATGCGCGTCCAGCCCAAAGTCCTCGTCCGCCGTCTCAGCCCCGTGAGCACGGGCATGCTCGAAGCCGCCGTGGGTCGTGCGGCGCAGGGTCAGTTCTACGAGATCGTCCCCGAGCACCTGCTCTACGGGATCGTCGGTCAAGAGGACGGCGACGCGGCCCAGATCCTCAAGCACTTCGGCCAAGATCGGCTGCGCCTGGTCGGGCGGATCGAGAAGGTGCTCGAGAGCATGAAGACCGGGAACGCCAAGCGCCCGGTGTTCTCCGAGGCGCTGTTCCAGTGGATCGAGGACGCGTGGACCCTGTCCTCGCTGCTCTACGGCGTGGCCACGCTGCGCACCGGTCACCTGCTGCTGCAGTTTTGCGAGCGCGCGTCTCGCTACACCGCCGAGGACTTCCCGGAGCTCGAGGCCATCGACACCGAGGTCCTGCGCCGCGAGTTCTCGAGCGTCGTGTTCAACTCCAACGAGCTCGACGACGTCGCCAGCTCGGGCGGCGGCGGGGCCCGCTCGGGCCGCGGGGCGGCGCCGGGCGAGGCGGGGGCGCCCTCGGCCGACAGCGCGCTGGGTCAGTTCACCGTGTCGTTGACCCAAGAGGCCCGGGACGGGCGCATCGACCCCATCTTCGGCCGCCACCGCGAGATCCGGCAGATCGTCGACATCCTCGCGCGCCGCCGCAAGAACAACCCGATCATCGTCGGTGAGCCCGGCGTCGGCAAGACGGCCCTGGTCGAGGGCCTGGCCCTGCAGATCGTCAGCGGCGACGTGCCCGACCTGCTCAAGAACGTCGAGCTCATCGCCCTCGACATGGGCCTGTTGCAGGCGGGCGCGAGCGTCAAGGGCGAGTTCGAGAAACGGCTCAAGGCGGTCATCTCCGAGGTCAAGGCCTCGCCCACGCCGATCATCTTGTTCATCGACGAGGCCCACACGCTGATCGGCGCCGGGGCCAACAAGGGGGGCAGCGACGCCTCGAACCTGCTCAAGCCGGCCCTGGCCCGCGGCGAGCTGCGCACCGTCGCGGCCACGACCTGGTCCGAGTACAAGAAGTACTTCGAGAAGGACCCGGCCCTCGAGCGCCGCTTCCAGCCGGTCAAGTGCGACGAGCCCTCGGTCGAGGACGCGGTGGTCATGCTCCGCGGCCTCGCCGGCAAGTACGAGGAGGCCCACGGGGTGACGATCCGCGACGAGGCCGTGGTCGCGGCCGCGGAGCTCTCGGGCCGCTACATCTCCGGGCGCCAGCTCCCCGACAAGGCCGTCGACCTCCTCGACACCGCGGCCGCGCGGGTCAAGATCGAGCAGGGCGCCAAGCCCCAGCGCATCGAGGAGCTCGAGCTCGAGCTCGCCTCCCTCGACCGCAAGCGGGCGGCCCTCGACCGCGACATCGCCGAGCACATCGAGGTCGACCAGGACGCCTACGCCGAGCTGCTCGGGGAGATCGAGAGCCTGCGCGAGTCCGTGGCCAAGGGGACGCAGCGCTGGGTCGCCGAGCGCGACGCGGTCAAGGCCTACAACGCGGCCTGCGAGGTGCTGCGCGAGGCCGAGGCGGCGGAGATCGCCAAGCTCGAGGCGCCGGCGGAGGGCGAGGGCGAGGCACAAGCGCCCGCCGAGCCGCCGCTCGTCGACGCGCCCGCCGAAGGTGAGGGTGAAGGCGAGGCACGAGCCCCCGCCAAGTCCATCGAGGAGCTGCGCGCGGAGGTCGAGGCCGCCAGGGCGGCGATCGACGCGATCCGCGGCGAGGAGGACCCCCTGGTCCACCACGAGTGCGACGCCGACGTCGTCGCCAAGGTCGTCGCCAACTGGACCGGCATCCCCGTCGGCAAGATGAAGGCCGACACCATCGGCTCCGTGCTCGCCCTCGAGGACGTGCTCGGCTCCCGGGTCAAGGGCCAGGAGCCGGCGGTCCGCGTGGTGTCCGAGACCGTGCGCATGGCCTACGCCGGCGTCCGCGACCCGAACACGCCCATCGGCGTGCTGCTCTTCGTCGGCACCAGCGGCGTGGGCAAGACCGAGATGGCCCTGAGCCTCGCCGACCAGCTCTACGGCGGCGACCGCTTCATGACGACCATCAACATGTCGGAGTTCCAGGAGAAGCACACCGTCTCCCGGCTGATCGGCTCGCCCCCCGGCTACGTCGGCTACGGCGAGGGCGGCATGCTGACCGAGGCCGTGCGCCAGCGACCCTACTCGGTGGTCCTGCTCGACGAGTGCGAGAAGGCCGACCCCGACGTCATGAACCTCTTTTACCAGGTGTTCGACAAGGGCGTGCTCAACGACGGCGAGGGCCGGACCGTCGACTTCCGCAACACGATCATCATCCTGACCTCGAACCTGGCCTCGGACACGATCATGCGCCTGTACCAGGGCGACGAGGCCCCGGCCACCGAGGAGGTCGTCGAGGCGATCCGGCCCACGGTCAGCGCCCACTTCAAGCCCGCCCTGCTCGCGCGCATGACCATGGTGCCGTTTAGGCCCATCGGCCCCGAGATCATGCGCGAGATCGCGATCTTGAAGCTGCGCAAGCTCGAGCGGCGCCTGCGGGAGACCCACGAGATCGAGACCACCTTCAGCGACGAGCTCCTCGACGAGCTCGTGCGCCGGTGCACCGACGCGGACACGGGCGCTCGCAACGTCGACCACACCCTGCGGGCCTCGCTGATGCCGGCTCTGGCTCGGACCTTGCTCGAGTACATGGCCGACGGCGAGATTCCGCCCCAGCTCGAGATTGGCCTCAGCCCCGAGGGGAGCTGGCGCTTCGACTTTAGCGATTAGTTTAGCGATTGGGCCGGAGGCCGAGACAGACGACCCCGCGATCCATCCCTGGCGATGGCGCGGGGTCGCGCGTGTCTTCGGGTGTCGAGGCGACGGGGGTTGGAGAACGTGAGAGGCCGTCGTACATCCCTTGGTGACCATGGAGTTCAGGGAGTTCGAGGCGGGATTTCAGCGGGCGGTCGAGCAGACCGAGGCGGAGATGGGCGTGCGGCTCGAGCGTTGGCGTCGCGGGACGCTGACCTGCGAAGACCGACACGCGGCGTCCCGTGGCCCGTGGCCGGACTGGAGCTTGCACGCGCCGCACTACCTGCATCTTCCCGATCTGCGGGCCCAGCCCTTTTGGTCGCTCGCGGACTTCCCCGTCGAGGACCGGGCGGTGTTCGAGGCGGTGGAGCGCGACTGGGAGGCGGTCTCGGCCGAGTTCGAGGCGGGCATCCTCGGCCAGGACTTTCGGCCCACGGGGCACACCCACATCGGCATCCAAGAGGCGTGGTCGCAGTATCCGCTGCGCACGGTCAACGAGGAGTGGATCGACGACGAGGTCGCGCGGGTGCCCGCCACCGTGGGGCACCTGCGCGCGATCCAGGCCCGGGGGATGCTGCGCGGTCCGGTCTACTACGCGGGCCTGGCGGGCCACCTGCGCCCGCACTGCGGGGGGACCAACGCGAGCTTGATCTTCCACTACCCGCTGCGCGTGCCGGCGACGGACTGCGGGATCCGCTGCGGGACCGAGCTGCGCCGCTGGCGGCCGGGCAAGTGGCTGATCCTCGACGACGCCTACCCCCACGAGGCCTGGAACCACAGCGGAGAGTCGCGGGTGATCCTGTTGATCACCGTGCCGCACCCCGACCTCTCGGCGCTCGAGCGCCGGGCGACCTCGCGGATCCGCGAGCTGCTGCAGCCGACCTACAAGGCCTACTTCTCGACCCGCGAGATCGAGGAAGGCCCCGAGGGCGGACGCAGCTGAGTTCTGCTCTGCCCCCACAGGCATCTGAGGACCGGGGGCGCTTCGTCGCTATCCGCTCCTCCGCTTTGGCTTGGTGGGCAATGGGGTTCGTGCCTTCGAGAAGGCTGGTGGTCGCCCCCGCGAAGGGGGGGCGTGGATTCGTTGACAGCCCCTGAGTCGTGGACGTGGGGCAGGGAGTGCGTGGCGTCGTCCATGACGGCTAAAGTAGAAAGGGACTGTGAATTGATTCACAGTCCCTGAGCCCGCTCGGGGGCGCACACGCTCGCGAGCAAGAGCTCGTCGATGGTCTCGCTGGCGAGGGCGCCGTGGCTGGCCGAGGTGCGGACGGAGGCGGCGAGGCGGCGCAGCTGCTCGGGGCTCAGGTCGAGGCCGAGGGCTTGGGCCCGCGCCCCGAGCACGCTCGCGCCGGTCATCTCGTGGCCCGCGAGCAGCCTGCGCTCGACGCCCATGAGCTGGGGGTCGACGAACTCGTAGCTGCGACGGTCGCGGAGCATGGCGTTGGTGTGCACGCCGGCCTTGTGGGCGAAGCTGTTCGCGCCGACCAGGCAGCTGTTGCGCGGGATCTCGACCCCGAAGGCGTCCGCGACCGCGCGGGTGAGCAGGGGCAGGAGCTCGAGGCGAAGGCGCCCGTGGACCGCGTCGGGGTCGTGGACCAGCAGCGCGGCCACGAAGCCCTCGAGCGCGGTGATGCCGTTGCGCTCGCCGAGGCCGAGGACGGTGACGTCGACGTGCGTGGCCCCGGCCTCGCGGGCGAGCAGGGCGTTGGCCACGGCGCAGCCCGTGTCGTTGTGGCCGTGAAACTCGAGGTCGAGGTCGAAGCGCTGGCGCAGCCGGGCGAAGCGGGCCTCGACGGCGCGGGGGTGGGCGACGCCCACGGTGTCGGCCAGGCCGACGCGATCGACCCGGACGCGGGAGGTCACGGCGCCGCAAAAGCGCTCGAGCTCGGGGACGGGCGTGCGGAAGCTGTCCTCGGGGGTGATGCGCAGCTCGAGCTCTGGGCGCAGGGCTCGGGCCAGCTCGAGGGCGCCCACGGCGATCTCGATGAGCTCGTCGAGGGAACGGCCGAGGCTCGCGTGGCGCAGCAGGGGCGAGCAGGGGATGAACAGGTTCAGGCCGTCGACGCCAGTGTCGACGGCGGCGCGGATGTCCTCGGGGTGGCAGCGGACGTGGGCGAGGACGCGGGTGCTGCCGAGGTCGAGGCCGGCCAGGCGCCTCGCGTCCGCGCGGGCGCGCTCCGAGCTGACGGGGTTGCCGACCTCGATGCAGTCGACGCCGAAGGCCGCGAGCAGGGCCGCGATGTCGAGCTTGCGCGCGCTGTCGACGGGGCGGGTGTCGGACTGCAGCCCTTCGCGGAGCGTGGAGTCGACCAGCCGCACGGGCGCCAGCGCGGCTCGAACTTCATTCAGGTGGCTCTGATCCAAGTCCATGGCGACCCCTTTCGGAAGTGCGCCAATAGAGCATGCAGATCCAAAAAAAGTCGAGGGAATGTGGTCCCCACGTCGCCCCCAATTGATTTGGGAACAGTCTGACCCAAGTATGCTCGTTCCCGCGCGAGGATGTTGCGAAAGCATGGCGAAGGCCAGGCCTTTGGATCGTTGTCCGCGCCCGAGCGATCGTGCTAGGCCACGCCATGACCCGGCCTTCGATGTCGCTTGGTGCCTGGTTGGCCCCCCTCGGCCTGCGTCCCCACCAAGACGCGCCGCTCCGAGAATTTCGCATGGGCATCGACCCGGTCGGGGCGGGGGACGTCGCGGTCTGGATCCCCTCGCACCCGCGCATGGGCCTGACGCGGCCCGAGGACGCTCTGGCCCAGGGGGCGGCGGCCGTGTTGACCGACGACCGCGAGCTCGCGGCGAGCGACCCCCGGATCGTGTTCGTGCCGGCGCTCGCGGACGAAGTCTCGGGCTTGGCGGCGAGCTTCTACGGCCACCCGGGCCGCGCGCTGAAGGTGGTCGCGGTGACCGGGACCTGCGGCAAGACCTCGACGACCTTCTTCACGGCCCAGCTCGCCGACCGCGTGGGCCTGGGCGCGGCGGTGATGGGGACCCTGGGCATGGGCCGGCTCGGCGACCTGCGCGACAGCGGCCACACCACGCCGCAGCACGCGATGCTGCAGCGCGAGCTGGCCCGCTACGTCGACGAGGGCCTGGGTCTGGTGGCGATCGAGGCCTCCTCGGCGGGGCTCGAGATGGATCGCCTCGGCGGGGTGCCCATCGACGCCGGCGTGTTCACCATGCTCGGGCGCGACCACCTCGATCGCCACCGCACCATGGAGGCCTACGCCGCGGCGAAGTGGCGGCTGTTCGACGCCTACGCCCCGGAGTTCGCGGTGCTCGGCGCAGACGATCCGACCGGCGAGGCGTGGGCTCGAAGGCTCCGAGAGCGCTGCGCGGTCACGGTCTTCGGCGCCGAGCCGCGCCCCGAGCTCGACCTGCCCCGCGTCCACATCGAGGGCCTCGAGCAGCAGCGCGCGGGCCTGGGCGTGCGCCTGGCTTCGACGTGGGGCGAGGCGGCGGTGTCGATCCGCGCGCTGGGAGCTTTCCAGGCCCACAACCTGGCGGCCGCCCTCGCGACCCTGGCGCGGCTGGGGGTCCCCTGGCCCGAGCTGGTGGTGGCTTGCGAGGGGCTGTCGGGCCCGCCCGGTCGGATGGAGCCCTACGCGGCCCCGGGAACTCCCCTTTGCCTCATCGACTACGCCCACACGCCGGAGTCGCTGACCTTCGCCCTGGACTCGGCGCGCGCGCTGGCCCCTGGGGGGCGGGTGTGGTGCGTGTTCGGCTGCGGGGGCGGGCGCGACTCGGGCAAGCGCGGGGAGATGGGCGCGGCGGCGGAGGGCTCGGCGGACGTCGTCGTGGTGACCACGGACAACCCGCGCCACGAAGACCCGGAGGCGATCGCGGCGGCGGTCGTGGCAGGCATGGAGACGCCCTCGCGGGCTCGGGTCATCGGCGAGCGTGGACAGGCGATCACCCGCGCCCTCGACGAGGCCGCGCCCGAGGACGTCGTGGTGGTCGCGGGCAAGGGCCACGAGCGGGTGCAGATCTTCGCGGATCGGCGCGTGGAGTGGTCGGACCGCGACTTTGTCGCAGCCTACATGGGCGCGCGCGGAGGCTGAGCCGCGCTCAGAGACTGTGAGTGACTCACAGTCCCTGACGATTTTAGCCGTCGTGGACGACGCCACGCCCTCCCTGCCCCACGTCCACGACTCAGGGACTGTCAAGGAATCCACGCCCCCGCTTGCGGGGGCGACCACATGCCCTCTCAATGGCACGAACTCCATTGCCCACCAAGCCAAAGCGGAGGAGCGGACAGCGACGAAGCGCCCCCGGTCCCAGGCGGCTGTGGGGGCAGAGCTACGACATGCACGTGTTCGCCGTCGCCAGCCGGGGCCCCTCGGCCAACCCCCACATCTGGCTCGAGCACCCGGCGTGTCTTTGACTCGCACGCCGTGACAACCGCCGCGGGCGAGCGGCCAGGCGCGAGCAGTCTGCTAGCTTGGGGGCATGACGCTCGCCGCGGGGACCTACACCCTCGAGTACGGCGGCGAGTCGACGAGCTTCGAGGTGCCCTCGGCCGGCGAGATGGCGACCCTCAACGGCGGCTGCTCGATCTGAGGCTCAGTTTGCCGGGGCGGTGGCTTCGGGAGCCGCCGGAGCCTCGGGTTCGGCGAGGGGCGCCTTGGCTGGGGCCGGCGCGCTCGGTGCCGTCGGCGATGGCTGGGGCGTGGGCGTCAGCGCCGAGTCGTCCTTGACCCGGACGCAGCGGCCGCGGACGCGGGTCTTCTTGACCACGATGTTGACGGCGATGAGCGGGACGACGATCCGGCGCACGCGCTCGTGGGGGAGGATCAGGCCGTCGCAGTCGTTGCTCTCGGCGGCCTCGAAGTAGGCGCTCTCGTAGAGCTCCGGGCCCGTGCGCACCGAGCCCACGGGGAACCATAAGATGTAGACCTGCGTCGAGGACTCCTCGGCCTCGACGCTCTTTCGGACCTCGTACTCCTCGCGCTCGAGGGCCTCGATCTCTGGGGAGGTGTCACCGCTGAGGCTGACGGACTGGGAGGCTCGGAGCTGGCGAGAGCAGCCGGAGCCGAGGGCGAGGGCGCAAGCGAGCCCGAGGGTGGTGACCGTTCGGGCGCCGGGGGAGGCGGGCGAGAGCATGGCCGCACTCTACCCCTCCGATGGCGTACACTCGGGCGCGATGAGGGCGATCAGCAGGTACAACGTCGGCGTGTTCGGAGAGGCGGCGTCCAACGGCGTGCGCGCGGTCATCAACCTGATGGCGGACGATGGCCCGCGCCTGGCCCTGGGTCGGCTGAGCTTCTACGACGACGGGGTCTCGGTGCCAGCGGACGGCGAGAGCGAGGACGGGCTGATCCTCGTGAACCTGCCGATGAGCGCGTTCGCGGGCGTGGTCGCGCTGCTGCAGCATGACCGCCCGGTGAAGCTCGGCCTCGTCGGTGGCCGCGGAGTGCTGCGCACGGGCGAGTGGGAGCGCGTCGGCGAGACGGAGCTCGGCCAGGGCGGCTGAGCGCAATCGAGACGGAGCTGACACCTCAGCTCGACACGGGGACCGACGGGGAGGCCTGGCGAGCGCGGGACTGCCTGGTCCAGTCCGGGCCACGACGCGATCGGAAGATCAGTATTCGTGGGCTCGGACCGAGGGTTCGGCGAGGGGCCCCGCGTGAGCCTGCGCATGTTTCGCTTTGCCCCTCACGTGCCGTTTTGAACGGTCAAAAAGGGCAATTGCAAAATCCATTGCACGCACCTCGTGACCCCCCGAGGCTCCGAAGCTCCAATGCCCCGAGTCGCGGGGCCGGTCGCGAGGGTGGGGTCGATTGGATCCGCATCCGTGACCCCAAAATAAGCGTCGACCATGCACGATCATGTGTCGCGAAGCCGGGAGCAAAAGTGATACGCTCCGCGCCGAGATGGGAAAAGAAGCCTCCGTCGCCCCCAAAGAACGCGTCAACATCGTCTACAAGCCGGCTGGCGATGCACAAGAAGACGTCGAGCTGCCGCTGCGCATCATGATGCTCGGTGACTTCACCGGCAAGGCGGACGACACGCCCGTCGAAGAGCGCAAGCCCGTCAGCATCGACAAGGACAACTTCTCTGACGTCCTCGCCAGCCAGAACCTCGGCGTCGACATCAACGTGCCGGACACCCTCTCGGGTGAAGAGGGCGCGGAGATGGGCGTCAGCTTGAAGTTCAAGTCGATCAAGGATTTCACGCCCGAGGGCATCGCCAACCAGGTCCCCGAGCTCAAGCAGCTGCTCGCCCTCCGCGAGGCGCTGACCGCCCTCAAGGGCCCTCTGGGCAACGTCCCGGCCTTCCGCAAGAAGATCCAGAGCCTGCTCGACGACGTGTCCGCGCGCGAGAAGCTCATGGCCGAACTCGGCGTCAACAAGGGCGAGGGCTGAGCCTCGAACTCGTCAGTCACCACTGCGATCGATTTAAAAGGAACACGGTAGTTTCATGAGCACCGAGACCCAAAACGAAGGCGCACAAGCTGCAGGCGAAGGCTC
Source organism: Plesiocystis pacifica SIR-1 (assembly GCF_000170895.1). Lineage (GTDB taxonomy): Bacteria > Myxococcota_A > Polyangia > Nannocystales > Nannocystaceae > Plesiocystis > Plesiocystis pacifica. Next base: position 71,871 of record NZ_ABCS01000007.1, on the reverse strand, counting down.
GCTCTTCGACCAGATCCTCGCCGAGACCAAGCTCTCCCCTGGCGACGAGGCCTACGACGTCACCAGGCAGGGCGTCCAGGCCTTCATCGGCGAGATGCTCAAGGGCCGCGAGGGCAAGAAGATCGACAAGGCGGCCGTCGACGCGATGATCGTCGAGATCGACTCGCGCCTGAGCGCGCAGATCAACGAGATCCTGCACCACAAGGACTTCCAGGCCATGGAGTCCTCGTGGCGCAGCCTCAAGTACGTCATCGACAACGTCAACTTCCGCGAGAACGTCCGCGTCAACATGCTCTCGGTCCAAAAGGACGAGCTGCTCGAGGACTTCGAGGACGCCCCCGAGATCACCAAGTCGGGCCTCTACCGCACGGTCTACTCCGCCGAGTACGGCACCTTCGGCGGCCGCCCCTACGGCGTCATGTGCTCGCTCTACGAGTTCGACGGCGGGCCGCAGGACATCGAGCTGCTGCAAAACTGCGCCGCCGTGGCGACCATGAGCCACGCGCCCTTCCTCGGCAACGCCTCGCCCAAGCTGTTCGGCATCGAGAGCTACGAGGAGCTGCCCAAGCTCAAGGATCTGCAGAGCCTGTTCGAGGGCCCGCAGTACGCCCGCTGGCACTCCTTCCGCGAGAGCGAGGACGCCCGCTACGTCGGCCTGTGCGCCCCGCGGATGATCCTGCGTCAGCCCTACGGGCCCGACGACGTCCCGGTCAAGTCCTTCAACTTCGTCGAGGACGTGATCGACCAGCACGACAACTACCTGTGGGGCCTCAGCTCCATCGCGATGACCGTGCGCGTCGCCGACAGCTTCGCCAAGTACCGCTGGTGCCCGAACATCATCGGCCCGACCTCCGGCGGCGCCGTCGAGGGCCTGCCCCTGCACCAGTACAAGCAAGGCGGCGAGATCCAGACCAAGCTGCCCATCGAGTGCCAGCTGACCGAGCGCCGCGAGTTCGAGATGGCCGAGGAGGGCCTCATCGGCCTGACCATGCGCAAGGGCAGCGACAACGCGGCCTTCTTCTCGGCCAACTCGGTCCAAAAGCCCAAGGTGTTCCCGAACACCCCCGAGGGCAAGGCGGCGGAGACCAACTACCGCCTGGGCACCCAGCTGCCCTACATGTTCGTCGTCACCCGCCTGTCGCACTACATGAAGGTGCTGCAGCGCGAGCAGATCGGCTCGTGGAAGGAGCGCTCGGACCTGCAGCGCGAGCTCAACACCTGGATCAGCCAGTACGTCGCGGACATGGAGAACCCCGCCCCCGACGTCCGCTCGCGTCGTCCCCTGCGCAAGGCCTCGATCACCGTCGAGGACGTCGAGGGGCAGCCTGGCTGGTACAAGTGCTCGATGAAGATTCGCCCGCACTTCAAGTACATGGGCGCCTCCTTCGAGCTGTCCCTGGTCGGTAAGCTCGACAAGGACTGATCCCCACGGATCACACGGAGGCTCCCTGCGCAGTTCGGCGTGGGGGGCCTTCGTTCGTCTGGCGCAGCCACGCCCACGCCGAGGCTGCAGCCAGCACCGCCGCCATCGCCTGAGCCCTCCTCCGCGTCTTCGACTCCCAGCTCACCCAGCCCACCCAGCCCCACGACCCCATGGATCGTCAAAGCATCGACGCCCGCATCGCTCCCCTCCTCGCGCCGATCCCCGGAGCCTCTCCGGGTGGCGAGGCAGCCAACTACGATCCGCGCCACGAGGAGCTGCGCCGCGAGGTCGCCAAGCTCGAGTCGCCGACCAGCGGCATGCCCGACTGGACCATGGTCGCGCGCGTGGGCATGGAGCTGCTGTCGAGCAAGAGCAAGGACTACCTCATGGCCTGCTACGTGGCCTGGGCGTGGTTCGAGAACGAGGGCCTCGAGGGCCTGGTCGCGGGCGTGGGGCTGCTCCACGGCATCGTCGAGCAGTACTGGGACAACGGCTTCCCGCCGAAAAAGCGGATCCGCGGCCGGGCCAACGCCGTCGACTGGTACATGGGGCGGCTCGACAACGCGATGACCTCGATCCAGGTCGCGGGCAAGGACCGCGTCGCGGTGCTCATGCTCGAGAAGATGGCGCCCGCCTTTGCTCGGGTCGTGCGCGAGAAGTTCGCGGATCGCTCGCCCGGGATGCGGGCGCTGACCGACGGCGCGAAGCGGCTGGTGATGAGCCTGCCCGAGGCTTCGCCCGAGGAGCAGGCCGCGGCCGAGGCTGCGGCCGCGGCGGCACCAGCACCCGCGGCTGCGCCCGCCCCTGCACCGGAGCCTGCGCCCGCGCCGAAGCCAGAGCCTGCTCCCGTGGCAGCTCCGGAACCCAAGCCGGAGCCTGCTCCCGTGGCAACACCGGAGCCGAAGCCAGCTCCCGTGGCAACACCGAAGCCGGAGCCGGCTCCCGTAGCCGCACCGGAGCCGAAGCCGGCTCCCGTAGCCGCACCGGAACCGGCTGAACCGAAGCCCGAGCCGAAACCGGAGCCGGCTCCCGTGGCCGCACCGGAGCCGAAGCCCGAGCCGGAGCCGAAACCGAAGCCGGAGCCGAAGCCGGAGCCGAAGCCGGAGCCGAAACCCAAGGCTGCCGAGCCGCCGCCTCCCCCTCCGCCGCCGCCCGAGCCGGCCAAGCCCGAGTACCCGACGAGCGAGTGGACGCCCCGGGTCGAGCACTGGCTCGCGCCGATCTCCGACGCCAAGCCGGCCGGCGAAGAGACCCGCTACGACGACGACCACACCAAGGTGCGCCAGGAGGTCGAGAAGCTCGAGTCGATCACCGGCGGGCAGGTCGACTGGAAGCTGGTCAAGCGGCTGTGCGACAAGCTGCTGCGCGAGAAGACCAAGGACCTGCTGATCGCGTCCTACCTGGCCCGGGCGCTGTTCGAGCTCGACGGTCTCGACGGCCTGGTCACGGGCTTCGCCCTCCTCGGCGAGCTGCCCCTGCGCTTTTGGGACGAGATGTTCCCGCCCAAAAAGCGCGAGCGTCGACGGGCCAACGCGCTGAGCTGGCTGTTCGAGCCGGTCGAGCGCAAGGTCAGCGAGCTGCAGCCCACGGCCAAGGACTCGAAGGCCATCTACGAGCTCGAGGCGGTGTCGAAGCACATGTTCTCGACCATCCGCCAGAGCTTCGAGAAGCACTCGCCGGGGACCCGGGGCGTCCGGGACGCGATCACCCGGGCGAAGATGTCGGCCCCGCCTCCGCCCAAGGAGGAGCCCAAGCCTGCGGCGGCGCCGAAGCCCGCAGCGGCGGCGCCCAGCCCCGCGGCGGCGGCCAAGCCCGCGCCCGCGCCCGCGCCCGCGTCGGCAGCCCCGGCCAAAGCCGCCGAGCCCGAGAAGCCCGCGTTCGACTCGGCCGGCCTGGCCAAGCAGTGGATCGAGCCCATCCCCGGCGACAAGCCGGCGGGCGCCGACGCCCGCTACGAGCCGGAGCACGAGGCCGTGCGCACGGAGGTCGGCAAGCTCGAGTCGGTCACCGGCGGCGAGGTCGACTGGAAGGCGGTCAAGCGCGACGCGACCGCGGTCCTGACCCAAAAGTGCAAGGACCTGCTGATCGCGTCCTACCTGACCCGGGCCCTGCACGTGCTCGGCGGCCTCGACGGCCTGGTCCAGGGCATGGCCGTGCTCGCCGAGCTTGGCGAGCGCTACTGGGAGGACATGCAGCCGCCCAAGAAAAAGGAGCGGCGCCGGGCCAACGCGCTGAGCTGGCTGTTCGAGCACCTCGAGCGCGACATCGCCGAGATGCAGCCGACGGCCGCGGATCGGCCCAAGGTCGCGGCCTTGCAGCTGGCCTTCAAGGAGCTGCAGTCCAAGCTCGGCAGCAAGTTCGAGAAGGTCGCTCCGCCCACGCGCGGGCTCCGGGACGCGCTCAAGCGCCTCGAGATGTCGCTGCCGGCGGAGCCGAAGCCGGAGCCGAAGCCGGAGCCCAAACCCGAGCCGAAGCCGGAGCCGAAGCCGGCGGCTGCCCCGGCGCCGAAGCCGGCGGCTGCTCCCGCGGCGGCTGCTCCTGCGGGGGCGGCCGTGACCGTGGCCGCGCCCAAGGGGGCCGCGGCCCCGACCGACGCGGCCGAGGTCATCAAGTACCTCAAGACCACGGGCGTGGACTTCCTCAAGACGGCGAACCTGCTGCGCGGGGCGAACGTCGGCGACGCCATGGCCTACCGGCTGTTCCGCATCGGCCTGTACCTGCACATGACCAAGGCGCCGCCGCCCCAGCCCAACGGCAACACCCGCATGCCGCCGCCGCCGCCCGACGTCATGAAGCGCCTCGGCGCGCTCAAGGCCAACGGCAAGTTCGACGTGCTGGTCAAGGAGGCCGAGAGCACGCTGATGCGCGCGCGCTTGGCCCTCGATCTCCACTACTACACCGCGCAAGGTCTGCAGGGGCTGGGCCACGGGGAGGCCCTCGACGCGGTGATCGACGGAGTGCGTTCGCTCATCGGACGAATGCCTACGCTCCTCGCCCTGAAATTCAACGAGGGCACCGAGATCTGCGGACCCGACACGCGGGCGTGGATCGAGTCGGAGGTGTTCCCCGACGAGGGCGGCGGCGGAGGTGGACCGGGGGGTCTGCCCCCGGAGATCACCGAGCAAGTCGCCCGGGCCAAGAAGAGCATCAGCGGGGGCAACCTCGACGAGGGCCTCGAGATCATGAAGGCCCAGATCAACCGGGCGTCGAGCGGGCGCAGCGAGTTCCTGATCCGCCTCGACCTCGCGGACATGGTCATGGGCAAGGCCCCCCGCCTCTCGCTGGGGTTGTTGTCGTCCCTGGCCGCCGAGCTCGAGGGGCAGCAGCTCGATCGCTGGGATCCGGAGCTCACGGCTCGCTGCTTGCAGGGTCTGCTCCGAGTGCAAAAGACCGCGGCGAAGGCCAAGCCTCCGCTGACCACCAATCCTGCCTTCGAGCGTCTGTGCCGTGCCGATCCGGTGACGGCCAGCAAGGTTTGATACGCCGGTGGTGCGCGGGTGAACCGGCGCCCCGGTGGGGGGCGCCGTAGCCCTGGATGGGGTGCCAGTGACCCCCTACTGATCGAATCCGACGTGGAGCCGCCGATGCTTTTCCGCTAGGCTTGGCGCGCCATCGAGGCCCGCGGACGCAGTCGGCGTTCGTGCGCAGCCCGGGGCGGTCGCTCTCCATGTCCAACGCCAGCGCTCGCGAATCTTCCCATGTCCACTGGTTGCTGATGGGCTCCCTGTCGCCCACGCCCACTGGACGCCGCTTCGCGTTGGACACCGACAGCTTCAAGGAGTCCTTCGCCGCCGCGCAGCTGGGCGCCAAGGTCGACGTCGGCCCGGCGATCGGAGCCGCGGGTGCCTTCGAGGTCGAGCTGAGCTTCGCGAAGCTCAAGGACTACTCGCTCAAGCACGTGCTCGCCTCGGTCCCGGCGCTCACGACCCTGCGCAAGCTCGCCGACGACCTGGGCGGCCCGAGCTCGCGCCGGCCCTCGCCGGACGCGGCCGTGGCCAAGGTGGTCGAGCTCGTCGGCGACGGCCCGCTCGCGGCGGAGCTGCGCAAGGTGTTCGCCGGCGACGAGTCCGAGGCAATTCCCGAGCCCGCGCCCGCGCCCGAGGTTGAGCCCGAGGCGAAGGCTGGCGGGGACTCGGACGACCTCGTCGGGGAGATGCTCGCGGCCAACGAGCGCAAGGCCGAGGCGACCCGCAACGAGAGCGCGCGGGCGGTCGACTCGTTCATCTCGGCGCTCCGCGGCAGCAAGCCCAAGGCGGGCGCCAAGCCCACCCCGGCGCACCGTCGGGCCCGGGAGCTCGTCGAGACGGCGGTGTTCGGGGCGATCTCGGCGCTGCTCAACGATCCGGGCGTGACCGAGCCCGAGGCGCTGTGGCGCGGGCTCAAGCTCGTCGTCGCCGAGGCCACGCGCCGCGCGAAGATGTACGTCGAGATCGTCGACGTCGGCCCCGAGGGCCTCGAGCAGGTGATGCGCGAGAGCCTGGACGAGGAGCCGATGAACCGGCCCGACGCTTACTTTTGCTTTGACCGCGTCGAGGATCCCGCGCGCCTGCAGTCGCTGGCCTCGACGGCCGAGGACCTCCACGCCCCGCTCGTGACCTCCGTGGGCCCCGGCTTTTTCGGGGTCGAGGACGCCGAGGACGTGATCACGGCCCTGCGCGACGCCAAGCCCGATGGCATGAGCGCGCTGCCCGAGGGCTGGGCGGAGCTGACCCAAGACGAGGTCTCGCGCTGGCTCGCGGTCACCACCAACGACGTGGTGGTCGCGTCCGAGGGCGCGGGCGCGGCCCGGCGAACGGTGCTGGGCTCGTCGGTGTTCGCCGTGGCGGCGATGTTGGCGGCGAGCTTCCGGCACACGGCCAGCTTCGCGCGGGTGCTCGGCAAGGAGGGCTCGCTCCGCATGCCGGGGCTGCGAGAGGTGCAGAGCGGGCGCGAGCAGGGCAGCACCGTGCCCACGGCCGCGTTTGTGTCGATTCGTGCGCAGGCTGAGCTGGGGGCCCTGGGAATCATCGGGCTGGGTAGCGGTCGCAACAGTGACGCGGTCGTGCTGTCCGAGATCCGCACCGCCCGTCGCTCGAAGGACGCCGTGCCCCTGCCGGCCCAGATCCTCACCGGGCGGCTGGTGCGCTTTGGCCTCTGGGTCCGCGACCAAATCCCCGCTGGCTCGTCACGCCAGGAGGTCGAGGACCTGTTCGAGCAGGCCGCGACCGTGTTCCTGTTCCCGGGACTGGGCGGTGGCGCTCAGCTCAACGCCGGCGTCGTCGAGGAGGGGGATCAGACCATGATCCGACTCGTCGCCGCCGTCGAACCCCGACTCGCAGGCGTGCCCTTCGAGGTCGGCTTTGATCTTCCGCTCACGGTGGCCCTCGCCGATTGACGGCGGCGGGCTTGCCTTGACAGCCAAGTGCACTCAGACCTAACGTCAGCACCACCAGGGACGACGATTTAACCGGATAGGAAGCAGCGAAAACATGTCAACGATCACTCACGTCCACCTCACCGCCAACGGAACCCACATCGACGGCGAGCCCACCGAGTCCGTGCGCGGTGACGGCAACTCCATCGAGGCCGTCTTCTACGAGGACTCCGTCGCTTCGGCCATCGAGGCCGCGACGGCCAACTACGCTGGCCGCCGCAAGCACCACCCCATCAAGATCCGCAAGCGCGTCGACATGGCCTCGCCCATCCTGTTCAAGGCCCTGTGCAACAACGAGGTCATCGAGGGTGAGTTCAAGTTCTTCCGCCCCGACCGCGACGGCATGGGGGAGATCGAGCACTTCTACACGGTCTCCATCAAGAAGGGCCGCATCGCCTCGATCACCGTGACCTCGCCGGACTGCCTCGACCCCGATAACACCTCCGAGCCGGCCACCGAGGTCGTCGAGATCGTGTTCCACACCATCACCAAGACCTACGTGGCCGATGGTAAGGAGCACACCGACAACTGGGCCGAGTCCTGAGCCAACGCGCTCGCGCTCGAAAGGGGTCGCCATCTGGCGGCCCCTTTTCCGTTTAACGCAGACGGCACTACACTCCGCCGATGGCCGAGGCTCCGGCAGCGCGCGAGACGACGCCGACGACCCCGTCGGCTCCGAGCCCGTGGCGCTCGTGGCTGCGCCCGATCGCCGCTTTCATCGTCACCTTCGTGGTGCTCGCCAGCTTCGCCGGGGGTGAGCGCCTGCGATCGGCGAGCGCCAACAACCACTACGCCCACCTCGCGCAGTCGTGGCTCGACGGCACCCTCGAGCACGAGGGGAAGCCCAAAGGCTGGTGCACCAAGGAGCTGCGCCGGGCCAAGCAGTGCAAGCGCAACCGCCACGACGACTGGGCGCGGGTGTGGACGCTGAGCCTGCGCGACGGCTCGACGGTGCGGGCCCACAAGTGCCGGACCGAGGCCTGCGACGCGCTGCGCAAGCGCGGCGTCGAGGGCTGGCTGACCCTCGGCCGGGGCGCGCAGCTGCTCGAGCTCGGCCGCGGGGAGATCGTCGAGCGTCGGGAGACCTGGTACGTCAGCTTCCCGCCGACGCCGGCCCTGGTGATGCTGCCCGCCGTCGCGCTGTGGGGCCCGGAGGGCACGCCGGACGTGCTGCTGACCTGCCTGCTCGCGGCCTTGATCCCCGCGGTGCTCCTGCGCCTGTTCGACCGCGAGCGCGGCGAGCAGCTCGAGCACCTGTTCGCCGCCGGGGCCTGGGCGCTGGGTAGCCCGGCGCTGTTGTTGGGTAGCCACGGGGAGGTGTGGTTCACGGCACAGATCGTGTCCGCGCTGTGCCTGGCGCTCTACGTGTCCATGGCCTGGCGCTGCCACCGACCCTTGCTCGCGGGCCTGGCCCTGGGTCTGGCCGTGGGCGCTCGGCCGCACGTGGCCGTCGCGGTGGTCTTCTTCGCCCTCGAGTGGTGGCGCGAGGGCCAGCGCCAGGACCAGAGCCTGCGCGAGCGCGCCCTGGTGGCGCTGCGCTTCGCCGCGCCGATCGTGGTCATCGGCTCGGCGCTCATGGCCATGAACTGGGCGCGCTTCGCCGACCCCTTCGAGTTTGGCCACCGCTTCCTCGACATTCGCTGGCAGCGACGCATGCAGGAGATCGGCATGTTCGCGCCGGACTACCTGGGCCGGAACCTGCGCTGCGCCTTCACCTTGATGCCGACCTGGGCCCACGGCCCCGGGGCGCTGCCGGAGCTCCTGGGCGGGCCGAAGTCGGACCTGGCGGCCTGGGTGCCGCGGGTGTCGATCCACGGCTCGAGCATCTTGCTGGGGTCGCCGTGGGTGTTGCTGACGGCCTTCGCCTTGCGCCCGCGGGCTGAGGGCGAGGACAGCCCGGCTCCGCAGCGCTGGGGGCTGCTCTTGGCCGCGGCGGCGGTGGCCGTGCCCTCGCTGCTCTACCAAAACAGCGGGCAGCTCCAGTTCAGCTACCGCTTCGCCGTGGACTGGCTGCCCTTCGCGTTGCCGGCCCTGGTCGTGGCCGGGGGAGCGGGGAGCTCCAAGACGCCCTGGGGCGTGCGCGTGCGCTGGCTGTTCCTGGCGCTGGTGCTCGCGGCGGCGGCCTGGCAGCTGCACGGCGCGTGGTGGTTCGACCGGGCGCCGGGGCGCTTGTTCGTCACGGACTCGGCGGGCTGGCCGTTCGAGTCCGAGCTGCGCTAGCAAGCTCCTGAGACAGCTTCGGTTTCGCTCCTTGGCCGCGACGCGCAGCGACGCACCTGACGACGCGCGGCGATTTTCAGCAGCTTGCGAGTCGTGTCTTCGACACGGGATGGGCGGCTGGAGTTTCACGGCGAACTCGCGCCATGCTCACGCCCTCGTCGCGAAGCCTGGAGCCGCCAGGGAGAGTCTCAAGCGTCGAGATGATGCGCCGAGCCACGCTGACGATCCCGACCCTGATGATGAGCCTGACCTTGGCCCTGGCCCCCGCGTGCGAAGGCAGCGACGAGGAGGGGCCCGAGGAGGCGGCCGGGGACACGGAAGAGGGAGACGGAGACGAGGGCGGCGACGTCAACGTCGACGAGGGCGGGGACGATGCCGGCGACGACGCGGGGGACTTCGGCGGTGGCGACGACGGCGAGCCCATGGGCTGCGTCGTGCACGAGACCGAGGACGCGTGTTCGAGCGCGGCCGGTTGCAACGCCGTCTACGGCTCGCCGCTGGTCGAGATGGGCGAGGGCAGCTGGTGCACCGACGCCGAGGAGTACATCGGCTGCGTCAACGCGGGCGACCTGTGCCCGCCGCTGATGAAGGTGCTGTGCGGGGGCGAGGACGAGCTGTGGCAGACCGACCAGTGCGTGCCCTCGAACCTGACGGCGTGCACGGCCCCCGGGGACATCACGGGCCCTTGTTGAGCCGGGCCTTGGTCGCGTCGTAGAGGGCGCGCATGGCCGCCTCGACCTGGGCGCGGAGCTCGGGCTGGGTCAGGGTGTCGGTGTCCGCGTCGAAGTTGGCGTGAAAGCGCGGCACGGACACGCTGGCCACGATCTCGCCGCCTTGGTAGGGGAGGCTCGCGCTGGCCTGGCCGAGCACGCTGGCGCCCCCGCGGCCGCCCGGGGAGGTCGCGAGCAGGACCATGGGTCGCCCCTGGTAGACCTTGTTGTCGATGCGCGAGGCCCAGTCGAACACGTTCTTGTAGGCGACGGTGTACGAGCCGTTGTGCTCGGCGAAGGACACGACGACCGCGTCGTTGCGCGCGATGGCGTCGAGGAAGGCCTGGGCCTGGGGCGGCGAGCCGAGCTGCGCCTCGCGGTCCTGGGTGAACAGCGGCATCTCGTAGTCGTTGAGGTCGAGGCGCTCGATCTCGATGGGCACGTCGAGGCTCGCGTCGGCGGCCAGGGTGCGGGCGGCGTACTCGGCCAGCCTTCGGTTGATGGAGGTCGAGTGGGCGGACGCGGCGAACACGAGCAGCTTCATGAGCGCTGCGATGGTACCCGCGCGGGCGAGCCCGCTTCAGTTCCTGCGGTGGACGTGCACGGGGACCCGCTCGAGGGCGCAGGCGGGGTCCAGCCGCCCACAGTCTGCGGCGAGGTGGGGCTCGTCGTCGGGTCGCCGGTGGGCGAAGTAGGCGTCGAGGGCGGCCTTGGCCCGGGGGTCGTCTTCGCCGTGGAGGGCGGCGAGGGCCAGGGCCTGGCTGCGCAGCAGGGCCTCGTCGCGGGGGCGCAGGGCGAGGCCCGCCTGGGCGACGGCGAGGGCTCGAGCGGGGCGGTTGGCGCTGCCGAGGGCGGTGGCGAGCTCGGAGGCCAGGCCGGGGGACTCGGGGTTGCGCTCGAAGGCTCGCTCGAGTGGTTCGATGGCCTGCTCCCAGCGCCACACCTTGGCCAGGGCGCGGCCGCGGAGCAGGTCGGGGTAGGGGTGGTCGGGCATCAGCGCCTCGACCTGGTCGGCGAGGGTGAGGGCTTCTTCGACCCGGCCCTGGCGCGCCGCGACGGCGCCGAGGGTGGCGAGGATTCGGGCGCGGGTCTGGGCGAGGCGCGCGGGGTCGTCGAGCTCGCGCTCGGCGGCCTCGAGGGCGGCCTCGAGGGCCTCGCGGGCCTCGGGCAGGCGCTCTTGGAGCTGGTGGCTCAGGGCGACGCCGAGCTCCCACAGGCGCTCGCAGTCGGGCGCCGCCGCGGGTGTGTCCGGCCGGGTCACGAGTTCACCGAGCGCCAGCTGGCCCTCGGCGATCGCGGTGGTCGGGGGCGTCGCGCAGGGGTCGAGGCGCTCGCCGTTGCGCTCGGCGCTGGTCCTGAGCGCGGCCTGGCCCGAGGCGCTGCGGCCCCCCTCGCAGGTCCGCGCGGCCAGGGCCAGGCTGCGGCTGCGGTGGAGCAGGCGCGCGCGCACGCGGACGCCTCGGTGCCCGGGCGGGAGCTCGAGGGCGTAGCGGACCGCGACGGCGTCGCGCGGGCCGATGGTGTGGTCGAAGGCGACGGCGCGCAGGCGCTCGACCTCGCGGGCGGAGATCAGCGCGCCGTTTTCGTCGACCGCCCCGGCGCGCAGGCGGTGGACCTCGGCGGGGGCCTCGGGGCGATCTTGGAACTCGCCGATGACCGCTCCGGCGGCGTCGAGGATCTGCACGGCGATCCACGTGTCCTGGGCGTCGCGGGTGCCCCCGGGGAAGCGGTGCCCGACGGCCCGGTTGCGCACGACCACGTCCACGCGCAGCTCGCCCCCGAGGGCGAGGGCCTCGGGGCTCAGCCCGCGGCCGAGCAGCGCCGCCTGCCCGTCGAGCTTGACCGCGGCCACGTCGACGCTCGCAACATCGCTCAGAAAGGCTTGGATCTGCGCGAGGGTCTGGGGGTCGTCGCGCATGGCCGCGAGGTAGCTGTGCCCGCCGAGGAAGCGGTGGCTGACGAAGCGCCCCTGGGCGTCGGCGGCCGCCTCGTCGAGGGCCGCGATGGCCGGGTCCGCCTCGGTGGTCGTGGCCATGTGGCAGTCGACGCAGTCGGCCTCGTCCACGGGCGTGTCCAGGCGCAGGCGCGAGCCCGAGTAGCTCGAGTCGCGCCACGGGCCGAGCTCGTCGGTGCCGCCGAGGTGGTGGGGGTGGCCGGTCTCGACCCCGACGAAGGCGCGGTGGCAGGCCCCGCACTGGTCCCGCGCGGCCCCCCGGGTGACGGCGCGGCGGTGGGCCCCGAGCTCCCCGGGGGCCCCGCCGTCGGCGTCGCTGGGCAGGACCATGGCCGCCGACGCGAGGGTGTAGCTGCCGTTGCCGTCGGGGCGGGACTCGGCCACGCCGTGGCAGCCCCGGCAGGCGACGCCGACGTGGGCCCGCGGGTCCTTGGCGAGGGAGCCCGGCGTGTCCATGACGCCGTCGACGAGCAGGGCCGGGTCGTGGCAGCCCGCGCAAAAGCGGCTCGCCTCAGGCCCGCCCTCGGCCTCGCGGAAGCGGGCGATGGAGGCCCGGTAGATCGGGTTGTTGAAGCTCGCGTAGGCGTGGGCGCTGGTGCGCCACTGGGCGACGATCTGCTCGTGGCAGGTCCCGCAGGTGTCGACGTCGCCGAGGGTGTGGCCGTCGAGGGGCGCGGGCCCGGGGGCCCGGGTGGTCAGCGCGGGCGCGAACTCGCCGTCGTCCTCGGGCAGGCGCGCGTCGGGCACGGGGCCCTCGACGCCGCTGCCAGCTTCGGTTGGGCCCTCGTCGCTCGGGTCGACCTTGGGCGTCGCCGTGGTCGGCCCCTCGCCCTCGACGGTGGTGGTCTTCGAGCAGGCCAGGCCCACGCCCGCGCACAGGCTGAGCGCGAGGGCGAGACCGAGGGGGACGCGGTGGAGGGCTGGATCGCGGCGGCGCACGCAGGTCGGACCGTGGTCGGAGGGGTTGGTTCGCTCAGCCCTGGCGACGGCGGCGGTGACGGAGCAGGGCGCCGAGCCCGAGCAGCCCCAGGCCGCCGAAGGCGAGGCCCCAGGGCGAGGACGAGCCGTCCTCGGTGGTCGAGCAGTGGGCGCAGCCGCCCTCGCTGGCGTCGGCGTGGACGCTGTCGCCCCCGCCGCGCTTGCGCTTGCCCGCGTGCGGGACCTTCTCGGCCTTGGGCGGCCCGGCCAGGCCGAGCTCGTCGTGGGTCGCCGCGGTCACGAACTCGTCGAGGCCAGCGTCGCGGGCCACGAAGGCCAGATCGCGGGCGACCTTGGTCTCCTGGCGGTGGTTGGGCGGCCCGCCCCACACCCCAAAGCGCGGGTTGGCGCAGGCGACCGGCCCGTCCCAGTAGTGGCGGATGATGTAGCGCGACTGGAAGTTGCTCTCGCCGTAGTCCGCCGGCCGCGAGCCTCGCTCGAGCACGCCGTTGTCCTGGAGGAACTCCCGGCCGCCGACGATGGGCTCGGCCTCGCGGAACACCAGGTCCTCGCCGAGGGCCTCGCGGTCGTAGCGGGCGTGCAGCCGGGTCAGGGTGAACTCCGAGGACAGGCCCCACTCGTTGGTCAGGTTGCCCTGCTGGTCGAAGTAGTCGGCCATGCTAGGCAGCACGTCGGCCCCGAGCACGCGCAGCTCCTGGCCCGAGAGCGCGGGCACCGGGCAGGGGTCGCAGCTGCTCGCCGACCAGCTGTACTCGGTCACGATCGCTCCGGGGTTTTGGGCCACGGTGTGGTCGTAGAGCGAGGCGTAGAACTGGCCGAAGCGCTCGCGGGTCTCGTTGTTGACCTCGAGGTTGGTGGGGATGGTGACGTTGGGGTAGTTGGCCAGCTCGTAGCGCTGGCGCTGGCCGAGGATGTGGATGATCAGGTCCTGGTCGCCGTTGGCGTTGATCAGGCCCAGGCGCACGGGCAGGGAGAAGGTGTCGCTGTCGTAGTGGAAGCGCAGGGGCGAGAGCTGGGCCTGGCCGTTGGCGTCGAAGCGGACTTTTTGCGCGTCGACCTTGGCGACGAAGAACTTCATGCCGCTTTGCACGTAGGGCCCGAGCACGTCCGCGGCGCCCTCGGGGATCGAGTAGCCGTTGTCGCGCAGCCAGCTGTCGAGGCCGGTGCTGTCCTGGGCGCCGAGGACCACGATCTCGTACTCGCCGACGGTGAACTCGGCCTCGATGGTCACGCCGTAGTCCGCGTCGCCCTCGGCCTCCGAGGGCGGCATCGAGCTCTCGACGGCCATGGACTTCATGGCCCGGCTGCGCTTGGGCCTGGGCGGGCGGTAGCAGGGGTCCTGCTCCCAGTACTCGACCAGGCGCGGGGCGGCGAGCTGGTCGACGCGGTCGAAGACGTCGCGCTCGAGGGTCAAGACGTCGGCCTCTTGGAGCACGACGGGCACGGGCACGACCATGGCGAAGTCCTCGGTCGGGCCCTGGTAGTTGTTCTGCATGGCCAGGACCGTGCGCTTGCCGTCGCGCATCATCACGACCATGGTCGCGTTGTTGTAGAGCTCGGCGTCGGCTCCGGCGACGTAGAAGCCGCAAAAGGCCTCGGCGCTGCTCGGGGCGGTGACCATCGCGGCGGCGGGGAGGGCGAGGGCAGCGGCCAGGGTCAGGCGCGAGGCCCAAAGACGGAGGCGGGGGGAGGCGGGGCGCGGGTCGTGCATGGCGGTGAACTTCGGCGTGGGGCGGGGGGCGGGGTCTCGGGTCAGGCGCGGCGGCGGACCTGGGTCAGGGCACCGAGGACCAGCAGGCCCAGGCCCAGGTGGACCGGGGCGGAGGGTCCCTCCGGTCCGACCTCGCAACGACAGCCTCCCCCGTCGGCTTTCTCCCCCCCGGACTTTGCCGCGTCGGGGCTGGAGCCAGCCTCCGCTCCGGCCTCGGCCTTCGCGTCCTCGCCGGCCTTGGCGTCCTCGCCAGCGTTGGCCCCTTCGCCAGCGTTGGCGTCCGCGCCCGGCTCGGGCCCGGCCTCCACGGCGACGCCGAGGATCTTGCCCGCCGAGGGGGTGACGAAGCTCCCGAGGTTCTGGCTGCGGTCCGCGGTCGCCAGCTGGCGCGCCACCGTGGGCGTGGGTTTGTCCTCGTTGCGAGAGCCGTCTTTGTTGGGCGGGCCGCCCCAGATGCCGCGCTGGGGGTTCTCACACTCGACCGGCCCCTCCCACGCGTGGCGGATGATGTAGCGCCCCTGGAATTGGTTGTTGCCGCTGCCTTGGGGCACGGCCCCGCGCTCGAGGGCGCCGTCGCTCTGGAGGTGCTCGCGGCCGCCGGCGATGGGCGGGGCGACCTCGAAGACCAGGTCCTCGCCGAGGTCCTCGGCGTCGTAGCGCGCGTGCAGCCGGGTCAGCACGAACTCGCTGGGGATCCGCCACTCCAGGCCCGGGTCGACGGGCTCGCCCTGGCCGAGGCTGTCGGCGTAGCTGGGCAGCACGTCGGCGCCCAGGGTCACGAGCTCGCTGAGGTCCAGGGCCGGCTCGGGGCAGGGGTCGCACGAGGCCGCCGACCAGCTGTACTCGGTGATCACCGCGCCCTCGTTTTGCGCGAGGGTGTGGTCGAACAAGGACACGTAGAAGGGCCCGAAGGACTCGCGCACGGCGTCGCGGACCTCGAGGTTGGTGGGGATGGTGACGTTGGGGTAGTTGGCGACCTGGTAGCGAGCCTCGCGGCCGAGGATGTGCACGAGCAGGTCCTGCTTGCCGTTGGCGTTGGCCAGGCCCAGGCGCACGGGCAGGGCGAACTGATCGCTGTCGTAGTGAAAGCGCAGCGGCGAGAGGGTCGCCCGGTCCTGGCCGTCGGGGCCCTTGGTGAACTTCACCTTCTCGACGTCGACCTTGGCGACGAAGAACTTCATCCCCGACTCGATGTAGGGGGCGAGCAGGGGCTCGGCGCCCGCGGGGATGTTGTACTCGTTGGCGCGCAGCCAGCCGTCGAGGCCGGTGGAGTCCTTGGCCGAGAGGATCACGATCTCGTACTCGCCGACGGTGAACTGGGCCTCGATCGACACGCCGAACTTCTCCGCGGGGGCGGGGGCCGCCTGCGGGACGGGGCCGCCCGGGAAGCCCCCGGCCCCGCGCATGGCGTACTCGGGGCGGGGCGGGGCGCAGGGGTCTTGCTCCCAGTACTCGACCAGGCGCGGGGCGGCGAGCTTGTCGACGCGGGCGAAGATCTCGGGGGGGAGGGTCTTGACGTCGTCCTCGCCGAGCACGACGGGCACGGGGATGACCAGGGCGAAGTCCTCCGGCGGGCCCTGGTAGTCGTTTTGCATCGACAGCACCGTGCGCTTGCCGTCGCGCATGAGCACGACCACGGTCGCGTCGTTGTAGAGCTGGGCGTCGCCGCCGGCGACGTAGAAGCCGCAAAAGGCCTGGGCCACGGGGGCGATGGCGAGGGCGCCAGCGCCCACCAGCGAGGCGAGGGCGGCGATCCGCAATCCGCGGGATGCGCGTCGCGTCGAGCGAAGGTGGGGGCGAGGGGCGGGGGAGCGGCGTGGGTGCGACATGGTCTCGACTGCGCGGGTGAGGGGCCGGTGGTCCGGTCGGCGGCTAGGCGTCCGCCGGTACGCGATCATCGCACTGCTCCAGCCGGCCTCGCCAGGCGGAAATTGTGCGTCTGCGAGAGTCGGGCGCGAACCGGTCGCCGGGTTGGTGGGCAGGACCACAAAAGCGAGTAGTCTAGCCAGCGCCGTGGCGGACAACTGGGGCATCGATGCGGAGCTGCTGGCGGCCTGGCGCCGGGGGGACGAGAGCGCGGGGCGGCGCCTCGTCGAGCGCCACCTCGACGCCATCGCCCGCTTCTTTCGCAACAAGCTCGGGGACAACACCGAGGACCTGATCCAGCAGACCTTCCTGGCGCTGATCGAGGGCAAGGACCGGATCCGCGAGGGCACCACCGTCCGCGCCTACCTGCTGTCCGTGGCGCACAACGTGCTGTGCGGTCACCTGCGCGAGCGCAGCCGCGGCCGGCCGGTGGACATGAGCATCACCCGGATGGTCGACATCGCCCCGAGCCCGTCGAGCGTGGCCGTGCTCCGCGGCGAGCAGCGGCTGCTGCTCATGGCCCTGCGGACCCTGCCCATCGAGCACCAGGTCGCCCTCGAGCTCGCCTACTGGGAGGGCTTCAACGCGGCCGAGATCGCGAGGATCGTCGGCGTCTCCCACTCGGCCATGCGCAGCCGGCTGGTCCGGGCGCGCAAGCTCCTGGGCGAGGCGATCGAGCAGGTCGCCGAGTCCCCGGCGCTGCGTGACAGCACCCTGGGCGACCTCGAGGGCTGGGCGGCGAGCCTGCGCGACCTGGGGCCCGGAGGGGGTTGAGGCCGGTGGACGAGCCCGAGCCCGAGCCCGAGTCCTCCGAGGGCGGCGAGGCCGGCCCCGCGCCGCCCCCAGCCTTCGACTCGCCCCTCGAGCGCGAGCTCGTCCTCGACGGCCTCAACGCGAGGCTGTTCGGCTCGCCCCGCTCCGAGCTCGCGCCGACCATCGGGCGCTTTTCGGTGCTGCGCAAGCTCGGCCAGGGGGGCATGGGCACGGTCTACCTCGGCTACGACGCCGAGCTCGGCCGGCGGGCGGCGATCAAGGTGCTGCGCGCGGGCGTCGAGCGGGAGGACTCGGGCCAGGCCCGGGAGCGGATGCTGCGGGAGGCCAAGGCCCTCGCGCGCCTGTCTCACCCCAACGTCGTGCCGATCTACGAGAGCGGACGCCACGAGGACGACCTGTTCATCGCCATGGAGTTCGTCGAGGGCGAGACCCTCGGCGAGTGGCTGACCCAGGCGCGCGCGCGGGAGGCCATCCTCGACGTGTTCATCGCGGCCGGGCGCGGGCTCGCGGCGGCCCACGCCGCCAAGCTCGTGCACCGCGACTTCAAGCCCGACAACGTCATGATCGCCACGGACGGCCAGGTCAAGGTCATGGACTTTGGCCTCGCGCGGCGGACCGGGCGAGCCACGGAGAGCACGGACAGCCTCGACCGCGCCCGGCCGTGGTCGTCGATCGAGCTGACCCAGGCCGGGGCGATCATGGGCACGCCGGCCTACATGGCGCCGGAGCAGCTGCGCGGCGAGGCCACGGACGCGCGCACGGATCAGTTCAGCTTTTGCGTCGCCCTGTGGGAGTCCCTCTACGGCCAGCGGCCCTTCGCCGGGGAGACCCTCCACTCGCTGACGCGGGCGGTGCTCGGCGGTCAGCTGCGCGAGCCGCCGCGTGGAGGGAGCGTGCCGGCGTGGTTGCGGGCGGTGCTCGAGCGCGGCTTGGCCACGGAGCCCGAGGAGCGCTACCCGTCCATGGAGGCCCTGCTCGCGGCGCTGTCGCAGC
Organism: Plesiocystis pacifica SIR-1; assembly: GCF_000170895.1. Classification (GTDB taxonomy): domain Bacteria; phylum Myxococcota_A; class Polyangia; order Nannocystales; family Nannocystaceae; genus Plesiocystis; species Plesiocystis pacifica. The sequence continues at coordinate 53,868 of NZ_ABCS01000007.1, read as the reverse complement.
GGCCCCAGCAGCGCCGTCGCCGAGCGCTGGCCGTGGTCGCGGGCATGGTCGCCGTGGCCGGCCTGGGCTTTGGCGCCGCGCGAGCCCTCGAGCCCGCGCGCGCCCTCGAGGCGCCGGTGTGCACGGACATGGACGCGGCGCTCCGGGAGGTCTGGAGCGAGGCCCGCAGCGAGGCCGTGGGTCGGGCGATCGTCGAGGCGGGTACGGCCGCCGAGACCGGGGCGAGCTACGCCGAGGAGACCCGCGAGCGCGTCCTCGCCGGCCTCGACGACTACGCCCAGGGCTGGACGCAGGCGCGCACCGAGGCCTGCCTGGCCACGGCCCGCGGCGTCCAGTCGCAGGCCCTGCTCGACCGGCGCATGGGTTGCCTCGACGGGAACCTGCGCGAGCTCGAGGTCCTCGTCGACGCCCTGAGCGAGGCCGACGGGGCCACGGTCCTGCGGGCGGTGTCGATCGTCGACGGCCTGCCCCCGCAGGCGCGCTGCGCCGACCGCAGCTACCTCGACGCCGTCGACGGGGCGCCCACGGAGCCCGGGCAGGTCGAGGAGCTCGAGGCGATCGAGCGCGCGCTGGCCGAGCTCCGGGTCCGCTTCGTCGCGGGCAAGTACGAGCCAGAGCCCGCGGCCGCCTTGCTGCCCCGGGCGGAGGCCCTCGGCTACGCCCCGCTGATCACCCAGGTGCTGGTCCGCGAGGGCCTAATCGCCCGGCGCCGGGCGGACTACGAGACCGCGCAGACGAAGCTCGAGGCGGCCTACCGCGCGGCCCTGGGCGCGGGCTTGCTCGAGCAGGCGGGCTACTGCGCGACCGAGATGATCGACCTGCTCGCCGAAGATCGCAGCGAGCTCGACGGCGCGCGGGACTGGCTGATCCACGCCGAGGGCCTCGTCGACGCGTCGGCCGAGGTCATGCTGCAGGTCAAGCTCGAGGGCAACCGGGCGAGCCTGGCCCGGATCCAGGGCGACTACGAGGCGGCGCGCGGCCACCTCGACGCCCAGCTGGCGCTGCTCGACGGCCTCTCGGACGGCTCGAGCGAGCGCACGCGGGCCGCGGTCTACACCGCCCTGGGCATCAACCACGCCAGGCTCGGGGAGACCGAGGCGGCGCGCCGGGCCTTCGAGGACGCCCTCGCCATCAACGAGCGCGAGCTCGGCGAGCACCACCCGCGGGTCGCCGCGGACCTCGACAACCTCGCCAACAGCTTGCGCCGCGCGGGCGATCTCGACGGCGCCCTCGAGCGCTACGAGCGGGCCCTGGCGATCCGCGAGGGGGCGCTCGGGGCGGCGCACCCCGAGCTCGCGGGCACGCTGACCAACATGGGCCTGGCCTACACGGAGCGCGGCGAGGCGGCCAAGGCCCGCGGCCTGCACGAGCGGGCCGCCGCGATCTACCGCGAGACCTTTGGCTCCGAGCACCCGCGCCTGGCCATCGCGCTGAGCAACCTGAGCCTGACCCTCGTCGACCTCGGCGAGCTCTCCCTGGCCCTCGAGCACCAGCGCGAGGCCCTGGCGATCAAGCGCTCGGTCTACGGGGAGGATCACCCCAGCGTCATCTACTCGCTCAACAGCCTGGGCACGATCTTGGTTCACGACGGAGAGCTCGCCGGAGCCCGGGAGGCCTACGCGTCGGCGCTGGCCAAGGCGGGGGCGACCCTCGGGTCGGAGCACGTGCTCAACGCCGTGGCGCTCAACGGCTTGGCGAGCGTCGCCCTGCGCGAGGGGGACAGCGTCGAGGCCTACGACCTGGGCATCCGGGCGCTGGTCGTGGCCGAGCAGGCTCTGGGACTCGAGCACCCGGAGGTCGCCAACATTCAATCGCAGCTCGGGCGCGCGCGCATGGCCCAGTCGCGGCCGGGCGAGGCCCTGCGCTACTACGACCGAAGCCTCGAGCTGCGCGCCAAGGCGGTCGATCCGGACGCGAGCGTCCTGCAGCGCTGTCGGATCGATCGCGCCTCGGCCCTGGCCCGGCTCGGGCGTCACGAAGACGCCGCGGCGCAGCTGCTGGAGGTGCGGGCGCAGGGGGTCGAGGACCCGCTGCTCGTGGCCTTGGTGGCTCGGATCGCCCTGTCCGTTGCGCGGGCCCAGGGGGATGGGGTCGAGGCGGCCGAGCTCGCCAGCGCCGAGGCCGAGGCCGGGCTCGACGTCGCGGAGCGGCGGGACTACGCCCTGTTCATCGCGGAGTTCGGCCAGGATTGACGCGTCGCGGGGGCGAGGGCCGGGCCTGGGTCTGGGGCCGGGTCGCCGGCGCGTCGGTGCTCACCCAGGGGCCGGAGCCCTCTCGCCAGCGGCGCAGGGGCACGTCCTTGGGCGCCTCGGTCAGCAAGGGCGCGTAGAGCTCTCCGCGGTCGGGGAACAAGGTCAGGACCACGCCCCGGCGCAGGCGCTGGGCGAGGGCCGTTGCGGCGACGTAGGCCAGGCCCGAGGTCGGCCCGACGAGCAGGTTGTGGGCCTCGAGCAGGCGCCGGCAGGCCGCGAGGCTGTGGGCGTCGGGGACGTTGACGACCCCGCTGACGCGCTCGAAGGCGCGGGCGATCACCCCGGGCACGATGTCGCTGTTGCCCACGCCGCGCAGCACCGAGGTGCCGGGCCGCGGCGCCCCGAAGGTCCGCGAGCCCGGGCGCTCGGCGGCGAAGCAGCGGCAGCTCGGGTTGGCCTCGACGAGCCACCGGGACAGGGCGCTGAAGTGGCCGCCGCTGCCGACCACGAACACCGCGGCGTCGATCGTCGCAGGGTCCACGCGGCGGGCGAGGGCCGGCACGAGCCAGCGGGCGTGGGCGCCCGGGTTGAAGGGGCTGTGGTTTTGCTCGACGAAGTAGAGCTCGGGGCGCGCGGCGAGCAGGGCCCGCACGCGCTCGGCTCGAGCCTGCTGCCAGCCGCCGCGGGGGTGGGGCGCGTCCACGGTGATCAGCGTCGCGCCGTGGGCCTCGATCTTCATGCGCGTGAGCGCGGGGATGTGCGGATCGCTGACCAGGGTGAGGGGGTGACCCAGACAGCGCGCCGCCCAGGCCAGGCCCACGCCCATGGAGCCCGAGGTCGACTCGATCAGCGCCTGGCCGGGGGCGAGGGCTCCGGCCTCGCGGGCGAGGGTCAGCAGGCCCATGGCGAGGAGGTCCTTGATGCTCGAGCCCGGCTGGGCGCCGCCGAGGACCGCCCAGATCTCGCACTCGCTGTCCGCCGCGGGGCCGAGGGAGACCACGGGCAAGCTGGCGGCGAGGCGCTCGAGCTGGAGCTCGACGGGCACGGCGGCGCCGATCTGCGGGGGCGGCCTCACGGTCGCCACAGCTCCCTCCCCGCGCCGATCAAAAAGGGCAGGGTGTCGTGCTCGAGGCGGTACTCGAAGCCCCGCAGCTCGACGTCTCGACCTTCGAAGGCCTCGCGCAGGGCCTCGCGGCTGTCGACGAAGGTCCCCGGCGCGGCCAGGGCGAGGGCCGCGGTCCCGCTGTGGGCGACGGCGTAGCCGAGGATGGCTCCGCGGGCGCGCAGGGTCTCGAGCGCCTCGACGCTGGGGTTGGGGATGTAGCGGTGGTTGATCTCGGCCGAGCGCGTGGCCAGCTGCGCGAGCCGCTCGAGGTCGCGCCGGCGCAGGACCGCGCCGATCGAGGTGAAGGCCGTCGACAAGCTCGCGCGCTCGGCCCGGGTGTAGCGCGGCCGACCCTTGCGCTCGAGGGCCTCGGTGTCGAGGGTCGCCGCGCGCGGGACCACGCCGAGGTAGACCCCGGGCGGGAGGGTGTAGAGGGGCGAGGCCTGGCGGGCCCGGCGAAAGTCCCACACGCAGGTGCGCCCGTCCGGGATGATCGCGTCCGTGGCCTCGATGGTCGCGAGCTCGCGGACCAGCCAGCGCGCGTCGAGGGGCAGGCCGTAGAGCTCGGCCACGGCCTCGGCGACGAGGCGCATGTTGACCGTCGAGGTCGCCGCGCCCTTGCCCGGGGCGACGGGGTTGGACACGCGGACCTCGAGGCCGATCTCGGTCGTGCCGAGCTCGAAGTGGGCGAACAGTCGCCGGACCAGGCGCTCGCTCTTCCACAGCCGCACCGCGCCCTCGCGCACGACGATGCCGGGCGAGGGCGCGAGCCGGGCCTGGACCCCGCACAGCTCCGGCCAGGGCATGGGCACGAGCTCGCCGCGGCGGTGGTCCTGGATGAGCTCGGTCAGCTTGATCGCGCCGTAGCGGCTCGCGCGCTCACGGGCTCTGGGTAAAAAGAACTGTGATGAATCAGCGGCGCCGCCGAAGATGGCATCTGTACGCATGCGTGGCTGCGAGTCGGAGATCATTGCGCAGGAATCCTGGATAAAGCGGAAACTGGTATGTGCAGAGCATCATTCCAGTTCAAATCGTTCTATGGACCAGTATCTCGAATCAGCAAGGCTAAAATGGTCATGCTCATGAATGAAACAATCACGATGCGCATAAAGTGTCCCAATTTGGGGCGTGGAGGACCCTGCGCGGCGCGGTGGCGCGCGCGCGCCCGCCAACGGCCGACGGCGCCGGCCGGGTCCGTGGACCTGGCTCGACGCCGTCGCGTTTCCGCTTGGAAAGCTCGCGCGTCCGCGGGAGAGGCCCGGGAGCGCGCGCGGCCTGGTCGCAGCTCAACCGGGAGGCTGGACGCCAGGGGTGGCGCCCTGCACCGACCATTGCCAGTCGTCGACGATGACCAGCGAGTCCCACACGCTGTCCGCGGTGTCCCAGATGACGAAGCGGATCTCCATGGTCTCGCCCGGGGTGACGTTGCCGGACATGGTCAGCCAGCCCGTGGCGCCGCCCACGTCATCGTTGCCGTTGCAGGCGTTGGCGAAGGCGTCGAAGCCCGTGCCCAGCAGGCCGTTCTCACTCACGCAGCCGTTGTAGTTCTGCGGCGTGCCGAAGCAGCTGATCGTGCCGTTGTCACACTGGGTGAACAGACCGTCCGCGGCCGCGCCGATGTTCACGGACACGGGCCAGGTGTTGTTGCCGTCGTCGTAGACCGCGATGTTCTTGTCGTTGGGGTTGTCCGGGTCCGTGGAGTCGACCAGCGTGATGAAGAAGTCGTTGAAGCTGGTGCACACGTACTCGGGGTACTCGGACGAGAAGAAGTTGAACTTGGCCGAGAAGGAGTTCGCGTTGGTCGGCACGCGGACCCGGACCTTGAGCATGACCGAGTCGTTGGCGTTGGTATTGCCCGAGATGGTGCAGCCCGGGGCGTTGGGGAAGCTGCCGCCGTTGGCCGCGAGCCAGTCCGCGGGCGCGCCCACGTCCGCGCCCATGTCGTTGCCCGTCTCCCAGCCGGCGTGGGCGGGGTTGGTCTGGCCGGGCGCGGCCGCGAAGCCCGAGGACATCAGCGCGAAGCTCGAGCCCGCCTGGGGGCTGTTGTTGTTGCCGAAGCCGGGCCGGATCGAGCGGCTGTTGGCGTTGGGCGAGCCCGTGCCGTTGGCGCGCTGGAGGTCCGCGTCGATCACTCCCCAGATCCGTTGGCTCAGCGGCGGGTTCTCGGAGGTGAACTGGCAAAGATCGATGGACCGGGCGTAGTCGAGGGGGTTGCTCGAGTTGCTGGCCAGGCCCGCGTCGCACAGCGGGACGGGGTTGTCGACCTGACCGTCGCAGTCGTTGTCGACGTCGTCGCCGTCGACCTCGAAGGCGCCGGGGTTGACCACGTCCGGGGTCGCGCAGTCCGGGCCGACCTGGTCGCAGCAGTCGTTGTCGCACACGCCCCAGCCGTCGTTGTCGTCGTCGGGGTTCTCGTCGGTCTGGCCGTTGCAGTTGTCGTCGAGGCCGTTGTTGCAGATCTCCTGGACCGGCAGCACCTGGCCCTCGCACGGCCCGTAGCTCGTGCCCTGGTCGTTGCAGGTCCGCGTCCCGGCCTGGCACTCGCCCACGCCCTCGGTCGCCGGCGGGAAGCCGTCGTAGCAAGAGATCGTGTCGCCGGGGGTGCAGGCGCACTGCGAGCTCGACTCGCAGCCGTCGACGGGGTCGCCGTTGCAGTCGAAGAAGCCGTCCTCGCACTCGCCCATCATGCAGCCGCCGTCGGTGCACAGGTCCTCGGCGTTGGGGAAGTCGGGGCAGACCTCGTCGCAGTCGCCGCAGTTGTTGGGGTCGTTGAGGAGGTCCTGACAGTCGCCGGCGCAGCAGGTGAAGCCGTCTTGGCAAGGCTGCTCGTCGGTGCACCCGGCGACGCAGTCGCCCTCCTCGCAGACCGAGCCGAGGGGACAGTCCGTGTCGACGACGCAGCCCGTGCAGCTGTTCTCCTCCGTGTCGCACAGCAGGCCGTCGGGGCAGTCCTCGTCGTCGGCGCAGCCGACCTCGCAGAGGTTGTCGACGCAGTACAGGCCGACGTCGCAGGGGTCTTGCTCTTCGGTGCACTCGACACACGCCCCCATCTCGCAGATGGGGCCGTTGGGGTCGCCCTCGCACTCCTCGTTGGTCGTGCACGGCTCTTCGCCGGTCTCCTCCGTGGTGTCGGTGTCGGTGTCGGTGCTGGCGTCGGTGCTGGAGTCGGTCTCGGTCTCCGTCTCGGTCCCGCTCGTCGAGCCGGTGTCGCCGGTCTCTCCCGACTCGCCCGTGCTCTCGGACCCGACCTCGTCGTCACCCGTGGGTAAGGTCTCGTCATCGCCGAGAGAAGTGCCCCCTCCTGGCCCGTCGTCGCCGGGACAGGCAGCCAGCGAGAGCATCGCCACGGTCATCGAGCCAAGATTCAATCCACGTCGCACCATGGAGCGAATTTAGACCAGGCTGGCACTCGAGGACTACTAAAAACGACGGGCTCAGAGGCCGCTCGTGGGCTCCCCACTAGAAATTACGGTATGGCACGAATGAATGCTTGCACCCTCTCGACCTCGCTTGCGGGGTGGGGGATGGCGTGCGACGGTGGCCAGCCCGAGCGACCGTGCCCGAGAGACCGAATAGGCACGGTCCGCTCCCAACCCGAGCGAGCAGAGCACGATGCGACTGATCTTGGTAGGGCCCCCCGGGGCCGGTAAGGGCACCCAGGCTGCCCGGCTGATCGACACCTACGGAATCTCCCACATCTCCACGGGCGACATGCTGCGCGCCGCGGTCAAGGCGGGGACGGAGCTGGGTAAACAGGCCGACGCGTTCATGAAGGACGGCGCGCTGGTCCCGGACTCTCTCGTCATCGCCATGGTCCTCGAGCGCATCCAGCAAGACGACTGCGCCAAGGGCTTCATGCTCGACGGCTTCCCGCGGACCACGCCGCAGGCCGAGGCCCTCGACCAGGCCCTGAGCGAGGCGAAGATCGAGCTCGACGCCGTGGTGCTCATCGAGGTCGCGGACGAGCTCATCGAGGAGCGCATCATCCACCGTCGCCAAGATCCGGAGACGGGCGCCATCTACCACCTGAAGTTCAACCCGCCCGCGGACGAGGCCGTGCTCGCGCGCCTCGTTCAGCGCAAGGACGACACCCCCGAGGCCTGCGCCAAGCGCCTGGCCAAGTACCACTCGGAGACCGCGCCGGTCGTGCCCTTCTACTCGGGCAAGGGCCTGCTCAAGCGCGTGGACGGCCTGGGGGCCCCCGACGAGGTCGAGGCCCGGATCAAGGCCGCCCTGAGCTAGCGTCACCCACCACGAAAAAAGAGCAGGCGCCCGCGGGCACCTGCTCTTTTTCGTGCTTGGCGTTGGCCTACAGGTCGCTCGCGTCGCCGCCGAGGTTCTCGATGGTGACGGCGATCGGCTCCTTGAGCTGCGGCCCGAGGTCCTCGGCGCCCTCGAACAGCAGGTCGATCACGGTGTTGGCCGCGTCGTCCCCGGCCGCGTCGACGGCCGCCTCGAAGCGCGCGGAGCTGTCGTCGCGCGAGCCCCGGGTGTTGATGATGCGGATCATGGCCGAGAAGGCCCACTCGGGGGCGTGCTCGTAGAGGTCGGGGAGGGCCTCGATGAAGGTGGCGAAGTAGAGATCCTCGGGCAGGCGCTCGAGGGCCAGGAGCAGGTGCGTGCGCAGGCTGAAGGGGTCGCCGTCCTTGGCCAGCAGGGCCATCAAGGTGGCGGCGGCTCCCTCCTCGGCGAAGGTGCGCAGGCGCTTGCGGAGCGCCCTGGCCTGGACGCGGAGGGTCTCGTGGGCTTCGAGGACCGTGCGGACCTGGCCGAGGAGCTCGGTCGCGCCGGCGCTCATGTCTTGGGGCGCGTCGGCTTCGGGGGCCTCGGCCTCTGCAGCCTCGGGGGCCTCGACCTCCTCGACCTCCTCGACCTCCTCGACCTCCTCGACCGCTTCGGCCTCCTCGACGACCTCGGGCGTCTCGACCTCTTCGACCTCGCGCGCTGCCTTGGCGGCGGCTCGCTTGGCGGCGCGCTCTTGTGCCTTCTTGCGGCGGGCGGCGATGCGCGCTTCGATCTTCTTTTGTCGGGCCGCGAGGCGCTCGGCCTGGGCCTTCTCGCGCTCGGCTCGCTTGGCGGCGCGCTCGGCCTCTCGGGCCTCACGGCGCGCCTGAGACTCCTCGGCCTTTTGGGCGGCGCGCTCGGCCGCGCGCAGGCGCTTGGCCTCGTCGCGCTCCTTGGCGGCCTCGGCCTTGGCCTTGGCGCGCTCGCGCTCGCGGGTCTTCTTGGCCTGCTCGCGCTCCTTGGCCTTGGCCTTGGCGGCCTGGGCCTTCTCGCGCTCGCGGGTCTTCTTGGCCTTGTCGCGGGCCTTGGCCTTGGCGGCCTGAGCCTTGGCCTTCTCGCGCTCGCGGGTCTTCTTGGCTTTCTCGCGGGCCTTGGCCTTGGCGGCCTGCGCCTTGGCCTTGTCGCGGGCTTGCTTGGCCTTCTCGCGCTCCTTGGCTTTCTTGGCCTTCTCGCGCTCCTTGGCCTTCTTGGCCTGCTCGCGCTCCTTGGCGGAGCTCTTCTTGGCGGAGCTCTTCTTGGCGGAGCTCTTCTTGGCGGCGACCTTGCGCTTGGACGCGGTCTTCTTGGCGGGAGCGGTCTTTTTGGACGCGGCCTTCTTGGCGGGAGCCTTCGTGGCGCTCTTTTTCTTGGCGGCGACCGTGTTCTTGGACGCGGCCTTCTTGCTGGCGCTCTTTTTCTTGGCGGGCGCTTTCTTGGCGCTCTTTTTCTTGGCGGGCGCTTTCTTGGCGCTCTTTTTCTTGGCGGGCGCTTTCTTGGCGCTCTTTTTCTTGGCGGGTGCTTTCTTGGCGCTCTTTTTCTTGGCGGCGACGGTCTTCTTGGACGCGGTCTTCTTGGACGCGGTCTTCTTGCCCGAGCTCTTCTTCTTGGTCGCCGCCGCGACGGCGTCGGGCTTGACCTTGGTCTGGACCTCGCGCTTGGGCGCCTCGACCTGCGTGGGGCCTTCGACCGCCGGCTTGGCCCGCTTGGAGCCCTTTGCCTTCGACGACTTCTTGGGGCTCGTCTTGGGCGGAGCGACACGAGTCGCGGCGCTCTTGTTGGCCGACCGCTTCTTGGACGGCGCTCGTTTGGCCGAGGTCTTCTTGGCCGAGGTCTTTTTGGCCGAGGTCTTCTTGGCCGAGGTCTTCTTGGCCGAGGTCTTTTTGGCCGAGGTCTTCTTGGCCGAGGTCTTCTTGGCCGAGGTCTTCTTGGCCGAGGTCTTTTTGGCGGGCGCCTTCTTGGCGGGAGCCTTTTTTGCGCTCTTCTTGGTCGAGCGCTTCTTCGGGGCGGCCGCGACCTTCGGCTTGCTCACCTTTTTGGCGGGAGCCTTCTTCGCACCGGTTGCTTTTTTCCGTCCTTTGGTGGCGGCCACGGGGTTTTTCTACGCGAATCGGCGGTCCGCTGGCAAGTGTAGAGGTGGTCGGGGTCGAGCCCTTCGCAGGTGCGCGACACAGTTCTCATGTCCGTGAGGGCGCCCTGGGATATCCTGGGCCCATGGCCTCTCGGACCATCGTCGACACGGTTCCGCGAGTCGCAGGACCGCCGCCGGACGTCGACGCCCTCGAAGATGAGCTCGACGAGCTCCGGGATCGTTTTCCCGGGGCGATCTTCGACCGTTACCTCGACAAGGTGCCCGCGGTGGGGGCATTCGTCCACATCGCTCCGGGAGCAGCGATCGTCGGCGACGTCCTGCTGTGGGACGACGTGAGCGTCTGGTACGGCTGCGTGCTGCGCGGGGACGTCAACCGGGTCGAGGTGCACGAGCGCTCGAACATCCAAGATGGGGCGGTGGTCCACCTCGGGGATCTGGACCCGACGATCGTCGGCGAGGAGGTCGTCGTGGGCCACCGGGCCGTGCTGCACGGCTGCCGCATCGGCGGAGGCTCCCTGATCGGCATTCAATCGACGATCCTCGACGGCGCCGAGATCGGCGAGGGCTCGGTGATCGGCTCGGGGGCTCTGGTCACGGCTGGCACGAAGGTCCCACCGCGCAGCCTGGTGCTCGGCGTGCCGGGCAAGGTGGTCAAGACCCTGACGGCCACCGACGAGGAGTTTCACCGCAAGCTCGCGGGCAAGTACATCCGCTTGGCGCACAACTATCGGGAGGGGTGAGTCGTGGACGTGGGGCAGGGAGGGCGTGGCGTCGTCCACGAAGGCTAAAGTGGTCAGAGACTGTGAAAACTTCACAGTCTCTGAGTCGTGGACGTGGGGCAGGGAGGGCGTGGCGTCGTCCACGACGGCTAGAGTAGACAGAGGGTCGGCCAAACTCGTTTTGGCCGACCCTCTCTGAGTCGTGGACGTGGGGCAGGGAGGGCGTGGCGTCGTCCACGACGAGCAAACGGACAGAGGAGGGGCCAGAACTCGTTTTGGCCGAGCCTCTGAGGTAGGATCGGCGCGTGCAGTGGCGTCGCGGCTCGATCTGTGTGTCCGGAGGCTTCGCGGTGGGCGTCTTCGCCCTCGTCGTGAGTCCGGCGTGTGACAAGCAAGAGCCCAGCGCGGAGGGGGCCGACGCGAAGCAGGCCGAGGCTGAGGCCGCGAAGGCGGACGAGCCCGAGGCGAAAGAGGAGCAGCCGAGCTTCGCCGATCCCAAGCCCGAGCCTCCCCCGGCGCCCGCTGGCGCGGTGACCCTGGCGGACCCCTGGCTGTACGTGCAGACCTGCGACGAGGCCAACCCCTGCCCGGACATGCTCCAACCCGCGGGCGAGGCCCACTGCCGCGAGCTCGCGCTCGGGGAGGTCTCCCCGTGGCGGCTGCCCAAAAAGGACGAGGTCGCGCGCTTCGCCGGCGCCGAGGGCCTGGCAGCCACCGAGGGACACCACTGGACGCAGACGCCCTTCGAAGAGGACGCCAAGCAGGTCTACATCGTCGATCCGAGCAACGCGAGCTACACGACCACGGTGCCGCGGGACCGCAAGCCGTTCCGAATTCGCTGCGTGCGCGAGCCCTGAACCGTGGACGTGGGGGTCGTCCACCCCTGAGCAGACCATCATCGACGCGCGAGCGCTCGGGCTGTTAGCGTGCTGCCATGCGAATTTCGCTGGTGAGCGCCGTAGTTGCGGCGGGACTACTCCTGGGCTGCGGCGACGACTCGGACGACGGCCGCGCAGATGAGCTCGGCGGCTCGGACGAAGTTGGGGAGAGCTCGAGCTCGACGGACGCGGGGACCGACGAGTCTGGCTCGAGCGACTCGTCGAGCGAGGACACGACGGACGCGGACAGCTCGAGCGAGGACACGACGGACGCGGACAGCTCGAGCGAGGACACGACGGACACCGAGGACACGAGCTCGGAGACGGGGGATCCCGACTGCCAGCCCGATCCGGAGATCTGCGAGCCCGGCACGGTCTGCGACGTGATCACCGGCGACTGCGTCGACCCCGAGGACGAGTGCGTGCTCGCCGGAGGGTCCACGCCCTGCGGCGCCTACCAGTGCGGGCCGGGCACGGTCTGCGACGACCAGGGCAGCTGCATCCCCGTCGCCCCCTGCGGCCAGGTGCTGTGCGAGGGCAGCCAGTGCTGGGGCACGGGCTGCCCCTGCGAGCGACCCATCTCGTGCAGCACGGCCAGCGAGGAGGACCTCAACGGGCCCTTCTCCGTCGAGATCTTCGACCTCGAGTTCGCCGACGACTGCACCGCCTGGATGGTCACGCTGCGCAGCGGCACGGACTTCGTGCGCCGGCTGACCCCGGAGGGCACGGTGACCGAGTGGCCGGGCGTGGCCAACCTCAACATGGGCGAGGTCAAGGTGCTCAAGGCCCTCAACCCGCAGTCGTACGCGCCGCCCGTGGCCGACGACGTGCAGGCCCCCGGCTCGGGTCAGCCGCCCCAGACCCACGGCGGCGAGAACCTGGGCCAGGTCGCGATCACCTACACCTGCTGCCCGACCTGCGGTTGCTTCGTGGACCCGCCCCAGGGCGTCGCTCGCCTGCTCGAGGGCGAGCCCGAGCCCCTGCCGATCGTCCTCCCGGCCGTGGCCACCCAGGGCACCAACGGACCCTTCGGCAGCACCGCCGCCGACGCGGGGCCCATGGGCCTGACCTGGGGCGAGGACCTGCAGCTCTACGTCGGCAACACCATGGCCAACGGCGACTTCGACACCGTCGACCTCCTCGCCCAGACCCAGCAGACCCTCGACCAGTTCGACAACCGGGTGACCGCGGCCGCGCCCCTGACCGCGGTCCACCTGCTCATCGCCCTCGACACCGGCGAGCTGCTGCGCTTCAACACCGACCTGCACACGAGCACGCCGGTCATCGATCTCGAGGTCGGCGTGACCACGCTGAGCCACGACAGCTACACCGGCAAGGTCTACGCCTCGCTCGCGGACCTGTCCGTGGTCGAGGTCGACCCCTTCACCGGCGAGGTCGAGCCCTTCGAGACCATGCCGGCGATCGGCCGGGTCACGGTCAGCCCTGACGGCAAGCTGTGGTGGGTGCCCGTGGGCTACCTCAACGCCCTGCCGCTCTCGTCCTGGGACCTGCCCACGACCTTTTGAGCGTCGACCCCTCGGGTAAGGAAGCGGGCGCGTGATCGAGGCAGGAGGGCAGCGCGATCGGCCCTTCTCGCTCGCCGCGCTCGAGCGTCGCTTTCTCCGACCGCGCCGCGTCGATCTCGACGCCCTGCGCGAGACCCTGGGGCTGACGCGCCTGGGTCCGCTGGCCCGGGAGGGCCTGGCCCAGGGGGGAGCGCGGGTGTGGGCCAAGGCCGCGGACGCGGGCTGCATCCCGGCGACCTGGCTCGACGATCCGCGCCGCTTCCTGGTCAGCGGGCGCGCGCGCGGGCAGCCCGGCCGGGCCCCGCTCGCCGCCCCGGCGCCGCCGAGCCCCCACGCGGCGCTGCTGTTCGCCAGCGACCCCGCGGGCATGCTCGAGGCCGAGGCGCGGGCGCGGGAGGTGGCGCAGGCCCTCGCGGTCTGGGGCTGCCCGGGGCCGACGGTGCTGAGCTGGCAGCTGTCGGGCAACCCCGTCGATCGCTTCGCGGCGGGCGGGCTGCCGGCGAGCGCCCTGACCCGGACCCTCGCGCCGCTGCGGGCGGTGCTGGCCAGCGCGTCCCGGCGGATCTATGAGACCCCGCACCCGCACCTTCGCTTTCAGCACGTCGTCGATCTGCTGGCCTGGCGCGAGCGCTGGCGGCAGATGGCGGAGGTCCCCGTGCCGCGGGAGGTCTTCGTCGAGGGGACGCGGCGGCGGATCCCGGACGCGCTGGTCGATCGCCCCCTCGGCAGCCTGCCCGACCCGCTGACGCCCTGGCTGGCGCTGATCGAGACTGGCTACTGGTTGCGGGCGATCCACGCGAGCGGGGCGAGCCGGGAGGTCACGCTGTTGCTGGGCGCTCCCCATCCGCCGGCCCGGGTGCGCCGCGTCACGCCGCCGCCCTCCAACCCCGCGCTGCGCCACGAGCCGGTCCGGGCGGTGTGGTCCCAGCGATTGTCCGAGCTGCGCCGGGACTGCGCCCGCGGGGATCTGGGCTGGGTCCGTCGGCGCCTGCGCGAGCCCGTCGCGGACGACGAGCCCGGGGAGCCGCGCCTGGCCCACTTCGCGGTCTACGGCGGGTCGGAGGTGCTCGAGCTCCTCGCTGGCGCGGGCATGCTGGCTCTCGAGGCTCGGGACTGGCACGGGCGCACGCCTTTGATGCTCGCGGCGAGCTTGCCCGAGGCCGGGCCGACGGGCTGCGAGCCGCGCGAGGTGTCGGTGCCGATCAGCGAGATCGTCGGCGCGGCCGCCTGCGAGCACCTGCTGCGCGCGGGGGCGAAGCTCGAGGCGCGGGACCACGAGGGGCGCGGAGCCTTGCACTGGGCCGCCGCCGGTCGACGCCTGGCCAGCGTGCGCGCGCTCTTGGCCGCCTCGCCTCGCCCCGAGGTCGACGCGCGCGACCACCTCGGCCGGACGCCCTTGATGCTGGCCGTGGCGGCGGACGCCGAGGTCGAGCTGGTCCGCGCGCTGCTCGACGCGGGCGCCGACGCGGACGCCCGGGACGCGCAGGGCTGGAGCGCGCTGCACTACCTCGCGGCGGCGTCCTCGAGCAGCCGCGGGCAGGCCGTGGGCAGGCGCCTGCTTCGGGCGGGGGCGGTGCCCAGCCGCGATCGCTGGGGGCGGACGCCCATGGACATCTCGGAGGCGCACTCGTCGAGCCCGGTCGCGTCGGTGCTGCGCTCGGTCGGCGCGATCGCGGCCGGGCCGGGGCTGCGCGAGTCCCCGATGGCGGGCTACGACCCGACCTTGGTCGACGCGCTCACGCAGGCGCGCGTGCCCGACTGGCGCCTCGACGCGCCCTTCGAGTGGGCGGGGCGGGGTGGGGACCGGCGCTGGCGCAGCCGCGAGACCCTCGAGCTGTGGTCGGTGTGGGCCGACTGGCTGCAGCGCCAGGGGCACCCCCGGGGCCGGGTCAGCGCGCTGTCGATCGCGTGGACCCGAGCCGGGCGTCGGCGCCGGCGGGCCGAGGGCGCGGCCGACCTGAGCCGGGCGCTACATGAGGCCGAGGCCGAGCTCGCGCCGATCCTCGAGGGTCCGCTGCACGTCGCCGACCCCTTCGCCCTCGCGCGCCCCAGCAGCCTCCGAGGTGGCTTCGTCGAGCGCGCCCACGGCTGGGTCCACGCCGCGCGCCTGAACGCGCCGCGGTGGTTGGTCTACAGCGGCGTGCACCGCAACATGGACGCGTACCTGGGTCGCGGGGCCGCCGAGCTCGTGCGCACCGAGCCGCTGCTGGCCGAGCTGCACCTGCAAGGCGACAGCCTGCCGGCCTTCGTCCACGCGATGACGGTCGGGCCCACGACCGCGCCCGCGCTGCGCCGGCTGGTCGTCCATCGCGTGAGCCAGGAGCTCCCCGCCGCCGCCCTGGAGGCCGCCGCGTCTGCCTTGCCGCGGGTGACGAGCCTCGGGCTCTACGGGACGTCCAAGCTCCTCGAGGGTCGGCTGCGCTGGCCCGGGCTCGTCGATCTGCGCCTGCGCCACGGCGACACCTCGGAGTGGTCCCGGGGGCTGAGCGGGGTCGAGCTCGAGCTGCCCGACCTGCGCGCCCTCGACCTGGGGCTGCCCATGGGTCCGCGCCCCGGCGAGGAGGAGGTCGAGGGCTTCGTCCGCATGCTCCGGCAGCTCCCGCCGGGCCTCCTCGCGCTGCGCCTGTCGCCGGTCGAGCGTCGCTTCATGGACGCGCTGTTGACCGAGCTGCGCGACGGGAGGTTGCCGGACCTGCGCGTGCTCGAGCTCAGCCCGGTGCGCGGCGCGGCCCTCGAGCCCTTGACCGATCACGCCGATCTGCTGCGCGGGCTGGACCTGCGCGTGGGGGTCAAGGCCACGGTCGCCACGCAGCGCGAGGCCTTGCTCGCGGACCTGCGCGAGCGCCTGCCGAACATGCGCGCGTCGATCGTCGGCTGAAAGCCAGCCTTGTCCGCGGGGGCGACGGCGCTAAGCTCCAGCGATGATCGACGGCCGCGCTTGCCTCGTTGCGCTCATGGTCGCCGTGTGCGGCACGGGATGTCCGAGCGACGTCTCCTTCACGACCCACGGCGCGTACGTGCTGCCCGCGAGCGATCTGCGCGTGACGATCGACGCGAGCGGTGTCGTGCCTGGAGGCCAGGACCTCACCCTCGAGGGGTCTGGGCAGGTCCGCATCGAGGCGGGGGCCGAGCCCCAGGCAGGGGCGGCGAGCCTGGCCTTTTCGTGTCCGGACGCGGGGGACCCCTGCCATCAGGGGCGTGCCGGCGTCGCCGCGCTCGAGCGCATGCTCGAGGACAGCGGGCTCGCGGTGGCCTCCGATGCGGAGCTCACCGAGCTCAATGAGGCCATCGCGCTGTCGAGGATGGGACCCAAGGTCGAGCCGAAGCTCGAGCACATCATGACGATCGAGGCCTGGTACCGGGAGCAGGACCGGGCTCGGGACTCGGATTAGTCCTCGTCGTCGGTCCCGTGGTGGTTTTGGTACTCGGACAGCGCGTCGGCGCTGTCGAGCAGGCGCTGGAACATCGGGTCGCTCTGCTCGCCAAACTGCGGCGCCTTGCCGCCCTCGGGGGCCGTGAACACCAGGGGGTAGCGGACCTCGTAGACCTGCGCGTCGAGGTTGCCCGCGGGCACGTCCATGGACCACGCGGCGGCCTCGAGGCAGTCGACGAGCTTGGGGTCGTCGAAGTTGAGCTCGACGCCCTCGACGCCCGCCATCATCACCTCGCCCTTGCCCATCTCCATGACCAGCGAGGCCTCGCCAGACAGGATTTGGTTGCGGGTCAGGGCGCGGTTGTAGCAGGCGCGGGCGCGGGGCAGGACGCGGGTCCGCAGCTGGCGGTGGACGATGGCGGAGTCGAGCTGGCCCGTGGCCTGCCAGCCCGTGCGGCTGGCCTGGGTCAGGTTCATGGCGGCGATCCGGCGCATGCTCGGCGTGTACCAGCTGGGCAGGACCAGGCCCTCGCCCACGGCCTGTTCGTGATCTTCGGCGGTGGCGCTGGCGACCAGGACCTCGGCGGCCTTGGGCCGGCGCTTGGCGGCGAAGCTGGTCGAGATCTTGGCCCGGCCCAGGCGGCCGCGGACGCTGATCTTCGAGGGCGCGCGGCCGTAGTAGCGGCCCTCGAGGACGACGAAGTCGCCGGACACGAGGCCCGTGGGCAGGGCGTCGTCGAGGACCAGGTTGTCGGGCAGGCCCAGGGTCAGGTCGCCGAGCACCTTGGGCGCCGACAACAGGCTGCGCGCACCCTCGGCGTCGAGGTTGGCCAGGGTCTCGAGGGACAGGCGCGCGCCCAGGTCCGCGGCCAGGCTGGCGACGCTGTGGTCGGCCGGGAGCCCGCGGGCGTTGAGCAGGGGGTCGTCGACGACGAAGAGCAGCTCGGGGCGGGCCTGCTTGCCCAGGGTGCTCGACAGCGCGTCGGCGACCGCGTCCGAGGGGACGCTGGGCGGGAGCATGCCGTCGGTGACGATCACGACCAGGGGCCGCTTGGCTCCGCGCGCCGACAGGCGCTCGCCGACGCTGGCCAGGGCGGCGCGCAGGTCCGTGCCCTGCTCGGGCTGAACCTGGCGCAGGGCCTTGCTCAGCTCGTCGCGGGCTTCTTTGTCGCCGACCCCGTTGGACTCGCTGGCCAGCAGGGGCGAGGCGTCGCGGGCGAAGCGGACGGCGTCGAAGGTGGCGCCCTTGGGCAGGCTGTCGAGGAGCTCCCCGAACACGCGCCCGGCCTCCTTTGGCGTCGCGCTCGAGCCGGAGCGGGAGCTGTCGAGGAGCAGCACGACGTGGTCCGGCGCGACGGCGCGGCTCGGGCCCAGGCGCAGGACCATGCGCACGGTCCCGCCCTCGCCGTCGGCGTCGGGGCGGGTCTCCAGGCTCCCGCCCAGGCGCGCCTTGTCCTGGATGTGCGCCGGCCACGAGACCAGCACGACGTCCTCGGCCCGGGTCACCATGTAGGGCGTGCCGGCGTTGGAGCTGCCGTCGATCCAAAAGCCCTCGCCGGCGCGCAGGCCCTGGACGATGACCCGGCGCTGGTCGACGAGGTTGGGCAGCCCGACGTTGCGCCGGGGCAGCTCGAGCTGCCAGCGATCGCCGCGCAGCACCGGGTTGACGCGGACGCGCAGCTCGATCTGCACGGCGGTCTGCGAGGGCAGGCCGAAGGCGACGAGCTCGACGGCCGGGAGGTCGCCGGGCTGATCGGGCTCGAGGGGCCGGGCCCACACGCTGCCCGGATCGCGCCGACCGGTGCGCACGGCCAGGTCGCTCGACTCCGAGGCCCGCATCACCTGGCTGGGATCGGCCTCGACCCAGGCGCCATCCTCGTTGATCGCCATGCCCACGAGCTCCGCCCCGCGCGGGAGGATCAGGGTCTCGACGGCGTCCTGGGGCGAGACGCTGGCGTTGCGCAGGGCCACGCGCAACGCCAGCTCGGTCTCGAAGGCGGAGCTCTTCTTTTTGTTGGCCCCAGCCGGCGGGCGGATGATCGCCTCGTAGCTGAGCTCCTCGACGGGCACGTAGCCCAGGGCCGGGTCCGCGTCGATGGTGTCGGCCGTCGCCGAGGGGCTGGCCCCGAGAGCGATGGCGAGCGCGGCGGGGATGGTCAATGGGGCCAGAGAAGAGCGACCGCGGGAGCGCACCCCAATACGCTAGCGCAGCTCGGCGGAAAGTCCGGCGGATGGCTCAGAACGTAGGCTGAGCCCGGCTCAGCCGGGTCTCGGCTCGAGCGGCCGACCACGGCTCGCGGGGCCGCGCCGGGCGGCCTCGAAGTCGGGCCTGGGCGCCTTCGCAGGCCCCATCCAGGCTACGACCACTCGACGGGCGTAAAGTTCTCGCAGGCGCTGTCGATCACTCGCGGACCGGCTTGCGCGCGATCAGGGCCTGGGCCTCGATGTCCTCGTTGAGGCTCAAGTTCAGGAAGTCGCCGGTGTGGCTCTCGAGCTTCAAGCCGGCCACGCCGACGAGCATGCGCAGCTCCTCGGGGAAGATCTGGCGGTGCGCGAGGTGGACGACGTGGTCGGGGGTCGTGCGCGGGCGCAGCCGGCCGCCCTTGGCCGAGTCGTAGTAGATGCGGATGTGGCAGACCTGCGTGTCGTGGTCGTACTCGTGGTTGGTCGAGTAGATCATCTTGCGCCCGGTCCGCGGGTGCTCGAAGGGGGTGACCGCGTGGCGCTCGTTGGGGTCCCACTGCAGCCACTCGAGGTCCGGCATGAGCACGTCGCAGGCGAAGGTGCCCCCGGGCTCGAGCACCCGGGCGACCTCGCAAAAGCAAGCCAGGAGCTCCTGCCAGGTGTAGAGGTGCATCAGGCAGTTGAAGGGCGCGACGACCAGCGAGACCGAGTCGTCGGCCAGGGGGATCGCCGTCATGTCGGCGACCAGCGCCTCGATCTCGCCCTCGATGGGGTAGTCGGCCTGCTCGAGGCGGCGGACCTTGAGGGCGAGGTGCTCGAGCATGGGCTCCATGCGGTCGAGGGCGATGATGCGGTGGCCGCCGCGGGCGAGGGGGATGGTCACCCGGCCACTGCCCGCGCCGAGCTCGAGCACGGTCCCGCTGCCGCCGAGCTCGACGCGGTCGGGCACGCGGGCGTCGACCAGCGCGCAGTACCACTCGACGTCGGCGGTCTGATCCCCGTACTCGAAGTCGTAGAGGAGGGGGTCGAGGTAGTGGTCGTCGGTGCCCCGGGCGAGGAGGGTGGTCAGCTCGCGCTCGCGGGCGCGGGAGCGTCGACGAGCCATGGCCTCGGTCAGCTCTCGCTCGCGGCCGGGCCCTCGCTCGCGCGGGCCTTGTCGCCGCTAGACTTGCTCTTGCGCCGGCCTCGGCCGCCGCGTCGACGCTTGCGGGGCCGCTTTTTGTCGCCGCCGCCGCCTTCACCGTTGGACTTGGGCGCGGGCGCGGCCGACTGCAGGGCCAGCCGCCGCCAGTGCTCGAGGGCCGAGTCGCCGTCGAACTCGCGGGTCTCGACGGAGAAGCCCAGGAAGAGCAGGGCGTCGTGGAAGTACTGGCGCTGGACCAGGGAGTTCTTGCGACGGCTTCGCTTGCCCCCGCGCGGCTGGATCATCCGGCGGTGGGCCATGTAGATCTGGCGCGCGAGCTCGCGGTCGCGGCGGGCCACGCCCAGGGCCGCGCACGGCGGGGTCATGGTGTCCTCGATGAGCGCGTCGAGCTCGGCCCGGTTGGCCTCGAGCAGCTGGCCGTGGAGCAGCGGGGCGAACAGGATCGCCTGGATCACGCCGTTGCTCGGGGTCTGACCGGTCTCGAGCACGTAGTCGTCGAGGGCCGCGAGGTAGCGCCAAAACAGGGCGCTGGGCAGGTCCGGCGGGTCTTTTCGGGACGGGCGGTGGAGGCCGCCGCTGGCGTCGTAGAGCGCGATGTAGTCCGGCCAGATGTGCTGGAAGAGCTCGGCCTGGATCATCAGCTCGAAGGCCCGGCGCGAGCTCCCGCCGCGCAGCAGCTTGTAGAGCTCCTCGACCAGGCGCGCCCGGCTGCAGCGCGCGATGTCGGGCGCGCAGCGCAGCAGCGCCTGCCAGCTGTCCATCTCGACGGTGAAGTCGAGGCGGGCGGCGAACTTGATCGCCCGGATCATGCGGACGGGGTCTTCGCGGAAGCGGACCTCGGGCTCGCCGATGGTCCGGATGATCCCGCGATCGAGGTCGCGCACGCCGTCGACGAAGTCGACGATGGCCCGGCGCTCGATGTCGTAGAACAACCCGTTGATGGTGAAGTCCCGACGCCGGGCGTCATCTTTGATGTCGCCCCAGGAGTTGTCGTGGGTGATCAGTAGATCGCCACCTCCACCACCTTCGGCAGCAGCGTCGCCTTCGCTCGTCGCGGCGTGCTCTTCTTCCTTGGGGTTGGTCCGGAAGGTGCTGGTCTCGATGATCTTCGAGCCGAAGAACACGTGCGCGAGCTTGAAGCGGCGCCCGATGATCCGGCTGTTGCGGAACACCCGACGGATCTGCTCCGGCCGCGCCGAGGTCGCGACGTCGAAGTCCTTCGGCTTCCGGTTGAGGTAGAGGTCGCGGACGCAGCCCCCCACGAGGTAGGCCTCGTGGTTGGCCGCGAGGAGCTTGCGGACGACCTTCAACGCGTCTTTGTCGATGTCGCGGGCCTCGAGGGCGCGCGCAGGCGGGGTACCGACATCTTCGGCGGCGGTCGTCGAGCTTGAATGGCCCTGTTCGGTCACGGTCTGGCCGTCGTCTATCACAGTCGCCGGCCAAACCCGAGCGAAGGGCCTGCCTCGGCCTCTGCCCGCCGGCCGGTGCGCGCGACTTCGATCGGGCCGAGATCGCTCGCGGGGTCGCCGCGCCCCCTAGACGGGTCGGGAGGCGATCACTCCCACCGATTTGCGAAAAATGCGCGCAGGCTTCCCCGGTGGCTCCAGCCCACCGCCGGGGCGGCCTCGGAGACTTGTTCTGGCCCCTTATCTGAGCTGGATCAGGTGCCCATTGCCCACTGGCGCGGCTTTTCAGAGGGTACTATACAACTAATCAGGACTCGTCATGAGCAACGAACACGGCGTCAAAACCCTCGGCAAGGTGGGCAGCGGTGACAGCGCATCCCTGCATCTGGCCATTTGGGGTCTGGCCGAAAAGTCGAGCGTCCCCGCGGCCCTCGAGGAGATCCTCGCTGCGCGGGAATCCCGCGGTCTCCGGGTGCCAGTCGTGACGCTGCTCATGCGCCACCGCAAGGACGGCAAGTGGGTCGAACGCGCGGTGCGGTGGCTCAGCGCGCGGGGTCGGCGGGTCGTGGTCCGCACGCGCGTGGTCCTCCCGCGCGAGCTCGTCAACGCCCTCGTCGACGCCCACGGGCTCGAGGGCGCGGGCGCGGTGGTCGAGCTCGAGCTGGCCCACCACAAGCTCTCGGTCCAGCGCGCGCTGCTCGGGCCGCAGGCCGAGTCGCCCTCGGCGCTGCTGCTCCAGGCCCAGCACCTCGAGACCCTCGAGCTGCCCGTCATCGCTCGCCTGGCGCCGCTGATGCCGGGCATCCACGACCAGGGCAACGGCTTCATGCCCCTGCTGCGGACCGTGGCCGCCGCCGATCTGGATCGGGTCGTGCTCGAGGTCGGCCGGCTGCACGGCGCCCAGGTCACCAAGATCGTCGACGTCTCCCGCGAGCTCTCGGCCGCAGGCCTGCTCGAGCTCGGCCGGGCCTACGCCGTCGACGCCATGGTGCTCCTGGGCGCGGCCCCGCTCCCCGAAGGGCAGCGCGAGAGCGTGTTCCGCCTCCGGCCCCGCCGCACCCGCGCGCTCCTCCACGGCCTCGAGTCCCTGGCTCGGGAGGCCGGGCTGGAGGTCGTGCGCGAGGGAGGCGCAGGCGGGGACGGCCTCGCCTACGCGGGCCTGGCTCGCGGCGGCGCCGAGGCGATCGCCGCGGGCTACGAGTCGGTCATGGGCCGGGACCTGTTCGAGGGCCTCGAGCTCTGAGTCGGGCCACGGATCCAACATGAGCTGGGTTCGCGCACGTTCACGGACGTCGCAAAGGTCTCGACCCGGGCGCTGCCCCGACTAGACTCGCGCCACCCATGGCCTTTGAAGTCGGCTCGGACATCGAGGGAATGTGCTCGTCGTGTGGCGACGTGTGGCACGTGATCGTCGCCAAGGTCGGCCCCAAGGTGACCAAGGTGCAGTGCAAGCAGTGCGGGAAGCAGCACCGCCTCAAGCCGACGGGGGATGCGCCCGAGGCCAACCTCAACCCGACGCGCAAGAAGGTCGCGCCCAAGAAGTCCTCGGCCAAGCGCGGCGCCAGCAAGAGCGCCCGGGGCCGCGGCGCCGACGAGCCGACCTTCAGCTGGGACCCGAGCGCCCCCGTCCGCGCCTACTCCATGCGCGAGCGCTTCGCCGCGGGGGAGCAGCTGCGCCACAAGAAGTTCGGGGAGGGCGTCGTCGTGGCCCTCGAAGAGGGCAAGATCCGCGTTCGCTTCAAGGCCGAGACCAAGGTCTTGCTGCACGACCGCTCCTGATCGACTCTCAGATCGATCCTCAGCCTGGCTGACGGGACCGGCGCCACCCATCGAGGGGGCTCCGGAGTATCTGCTGTAAATAGCGCTGTTTTGTCGTCATTGACGCCCGCCCGAGTGTCAGTCACAGTCTCAGCAGCCAGTAGGCCCGCGAATTGAGCAGATTTCAGAGGCGCGGAAAATCTGGTGAGGAAAGAGTAAATATGGCGACCTTCAACGAAGTGCTCTCTCGGGTCAAGGCGGACATCCGCGAGCTCTCGGTCGACGAGACCAAGGCGCGGGTGCTCGACAACCGCAGCGACTCGCCCGTGCTCGTCGACGTGCGCGAGCGCGACGAGTACGAGCAGGGCTTCATCCCCCACGCCGAGTGGATCCCCCGCGGATTCCTCGAGCTCAAGATCGAGGACCTGGTCGCCGACCGCAGCCGCGAGGTGGTGATCTACTGCGCCGGCGGTGTGCGCTCGGCCCTGGCCGCGCGCTCCCTGGTCGAGATGGGTTACGAGAGGGTCTACTCCATGGCCGGCGGCTTCCGGGCGTGGAAGAACGCGGGCCACGCCTTCGAGCGCCCGCGGGTGATGAGCGCCGAGCAGATCAAGCGCTACAGCCGGCACATCATGCTGCCCGAGGTCGGTGAGGTCGGGCAGGGCAAGCTCCTCGACGCCAAGGTCCTGTGCCTGGGCGCCGGCGGCCTGGGCTCGCCGAGCGCCCTGTACCTCGCGGCCGCGGGCGTGGGCACCATCGGCATCGTCGACGACGACGTGGTCGACGAGTCCAACCTCCAGCGCCAGGTCCTGCACAACATCGAGCGCCTGGGCATGCCCAAGGTCGAGAGCGCCCGCAAGACCCTCCAGGCCCTCAACCCCGACGTCAACGTGATCCCCATCGAGGATCGCCTCGACAGCTCCAACATCATGGACATCCTGGCCAACTACGACTTGGTCGTGGACGGGGCCGACAACTTCCCCACGCGCTACCTGCTCAACGACGCCGCGCTGAAGCTCAAAAAGCCCGTGGTCCACGCCTCGATCTTCCGCTTCGAGGGTCAGGTCACGACCTTCATGGCCGACGACGAGGGGCCCTGCTACCGCTGCCTCTACCCCGATCCGCCCCCGCCCGGCATGGCGCCTTCGTGCCAGGAGGCCGGCGTGCTGGGGGTTCTGCCCGGCATGATCGGGACCCTCCAGGCCAACGAGGCCCTCAAGATCATCCTTGGCGTGGGCAAGACCCTCTCGGGTCGCCTGCTCGTCCTCGACGCCCTCGGCACCAAGTTCCGGACCATGAAGCTGCGCCGCGATCCCGATTGCCGGGTTTGCTCCAAGCAGCCCGAGGACATCGAGCTCATCGACTACGAAGCTTTTTGCTCGATCGGTTGAATGCCGGAGGAAGCGGCGCGTCGTAGCCAATGCCAACGGTGGCCAAGCGCTGAACTTCGTCGCCGTCTTTCTTCGTGTCGTCGAGAACCCCGGGAATGGTCCCGGGGTTTTCCTTTTCCATTAGGCCCCCGCAGGCTCCTCGAACCGGGGACGCTTCGTCGCTACCGCTCCTCCTCTTTGGCTGTAAGGCAATGGGGTTCGTGCCTGGGAGACCGCATGTGGTCGCCCCCGCAAGCGGGGGCGTTTTCTGGTGTGCCCGGCATGGACACCGACCTGGAGGTGAAAGTCCTCCTCCAAGGAGCCACGAACGAAGAAAGGGAAGCGCAAGGGCCCAAGGGCGACTGAGGGTCTGAAAGAAGCGTGAAACGAACCAGCGGGTCGACGCACAGAAACCGGATCAGAGGCGGGGCGCCGGGGGCGAGCGTGCCAGAGAACGCGAAGCTCCTCGTGGCCGAACACGGCGTCACGTGCATCCGGCGATCGCGCTGGGAAGGCCGGTGTCCTTACCCGGGGAGATCTCGCTCTAGGGGCCTGAAAGGGCCACGTGGTCACGCACGCGGAGCGAGAAGTCAGCAGAGGTCACGAAAGGCGTCGAAGGGCGCCACAAGGACCGAACGAAAGCGAGGGCACGACGCCCGAGAATCTCGACGAGACCATGCCTCAGACGTCCAAACAAATGGAGCTCCCCCTGTGGGCCACCGGTGGATCCGGGACGCCCGAGGGGAGCGGGGAGGCTTCGTCGGCGAGGACCGGAAACGAGGGCCCAGGCACGCGCGCGCTCATGGAAGAGGTGGTCGACCACCGCAACCTCGAGCGCGCGGCGAAACGAGTCAGGCAAAACCGTGGAAGTCCTGGTATCGACGGGATGACGGTCGAAGAGCTGCCCAGGTGGATGCGCGAGCAGTGGCCTGGGATCCGCGAGCAGCTGCTCGCGGGCAGCTACGAACCCAAGCCGGTGCGAAGGGTGCAGATCCCCAAGCGCGGGGGAGGCGAGCGCGAGCTCGGCATCCCGACGGTGGGCGACCGTGTGATCCAGCAGGCGATCCTGCAAGTCCTCCAGCCGCGGCTGGATCCAACCTTCAGCGACCACAGCTACGGCTTTCGGCCGGGCCGCTCGGCCCACGACGCGGTCTCGCAGATGCGGGACTACGTGACCGAAGGGCGAGTGTGGGTCGTGGACATCGACCTGGAGAAATTTTTCGACCGGGTCAACCACGACATGCTGATGGGGCGGCTAGCCAAACGCTTCGAGGATCGTCGACTGCTCAGGACGCTCCGCCGCTACCTCTCGGCCGGCGTGATGGTCAACGGGGTGAAGGTGGAGCTGAGGCGAGGGACGCCGCAAGGCGGCCCGCTGTCGCCTCTACTTGCGAACGTGTACCTCGACGAGGTGGACAAGGAGCTCGAGCGACGCGGTCACGCGTTTGTCCGCTACGCGGACGACCTCCGGGTGCTCGTGCGGTCGAAGCGAGCGGGGGAGCGGGTGATGGGCGCGCTCATCAAGCGCTTCGCCAAGCTGCGGCTGCGAGTCAACGAGTCGAAGAGCACGGTGGCCCGGGTCTACGAGCGGCCGTTCTTGGGATTCCGTCTGTGGATGAACAAGAAGGGCGAGACGAAGATCGGGGTATCGAGCAAGTCCATGGAGAGGATGAAGGAGCGCGTCCGGGAGCTGACGAACAAGCGCCGCGGACGACGTGTGGAGCAGGTGGTGTGGCAGCTGCAACGCTACCTGCAGGGGTGGTGGAGGTACTACGGGCTCACGGAGAGCCGGTGGGGCTTCCGAGACGTCGAGGGGTGGATCCGACGCCGGGTACGGTGTCTGATCCTGTACCAGTATCGGACCCCGAGGCGGGCGTATCGAGCACTGCGGGCGTTGGGAGCCCGAGACTTGCAGGCGCGAGCCGTAGCGGCTCACGTGAGCAGGTGGTGGTGGAACTCGAAGGGCGTGGTGAACCGCATCCTGTCGAACTCGTATCTCGCACGGCTGGGAGTCCCGACCCTGGCCTCGTGACCTCAAGCGTCGAACCGCCTGGTGCGGACCCGCATGCCAGGTGGTGTGGGAGGGGTCGCCGGGGAGACCCGGCGCCCCTATCCCGATGCGGGGGTGAGGGAGCGTTTTCTGGCGGGGGTGAGGGAGCGTTTTCTGGCGGGGGTGAGGGAGCGTTTTCTGGCGGGCTTGCCAACCACTGATGGTTGGAAGCCCGCCAGAGCAATTCTTCCCGTCGCCCCGACCTCGAGCCGTAGCGAGCGAAGCGAGCGTAGGTGGAGGAAACGCGCGCAGAGAGCGAAGCGAACGAGCACGATTCCTCGTCGGGGCGAGCGTGTCCCACGACCTCCCGATAGAACCTCTTGGGGAAAACCAGCCTGCTCTCCAACCTGAGAAGCATGCAGCAGTGGCCGTAGAACCCCGACGCATGCAGCAGTGGCCGTAGAACCCCGACGCATGCAGCAGCGGTTGTTCAATGGTGCCCCAGGGGGTCGCGGGCGTGGTGATTTGCTATCAATGGCCCGTGAGCGAGGCGAAGCGACCGTGGCGAGCGCTGGGAGATGAGGGAGCGCTGGCGGTCCTGCTGATCCGCCACGGCGAGACGCCCCTCAACGCGGAGCATCGCTTTTGCGGCGCAGGCTCGAACCCGCCCCTGAGCGCGCTGGGGCGCGAGCAGGTCGAGCGCCTCGGGGTGCGGCTGCGGGGAGAGCTCGACCGGGTCTACAGCTCGACGCAGCTGCGCGCGTTGGAGACGGCTCGGGCGCTCGCGCGTGCGGAGGTGGAGGCCTTCGCCGATCTTCGCGAGCTCGAGCAGGGGATCCTCGAAGGCCTGCGCTTTCGCGACGCGATGGCAGAGCACCAGGAGTTCTTCGCGGCGTGGCGCCGGGACCCGACGGCGGTGCGGGTGCCCGGAGGGGAGACGCTGGGGGAGCTCGGCGATCGAGGGGCGGCGGTGATCCGTGCGCTGGGGCTGCGGCACGTGGCGGATCGGTCGGGCCCGCGGCGGGTGATCGCCGTGGTCGCCCACCAGATGACTCAGGCGACGGCGATCTGTCGGCTGACCGGCGAGCCGCTGGAGCGCTGGTCCGAGTTCCAGCTGGGCAACGCGGAGGCGAACCTGCTCGCCTTCGACGGGGCGCGCTGGCAGCTGCGTGGGCGCACGGTCTAGCGGGTATGCTCCGGGGGTGCCGACGCCCGAGCGCCTCATCCTCATCGACGCAAGCTCGCTGATCTACCGGGCCTACTACGCGATCCCGGCCAACTTCTCGACCGCGGACGGCCTGCACACCAACGCGATCTACGGCTTCGCCACGATGTTCCGCAAGATCCTCTCGGGCCGTCAGCCCGAGCGCGGGGCGGTGGTCTTTGACGCGCCCGGCAAGACCTTCCGCGAGGAGCAGTACCCCGAGTACAAGGCCCAGCGCCCGCGCATGGATCCGGAGCTGCGCGAGCAGCTGCCCTGGGTCGACAAGCTGGTCGAGGCCCACCGCTTCCCGCACCTGCGGGTGCCGGGCTACGAGGCCGACGACATCATCGGCACGCTCACGCGCCAGGCCGTCGACGCGGGCATGGAGGTTTACATCATCTCCGGCGACAAGGACTTCGCCCAGCTCATCGGGCCGACGGTGCGAATGATCGACACGCTCCGCGACGTGACCTTCGACGCCGAGCTGGTGCGCAAGAAGTGGGGCGTGCCGCCCTCGCTGTTCATCGACTACCTCGCGCTGGTCGGCGACAAGGTCGACAACATCCCGGGGGTGCCGGGCATCGGGCCCAAGACGGCCAAGAAGTTGCTCGACGCCTACGGCGACCTCGAGGGCGTGCTGACCCACACCAGCGAGCTCAAGGGCAAGCAAAAAGAGCGCCTGGAGGACAACGCCGAGCAGGCCCGGATGTCGCAGAAGCTGGCGACCATCGACACCCAGGTCGAGCTCGAGCTCGGCCTCGAGGATCTAAAGTTGGTGCCGGTCGCGGCCGCCGAGCTCAACGCGCTCTACAAGCGCCTCGAGTTCTACTCCCTGCTCTCGGAGGAGGAGGTCGCCAAGGGCGAGGCGAAGGCCCAGGTGGGGGCGGACTTTGGGGCGGTGACCAGCCTCGAGCAGCTCGACGCCTTGCTGGCGAGCCTACCCGGGCCCGAGGACGGCGCGGTCGCGACGATGGCGATCGTCGACGCGCCCTCGGCCGTGCGGGGCGAGCTCGCTGGGTTGGCGCTCTCGGTCGGGGCGGGCCACGGCCGCTTCATCCCGCTGCACTGCGAGGGCGGCTTGGGCGAGGCCGGGCTGGCCAAGCTGCGGCCCTGGCTCGAGGACCCCAAGCGCTACAAGCTCGGCCACGACTGCAAGGCGAGCTGGGTGGCCTTGCGCCGCAAGGGCGTGGCGCTGGCGGGGATCGTCGGGGACACGATGATCGAGTCCTTCCTCGTCGAGCCCAACAAGCTCATCCCCCACCGCCTCGACCAGCTGACCAAGGAGTACCTCCAGCGGACCATCCCGCCGCAAAAGCGGATCTTGGGCTCGGGCAAGCGGCTCAAGCGCTTTAGCCAGCTCGACGCCGAGGCCCTCGCGCCGTGGTGCTGCACGCAGGTCGAGGCCGTCGCGGCCGCGTTCGTCGAGATCCGCGAGCGCCTCGACGCCGAGGGCCACCGCGACACCCTCGAGCAGGTCTCGCTGCCGCTGTCGTGGGTCCTGGGCCAGATGGAGCTCGACGGCGTGGCCATCGACAGCGAGGACCTCGGCAAGATGAGCGAGGAGTTCGGCGAGCGCCTCGCCAAGCTCGAAAAGACCATCTTCGAGATCGCCGGCCGCGAGTTCAACATCGCCTCGTCCAAGCAGCTCGGGGCCGTGCTCTTCGACGAGCTCGAGCTGCCGGTGATCAAGCGGACCAAGACGGGCTACTCGACCAACGCCGAGGTGCTCGAGCGCCTCGCGGGCAAGACCAAGCACCCCAAGCACACCATCGCCAAGTACCTGCTCGAGCACCGCAAGCTCGCCAAGCTGATCAACACCTACACCGACGTGCTCCAGGCCGCGGTCAACCCCGACTCCGGGCGCATCCACGCGACCTTCCAGCAGACCGCGGGCGTGAGCGGGCGGCTGATCACCACCGAGCCCGATCTGCAGCGCACGCCCATCAAGACCCCGGAGGGCAAGCGCGTCCGCCAGGCCTTCGTGACCCGCCCGGGCTATAAATTAATCTCGGCCGACTGGTCGCAGATCGAGCTGCGCTTGCTGGCGCATTTTTCGAGCGACGCCCACCTCGTCGAGGCCTTCGCCAAGGGCCTCGACGTGCACGCGCGCACGGCCGCCCAGCTCTTCGAGGTCGGGGGCGGTCCAGAGAAGGTGAGCCGGGAGCAGCGCGGGGTCGGCAAGCTGGTCAACTTCGCGACCATCTACGGCCAGGGCGCGACGGCCCTCGGGCAGATCCTCAAGGTCCCGCGCAAGCAGGCGCAGGCCTACATCGACGGCTACTTCGCCTACTACTCCGGGGTCCGCGACTGGCTCGACGGGACCATGGCGCAGGCCAACGTCGACGGCTTCGTCGAGACCCTGCTCGGTCGGCGGCGCTACATCCCGGAGCTGTCGAGCAACAACTGGCAGGACCGCCAGGCCGGGGAGCGCATCGCCGCGAACACCCCCATCCAGGGCTCGGCGGCGGACATCTGCAAGCTGGCGATGCTCGGCATCGACAGGCAGCTGCGGGCGCAGAAGTTGACCACGCGCATGCTGCTGCAGATCCACGACGAGCTCGTGTTCGAGGCGCCCGTGGCCGAGGTCGAGGCCGTCGTGGCGATCGTGCGGGGCCAGATGGAGTCGGTGGTGGAGCTGCGGGTGCCGCTGGTCGTGGACGTGGGCGTGGGCGATACCTGGGCTGAAGCGCACTGAGACCGCGCACTGACACCGGCCGGCCTGCGTGCGGGCCGGCGTCCCGGAGGTGGGCCGGAGCGCGGGGCCAGGGTCGGTCCAAGTCCCCGAGATCCTTGGGACGCGGGCTGGTCCGCGGCCTGCAATCGCTCTGGGCCATGAGCGCTCTCGCCGACACCGATCCCCGCCTGCCCGTCGCGCCTCCAGCCGCCGAGCCTCACGAGGCCGCGAGGCCCCAGCCGACCTTTTACCTGCGCGCGGCCGCGGGACTGCGCCTGCCTCCGCGCGCGGAGCTGGTCCCGCTGTTGCAGCGCCACGTGCTCGAGACCCTCGGGGGCTGGGTGCAGCTGGTCATCCTCGAGCTCATCGCGGACGGCAGCGTCGAGTGGCACGCGGACGTGTCGGCCTCGCTGGCCCGGCCCCGGGTCGAGGCGGCTTCGAAGGGCGGGACGGTGCTGGCCTTTCCGCGGCTGAGCGTGAGCGGCAGGCGGGTCTGCGGAGCTTCGAGTCAGCTCTTCGTGGTCCGCTGCGTCGATCGTCGCGGCCCCCGGCGTCCAGGCTTGTGGGCGGCGCTGATCGTCGCAGAGGCGCTCGCGGCCATCCTCGGCGGAGAGCTCGTCGACCTCGGCGTGGGCGCGCTCGGAGGTCCCCCGCGGCCGCGCCCGCCCGCGGACGCGCGCGTGCGCGTGGTCCACCACTTGCGGTTGCCGAGCACGGCGGGCGCGGGTCGACGTCGGTGGCTGAGCACCCGGGGGATGGAGCGCTTTGGCCTCCCCGAGCTCGAGCTCGCCGAGCTCCCCGAGGCGTGGGTCGAGCGGGGCGCTCAGCTGCTCCTCGGCGTGGCCCAGCACCTCGTCGACTCGGCCTGGACCCCGCCGCCCACGCCCGCCCGCGGGGGGCGTCGACGCGAGCTGCTCCTGACCCTCGGCGAGCTCCACTGGGCCCTCGGCGGCGACGCCCTCGGCGTCCCCACGACCCGCGGTCGGGGTTGGACCCGGGTGGGCCTCGAGCTGGCCTTCGCGCGCAGCTGGCCCGCGCGCATTCGCGTCGTGCCGCCCATCGACGCGCGGCCCTGGCAGAACATGGGCGCGTGGATCGACAGCGTGTGGATCGACCTGTTCGGTCCGCCGCCCGCGGTCCGCTCGAGGCTCGGCGCGACGGGGAGCTGAGCGTTCGGTGGGGCTCGTTGGGGGGCCTCGAAAAAAAATCAAAAAATGTCTTTGCGTCCGCGGGGGAGGTGCATTAATTCAAAGTCATCGAGTTGGAGAGTTGGATGATGACCGTGTCGATGCAGCGATTGCGACTACGTAGTGAGCTCGGTGAGCTCGCGCGCCTCGGGCTGCGTCTGCGGCGTCTTCGGTGACTCCAATCGAAGCGCCAAGGGACCAGCGGAGTCGACCCTGAGGGTCGACGAGCGCACGCGAGCGACCGAGCTGACGCGAGCCGAGCGACCGCGCGGAGGACCTTCGAGGAGGGCATGAGTGCCCGCTTCTCGAGGTCGAGCCGCGGCGGTCGGAGGCGGCGCGTTTGGTGGCCTCGCGCGGCCACGCATCCTCATCCCGAGGTACGCAAACTGGCAAAGCGGCACAGTTGAGCGCTGTGTGACTCTGCGGGTTCGACTCCCGCTCTCGGGACTCCATCTCTAGGGGCGTTCGCTCAGTTGGAAGAGCACTCGGCTACGGACCGAGACACGGCGGGGGTTCGAGTCCCTCACGCCCCATCTGCCGAGGTACGCAAGTTGGTAAAGCGGCCGTACTCAGAATGCGGTGATTCTGCGGGTTCGACTCCCGCCCTCGGCATCCACATTTTTTTGGGACATTGGCGCAGCGGAAGCGCGCGCGCGTGCGAAGCGCGAGGTCGGGGGTTCGAGTCCCTCATGTCCCAGCAGTAACCATTGTGAGGCCGCGTCCAGGCGCGGCTGTCGAGGGGCATCAGCTCGAGTGGAGGAGCACTCGGTTCCGAGCCGAGAGGGTGGTGGTTCGAGTCCACCATGTCCCATGTTTGCCGAAGTGCGCCAAAGGGAAGAGCGGCCTGATTCAAGTCCAGGCGGGTGCGGGTTCGAGTCCCGCCTTCGGCTTTTGTCCCGTGCAAAGGGATGTGACTCTCGCGCAGGCTCCGCGAGCCTCGCGCGAGCGCGCATCCCCGAGCGCTCGCGGGCTTCGCCCCATGTTACCGTGTGCCGGTGCGGGTCCAACCGTGGCTGCTGGCGCTGGCTGCTCTGACCTTCGGGTGTGGAGATTCGGGGCTCGTCGACGCGAACGTCGACGACACGTCCACGGACGACTCGGAGGGCGACGAGGCGAACTGCCCGATCGGCTCCGAGGGCTGCCCGTGCACGGGCGGGGGCGGCTGCGACCCGGGCTTGATGTGCATCGACCAGGTCTGCGAGGGCGAGGCCACGTCCGAGACCGCCGAGGAGACCGAGGGCGAGACCGGCGAGTGCACCGAGGTCGGCTGCGAGTGCGACGGGGAGCCGGGCAGCTGCGACCCCGGCCTCATCTGCGAGGACGGCGTGTGCATTGGCGAGGACTGCGGCAACGGTGCCCTCGACCCCAACGAGGCCTGCGACGACGGTAACTCCGTCGACGGGGACGGCTGCGACAGCGACTGCACGCGCACGGAGATCCTCGACACGGTCGGCGGCGGCGGCCACACCTGCGTGCTGATCGAGGGCGGCAAGGTGCTGTGCTGGGGCGAGAACGTCGTCGGCCAGCTCGGCAACGGCATGCCGCAGACCGTCGGCGACAACGAGACGCCGGCGGAGGTCGGCCCGATCCAGCTGGCGGAGGGCGCGATCGGCCTGTCCGCGGGCGCCACCCACACCTGCGCGCTGTTCGAGGACCAGAGCTTGCGCTGCTGGGGCCTCAACGCCACCGGCCAGCTCGGCTACGGGAACTCCTTCGTGGTGCCCACCCTCGGCGACGACGAGAGCCTCGTGGGCCTCGAGGCGGTGCCCGTGGGCTTCCCCGTGGACGAGGTGTCCATGGGCGCGCTGCAGACCTGCGCGCGCGGTGGCGGCATCGTCCGCTGCTGGGGCGCGAGCAACTTCGGCCAGCTGGGCCTGGGCAACACCACGACGATCGGCGACGACGAGGTCCCGGACATGGCCGAGGCCGTGTTCCTCGGCGGCGAGGCCCAGCACATCGCCCAGGGCGCGAACCATGTGTGCGCGCTGCTGACCACGGGCGACGTGCGCTGCTGGGGCCGCAACGACCGCGGCCAGCTCGGCATCCAGAGCAACCAAAACATCGGTGACGACGAGGTGCCCTCGTCCTCACCCGCCGCCGACATCAAGCCCGCGGCCGTACCTGGCGGCGCGACGGTCCAGAAGCTGAGCTTGGGCCTGTCGCACAGCTGCGCGCTGTTCACCTCGGGGCAGCTGGTGTGCTGGGGCCACAACGACCGCGGCCAGCTCGGCCAGGGCAACACCGTGACCTGGGGCGACAACCCCGGGGAGGCCCCCGCGATGCTCGAGCCCATCGCCCTGGGCACCAGCGCCGTCGACGTGGCGGCGGGCTACGACCACACCTGCGCCCTGCTCAACGACGGCAACGTGCGCTGCTGGGGCGACTGCTCCGCCGGGCAGTGTGGCTACGGCGACGACGAAGACGTGGGCGACGACGAGACCCCCGACATGCTCGAGCCCGTGGACCTGGGCAAGCCGGCGGTGGCGATCATGGGCGGCGGCGTGGCCCACACCTGCGCCGTGCTCGAGGACTTCACCCTCAGCTGCTGGGGCCTCAACCAGTTCGGGCAGCTCGGGTACGGCTTCACCCACGACATCGGCGACAACGAAGCGCCGAAGACCGCGGGTGCCGTCGAACTCTATTGATTATGCCCCCACAGGCGGTTGGAGACTGGGGGCGCTTCGTCGCTCCGCTCCTCCGCTTTGGCTTGTCCTCAAACTCGTTCGTGCCTGCGAGGGGGCATGTGGTCGCCCCAGATCAGATCAGCCATCACCGAAGTCGAGGCTTCGGCCTACCAAGGATGAAACAGCCCCCCGCGGACTACCGAGCGGTCAGTTTCGTATCAGAGGGGGCGAATTTTCTGAGCGGAGTCGCAGCTGAGCTAGCTACTGGCCGACGGCGAGGGGGGCGTCGGTGTCGACGACTTCGCTGCGCTCGGAGGTGTCGAGCTTGACGACCACGTCCTCTTCGCGCAGGCGCGGCTCGGTGTAGAGCTCGGGGTGGCGGGACCAGACCTTCTTGTAGAAGGCCCGGATGCGGTCCATGTCGGCGGACAGGTCTCCGCTGGGCTCGATCATCGGGCCGAAGCCGGCCTCGCGCTTGTCGTAGTCGAGGTAGCTCATGCACATCGGGACCTTGGCCCCGCGGGCGATCTGATAGAAGCCGGACTTCCAGTAGTCGCGCTTGGCTCGGGTGCCCTCGGGGGGGATGGCAAGCAGGATGGTCTCGCGCTTCTCGAACTGCTCGACCATCTGGGCGACGAGGCCCTGGGGAGAGCTGCGGTCGACGGGCACGACCCCGGCCCAGCGCGGGATGAAGCCGAGGGGATGGTTGACCAGGGAGGCCTTGCCCATCCAGTTGAGCTCGATGCCCCAGACCCAGGCGAAGCCGAGCATCCAAAAGCCGTCCCACCAGGTCGTGTGCGGCGCGGCGATGATCACGTACTTGTCGATCTGCGGCGGGGGCCCGCCGACCTTCCAGCCGCCCATGCGCAGGCAGGTGGTCGCAAACAGGGCCTTGGCGCCGCGAGCACGCTCGGTGCGCCGCGTGTAGCCGTCGTTGACGCTCTCGGCAGGCTGTCCGTCAAAGTCGCGGTTCACAAACCATCGCTAGCACTTTGGCGCGGGGGCCCGCACGGGCCGAGCGTCTCAGATTCGTCACCGTTGTGATGAAGTTGACGGAGCCTGCGGGAGGCTCGGTGCGCCGCGCGAGAGCGGGGCTCAGGCCGGCCTGGGGCCAAGCACGACGCCCGCGCGCTGCTGCTCGACGAGGAAGTTCGTCAGGCTGTCGACGCTCGCGTAGATCCGCTGGTTGGTCTCGTCGTCGGCCTGGCTGGTCACGCCAAAACGCCGGTGCACGGCCATGGCGAGCTCGAGCACGTCGATGGAGTCGAGGCCGATGCCCGCCGACGCGAGGGGAGCCGCGCTGTCGATGTCATCGGGCGTCGTCTCATCGAGCTGGAGGGCGCTGATGATCAGCACCTTGAGCTCGCGCTCGATCTCGTCCCGAGTCATCTCGGGTGCCGCGCCGCCGGGCATGAAGGTGGGCTACCTTACTCGGCCGTTGCCGTCGAGTCCAGGGCGGGCCGGAGGGCCGCGAGGGGTGATTGACACCCCATCGGAACCCATGCGCAGGGCCCGCTCAGCTGTCCGAGCGGTACTTCTTGAGCTTGCGAAACAAGGTCGCCGTGCCGATGTCGAGGCGCCGGGCGGTCTCGGCCTTGTTCCCGCCGGTCGCGTCGAGGACGGCGAGGATGTGCTCGCGCTCGATGTCGGCGAGGCTCATCTCGAGGCGGCGGTGGGCGAGGGCGTGCTCGCGCGCGGCGGTGCCAGCTGCGGTCCCGCTCGCCTCCTTGACCTCGTGCTTGGCCTTGCCGCGCCCGCGGTTGCCCAGGCGCGGGAGGTCTCCGACCTCGACGAGCTCGCCGCGGGCGAGGGCGACGGCGCGCTCGATCGCGTTTTGCAGCTCGCGCACGTTGCCGGGCCAGGGGTGGGCGAGGAGGGCCTCGCAGGCGGCGGGGCCGAGGCGGCGGACCGGTCGACCCATGCGCAGCGCCGACTCGGCGAGGAAGGCCCGGGCGAGGGCGAGGATGTCCTCGGGCCGATCGCCGAGGGCGGGGACGCGGAGCTCGACGCCGCGCAGGGCCCGGAGCAGCCCGGCGTCGAAGCGGCCGGCGGTCGCCTCCGCGTCGAGGTCTTTGTCGCTGGCGCTGACGATGCGCAGGTCGAGGGGGCGCCCGCGCATCTCCCCGAGCCGACGGCACACGCGGGAGTCGAGGAACTCGAGCAGGCGGGCCTGCGTGCCCCGGGACAGCGTGTCGATCTCGGCGAGGAACATGGTCCCCGTGTGGGCGGCCTCGAGCAGGCCGACGCGCTCGCGGGAGGCTCCGGGGAAGGCCCCGCGGGCGTGGCCGAACAGCTCGCTGTCGAGGAGCTGCTCCGACATGAGCGCGCAGTTGATGGCGACGAAGGGCGAGGCGCTGCGGGCCGAGCGGGCGTGGATGACCCGGGCGATGCGCTCCTTGCCCGAGCCCGTGGGTCCGCGCAGGAGCACGGGCACGTCGACCTTGGCCACGCGCCGAGAGGTGTCGAGCAGCGCGCGCATGACTGGGCTGCGGGCAATGACCCCGCCGTCTTCGTTTTGGCGCTCGCGGGTGAACTCGCCGAGCTCGAGGTTGCGAGCCCTCAGCTGCCGCTCGACCTCGCGCAGCTCTTCGCGGGCGCGGGCGAGGGCGCCCTCGAGGCGCGGCTCGGCGTAGTCGGCGAGGACGGGGTGGCCCTCGCTCTGGAGCTGCTGGCGGGTCTCGACCCGGGTCCTGCACAGGGCGTCGCCCTTGCCCATGCACTGATCTTCGACGGCGATCAGCGGGCGCTCGAAGATGGCGCTCAGGAAGCCGCTGATGAACCCGCACAGCATCCAGCACACGCCCGAGTCGGACTGGCCGAGGTGCTCGACGTGCTGCTCTTGCTCGTAGCTGTGGTGCCAGGTGATCTCGAGCAGGGCGGTGGCGCTCTCGCGCTGGCCCTCGTCGAGGTACTCGAGGGTCGCCATGCCCTGCAGGCGCTGCAAGGTCGCGAGCACCCGCCGGCGGGCGTCGAGGTCGTGGGTCGCGGTCGCGCTCCGGGGGCTCTCTCGCAGCACGCGTCGCGCGGCTCGAGTGCCGGCGTCATGGCCCGCGCGCGTCAGCAGATTTCGAGCGGTGCGCAGGCCAAATTGAGACACCAGGCTGTGGCGCAGAGACCCCAGTGCACCCGGGTCCAGCGTCATCACGCGCGGCCCCGAGTCATGGAGCGCGGTCGACGGGGCGTGGAGGTGGAGCAGCCCGTCGAGGTCCGAGTCCTCGGCTTGCATGGCTGCGAGACTAGCATTTCGGCTACCCAGCCGGGAACTAGCCGGCGGGCACGCAATCGATGTAATCGGTTGCACCAAGCAGATCGCGTCACGCTCAGGGGTCGGGGTTGCAACTGTCCCGATGGCCTAGCGAGCACGCGCGCTCGAGTTGTTTGGACGCGTAGTCTTCGTCGATCGGGACCCCCAAACCCTGGCGAAAGATCAGCGCGAGCCGATGGCAGCTCAGCGCGGACTCGAGGGCGCAGCCGCGGTGCAGGCTGACGCGGGCCCGATCGTGGCGCCCGTCCTCGAGTTCGAGTTGACCTAGGCTCGCGCAGGCCGGGGCCGAGCGGAGGGCGCAGCCGCGGTCGAGGGTGTCGCGGATCGCCGGGCGATCTTTGCGCAGCTCGAACTCGACGGCGCGCAGGGCCGCCTGCCCCCGACTGCGGCAAGCCTCGCCCGTGCGACGCCCCCGCCCGGGGACCTCGCCGGCCGCTGGCGTGGTCGGGCAGTGGGCGGCGAGGGCCTCGCACGCCTCGGCCACGTCGGCGTCGCACGCTCGGATCGAGTAGGGCAGGGCCGCCGCTTCGCCCTGGCGATCGCGCAGGTCCGCGGCCAGCAGCATGCAGGCCTCGCCGCGCCCCGCTTCACACTGCTGCACCAGCGAGGGCGGGGTGTTCGCGGGATCCTCCTCCGTCGCCGCCGGGCAGCCCGCGGCGAGCAGGGCGAGCGCCAAGGGCACGCAGATGCGCCTGCGTGGGCGCGTGGAGGCGATGGAGGACACCTGAGCGGATCCTACACCTCGTCCGGCGGTGGGTGTGCGCGTGTGGCACACTCGGCCCCCGATCCGCCCAGGAAAAAAATTGTCGATCGGGCCTGGGCCCTGTCGATCTCTCCGTCGCCCGATCGTCGCCTTGGTGAGACCCCGTCATGCAGTTCCTCCTCCTCATCTACGAGAACGAATCCATCATCGCCAACCGCGACGAGCAGAGCCAGGCTCAGGTGATCCAGGCCTACGCCGAGTACACCAAGAACATCAAAGACAGCGGGAACTACGTCGGCGGCGACGCCCTCGAGCCCGTGGCGACGGCGACCTCCGTGCGCATCCGCGGCGGGGAGCGGACCATCACCGACGGACCCTTCGCGGAGACGGCGGAGCAACTCGGGGGCTACTACATGGTCGAGGCGGCCAACCTCGACGAGGCGATCGAGCTGGCCGCGGGCATCCCGGCGGCCAAGACCGGCTGCATCGAGGTCCGGCCCGTCATGGTCTGGAACTGATCTCCGCGCCCCGTGAGCGCGCGCGCCGATGATCCCACGCA
The DNA here is from genome assembly GCF_000170895.1 of Plesiocystis pacifica SIR-1. Classification (GTDB taxonomy): domain Bacteria; phylum Myxococcota_A; class Polyangia; order Nannocystales; family Nannocystaceae; genus Plesiocystis; species Plesiocystis pacifica. Next base: position 15,655 of record NZ_ABCS01000007.1, on the reverse strand, counting down.
GGCTGCCATCGCTCGGACGTTCAAGTCCGAGCATGGACGGATCATCGCGAGCTTGATGCGACTGACCCAGCGCGACCTGCAGCTGGCCGAGGACGCGGCCGCGGAGGCCTACGCCCTCGCCATCCAGCGCTGGCCTACCGAAGGCGTGCCCGCTCGGCCGGGCGCGTGGCTGACCACCGTGGCACGCAATCGCATCCTCGATCGACACCGCCGGGAGCGGACGGCCCGCGACAAGGCCCCCGCGGTCGCGCAGCTGGCCGAGCTCAGCGCGCAAGAGCGGAGCGAGCGGGACGACCCCGAGTCCGCGCCGGCCTATCCCGACGAGCGCCTCGCGCTGATCTTTACCTGCTGCCACCCGGCCCTGGGCACGGAGGCCCAGGTCGCCCTGACCCTGCGGACCCTGGGCGGCCTGAGCACCGTGGAGATCGCCCGGGCCTTCCTGGTCCCCGACGCGACCATGGCCCAGCGCCTGGTCCGGGCCAAGAAGAAGATCCAGCGCGCCGGCATCCCCTACGCCGTGCCCACGCCCGAGCAGCTGCCCGAGCGCCTGCGCGGGGTGCTGCGGGTGGTCTACCTGATCTTCAACGAGGGCTACCGGGCGACGAGCGGGGACGCCTTGCTGCGCCGGGAGCTGTGCGGCGAGGCCATCCGGCTGGCCGCGGTGACCCGCCGGCTGCTGCCCGACACGCCCGAGGTCGTCGGCCTGTGGGCGCTGCTGCGGCTGCACCACGCGCGCCGCGACACCCGAGTCGACGCCGCGGGGGATCTGGTCCTGCTCGAGGACCAGGACCGGACGCGCTGGCACCACGGGGAGATCGCCGAGGCGGCCGCGGCCCTCGAGGCGGCCATGCGCCTGCGCGCGCCCGGGCCCTACCAGCTCCAGGCCGCGATCGCGGCCTTGCACGCGACCGCGCGCGCCCCCGAGGACACGGACTGGCCGCAGATCGTCGGGCTCTACACCTTGTTGATGCGCCTCGAGCCCAGCCCGATCGTGCGCCTCAACCGGGCCGCGGCGATCGCCATGGCCCGCGGGCCCCACTTTGGCCTCGACGCGGGCCTGCGCGAGCTCGACGCGATCGAGGCGGACGGATCGCTGACGCGCTACCACCTGCTGCACGCCGCGCGGGCGGACTTGCTGCGCCGCAAAGGCGTGCTGGATGGGGCGGCGAAGGCCTACGCGCGGGCCTTGGAGCTGGTCAGCAACGCGGCGGAGCGGCGCTACCTCGAGCGGCGCTTGCGAGCGCTGGAGAACTGAGTTCTGCTCTACCCCCACAGGCATCTGAAGACCGGGGGCGCTTCGTCGCTATCCGCTCCTCCGCTATGGCTTGGTGGGCAATGGGGTTCGTGCCTTCGAGAAGGCTGGTGGTCGCCCCCGCGAGCGGGGGCGTGGATTCGTTGACCGTCTCTGAGTCGTGGGCGTGGGGCGGGGAGGGCGTGGCGTCGTCCACGACGGCTAAAATCGACAGAGACGGTGAGTAACTCACAGTCTCTGAGGCCCAAGAACGCTCAGGCCGAGGGAGCGCTGTACTCGCCGTAGCGGTAGTAGCCGCTGCGCTCGCGCAGCTCGACGTCGTTGAGCACCAGACCGAGCAAGTTGGTGTCGTGGCGTCGCAGCAGCCCGAGGCTGCGCTGGACGTCGGCGCGGGAGCTCGCGCCGCAGCGGGCCACGAGCACCACGCCGTCGACCTGGCGGGCGAGGATCAGCGCGTCGACCACGGGCATGAGCGGCGGGGTGTCGAAGATCACCACGTCGAAGCGCTGGCGCAGCTCGGCGAGGGTGCGGCGGAAGCCGTGGCCGTCGAGGAGCTCGGCGGGCGTGGCCGGCAGCGGGCCGCAGGGCAGGATGCTCAGGCTCTCGGGGGCGCCGTCGAGGGCCTCGCCGGGGACCAGGGCGTCGTCGAGGGAGGAGCCGCCGGTGAGCACCGTGGCCAGGCCGTGGTCGAGGCTGGCGAGCGGCATGGCGAAGACCTCGTGGAGCCGAGGCCGGCGCATGTCGGCGTCGACCAGGACCACGCGCTTGCCGGCCTGGCACCAGCTCAGGGCGAGGTTGAGGGCGGTGGAGCTCTTGCCCTCGGAGCTCGCCGGCGAGGTCACGAGCAGGCAGTGCTGCTCCTGGCGCGAGAGCGCGAAGCCCACGGCGGCCCGGATGCCGCGGGCCTGCTCGGCCATGGGCGACTGCGGATGGGCGTGGGTGTGGAGGTCGCGGTGGCGTCGCTGGTCGCGGTGGTTGGCGCCGCCGAGCTTGGGGTCCAGCGGCATGCGCGGGAGCTGGCCGAGCACGGGCAGGTCCCAGCCCGCGACGGCGAGCTCGAGGTCGCCGAGCTCGCGGATGGTGTAGTCGCGCAGGTCGACGGCGACGGCCCCGAGGCCGCCGAGGACCAGGCCGATGAGCCCGGCGGCGGCGAGGCCCAGGGCCATGCGCGGGCGCACGGGCTCGCGCCCGGCCGTGGCCGGATCGAGGATCTCGACGGGCGGGCGGCCCTCGACGCGGTTGGTCAGCCCGACCTCGGTGTCGCGGCGCGCGAGCACGCCGTAGATGTCCTCGGCGTCGGCGACCGTCCGGGCGAGCTCGCGGTACTCGGGCTCGAGCTCGCTGAGCTCGAGGGCCCGGTTTTGCTCGGCCTTCAGCGCGGCCTCGAGCTTGACCTGGGTCGCCTTGGCGGCGCGGTAGCGGGCGGCGAAGGTCGCCAGGTGGCTGTCGGCCTCGGCCTCGATGGTCGCGTCGATGAGCGCGTGGCGCTCGTTGGCCTCGCGCCAGCGCGGGTGCTGATCGCCGTAGCGCAGGTCGAGGGCCAGGAAGTCTTTTTGCGCGGCCAGGCGCTCGCGCAGCAGGTCGTCGAAGATGGTCTGCTGGCTGGGGTCGAGGAGCGCCGCGGCCCCGGAGTAGGCCCCCTTGGCGTGGAGGCGCTTGGCCTCGTCGTAGAGGTCCTCGGCGGCGATGCGGGCGGCCTGGGCGGCCTGGGCCTGCTCGCTGAGCTCGAGGATCTTGGTGGTGACCACGCTCTGGCGGTCCTCGAGGGCGATGGTCGTGATCGCGTGCTCGGTCTTGAAGTCGGCGAGGGCTCGCTCGGCGGCGCGCAGGCGGGTGCGCGCCTCTCCGAGCTCCTTGCTCAGGTCGCGCTGGGCCCGGGCGCCGTCGTCGACGCGCTCGCCGGTGATGTACTCGAGGTAGGTCGCGGCGAGGGTGTTGGCGATCTCGGCGGCGCGCTCGGGGTCGGGGTACTCGACGCGGATGCGGACCACCCGGGACTCGTTGACCTCGCGGATCGAGACGATCTCGCGCAGGCGCTCGACGGGGTCGATCTCGGCCGCGGCCTCGGCCCGCTCGTTCGCGTCGTGGATGTGGTCGACGCCGAGGAACTCCGGGTCCTCGGCCAGGCCCAGGCGCGCGATGGAGGCCTCGGCCACGGTCCGGCTCGAGATGACCTCGCGCTGGGTCCGGTAGTACTGGCGGTAGCCGAAGCTGTCGAGCTCCTCCTCGACGCCGTCGACCTCGTCGAGGACCTCCGGGCCCGAGGGGTTGAGCAGCAGGCTGACCTCGGCGCGCCACTGCTTGGGCAGCAGGGTCAGCAAGAGCACGCCGACGGTCAGCGACAACGCGGTGGCGCTGGCGACCAGGAGCCAGCGCCGACGCAAGATCGCGAGCACGTCGAAGATGGACGTGATGGCCGGATCGTGCGCGGACTCGTCGAGCTCGTAGGCGGCGTAGGGCGGCGGGCGGTGGCTCGGCCAGCCGGGGCGCGAGGGGCCCCAGCCAGGGGGCGGGGCGGTCCAGCTCGGGGCGCTCGCCGTGGCCAGGTGACTGGGATGGCCGGGCGGCCCAGCCACAGGCCCGAGGTCGCGGTGCTCGGTCATGTCGGGTGCGGCGGCGCAGCGCAGCCGTCGTCCTCGTCCATGGCGATCGCGGCCCGAACCTTCACGGAATTTTTTGGTGTCTGCGCACGGCGAGGACCCGGCGCCCGGTCGGGAGCTGCGTGCTAGCCTGGGGCCGTGGATGGCACGTCGCGGAGGGTCGCGTCGCGGGTGAGCGCGCCCGCTTCTCAGCTAGACCAGCTGGCATGGCTCGACGCGAGCGCAGCCGACGATCGCGGCCGCTGGGACGAGGTGCTCGCGCGCTGCGTGCACGACTTTCACCAGCTCCCCGACTACGTCGCCCTCGAGGCCGCGCGCCTCGGCGGCGAGGGCGGGGCGCTGCGCGTCGAGGTGGACGGCGAGGTGGGGCTCTTGCCCCTGATTCGCCGGCCCTTGCCGGAGCCCCTGCGCGCGGTCAGCTCGGCGAGCCACGACGCGCTCTCGCCCTACGGCTACCCGGGGCCGCTGATGAGCAGCGACGCGCCCGCGGTGGTCGCCAAGCTGCTCGCGGCCTGGCGCCGGGGCATGGCGCAGCTCGGCCTGGCCAGCGCCTTCGTGCGCCTGCACCCCTTCTTGAACGAGGCCCTCGCGCCTGCGCTGGGCGAGGAGCTGCGCGAGCGCGGTCCGCTGGTGTGGATCGACCTCGAGGGCTCCGAGGAGGCGCAGTGGGGCGAGTACCGGAGCATGGATCGCCGCAAGATCCGGCGCAGCGTCGAGGCCGGCTACGTCGCCGTGGTCGAGGACGACTGCGCCCGCTTCGACGACTTCTACGCCGTCTACGCCGAGACCATGGCCCGCCTCGACGCGAGCTGGTCGGGCTTCGCTCGGCCCTACCTCGAGGGCCTGCTCGCGGCGTTGGGCTCTCGCGCCTTCCTGGCCTTCGTCGAGCACGAGGGGCAGGTCGCCGCCGGGGCCCTGTTCACGCGCAGCTGCGGCATGGTCCAGTACCACTTCTCGGGGACGGCGAGCGCCCACCGCCGGGCCGCGCCGACGCGCCCGTTGATCCACGCCGTGCGCCAGCGCTGCGCCGCGGCGGGGCTCTCGAAGTTGAACCTGGGCGGCGGCCTGGGCTCGGCCGAGGACGAGCTGCTCCGCTTCAAGCGCGGCTTCTCCAAGCGCCGCGGGGTGTTCCAGACCTGGGAGTGGATCGCCGATCCCTCTGCCTACGCGGCGCTGTGTCGGGCCCAAGGCGTCGACGCGACGAGCGGCTTCTTCCCGGCGTATCGCCAGGTGCCGGTCGTTCCCTCTGAAAAAGAAGTGGAGGACGAGGCGTGAGTCGGCTGTGGCCTGGGCTCAAGCGCGGCATGGACGTGCTCGGGGCGAGCGCGGGGCTGGTCGCTGGCGCGCCGGTGCTGGTCGGCGCGGGGCTGGCGATCTGGGCGACCATGGGCCGGCCGATCTTGTTTCGCCAGCGCCGTCCCGGCCGCGGCGGTCGGCCGTTCACGATCTACAAGTTCCGCACCATGGTCGAGCCGCGCCCTGGCGAAGATCGCTGGCACAGCGACGGCGCCCGGGTCACGGCCGTGGGCCGAGCGCTGCGCAAGACCAGCATCGACGAGCTGCCCGAGCTGTGGAACGTGCTGATCGGCGACATGAGCCTGGTCGGCCCGCGGCCTCTGCTCATGGAGTACCTCGACAAGTACACGCCGGAGCAAGCGCGGCGCCACGAGGTGCGCCCGGGGATCACGGGCTGGGCCCAGGTCAACGGGCGCCAGGCCATCCCCTTCTCTCGCCGCCTGGTCCTCGATGTCTGGTACGTCGACCACCACAGCCTGCGCGTCGACCTGGACATCCTCGCGCGCACGGTCGCCCAGGTCGTGGTCGGCTCGGGGCAGGAGACGGGCCAGGCCATGACCGAGGTCGACGACCTCGGGTGGTTCTCGAGCTCAGAGACTGTGAGTAACTCACAGTCTCTGACTATTTTAGCCGTCGTGGACGACGCCACGCCCTCCCTACCCCACGTCCACGACTCAGCGTCCGAGGCGGGCAGCGAGCCAACGGCTGAGGGCGCGTAGATCGTCGAGGCGGGGGCGCCAGCCGAGGCTGGCGGCGGCCCCGGGGCGGTGGCGCTCGAGGGCGCGGAGCACCGCGACGAACTGCACCAGGTAGCCGAGGGTCTTGGCGATCGCCACGCCGAGCCAGCCCAGGCTCAGGCCGAGGGCGACGACGCCGAGGGCTTGGGCGCCGAGGGCCAGGGCGCCCGCGCGGACCGTGGGTCGCTGGACGCCGCGCCCGGCCAGCCACGTGGAGATCAGCGCGCTGAGTCCCTTGAGTAGGGCCGCCGGAAGCAGGATCAGCATGGCCGCGTAGGCGGGGGCAAACTCGGGGCCGAACAGGGCCGGGATCAGCCACGGACCCACGGCGATGGCGACGAGGCTGCCGAGGCTCAACGCGAGGACGAGCAGGCGGCAGGCCAGGCCGAGCTTGGCGAGGCTGCGCCCGCCCTCGGAGTCCGCGGCGCTCTCGGGCAGCATCATCTTGCCGGCGAGCAGGCCGACCATGGCCATGAGGTGGCTGATCTGATCGGCGATGGCGTAGATGCCGAGCTTGGTCAGGCCGATGATGGGCGCGGCGAGCAGGTAGTCGGCGCGGAGCAGGGCGGCGTCGCCGAGGGCGACGAGGGTCGCCCGGGCGCCGTAGGCTCGGAGGGCGTCGAGGGGCCCGGGGTCTTCTTCTTTTTCGGGAGCGCGCGCGAGGCTGGAGCCGCGGACCATCACGGCCAGCGCGACGATCCAGTTGGCGACGCCGAGGTTGACCAGGACCTGCGCCGGCCCGCGCTGGGCCGTGAGCAGGTTGAGGCTCAGCAGCCCGGCGAGCACGGCGACGGCGAGCAGGTTGTAGGTCAGCGCGCGCCGCCGGCCCAGGGCGACCCCGCGACCGAGCTCGTTGGTGACCTGGGCCGGGAGGGTCAACGCGGCGCAGCCGATCGCCAGCAAGGTCGCGTGGGTCGGGGAGGGGGCGAAGCTGCGGACGCCGAGGGCGAGGGCGCCGAGGCCCATGCCGAGGGCGAGGCTCAGCAAGACCACGCGGCGCAGGTGCGCGACGACTCGCCCGAGCTGCGCGGGCTCCGAGTCGGCGCGCTTGCCCAGCTGCCAGGTCGCGGCGGGCCCCAGGCCCATGGACGCCGCGGGCACGGCCAGGGCCCCGATCGCCACGACCACGCCGTAGAGCCCGCGGGCCTCGGGCCCGGCCAGGCGCGCGATGGCGACGTTGTTGGCCAGCGCCATCGCGCTCATGGTCGCGACCGTGGCCACGGACACGAGCACGCTGCGGCCGTAGCCGCCGCCCGACTGCGCCCCCTCGTTCACGCGGCGGCGACCCTCCGCAGGGTTTGCTCGAGCTCGCGGGCGAGGGCGTCGCGGTCGAAGCGGGCCTTGCCCAGCTCGCGGGCGGCCTGACCGGCGCGCTCGCGCCAGCTCGGATCGGCGAGGGTGTCGAGCAGGGCCGCGGCGGCGCGCTCGGGGTTCCGGGGCAGGACCAGGCCGCACGCGCGCTCGCGGATGAGGTCGGCGATCCAGCCCTCGTGGTTGACGACCACGGGCCGCCCCGCCGCGAGCGCGTCGAAAAATTTGTTGGCCGAGTTGTCGCGCAGCGCGGGCACGTCGATGAAGGTCGAGAGCGCGGCGGTCGAGGCCGAGAGGATCGCGGGCATTTCGGCCTTGGGCTTGGGCCCGAGCATGTGGAAGTTGCGGCCGAGGACGCCGGCTTGGCGGGCGCGCCGGTTCATCTCGCGCTCTTCCCAGCCGTCGCCGACGACGGCGATGACCGGGGTGGGGGCGCCGCGTTCGGGGGCGGCGTGGGCGAGCGCCGCGGCCAGGTCGACGAGCCAGCTGGCGCCGTTGGCCTTGCCGAGGGTGCCGGCGTAGACCAGCAGCGGCGCGCCATCGTCCCCAACCCCAAGCTCGGGGTGGGTCTCGGCGAAGCTGCGCCCGGCGGCGGCGGGGACCTCGAAGAGCTCGAAGTCGCAGGCGTTGGGGATCACGCTGGTCCGCGACGCGGGCACGCCCTGGGCGAGGACGCCGGCTCGCATGCCCGGGGACAGGGCGACGACGTGGGCGGCCTCGCGGTAGGCGGTGCGCTCGAGCACCCGGGCCGCGGCGATCAGCGCGGGGTTGCGCAGGGCGCCCATGGCGATGGGCACGTCGGGCCACAGGTCGCGGACCTCGAAGACGAAGGGCACGCCGAGGCGGCGGGCGGCGTAGAGGCCGGGGATGGCGATGGTCAGCGGGGTGCTCGTGGCGAACACCAGGTCGCCGCCGGCTCGGTGGGCCCGGGCGCCCGCGGCCGTGGCGAAGCGCAGGAAGGCGGCGACGCGCTCGCGGTAGCTCTGGCGGTTGTCGTAGCGCACGCCGAGGCGGTGGACCTCGATGCCGGCCTGCTCGCGGACCTCCCAGGTGGGCCGATCGACGAAGCGGTCGCTGGTGATCACCGTGACCTCGTGCCCGGCGTCGACGAGGCGGCGGGCGAGCTCCCACGAGCGCGTCCCCCCGCGGTCGCTGGGCGTGAGGAAGTACTGGTGCAGGTAGAGGATCTTCATGGCGAAGGGCGGCGCCACGGCGAGCTCGCTGCGGGCCGTAGGCAGGTGAGGGCGGCGAACACCAGCAGGCCGCGGAGGTCGTAGCGGCCGCCGCTGAACTGGGACGCGACCAGGATCAGCAGGGCCGCGGCCCGCAGCGCGTCGAGGCCGGCGAGGCCGGGTTGGCGCGCCGGAGGACAGCGCCAGGACGCCCACGCGCCCCGACCCCACAGGCTCAGGTACAGGCCCAGGCACGCGACCCCGAGGGCGCCGGTCTCGTACCAGGCGTCGAGGATCATGTTGTGGGCGTAGGGCCACAGGGTGTTGGCGGCGAAGCTCGCCAGGCCGTGGCCGAGCACCGGGCGGCGGGCGCCCTGCTCGAGGGCGATGGCGTAGATCTCGTCGCGGCTGCTGACGTAGCGATCGCGCAGCAGCAGGTCGAGGACCCGGGTGGCGAAGCTCTCGGCCACCTTGGCGCCGAGCTCCGTGAAGGTGACCGCGGCGAGGCCGAGGATGACCGCGCCGGCGAGCACGAGCAGCCGCCGGCTGGGGCGCGCGTGGCCCAGGGCGAGGAGGGCGAACAGGGCGACGGCCGTGGAGATCATCGCGCCGCGCGAGCCCGAGAGGGCGATGAGCATGGCCGCGAACACGGCGAGCAGGGGCCACAGCGCGCTGGCGCGGCGGGGAGTCGTGGAAGAGGGGCTCCGGAGCGCGCGCTCGAAGCTGAACACGCACAGCAGGCCCATGTTGCGCCCGAACACGTTGGGGCCGCCGCCCAGCGTGGCGAGGCGACCCGAGCCGAGGCCGCCCGCCACGGCGGCCGCGGCCAGCAGGCCGAGCAGACCCAGGAGCGCGAGCTCGAAGCCCTGTAGCAGGGCGTCGACGCGACCGTGAACCAGGAGCCGGCGGAGGGCGACGGCGACGGCGATCATCAGGGCCAGATCGATCGCCGCGCGGGTGCCCAGCTCGAGCTCCGGCGCCCAGGCCAACGCGACGAGCGAGAGCCCCAGCCAGCCCAGCTCGGCGGCGAACAAGGTCGGGCTCGGCGGGCGGACCCCGCCGCCGCGGCGCGAGCCCGAGCCCGGTCGGAAGGCGAGGACGAGCAAGGCCGCGACGGCCCAGGTGCGGGGCTGCCACGCGATCGAGGGCTCCACGGCCAGGATGCGATCGACGCTCCAGGTCCCCGAGAGCAGGTAGAGGGCGAGGGCGACCCCCGCGAGGTGTTCGGCCCGCAGCGCGCTCACCGGTCCGCGGGCGCGTCGATGCCCATATCCACGTCGCGCTCGGGCGTGGGCGGGCCTTCGCCCTCGAGCGCTGCGTGGATCGATCCTCGGCATGGTCCTCGTCAGGGGGCGTAGCGGCGCAAGACCGCGTCCTTGCAGCCCGTCTCCGAGGTCATGGTCCCGGCGACGAGCAGGTCGTCGTTGGGCGCGGCGGCGACGGCCCACCACACGTCCTCGCCGTCGACGGGCCCGGCCTCGGTCCGCGTCCACAGCTCGTTGCCGTCGGTGTCGTACTTGCGCAGCCAGGTGTCGTAGTCGTCGAAGTCCTGGCCCGCGGTCCAGGTCTGGCCGGCGACGACGATCGCTCCTAGGCTGTCGATGGTGACCTCCTGGGCCCGGTCGCCCCAGTTGAGGTCGGGGTTGTCCCAGACCTCGGTCCACACCGGCGCGCCGCCGGGGGCGTGCTTTTTGACCACGACGTCGTGGTAGACGGGCCCGGTCTCGAAGCCGACGCTGACGACCTCGCCGCCCGCGTTGACGGCCACGCCCCCGAAGCGATCGGTGCCTGCGGCCGCCCCGGCGTGGAGCTGGCTCCACAGCGAATTGCCCTCGAGGTCGAGCGCCAGCACGAGGCCGTCCTCGTCGCCCGCGGGGCCGGCGAAGCCGGCGATGTAGGTGGTGTCCCCGAAGGTGGTGACGTCCCGGGCGAAGTCCGTGGTCGCGTCGTCGATGAGCGAGGTCCAGGCCGTGACGCCGCTGTCGGTCACGACCCGGACGCGGAGGTCAAAGCCGAGGGTCGCGGACTGCTCGGCGCCGACCATCACGCCCCGGCCGGCGCTGTCGATGGCCACGCCGTAGGCCCAGTCGGACAGCCCGCTGTCGTAGGTCTGCGACCACTGCTGCTCGCCGTCGGGGGCGTAGACCGCCAGCCACTGGTCGCGCTCGTTGACCGGGTCGTAGACGAAGCCCGCGACCCACACCCGGCCGTCGTCGTCGACGGCGACGCTCCAGGCCTCGTCGCAGTTGGGGCCGGTCAGCGGGCTGTCGGTCCAGATCAGCGTGCCGTCGGCGGTGTAGCTGCGCACGACGATCTGGCAGTCGGCGAGGACGTCGGAGACCTTGTTGGTCGAGCCGACCGCGACCACGCCGTCGAGGCTCGCGGACGCGACGCCCAGGAAGTAGTCGCAGCTGTCGGGCCCGGTGTCGAGGACCTGCTCCCAGCGCACGCTCCCGCTCTCGACGCAGTCGGGGTTGCAGCCGTCGGCGGGCGCGTCGTTGCCGTCGTCGCAGGCCTCGACCCCCTCCCAGACCAGCGCGTCGCCGCAGCTCGCCGCGACGCAGCCGCTGAGGCAGGCGTCGGTCTCGACGCCGTTGTCCCCGTCGTCGCACTCTTCTTGCCCGGCCCACACGAAGCCGTCGCCGCAGGTGGCGGGGAGGCAGGTGCTCGGGCAGGCGTCGTCGTCCTCGAAGTTGCCGTCGTCGCACTCTTCGCCCTCGCCGAGCTGGATGTAGCCGTCGCCGCACACGGGCAGGGTGCAGGCGGTGGTGCACTCGTCCTCGTCGACGGGGTCGGCGTCGTCGCACTCCTCCCCGGCCTGGAGGATCCCGTCGCCGCAGGTGGGCAGGGCGCAGGCGTTGGTGCACTCGTCCTCGTCGACGGTGTTGCCGTCGTCGCAGCCCTCTCCGGCCTGGACCACGCCGTCGCCGCAGGCGGGCAGGGTGCAGGCGTTGGTGCAGCCGTCGTCGTCGACGAAGTTGCCGTCGTCGCACTCTTCGTCGCCCTCGACGATGTCGTTGCCGCACTGCGGCGGGACCTCTGGGGTGCAGGTGCCGCCGACGCAGCTCAGCCCGGGGTCGCACTCGCCCTGGGCGGTGCACGGGCAGTCTTCGGTCCCGGCGGGGCAGGGCATGCCGGTGGTCTCGGACTCGGACTCGGAGTCGGTGTCCGTCTCGGTGTCAGTCTCCGTACCGGTGTCCGCGGTGTCCGTGCCCGTGGTCGAGGCCTCGTCGCCGACGACCTCGGTGAGGTCGTCGCCAGAGCACCCGGCCGCGGCCAGCATCCCCACGAGTCCCGCGGTGGTTAGCGTTCCCGTGACGCTCGCGCTGCGAGCAGCTCGGCCGAGTCTGGCCAGGGGGGCGGTCGGGTCCATCGTCGTCGCTTTCATCCGGTGCTGATCTTAGCCCCGATTGGCCCGAGCGGGGACCCGCTCACGGGCGTGCATGGGGAAACGCTCGGCGCGCGCGGATGAGGGGGCCTTCGTGATTGCATGGCACCGGCGCGCGGGTCCTTCACGGCGCGGGCAAAAAAATCCTCGGGCGAAAAAACGTGAAGGCGACGGATCCGTCGCGGCATGGAGTCGCCGTTCGGGATGGACTGCACGACCACCGCAGCGCGGGTTTACCTGTCGCCGCCGGACGTGGGTGCGGCCGAGCGCGATGCGCTCGCGTCCGCATTCGACTCCGGTTGGATCGCGCCCTTGGGGCCGCAGGTCGACGCCTTCGAAGAGGCGCTCGCGGCCCGCGTGCAGCGGCGCTGCGGAGCCGCGACCAACAGCGGGACGGCGGCCTTGCACCTGGGTCTGCGCCTGCTCGGCGTCGGCCCGGGGGACGCGGTGTGGCTGTCGACGCTGACCTTCGTGGCCTCGGTCTCGCCGGTGCGCTGGCTCGGTGCGGAGCCCGTGTTCCTCGACAGCGAGGCGCGGACCTGGAACCTGGACCCAGAGCTGCTCGAGCAGGCGCTGGCTGAGGCCGCGGCCCGGGGTCGCCTGCCCAAGGTCCTGATCGTCGTCGACATCTACGGCCAGTGCGCGGACTGGCCGCGGATCACCGCGGCGTGCGAGCGCTACGGCGTGGCGATCCTCGAGGACGCCGCCGAGGCCCTCGGCGCGCGCGTGGGGGGGCGCCCCGCGGGCAGCTTCGGCGCGCTCTCGGCCGTGTCCTTCAACGGCAACAAGATCATCACCTGCAGCGGCGGCGGCATGCTCGTGGGCGACGACCCCGAGCTCATCGAGCGCGCGCGCTGGCTGGCCTCCCAGGCCCGCGAGCCCGCGCCCCACTACCAGCACGAGCAGCTCGGCTACAACTACCGCCTGAGCAACCTGCTGGCGGGCGTGGGCCTGGCCCAGCTCGGTCGCCTCGACGCGCTGATCGCCGCGCGCCGGGCCAACTACGCCCACTACGCCGAAGCTCTGGGCGCGCTCCCGGGGCTCCAGTTCATGCCCGAGCCCGAGGGCTTTGCGTCGACGCGCTGGCTCAGCGTGCTGCTCGTCGATCCGGATCGCTTTGGCGTGGACCGGGAGGCCCTGCGCGTGGCCCTGGCGGCCGAGAACATCGAGGCCCGCCCGGTGTGGAAGCCCATGCACCTGCAGCCGGTGTTCGCGGGCTGTCGAATGATCGGCGCGGGGGTCACGGACGACTTGTTCGCGCGCGGCCTGTGCCTGCCGAGCGGGTCGACCCTGCGCGCGGAAGATCGGGAGCGGGTCATCGCGGTGTTCCGCGAGCTCCATCGCCGGGCGCGTCCGCAGGTTGCGATGGCAGCGGCAGCGGCCGGAGGCCTGCGTTGAACAGCTACGCGGACTCGCTCCCTCGGAGGCGCGCCAGTGAGACGGAGGGCGAGGAGGCCGTCGCCGTCGCTCCGCCGACTGCGGCGAGCGCGGCCCGCAGCCGGGCGCTGAGCCAGCTCGTGCGCGTCTTCCTCGACCTGGCCGTGCTCGCCGCGGCCTTGTGGCTGGCCTTCGCGCTGCGCTTTGACTGGGCCATCCCGCGCCCGTGGCCCAAGCGCCTGCTCCTGGTCCTGCCGTGGGTGATGATCTGGCAGTACCTGGTGCTCCTCGCCCTCGACGTGCCGCGCTGCTCGTGGCGCTACTTCGGCTTCCCGGAGGCGCGGCGGATCGCGGCCGCGGCCGGCGTGTCCGGGGTGGGGCTGCTGGTCGTCCGCTTCCTCGCCCCGGCGCTGACGCCCGCGCTGCCCCTCGCCCAGCACACCCTGGTGCCGATCGGCGCGATCGCGGCCGACGTCATGCTGGTGTTCATCGGCCTGGTCGGCACCCGCGGGGCGTGGCGCATGCTCGGCGAGCGCGAGGGCGCGTGGGCGTGGACCCAAGCCCCGGGCACCGGCCGAGGTCCGCGGCGGGTCTTGCTGATCGGCGCGGGCGAGGCGGGCGTCGCCGTGGCTCGCGATCTGGCCCGTCGACCCAGCTTCGAGCCCGTGGGCTTCCTCGACGACGACCTGGCCAAGCGCGGCCAGAGCATCCACGGCCTGCGCGTGCTCGGGGCCGTCGGGCAGCTCGCGGAGGTCTGCGCCCGGGAGGGCGTCGACGAGGTGCTGATCTCCGTGGCCCGGGCCACCGGCGCCCTGGTTCGCCGGGTCAGCCGGTCCGCCGAGGCCCTCGGCCTGCCCGTCAAGATCGTCCCCGGCGTCGGCGAGCTCGTCGACGGCCGGGTCGCGCTGAGCCGGATCCGCGAGGTCGCCATCGAAGACCTGCTGCGCCGCGAGCCCGTGCGCCTCGACGAGGGGGCGATCGCCGCGACGGTCCGCGCCAAGGTCGTGATGGTCAGCGGCGCGGGCGGGAGCATCGGCAGCGAGCTGTGTCGGCAGCTGTGCCGCTTTGGCCCCCGGCGCGTGCTCCTGGTCGAGCGGGCCGAGAACGCGCTGTTCGAGATCCACCGGGAGCTGCGCCAGCGCTTCCCGGAGATCGAGCTCGTCCCCCTGCTCATCGACATCACCGAGCGGGCCTTTCTCGACCGCGCCTTCGCCGAGCGCAGCCCGCAGCTGGTGTTCCACGCCGCCGCCCACAAGCACGTGCCCATGCTCGAGTGGAACCCCGGGCCGGGGGTGCTCAACAACGTCGAGGGCACGCGCAACATCGCCGAGCTCGCGGCGGAGCACGGCGCCGAGACCTTCGTGATGATCTCGACGGACAAGGCCGTGCGCCCGCGCTCGGTCATGGGCGCGAGCAAGCGCTGCGCCGAGCTGATCGTCCGCGATCTGGGGGCGCGCAGCCACGGCTCGACCCGCTTCGTGACCGTCCGCTTTGGCAACGTGCTGGGCAGCAACGGCAGCGTGGTCCCGATCTTCAAGGCGCAGATCGCCAAGTTCGGCCCGGTCACCGTCACCCACCCGGACATGGAGCGCTACTTCATGACCATCCCCGAGGCCTCGCAGCTCGTGCTCCAGGCCGGGACCATGGGCCGCGGCGGGGAGATCTTCATCCTCGACATGGGCGAGCCCGTGCGCATCGTCGACCTCGCCCACGACCTGATCCGGCTCTCGGGGCTGATCCCGGGCGAGGACGTGGCGATCGAGTTCACGGGGCTGCGGCCCGGGGAAAAGTTGAGCGAGGAGCTGTGCGGCGAGGCGGGTCTGGACCCGACCAGCCACCCGGCGATCCTCGTCGAGCGCGAGGACGCGAGCCGGGGGCCCTCGTCGAGCTCGCTGTGGGCGGGGCTGGAGACCTTGCTGGGCGCGGCCCGAGCCGCCGACGAGCTCGGCGTGCGCCGGAGCCTCCACGCCTTGCTGCCCACGGCGGAGCTCGAGCGATGAACGCCAAGCTGGATGTTGGGCTGGCCTTGCGCCCGATGATCGAGGCTGATCTGCCGGCGAAGGTGCGCTGGGCCAACGACCCCCGGGTCAACGAGTGGATCGGCTTCCTCGAGCGCGTCGACCTCGAGGGCACGCGGCGATGGTTCGCGGGTCAGCGCGAGGACCCGAGGATCACGCTCATGACCATCACCCTCGACGGTCGGGCGATCGGCTACGCCAAGCTCGCCCACGGCCCCGGGCCCGACGAGGGGCAGTACTGCGGCCTGGCGATCGGCGAGCCCGAGTACTGGGGTCGCGGCCTCGGCAAGCAGGCCGCCGCCGAGGTCCTGCGTCTGGCCTTCGAGACCCTCGGCTGGCGGCGGCTGTGGGGCTACTGGCCGGGCTGGAACGCGCGCTCGATCGGGCTCCACGAAAAGCTCGGTTTCGTGCGCGAGGGCCAGGCCGCCCACACGCGTCGGCACGCCGACGGCAGCGAGCACGCCGTCTGGGTCCTCGCGGCCTACGCGAGCCCGCCCTCGTAAC
>NZ_ABCS01000008.1 GCF_000170895.1 Plesiocystis pacifica SIR-1 | reverse complement strand
CCTTCGACTCGCGCTGTGGCGGCTCCTAGCGCTGGGGGATCCGACCCTCCCGACCCGCTCGGGCCTGCGAGGGTCTTGGGCGTCACGCCTCACGCCTCACCAACCAGACGCGCCCGGGAGAGGAGCGCCCCCGACCTCCGCCAACCCGCGAGCCTCCTCGACCCACCCACAGCCCCCACAAACGCCCCCTCTGGGGGCGACCACACACCCACTAGAAGGCACGAACGCGTTTGAGGACAACCCGCCCCCAGTCCGTCTCGCCTGCGGGGGCCATTAAGAGGCAGCAGCGTTCCAGGAGGAGTAGTCGTAGTCCGGGAAGCAGACCTGACACTCGCCGTCCGGGATGTTGTTGACCCGAGCGAAGCCCTCGGCGTTGAGTCGGCCGGTCTTCTTGGTCCCGTCGGGGAGGGTCAGCTCGTACTTGGCCTTGGGCACGGGGTCGCCGTCTTCGTCCTTGAGCTCGATCTCGATCCACCCGAGCTCCTCGTTGACGACCTCTCGCTCCTCGGGCTCGGCGGCCTGGTTGGGCACGTACTCCTGGGCCTGAGCGCCGCCGCGGAGGGAGGAGCGGGCGTCGGCGTGGAGCCGGCCCTGGGCGACGAGCGCGTCGACGATGCGCAGCATGGCCAGGCGATCGTCGACGCGGAAGGTGGCCGAGACGGCCATGGGCGAGGAGGGCCGGGAGATGTCGGCGATGGCGATGAGCCGGCGCAGGAGGTGGACGTCGCCGAGCTGGCGGAGGGACCAGCGCAGCTCCGAGACGGACAGTCGGCGGCCTCCAGTCGAGCGTGGGTTCGTCCCCGCGGCAGAGACGACGAGCCACTGCGCTCCCAGGCGAAAGGCGACGGTACGATCGAGCATGGACGGGACCCCCCGCGATGGTAGCAAGTCGGGCGGGCCCTGTGTCAGGGCGTGGTCGTGAATTCCAGCACCCGCGGCCGGGCGACCTTGGCCCAGTCTGCGGTGGCCAAAACGATGGAGTCTGTGAGCGAGCCGGCGTTGAAGGCGATGCGCGCGTTGGCCAGCACGGAGGCGTCGGCGATCAACGGGAAGGGGAGGATGGGCTCGCCGAAGGGGGGCACGCTGCCGGGCACCAACCCGCCGGTCAGCGCGGCGAGCTCCTCGGGGGTGGCGAAGCGGGACTTGCGGGCGCCGACGCTGCGGCGCAGGGCCTTGGAGTCGAGGCGGCGGGCGGCGGACAGCACGAACAGCGCGAAGCGATCGTCGACCTTGATGAGCAGGGCCTTGCCGCCGATCTCGAGGGGCTCGCCGCGCTCGCGGGCGCTGTCTCGTGAGGTCCGCGTGGGCGGGTGGTGGAGCTCGCAAAAGGGGAGCTCGTGGGTGGTCAGCAGCTCCCGGATGCGCTCGAGGATCACGGCGCCGAGTGTAGCCCGCGTGCTGCTATGCTCGCGCCGATGCTGCTGCCCCGCTCGCTCACCCTCGTGCTGACCTCGCTCGCGCTGTCCGTGTCCCTGTCTGCGTGCAAGGACAAGGGCGAGGCGGGGGAGGACACCGACGCCAAGGCCGAGGGGGGCGATGCGAAGGCCGCGGAGGGTGGTGAGGCCAAGGCTGGCGAGGGCGGTGAGGCCAAGGCCGCCGAGGCGGGGGGCGCGGACACGGCCGCCAACGCGGCCGGCGCGGACGGAGGCGGCGCTCCAGCCGTGGCCGAGGAGCGCGAGGATCTGAGCTGCGACCCCGCGGAGAAGGGCGCCTGCCTCGAGGGCGAGACCTGCGTCGGCGGGCAGGGCTGCGAGGCGGTCTGGGAGTGCGACGCGAAGATCGACTGCAAAAAAGGCGTGCGCGAGTACTGCGGCTGTGACGGGCGGACCTTCGAGGCGGTCTACGGCAACTGCCCGGCGCAGAAGTATCAGTACCCCGGCCCCTGCAAGTGAGGGCGCGTCAGCTCTCCTCGGCAGGCCCCGCGAGCGGGAGGTCGATGCGAAAGCACGCGCCGCGGCCCGGGGGGCTGTCCACGGACAGCTGCCCGCCGTGTTCGCTGACGATGCCGTGGGACAGGGCCAGGCCGAGCCCGGTGCCCTCGTGGCGGCCCTTGGTCGTGTAGAAGGGGTCGAAGATGCGGGGGAGGACCTCGGGGGGGATGCCGGGGCCGTTGTCTTCGACGCGGATCGTCAGCCAGTTCGGGCGCTCGCTGGTGACGCGGACCTCGATGGCCTTGGGCGCGCCCTCGCCGGTGTCGGCGGAGTTGAGGGCGTCGCGGGCGTTGGTGATCAGGTTGATCAGCACCTGGCGCAGCTGCTGCGGGCGGCAGCGCAGGCTCGGGGCCTGCTCGAGCCCGACGATGCGCAGCTCGACGCGATCGTGCTCGAGGGTCACGCGCAGCAGGGTCATCATGCTGTCGAGCACGCTGGCGAAGCGGACCGCCTCGAAGGGCTGGCGCTCCTCGGACCGGGAGAAGGTCAGCAGGTCGCGGACGATGGTCGCCACGCGCTCGGACTCCCGCCGGATCTCGAGGGCGAACTCCCCGACGACCTCGGGCTTGTCGCGGTCCTCGTCGAGGAGCTCGGCGTAGCTGAGGATCCCTTGGATGGGGTTGTTGATCTCGTGGGCGACGCCGCTGGCGAGGGTGCCGATGGCCTCGAGGCGCTGCTGCTGACGCAGCTGGGTGGCGAGGCGGCTGCGCTCGGCCTCGGCGCGCTTGGTCGCGGTGACCTCGGTGGCGATGACGATGACGCGGCCCTGGGCGTGGTCCTCGGCCGGGGTGGCGAGGGGGGCGAGGCGGGCGTGGAAGTGGCGAGCGGGGGTGTCGGCGGCGAGGGCCGGGAGCTCGAGGTCGAGCTCGCTGCCTCGGCTGAACTCGAGGGCGGCGGCGACGGCCTGGGACCACGCTTGCTTGGGCAGGGAAGACTCGGCGAAGCGCTCGAGGATGGCGCGGTGCTCATCGGGGCGCGGGCCCTGGCTGCGGTTGACGAACTCGACGCGGCCGCGCTCGCCGAGCAGGGCGATGAGATCGGGGGCCCCGTCGACGAGCGAGCGCCACCGGGTCTCGCTCTCGAGCAGGGCGCCGTGGATGCGCGCGCGATCGAGGGCCCGCGCGGCCTGCCCGACGATGAGCTGGAGCGCGTCGAGGCGCGCGGCGTGGAAGCTCCCCGGTGAGCCGTGGTGCTCGAGGGCCAGGACACCGAGCGGCCGGTCGTCGAGGCGCACGGGCATGACGAGCAGGGATCGGGCCGCGGTCGCGTCGAGGTAGGGGTCCCCGTGAAAGCGGGCGTTGGCGGGGTCTTCGAGGTCGTCGAGGATCAGCGCCTGGCTCGTGCGCATGACCAGGCGGATCAGCGAGGTGGGCACGCGCTGCTCCGCCTGGTCGAGGGCGAGGGACCGGGGGAAGACCTCGCTCTCGACCTCGCCGGTGTCGGGGGCGAGCTGGGCGACGCCGACCAGCCCGACCCGCCCGTTGCGCTCGAGCACGAGGGCGCCGTGGTCCGCCCCGGCGTTGGTCAGCGCGGCTCGCAGGACCTGGGCGACGACCTCGTCGAGGCCCAGGCCCATGGCGATGGCGGACACGCTGCGGACCACGCTCTCGTAGTCGAGGGCCTGGACGCCGCCCTGGCCGTGGCCGCGGCGGAGCTCGAGGCTGGCCTTGTTCGACGAGGCCAGGGAGCGGCCGGGGGCGCTCGAGGTGCTGGCCGCGAGCCGACCGCCCGAGCTGCCCTCGCGCGGGCCGAAGTCTGCGAGCTCGTCGGGCAAGCTCGCCTCGCGCAGGCGCTCGGCGGGCAGCCGCGCGCCCCAGCTCGAGTAGGCCCGCAGCGCCATCAGCCGCGCGCCGAGGCTGTAGCTGCTCAGGGCGTCGTCGGGGGAGCCGGGAGAGGGGGCGAGGGCGATCTGGGTGATGAGCTCGGCGCTCAAGCCCTCCAGCCACCGGCAGCCACGGGCGGCGGCGAGGGTGCGCGCGCGCTCGAGGTGGCGGAGCGCGGCGAGCTGTCGCGGAGGGCGAGCGCGGAGGCGCTGGAGGCCACGGGCGAGCTCGCGGTAGTGGGCGTAGTTGTGGGGGTTGTGCCGGGCCCAGCGCAGGACCAGGGCGTGGGCCCGGCGGCGCAGCTTGGCGGGCAGGCCTGGGGCCTCGCCGTGTTGGGCGCGAGCGCGGACCTGGAAGTCGGCGCTCAGCATGGTCACGGCCAGGCGGGGGATCAGCCAGGACGCGACCAGGACCTGCTCGCTCGTGGGGAAGGCGCGGGCGGAGACCTCGAGGGCCCGGGCCGGTCGACCCAAGAGCAGCTCGCCGAGGGCCCAGTTGGTGGCCGCCACGGTGACGCCGTAGCGGCTGGCGCCCGCGGCCTCGAGCTCGGCGGGGTGCAGGGCGCGGTCCGGATCGTCGCCGAGCTCGCCACGGCGCAGCCGCTGGGTCAGGGCCTCGAGCGATCGCATGCGCAGCTGCGCTTCGCTCGACGAGCGCCCGCGCAGCTCGGCGAGCCGCGCCTGGCAGTCCCGCCCGAGGGTCTCGAGGTGGGTCCCCGTGTCGAGCTGCATCGAGAGCTCGAGGGCGCCGGCGTAGCCCGCCCACAGCGAGTCGCCGGCCTCGAGGGCCTGGGGGTAGGCGTCCCGGACCGCGGCGAGGACCGAGGGGAAGGGCTGGCTCAGGTGGCAGACGAAGAACTGGGCGGCGCAGGTCGTCCGCACTTGCCCGGGGCGGTCGGTCAAGCTCGGCGCGACGGCTTGGGCCAGCTGGGCGAGGGCGACGGCGCCCTCGACGTGGCGCACGGACGACGCGGCGACCGTGGTCGCGAGCTGGGCGATGGCCGTGGGCAGGGTCGGGTGGCTGCCCGCGCGCAGGGTCCACTCGATCTGCGCGGCGATGAGCAGCTCGTAGAGGTTGTGGTCGACGGCGAAGGCGGCGTTCTTGGCCTTGTCGAGCAGGGCCATGACGGCGACCGCGTCGGGATCGGTGCAGCGCGGGAGCGCGAGCACGGCCGCGGCGTCGAGCTTGCGCAGCTGCGTCCACGCGCGCACCAGCTTGGCGCGGGCGCGCCAGCGGCTCGGGCGGCGGGGCAGGGGGCAGCCGTGGGCGGCGAGGCGCTCGAGGGCCAGATCCACGGCCTCGACGCTGCGGCCCCGCAGGTGCAGGTGCGCGACGCGGGCGCGGGCGATGGCGACGGCCAGCTCGGGCTCGACGGCGCAGTCCAGCAAGGCGGCGAAGATGGTGTCGGCGCGGTCCTGGCCGAGGGCGGCGAAGGCCCGGGCGCGGTCGTGGTGGAGGGCGGCGAGGCGGGCGTGATCGCTGCCGGTGTGGGTGGCGAGGTCCTCGGCTTCGGGGGCGCCGAGCAGGGCCGTGCAGCGCTCGAGGTAGCGCAGGGCGAGGCGCGGGGCGGCCTCGTCGAGGGCGCGCGCCCCCGCCCGCGACAGGTGGTCGACGACCCGGGCGCGGCGCTCGGGATCGTCGAGCCCGGGCGGGGGCCGGTCCTGGGCGAGGGCGGCCTCGAGGTGCTCGGCGACGGCGAACAGCTGGGCGCGCGCGTGGACGGAGCCCGCGGCCATGGCGTGCTCGGCCACGCGCCAGTGCAAGCTGGCCCGCTCGCGCGCGGGGCAGTCGGCCAGGGCCGTGGTCCGGATGTCCTCGTGGGCGAAGCGGTAGCGATCGTGGACGGGGTTGAGCAGCCCGGCCTCGACGAGGGTGTAGAGCTCGCGGACGAGGGCGTCGAGGGGCTGGGCGGAGGTCGCCGCGAGGGTCTCGACGTCAAACTCGGGGCCGACGCAGGCGGCCAGGCGCAGCAGCGCGGCGGTCGAGGGCTCGAGGGCGCGGAGCTCCCGGATCATGAACTCGTGCAGGTCCCCGGGGAGGTCGGCGGCCTCGACCTGGTCGAGGTCCCAGCGCCAGCCCGTCGGGGAGGGCGAGAGCAGCCCGTCCTCGTGCAGCAGCGAGAGCAGCCGGTGCAGGAGCAGGGGGATGCCGCCGGTCTTGCGGGTCAGCAGGGGCGCGAGCGCGGCGGCGTCCTCGGCCGGGCAGTCCAAGCTGAGCTCGACCATGGTCGCGACCCGGTCGACGGACAGGGGGGCGAGGGCGACGGTGTCGAGGGCCGGCGCGCCGATCTCTCGGCACAGCCGCGCGAGCCGTCGCAGGGCGTGCGCGTCGTCGGCCTCCGTCGCCGGGGTCGCGCTCACGAGCACGAGCAAGCTGCCCTCGCCCTGGCCCGCGAGCAAGGTTGCGAGGAGCTCGAGGCTGCTGGTTTCGGCGAGCTCGAGATCCTCGATGACCAGTACCAGGGGCTCGCTCCCTCGCAGCGCTGCGCACACTCGGGCGACGGTCAGCAGCACGCGCTCGTGGGGGGCGGCGGCGTCGTCGAGGGCCTGCGTCGGCGAGGCGAGCTGGGGATCGACGAGCGCCGCCAGGGTCGGGACGAGCTCGACGGCGAGGGCCGCGACGCCGCCGAGGCTCCGCTGCAGCCGCGCCCGCCAGTGCGCGAGGGACTCGTCGTCGCGGCTGAGCAGCTGCTCGAGGATCTGGGTGATGGCGTCGGCGATGGCCGAGTAGGGGCGCGTGGCCGTCGCGCGGAAGCTGCCCTGACCGACCAGGGCGCCGCGCTGCGTGAGGTGGTTTTGGAGCTCGAGCAAGACCGTGGACTTGCCCATGCCGCGGGCCCCGACCACGGCCAGGCCCGCGCTCGCGCCCGCGTCGACGCCCTGTTCGGCGAGGGCCCGGAGCCGGGCACACTCGCGCTCATGGCCGAAGGTCAGGGTCGGCGGGTGGAGGGCCCAGCCGCGCTCGCTGGTGTCGAGCTCGAAGCCGCGGGTGTCGTCGCCTGCGGCGTGCAGGGTCTGGAGCGCGCGGAGATCGGCGGCGAGGCTGGTCGCGCTCTGGTAGCGCTCCTGGGGCGCCTTGGCGAGGAGCTTGGCGAGCACCCGCGAGAGCCCGTCGGGGACGTCGAGGCGGCGCGCGTGGGCGGGCTCTGGGGTCCGGGCGAGGTGGGCGT
Organism: Plesiocystis pacifica SIR-1; assembly: GCF_000170895.1. Classification (GTDB taxonomy): domain Bacteria; phylum Myxococcota_A; class Polyangia; order Nannocystales; family Nannocystaceae; genus Plesiocystis; species Plesiocystis pacifica. The sequence goes on along the minus strand of NZ_ABCS01000008.1, from coordinate 158,702 downwards.
AGACGAGCTCGAGCAGGCCCGCGCACACGAAGGGCGGCTCGCCCACGAGCAGCTCGTAGAGCACCGCCCCGAGGGAGTAGAGGTCGCTGCGCGCGTCCGTGCCGCGGTTGGTGCGGCCGGTCTGCTCGGGGGCGGCGTAGGCCAGCACCTCGGTCAGCAGCGCGCCCTCGTCGAGGGTCTCGCGTTCCCAGGTCAGCAGGGCCCGGACCCCGACGCCCGCGAGGCTGACGCGCAGCGGGTCGGCCTCGATGAAGGCCCGCGCCGGGCGGATGCTGCGGTGCAAGAGCCCGCGGGCGTGGACGCGGGCGAGGATCTCGGCCAGCTGCGCGCCGATCTCGAGCAGGTCGGCGATGGAGATGACCCGGTGCTCGGCGCAGGTCGCCAGCGTGATGCCGGCGGGGCGCTCGAACACCGTGGTGATCAGCCCGTCCGCGCGCTCGAGGCTGAGCGCGCGGGCGAGGCCGTCGACCTGCACGTCGACGAGCTGGGCGAACTCGTGGGCGACGCGGGCCTCGAGCTCGGGGTTGTCGACGCGCATCGAGGCGACGACGACCCGGCGTCCGCTCTCGGCGAGCTGGGCCTCGAACACCTGGACCCGGTCCGAGCCCCGCTCGCGCGTGACGTTGATGTAGCCGGTGGGGTTCGGGATCATCGAAGGGGCGCGGTCGCCTACTCGCTCGGAGGCACGAAGTAGCGGGTGAGGGCCTCCTTGATGCGCCACTCGCCGTCGACGCGGACGTACTTGTCGGAGTAGCCGCCGCGGAACTGGACGAGCTGGGCGCCCTCGCCAGCGGGCAGCGAGTCGATCAGGTAGTACCAATCACCGGTCGCGGCGTCGCCGTCGACCTCGATGACCGGGTTGACGATGTAGTGCGTCGACCACTTGGTGCCCTGGGGCAGGAGGTTCTCGAAGGCGTTGATCAGCGCGTCGCGGCCTTCGAATTTTCCGAACGGTCCGAGGTCGAGGACGCCGTCGTCGGTGAACAGGTCGGCGAGGGCCACGGCGCTGGCGTTGCCGGGCTCGTTGAACACGGCGTCCGAGCGCCGGGCATAGTTGGCGCGCAGCTCTTCGATGGCGGCGCGGGACTCGAGGGTGCGGAGGCGTTTTTTGATGATGGGCGGGACTTGCGACATGGCTACTCTCGGAAACTACGGGTGTCCGACGAGTGTACAGCTCGGTCACCTGCTCGCGGGCCGTTGTGTGTCCGCGAATCCGTCGTGTTCGAGCCGCTCGTGTTCGCGCTCGAGCAGCTCGTGTCTGCGCTCGCGCTGCTCGTCTTCGCTCGACAACCCCGCGCCATGGTCGGGCGCGAGTCCGTCTTCGTCGCGGTCTCGGTCCGTCCGCGTGTTCGCAACCGCGACGCCGCCCGCGATCAGCAGCGCGCCGACGATCGTGCTGGCGTAGATCGGCTCGTCGCGGATGACCCACCCCAGGGACAGGGCGATCACCGGCGTGGCGTAGGCGGTCAGGCTCAGGCGGCTCGCCGAGCCGTGGCGGAGCACCCAGTAGTAGAGCCCGAGGGTGAGCACGGAGCCGAACAGGGCGAGGTAGAGCATGCCGAGGATCGTCCGCGCGCCGCACTGGCTCGGGAGCTGCTCGCCGCTGATCAGCGCGGCGAGCAGGAGCAGCGCGCCGCCGAACAGCATCGCGTTGCGGTTGAGGACGACGGAGCTGCACTGCGAGCCGTGGCGCTTGAGGGTGAGGGTGCCGGCGGCCGTGGCCGCGGGGCTCAGCAGCAGCAGCGCCGAGTCGCGCCGCGCCGTGGGTCCGAGGGAGTCGAGGTCGCTGCCGAACAGCGCGGCGACGCCGAGGAAGCCGAGCAAGAAGCCCAGCCACTGCAGCGCGCCGAGGCGCTCCCCGTCGAGGATGAAGTGGGCGCCGAGGACCATCAGCACCGGGTAGACGGCCCACAGCAAGCTGACCAGCCCGGACGGGAGCACCTGCTGGACCGAGTAGACGACGCCGTAGCCGATGGCGAAGTTGGTGGTCGCGACGAGCAGCCACAGCCACGCGGGCGGATCGGCCCCGCCCTCGCGGCGTCGGGCCCAGGGCGCGAGCGCGGCCATGAACGCCCCCGCGATCACGAAGCGCACCCCCGCCGAGAACAGCGGGGGCAGGGTGTCGAGGCCGTCGCGGACCACGACCCACGCGCTGCCCCACACGATGCAGAGCACGACGACGGCGAGTCGGAGCGTCCACGCTGAGGGGGGCGCGTCCAAGTGCGGCGCCAGCCTAACAGAGCCGGGCACGCAGGCGCACCCGAACGCGGGGACGGGCCTGGCTACTTGGCTTTGGCCTTGGCGGCCTTCCGAGCCTTGCGCGCGGCGAACAGGCCCCGGACGCTGAAGTCATCAAAGTCGCGGAAGAATAGCCACAGTCCCAGGCCCAGCAACAACACCGAGGTGACGCCGATGATGCCGCCCCACAGCCAGTAGGGGCCGCCCAGCGCGTTGGCGACCTGGGCGACGTCCGAGGGCATGCGGCCGTTGGCCGTCTCGGCGTACTCGGTGAACAGGTAGTCCCCGCGGCTGAACACGGCCAGGGTCATCTGGGTCGCCAGGAACACCAGGGTGATCTGCGAGACCTCGGGGTTGGGCCGGCTGGCCAGGAGGCCGATGATCAGGGTGAACACGGCGACGAAGCCGAGGCCGAAGGGGTTGCGGACGATCAGCGCCGCGATCAACACGAGGCCGATGGTGCCGACGTAGAGCGCCCACTTGGCCCAGTTGGCCTTGCGCGCGATGAAGAAGGCGGCGGCGGCGAACACCGGGGGTCCGACGAGCCCGCCCGCGGCGACCATCGCCGTGCGCAGCGGGCCGAAGTTGCCGGACCAGGTCGCGGCCCCGGACGCGTCGGGGTGCATCACGAACTTGTGGAAGCGGCCGCCGAGGAGCGCCGCGGTGAAGCCGTGGGCCAGCTCGTGGACGAGGGTCGAGATCCACACCAGCGGCAGGCTCACGTACCAGGCCTCGGCGACGTAGTAGGGCGCGACGTAGAGCAAGAGGGTCAGGGCCGTGCTGCCCAGCAGGAACCAGCGGGCGCGCCGGGCCGCGCGCTCGGGGTCCACGCCGGCGGAGCGCCGCTTGATCTCGTCGTAGCTGATCACGCGAGCTCTAACTTAGCACTGGGGTGATCGATTCGCGCCGAGGTGGCGCACCTGGCGCATTCGGCGCTGTCAGGCCCGCTCGGCCTCGGCCTCGGCGGCCTTGGTCTCGGGCTCGCGCGGGGCCTCGTCGCCCCCTTCGTCCTCTCGCCGTCGGCTCCACAGCCACGCGCCGAGCAGACCCCCGATGCACAGGTAGGCGAACAGGTCGCCGGTCAGGTTCCAGACCGTGCGCCGCTCGGGGTCCATCATCGGGACCTCGACGACGAAGCCCTCGGCGCCCTTGTAGCCGTCGTTGTCGGAGTCGGTGACCCGGGTCTTCTCGACCACCTTGCCGGTCGGGTCGACGTAGGCGGAGATGCCCGCGTTGACCGAGCGGATCAGCCCGCGGCGGTTCTCGACGGCGCGGAACACCGCCAGGCCCAGGTGCTCGGACTGCTCGCGGGTCTTGCCGAACCACGAGTCGTTGGTGAGGTTGACCAGGGCGTGCACGCGCTGGTTGGCGACCTGCCGGGTGAAGCGCGGGAGGATGTCCTCGTAGCAGATCAGCCCGCCGAAGCGGTAGCCGGCGGCCTCGAGCACGCCCGGGCCGTCGCCGGAGTTGATGTGCGAGGCCGAGGGGATCTTCTCCAGGTACCACTTGGGGTCGACGCCGGGCGGGGCCGCCTCGCCGAACATCAGCGGGTAGTTCTTGTCGTAGCGCGAGCCCCAGTTGCCGTCGCTGTCCAGGACCCACGCGGAGTTCCACGGGAAGGGGTTCTCGCGGGTGCGGTCGCGGGTCACGAGGCCGACGATGAGCGGCACGTCGAAGCCCCGCTGGATGCGCCGGCGGTCCTTCATGGGCAGGTCGCCGGTGGCCTGGCGGGCGAAGCGGCCGTAGGGGTAGGAGCTCTCGCCCCAGACCACGACCTCGGCGCCCTCGTCCTGGAGGACCCGGGTGGCGCGCTGCATCTCGCGCAGGATCACCGGCTTCATCGTCGGCGTGGAGTAGGTCAGGATGCCGAAGTTGCCCTGGACCACGCCCATGTTCAGCTTGGGCGCGGCGTCCATCTGCTCTTGGACCTGGTGGATGCGCAGGGCGCCGTAGGCCGGCACGCCGATCAGCCAGCAGGCCAGGGCGATGGCCGGCTTGCGCGCGAGGGTCCCGTCCTCGATGTAGGACGACAGCACCTCCCACAGCGCCGCGTTGATCGCGACCATCACGAAGCTCACCGCCATGGCCCCGCCGAGCTCGGCGACCTGGATCCACAGCGGGTGCCAGGCCCAGCTCAGCGCCATGTAGACCGGGAAGATGCTGGGCAGCAGGAACTCCATGGCCGCCCACGCCATGGGGAAGATCAGCAGCGTCGACCAGCCGGTGCGCTCGCGCAGGTAGTTGGTCAGCGCCGAGGGGATGGCCCACTGCAGGCCCAGCCACAGGGCGAACAGCGCGGTGACCACCGAGGCCACGGGCAGGCCGAAGCCGGCGAAGCGGGTGAGCAGCTCGCTCATCCAAAAGAAGCCGACGAACACGGACACGAAGCCCGCGATCCAGCCGTAGAAGAAGGCGCGCCGGGGGGTCTGGCCGTGGATGGCCCACAGCAGCGGGACCCAGCCGATGAAGGCCAGCCACCACACGTCCATGTCCGGGGCCGAGATCCACATCGCGGAGCCGGTGGCCGCCGAGGCGAGCACGCGCAGGAGGATCGAGCCTGGGGAGGCCGGGGGGTCGGGGACCTTGGTATTGATCGTCACGGGGCGACGCTTGCTTCGCTCGAGGCCGCGCGCGGCCTCGGCCGCGCTGTCTTCCTGGCGGGCTTCGAGGGCGCCGCTGATCGACGCCGCGCCGGCCTTGCGCCGGGCCTCGAGGGCCTCGAGGAGCTCGAGGCGCTCGGCCTCGGTGGTGTCGTCGTCCATGGTGGCGACGACCTCCTCGACGCTCGAGCTGAGGGTCGAGCTGGCCGCGGCGGCGGGGCCGGAGTCTTCGCCCCCGCCCTCGACGACCTCGAGGTTGGGCGGGCGACCCGCGTCCTCGGCCGCGTCCTCAGCCTCGTTGTCGGTCTCGTCGCTCACGGCCGCGCTCCCGCCCGAGACGATACCACCTCAGCCCTCGTTGCCCGGCTCTGCGCCGTCTTCAGAGCCAGGCAGAGGCCGGTGGCGGATGAACAGCTCCGCGAGCTGGGCGTCGTCCGCGGGGGTCGGGCAGTGGGTCATGAGGTCCTGCCCCTTTTGGGTCTTGGGGAAGGCGATGACGTCGCGCAGGCTCTCGGCCCCCGACATCAGCATGGCCAGGCGATCGAGGCCCAGGGCGATGCCGCCGTGGGGCGGGGGGCCGTACTTGAAGGCGTCGAGCAGGAAGCCGAACTTTTGCTCGCGCTCCTCCTCGCCGAGGCCCAGGGCCTCGAAGACCTTGGCCTGGACGTCGCTGCGGTGGATACGGATGGACCCGCCGCCGACCTCGTTGCCGTTGAGGACCAGGTCGTAGGCCTTGGCCAGGACCTTGCCCGGGTCGCTGAGCAGGAGCTCGACGTGCTCGTCCTTGGGGCAGGTGAAGGGGTGGTGCGAGGAGGTCCAGTTGCCCTCGCCGTTCTTCTCGAACAGCGGGAAGTCGGTGACCCACAGGAAGTTCCACTGCTTGGCCTTGGGATCGACCAGGCCCAGGGCGTCGCGCAGGTGCAGGCGGATCGAGTTGAGCACCGCGTGGGTGGTGTGGAAGTCGTCGGCGATGAACAGCAGCAGCGAGCCCTCGTCGGCGCCCATGTCCGCGCTGATCTGCTTTTGCAGCTCGGGCGCGATGAACTTGGCGCTGCCGCCCTTCCAGGTCCCGTCGGCCTCGACCCGCGACCACGCCAGGCCCTTGGCCCCGCCGCTCTCGCGCTTCTTGGCGAAGGCGGTGAGCTTGTCGATCTTGCCGCGGCCGTAGCCCTTGCCGTGCTCGCCGGGCAGGCAGATGCCCTTGACGTACTCGGCCTTCTCGAACACGGCGAAGCCGCAGCCCCGGGTCTTCTCGGTGAGGTCGGTGAACTCGAGCCCGAAGCGGGTGTCGGGCTTGTCCGAGCCGTAGCGGTCCATGGCCTCGGCCCAGGTCATGCGCGGGAAGCTCTCGGCGAGCTGGGTGTCGAGCAGCTCGCCCCACAGCTTGCGCATCAGCGCCTCGATGGGCTCGAACACCCGCTCGGGGGTGGCGAAGCTCAACTCGACGTCGATCTGGGTGAACTCCGGCTGGCGATCGTTGCGCAGGTCCTCGTCGCGGAAGCAGCGGGTGATCTGGAAGTACTTGTCGAAGCCCGAGACCATGAACAGCTGCTTGAAGATCTGCGGGCTCTCGGCCAGGGCGTAGAAGGTGCCCGGGTTGAGGCGGCTGGGGACCAGGAAGTTGCGCGCGCCGCCGGGGGTGTACTTGACCATGTAGGGCGTCTCGAGCTCGAGGAAGCCCTGGCCGGCCATGTGTGTGCGCGTCAGGGTGCCGACCTTGGAGCGCAGGATGAAGTTTCGCTGGAGCGAGGGCCGGCGCAGGTCCAGGTAGCGGTACTGCAGGCGCAGGTTCTCGTTGGTGTCGAGGCGGTCGTCCTTCGACACGTCGAAGGGGGGGGTCTGGGCCTTGGAGAAGACCTCGAGGCGGGTGACCTCGACCTCGATCTCGCCGGTGGCGAGGTTGGGGTTGGCCTGGCCCTGGTTCTTCACGCGGCTGACGACCTTGCCGGCCACGCCGATGCAGTCCTCGCTGCGCAGGGCGCCGCCGGCCTCGTGGGCGGCCGCGTCCACGTCGGGGCCGAACACGACCTGGGTCAGGCCCTCGCGGTCGCGCAGATCGATGAAGATCCGACCGCCGTGGTCCCGGCGGAAATTCACCCAGCCAAAGAGGATGACCTCCCGACCTTCGTCGGACAGGCGCAAGTCGCCGCAGGTGTGGGTTCGACCGGTCTCGAGCAGAGTCGACATGTCGCCGAAATGTAGAGGAAAGTGGCGGCCGAGGCACGCGCCGGCCCAAGCCCCGCGAATGGGGACAAACTGGGCACAGCAGGGAGGGGAGGGGCTGAACTCCGCTCACCACGTGCTAAAACGCAGCGGCATCATGGGCCTGCGCTTTCTCCACTGCTCCGACATTCACTTGCTGAGCCTGCGCGGGGTGGGCCCTCACCGCTTCCTCAACAAGCGGCTCACCGGCGGGGTCAACCTCATGCTCAAGCGTGGCAAGCACCACGACGAGGCCCTGTTCGACCGGATGTGCGAGCACGCCCGAGATCGGGCGGTGGATCGCGTGGTGATTACCGGAGATCTCAGCAACCTCGCGCTGGAGCAGGAGTTCGAGCACATCCGGACCAAGCTCCGGGCCATCGGGGTGCCGGTCACCGTGATCCCCGGCAACCACGACGCCTATACCCGCGGCTCGGTCCGCAACCGTCGCTTTGAGCAGATGCTCGACGAGTTCATGGCCGGGGAGCGGAGCGAGGGCGGGGACTACCCCTTCGTACAGCGTTACGGGGACGTCGCGCTCGTCGGCGTGTCCACGGCCCAGGCGAGCTTGCCGATGTACGCTGTGGGCACCGTGGGGCCCGAGCAGCTCGAGCGCCTCGACGGGGTCCTGGAGCGGCTCGGCGCCGAGGGCCTCGGGCGGATCGTGCTGATTCATCACCCGGTGGTGCCCGGAGTGTCCAAGAAGCGCCACGACCTCCTCGACATCGACGCCTTTGGGGAGGTCATCGCGCGCCGCGGGGCCGAGCTGATCCTCCACGGTCACGAGCACACCCTGCTCGAGGGGACCCTCGCGGGGCCCGACTCTGAGCGGCCCGTGCCCGTCCACGGCATCAGCTCGGGGACCAACATCTCCCAGCACGAGGGCCGGCGGGCGGCCTTCGCCATCTACCAGGTGAGCGCCGCGTCGATCGAGCGCGAGCTCCATGTGTGGGATGGCGAGGACTTTCGACCACAGCCTGGAGAGGCGGCCGCGTGAGCCAGACCCCAGGGCGCCTGCGCTTGGCCTGGGTTGCGGTCTTGGGCCTGGGCGCGGTGACCTGCTCGGCGCCGGATTCGGACGCCGGAGGGCCCAGCCGCGATCCGCTCCCGCGCGGCCTCGTGCCCATGGATCAGGCCATCCAGCCGACCGAAGGCCCGCACCTCGCCGAGCCGGTCCTCCACCGCTTCGGCGAGCAGGTGTTCCTCTACGTCGCCAACTCCAACGACACCGTCGCAACCTACGAGGTGACCCCGGCCGGGACCCTCGTGCTGACCGACGAGCGCGCGCCGGGGGTCGACGAGGTCCGCTGCACGACCCTCGCCATCCACGAGCCGAGCGCCTCGCTCTACTGCGGCAACGACGACGTCTCGGCCCTCGACCGCTACTCCCTGGCCGATCCGACCAGGCCCGTGCGCGACGGTCAGTGGCCCTTGTACGACGACTTCCGCGGGCTGGCGGCAGACCTCGAGGTGCACGGCGATCGCCTGCTGATCGGCTCGTGGGACCTGGGCCTGGTGTCCATGGGGATCGGCCCCGACGGCCAGCTCGACGGCGAGCTGGTCGAGGCGGGCATCGAGGGCAACTTCCGTAGGCTGACGAGCGCGGGCGAGGGCCGGGTGTGGGCGCTGACGGCCGACCGCGGCGTGCTCATGCTCGAGCACGCGGGCGCGGGGGCCTTCACGGAGCTCGCGCAGCTGCCCATCGACGGCCCGGCGATGGATCTGGGCTTCGATCAGGATCACGCGGGCGAGGGCGGGCTCGAGCGGGCGGCGGTGGCCCTGGGCTCCATGGGCGCGCAGATCGTCGAGTGGGACGGCCAGAGCCTCCGCGCCGGGACCTCGGTGCATCCGCCGGGGGTCGTCAGCGCCGCGGATCTCGACGGGGACGCCCTCGCGGCCGTGACCTTGACCGGGGCGTACCTCTACGACCTGCGCGCCGACGCCCACGAGCGGGTGGCCGATCGCCCTGGCGGCGGCTGGGCGCCGGACGAGCCGCCGGTCGCTGGCTACCTCGACGACGGCCGCTGGACCTCGGTCGAGCGCGAGGGCTCGTTGCTCCACGCCCGCATGTTCGAGGGCGAGCTGTTCATGACCGACTGGAACTACATCGAGCGCGTCGGCGTCGACCTCGATGGCTACCCCGTCGGCATCGACATTCAGCGCGCGGCCTACCACGCCGAGGGCGACGCGTGGATCGGGGTCGGCGTGCGCAACCCGGGCGCCGTGGTTCAACGGGTCGAGCTGCTCGGCGTCGGCGGGGTGGTGTTGAACACCGCCGAGCTGGGCCCCTTCGAGACCGCCGCGCTCTACTTCCCGGCCGAGCGCTTCGAGCTGGCGAACCCCGAGCTGGTCATCGCCGTGGTTCGCGAGCGCGGCCTCCCGGTTCGCGAGTACGGCTCGATGGTGCTGCGGCGCCCGGCGGCGCAGGGCTGGCCCGTGGAGGTCCACGGCGCGCCGGCCCCAGGCGAGGCCGTGCCCCCGGTGACCTTGGCCCGCAGCCTCGAGGCCGTCCCCGGCTCGCCCGTCGAGACGGTGACCCTGCCCAACGCCCGGCCCGAGCGCGTGGTGTTCCTGGGCAGCGACTGCGCGGCGATGTGGCCCGAGCTCGACGACATGGCGTGGCGCATGCGCGAGGGAGACCTGCGCTCGCCCGACGGCGACGACGCCCAGGCCCGGGGCTTCCTGGCGATCTTCGACGACCTCACGGTGCGCGGCAAGGAGACCCGCTGGCGCCTGGTCGGCCTGCCCTGGGGCTTCTTTGGCACCGAGCTCCCGCCCGAGCTCGGCATGGCCAACCCCTGGTCCGATCTCTACGAGGACGGCTTCGGCATTCACGAGCTCCCCGGCGCCGCGCACCACCCCACGGACTACGAGCTCGACGCCGACGGGCGGGTGATCGCCGTCGAGCGCGAGTACCGGGGGACGCACCCGCTGTGGGCCGGGAGCGTCGCGCCGCCGCCGGAGTGAGCCGCTAAGGCGCGTTTGTATCTGGGTGTCGCTCGAGGGGCAGGGCGCCGACGAGGGCGCGCTGGGTCCAGGCGAGGTTCGCCAGGGTCAGCCCGGCGAGGACGAGCGCGGCCAGGGGACGGGCCCACGCAACGCTCGGCGAGCGCTCGAGCTTTGCCCAGCCCAGGCCGAGGCCCAGGGCGAGCAAGCCCGTGGCGCCTGCGAAGCGCCGGGCGCCAAAGGCCGCGCCCCCGTCGACGTCGCGCACGCAGGCGAACAGGAGGGTCCACGCCGCGAGCATGGCGAGGGCTCCGAGGGCGAGGCGGCGGCGCTCGGGCGTTGCCGCGTTCGAGCTCGCGGCGACGAGCAGGCCGAGGAGCGCGAGGGCGGCGACGGGGGTCCAGGTCAGCAGGCCGTGCACGCCCCCGAGGACGCGCAGGAGATCGAGGCCGAAGGCGTCGAGGTCGAAGAAGGACAGGTCCCAGCGGATCGGGCCGCGTTCGCTGCCCGGGTGGGCGAGGCCGAGGAACAGCGCGGGCGCGAGGCCGAGGCTGCCCAGGCCGAGGATGGTCGCGGCTGCGCGGGCGCGCTCGCTCGCGCCGCGACCTGGATCGCTCGCCAGCAACAGCCACGGAAGCCACAGGACATTTTGCAGGCGGACGAGCACGGCCGCGGCCAGCAGCAGGCCGAGCACGGTAGGCCGGCGACCCTCGACGAGGGCCACGAGCAGCCAGGCGCAGGCGAGGGCGTCCGCGGCGTGGGCGTAGGCGGAGCGGCCGACGGCGTAAAAGGGCACGACGAAGGCGAGCACGGCCACGAGCGCGAGGGCGTCGGCCGAGCGCGGGTGAGGGGAGGGCGCATCGCTCACGGCGTCGATGACCCGGGCGCACGCGAGCCAGCACGGGCCGAGGCACAGCGCCACGGGGATCGCGGCCGCGGCCGGGGCCCAAGCTGGCGCGAGGCCGAGGCCGTGGTGGACCCACAGGCCGGGGACCATGAGCAGGGCCGGGCCGAGCTCGCGGGGCGGCAGTCGCCAGCCGTCCGCCGCCGGATCGCGGCCCAGGCCCCAGCGGTCCCCTAGCACCCGGTATTGATTGGTCAGATCGAGATCACCGTCGTAGGCGAGACTTCGGGCGGTCGCGTAGAGGTAATGCCCATCTCCTGCGACGGCGAAGTTGGAGTCGACGAGCGCAGCCACGAGCAGCACGGTCAGCGCCGCGAGCAGGCTCAGCGCGGCCGCGATGGCGAGGCGGCGCGGCTGCGGGGGGATCGACACGGGCAGAGCTTCGCCCGGGCAGGGGGTGCATGGCCAGGGCTGCCCCGCTGGCGCGGCGCGGACGCAGCTCGGGGGACCAGATCGCACACCGAGTGAGCCCGCGGACCCCTGCACCCATGGGCCGTGACTGCCGGGGGCAAAACGGGCTAGCATCCGACGACATGGTCGATTGCCCCCACAAGCGCATCCGGCCCCTCGGCGAGGGGGCCGTCGGAGACGTGCACCTGTGCGTCGACGTTTTTGAGCGGCGCTTGGTGGTGGTGAAGTGGCTCCGCGCCGAGGTCCACGAGGACAGCGAGGCGGCGATCCGCTTCACCCGCGAGGCCGACCTGATGCTCGGCATGACCGCCGAAGGTCTGATCCGGGTCGAGACCTGGAACGTCGACGACTACGGCCGGACCTGGATGGCCATGGAGTTCGTCGACGGGCTCGTGCCCTCGGCGGTGATTCGCCCGGGCGAGGGGTGGTCGGTGCACCGGCTCATCGATGGGGTCGGGCGCACCCTCGATGAGCTCCACGGCGAGGGCGTGCTGCACCGCGACCTCAAGCCCGACAACGTGCTGCTGCGCAACCGCCCCGACGGCTGGGAGCCGGTGATCATCGACCTGGGCATCGCCAAGTGGCTGTCCGAGGAGGCCGCGACGACCACGGGCTCGGTGTTTGGCACGCCGCACTACATGAGCCCGGAGCAGTTCCGCGACACCAAGCACGTCGGCCCCGCGACCGATCGCTACGCCCTCGCGGTGGTCTGCTACGAGCTGCTGTGCGGCCGCCCGCCCTTCGACGGGCGCAGCCTGCCAGACCTGCTCCAGCAGCACATGAACTCCCCCGTGCCGCCCCTGCGCGTGCCTCGGGCGACCGATGCCCACGAGGACGGCTCGACCCTGCACGGCAGCGAGCAGGAGTACCGCGCCGCGCCGGCCCTCGATCGCTTCATGCGGCGGGCCATGGCCAAGGACCCCGGGGCCCGCTTCACCAGCTCCGCCGAGCAGTCGCAGGCCTTCCAGCAGGCCGCGATGGCCGACGGCATGTGGGTGCCGCCGCGTCAGCCCGCGCCCTTGTTCTCGCCCCTGGACCTGCCCAAGCTCGAGCTCAGCTCGTCCCGCGACGAGCTGTGCAGCGTGTTCGACATGCGCCAGGGCCCGGTCGTGCTCGGGCGCCACGAGGCCTGCCAGTTTCAGGTCACCTCGCGCCGGCTCAGCCGGCTCCACGCGTGCATCTACAGCCACCGCGGGCAGCTGTGGATCGCCGACCTGCACAGCCAAAACGGCACGGTCTACCAGGGCCGGAGCATGACCCCCGGCGTCCCCGCGCCCCTGCCCAGCGACGGCAGCGAGGCCGCGATTCGCCTCTACGACCGCGAGATTCGCATTCGCTGCGTCGCCTGATCCGAGTCTGACATGGGCCGCGCGGAGGCACGCCGGGCGACCGCGCTCTTGTTTGGCCCCGCGCTGTGTTGGCTCGTCGTCGCGGGCGTGGGTCTGGGCTGGACGGCGAGCAGCGAGGACGCCTGGGCCACCGTCGAACGCCACGGGGCGCCGCCCGAGGGCTCGGACAGCTGCCTGGCCTGCCACCCCGACGAGTGGACGAGCTGGCGGCACAGCTGGCACCGGACCATGACCCAGGCCGTGGGCGCGCCCGAGCTGGCGAGCCTCGAGGTCGCGCACCCCGGCCGCGCGCGCGCGGGCGCCGTGCTCCGCCCCGGCCAAGACGGGGTGCTCGCGCCCTTCGCCGGGGAACAGCTCGACTACCTGGGCTTTCGCGCGACCATGGATCGCAGCCCCGAAGGCACCCCGCGGGTGCTCGTCGAGCGCCTGGACGCGAACGGCGAGGCCGGCGAGGTCGCGCTGCGCGCGGAGGTGGTGATGAGCGTGGGCAGCCACCGCTACCAGCAGTACGTGGCCGAGCTCGAGGGGGAAGGGGAAGGGGAGGGCGAGACGGCGCTCTACCGCCTGCCGGTCGCCTGGCACCGCGCCGAGGCCCGGTGGATCCACATGAACGCCGCCTTCGTCGAGCCCGAGGTCGAGGCCGGCGACCTCGACGGCTACCAGCGCCACCTCAGCCGCTGGAACGACAACTGCATTTTTTGCCACAACACCGAGGTCGCGCCGGGCTTCGCCGTCGAGGCGCCCGAGCGCGGCTTCGCCAGCGAGGCGGGCGAGCTGGGCATCGCCTGCGAGGCCTGCCACGGGCCGGCCACCGCCCACGTCGCGCGCCACCGCAACCCCTTTCGCCGGCTGCTCGCGGGACAGACCCGCGACGGCAGCATCACCCACCCCGAGCGCCTCGAGCCCGGAGCGGAGTCGGCGATCTGTGGGCGCTGCCACGGCCAGCGCATCGCCCAGGACATCGCCGCGGTGCTCCGCGAGGGCGACGGCTTCGTGCCCGGGGACGCTCTGGCGTCAGTGTCCCGGCCGATCTTCGCCGACTCGAGCGTGGGCGGCGAGCAGCCCTTTGGTCCGCGCTTTTGGCCCGACGGGAGCCCGCGCTTGTCGGCCTACGAGTACCAGGGGCTGCTGCAGTCGCCGTGCTTCGACGAGGGGCAGCCCGGCGCGCTCGGCTGCGGCCACTGCCACACCATGCACGGCGACGCGCCCGACGGTCAGCTGCGCCCGAACCGGAGCGGGGAGGGGGCGTGCTTCGCTTGCCACGACGCGGCGGCGCTGGGCGGCGCGGCGAGTCTGGGCGGTCACGGGGGCCACGGCGAGGTCGCGGCCGCCGTCGACTGCCTCGATTGCCACATGCCGCAGACGACCTACGGGCTGCTCGAGGGGATGATCAGCCACCAGATCACCAGCCCCGATCCCGCCGCGTGGCTCGGCCGTGGCGACCAGCCCGACGCCTGTACGCTGTGCCACGTCGACCGCAGCCGAGGGTGGGCGGCCGCCTCGATGACGCGCCTGGGCTTTCCGGGCCGAGCCGAGCTCGCCGCGACCGACGGCCCCGCGCAGGTGGTCCTGGACCTGCTCGGCGGAGACCCCATCCAGCGCAACCTCGCCGCCCACGCCCTCGCCCAGCCGGGGGCCACGGGCAGCGTCGAGCAGCGCATGGCGTGGATCGCCGAGGGTCTCGAGGACGAGTACCCCTCGGTGCGGTGGTTTGCGTGGCGGGGGCTCCGAGACCTGGCGGAGTCGCTGCCGAGCGAGCACCCGGAGCGCTCGCCCCTGCTGGCGCTGCTGCGCGAGTTCGACTACATCGGACCCGTGGAGCGCCGGGCCGTCGTCGTCACCTCGATCCGCGAACGGCTCGGCCCGCCGCCCCTGGCCGACCAGCCCGAGCGCCGCGAGGCGCTGCTCGACGCCCGCGTGGGCCTGGAACTGTGGATTGGCGAGTGAAGGCATGAGCGAGGAGCGGCACCTTCGACTCTCCCTGGGCCTGGTCGCGCTGTTCTTGGCGACCGGGCTGTGGCTCGAGGCGATGTTCGGTCTGCGCGCCGAGGGCTGGATCGACGATCCATTGCGGCGGGAATTTTTGCGCCTCGGCCACGCGCACGGCGGCCTCCTCGGCCTCGTCAACCTCGCCCTCGCGTGGGCACTGGGGCGTCTGCGCACACCGCCCGAGTGGGCGGGCAAGATCCGCGTGGCGGCTTGGGGGGGCGCGCTCGCGGTCGGCCTGGGCTTCATGCTCGGCGGGCTCGTCCACGGCCCGACCGATCCGGGGTGGCCGGTGCTGATCGTACCTGCGGGGGCGATGGCTCTGCTCGCGGCCCTGGCCGCGACGGCGCTCGTGCGTCCCGATGACGTCGCGCTCTCGGCGGGGGAGTCCGAGTCAGGGGACCCGCCGGACCCGGCCTCCTCGGCGCAATCGGAGACCTAGTCATCGCGGGGCAGGGGACTACACTGCGCCCCATGTCGTCCGTGATCGAGACGCGAAACCCCGCCACTGGCGAGGCCCTCCCCCCCGTGGACGCGACCCCCGTGGACGCCATCGCCGGCGTCGTCGCGGCCGCCGCGAAGGCCCAGCGCGAGTGGGCCGAGCGCCCCTTCGAGGCGCGGGCCGAGGTCGCCGAGCGCTTCGTCGCCAAGGTCCGCGAGCCCGCCATCGCCGAGGCCCTGGCCAGCGCCATCACCACGGAGATGGGCAAGCCCCTGCGCTACGCCCGGTCCGAGGTCGCCAACATCCAGAGCCGGACCCTGGCCTTCATCGATCGCGCGCGGACGGCCTGCGCCGACGAGGTCGGGACCGAGGGCGGGATCGAGGTGACCACGCAGTGGCGCCCGCTCGGCATCGTGGCCGTGATCGCGCCGTGGAATTTCCCGGTCAGCACCCCCAACAACCTGGTCATGTCGGCCTTGCTCACGGGCAACGCCGCGGTCCTCAAGCCCTCGGAGTACACCCCGCGCTGCGGCGCCCTGTACCACGAGGCGCTGGCCGGGCTCGTCCCCGAGGGCCTGTTCGGCCTGGTCCAGGGGGGCGGCGAGGTCGGCCGCGGCCTGGTCGAGGCCGACCTCGACATGGTCGCGTTCACGGGCTCCATCGCCACCGGCCAGGCGATCATGCGCAGCGCCGCGGGGGGCATGAAGCGCCTCGTCCTCGAGCTCGGCGGCAAGGACCCGATGATCGTGTTGCCCGGGGCCGACGTCGAGGCGGCGGCGGCCTTCGCCGTGCGCAACTCGTTGATCAACAGCGGGCAGGTGTGCGTGTCGACGGAGCGCGTGTTCGTCCACGTCGACCTCGAGGCCGAGTTCGTCGCTCGGGTCCAGGCTGAGGTGGCGAAGTTGCGCGTCGGTGATCCGAGGGCCGAGGACACCGACTTGGGTCCGATGGCCAACGCGGCCCAGCGTCAGCTCGTGCTCGATCAGCTCGAGGACGCGCGCGCCCGCGGGGCCGAGGTGCTGGTCGCGGGCGAGAGCCACGGCCCGGGCTACTGGCTGGCCCCCTCGGTGGTCCGCGGGGTCGCCGACGACATGCGCATCGCCACCGAGGAGACCTTCGGCCCGGTCGTCTCGCTCTCGCGCTTCGCCGACGCCGACGAGGTCGTGCGCCGAGCGAACGCTACGGACTACGGCTTGGGCGCCTCGGTGTGGGGCCCCGAAGTCGACAGCAAGGCCGTCGCCGACCGTCTCGAGGCCGGCATGATCGGCATCAACCGGGGCCTGAGCGCGGCCGCGGGCGCGCCCTGGGTCGGCTGGAAGCTGTCGGGCTTCGGCTACAGCCGCAGCGCCGCGGGGATGCGCAACTTCATGCAGCCCCGGACACACGCCCGCACCGTCGGCTGAGTCGTGGACGTGGGGCAGGGAGGGCGTGGCGTCGTCCACGACGGCTAAAATAGACAGGGACTGTGAAAACTTCACAGTCCCTGAGTGGTCTGGCGCCGAGGTGCGAGTCAGCACCTTCCCCCGGGGCACGGTGGGGCGGACTCGCTCCGATGGTGATCGCACACGGCGAGCGCCCGAACTCACGCTGTCACCGAGGCCCCCGGGGCGCGGGTGTAGGGCGGGACATGAGGTATCGTTGCCGGGATGCGAACCCTCGCAAACGTCCTCGAAGGTGCTGTCTCTCGGGCGGCGAGCGAGGTCCTGCTCGAGTCGGGACAGCCCGTGGTCTACACGACCTCGCGGGGGAGTGAGGCGGAGAGCACGGTGCTGCCGGGCTCCGACCTCTTCGACATGATCGCGGCGGCGGTCGACGACGGTCAGCAGATCGAGCTGGCGGTCGGCAACCCCGTGGAGTTCGAGATCGACGCGGGCGCCAAGTGGTCGGTGCTCGCCGAGCCGGGCATGGAGGGCATTCGGGTTCGGGCCGAGCGCGAGGCCCCGGAGGGCGGCGCGGCCTTCTCCCTCGACGTGCCGGGCTTCGACGACGGCGAGAGCCCCCCAAAGCGAGGCGGCTCGGCGGCGGCCCCAGGCATCGACTTCCAGCCCTTCGACGCCAGCCTCGCCGATCGCCCGCCCGAAGCGGCGGCGCCCTTCGAGAGCGGGACCTGGGCCCTCGAGGACGACGACGACTTCGAGGTCGGGCACACCGGTGAGCACCAGGCCGTGTCGGCGTCGGTCTCGGGCGGTCTCGGCCTCGGCATGGCCTCCGAGAGCGACCTGGGCGTGCCCGACGACGACGACGACGCCCCCTTCGCCCCCCTCGACAACAACGTCCCGAGCGTGGGTGAGGACCTCGACCTGGGCCTGTCCAACGCTACCGACGGTGACTTTGGCCTGGGCGCAGCGGACCCCTTCATGCCGCCTCCTCCCCAGGCTCCGCCGGTGCCGACCGTGGGGGGGCAGGGCGGCACGGACGGCTCGGCGGGCTCTGCATCATCGGCGCCGGTGTTCTCGGCGCCTCCTCGCAAGGGCGGCACCACGCCGCCGGTCAAGGCCACCGCGCCGACGCAGCGGGCCATGGATACCCAGGCCATCCCTGACCGGGTCACCCGTCGGGACACGCCCGTGGCGGGCTCGCGCGGGAGCGCGGGTCCGACGGCGGTGACCCACCGCGAGCTGCCGGCGATGAGCCGGGACACGGAGACGCGGCGCGAGCTCCCGGTCCGTGACACCAGCGCGGCCGAGGGCTTGACGGGGCTCGCGGCCAACATCACCGAGGGCGCCCTCGTCTACATCTCCGAGTCGGGCTTCGGCGAGCTTCTCGCCGAGGCCTTTCACGTCCCCAACCTCGTCGTCGACGACCGCGTCAGCCTGCGCGACGCCTGGGCCCGGCTGCGGACCATGCCCGTGGGCAGCATCGTGGTGCTGACCCAAGAAGACCCGAGCGAGACCCTGGACTGGCTGCTGCGCCGCCTCGAGGAGGGCTATCGAGTGTTCCTCGAGACCCGCGCCCGAACTCCAGACGGGGCCCGGCGGATCCTCCTGGGCGTGGGCGCGACCGATCGCGCCGAGCGCTGGCTCGAGTCGCAAAACGAGCTGGTCATCGAGCCGAGCCAAAGCGGACCCAAGCTGCGCCGGGCGTGAGCATCGAGTGGGGCGAAGCGCCCCGCTCGCTGAGGGCTGAGTCGTGGACGTGGGGCAGACGGCTAAAGCCGAGGCCTGGCGAAGGGTCCAGGGCTCCGAGTCGCGCGGGTCTGCCCGGCAATTCGGCGGCGCGCGAGTCCCGTACAACTGGTATGAAATAGCGCGCGCGTCGTCTGTGTACGTCGCGTCACGGAGGTCACGATGCTCATCAAGGTCTACTTGTTCGCCATGGTCCTTGGCGCCGTTTTGCTCGGCGTCTCCTTCCTGCTTGGGGGCGATGACGCCGACGCCGATGGCGACGCGGATCTCGACGCGGACGCCGACGCGGACCTCGACCTCGATGGCGACGGAGATGTCGACGGAGGCGACGGTGGCCACGGAGACATCGGCGGCCTGTTCGGTGTCCTCGGCAGCACCCGCTTTTGGACCTTCTTCGCCACCTTCTTTGGCCTGACCGGTCTGGTCCTCGACGGCTTCGACCTCGCGGCGACGACCGTCGCCCTGGTCCTCGCCATCGCCGTCGGCACGCTGTGTGGCTGGACCGCCGTCACCCTCATCCGCCGGCTCTCGGCCAACGACACCGGCGTCGCGGCCTCGTCCTCGGACTACGTCGGCAAGACCGGCGAGATGCTGCTGGGCGCCAAGCCTGGGCGCCTGGGCAAGATCCGCATCGAGCTCAAGGGCACGACCGTCGACGTGCTCGCGGTCTGCGAAGACGGCGAGGTGGCCCGCGGCGCGGTCGGCATGATCGTCGAGATGCGCGACCACCAGGCCGTCGTCGTCAAGTACGAGGCCGGCGTGCAGGTGCACGCCAGCGCCTGACCCAACCTCCCCAGAGGCTGTGACTCCACAGCCTCTGTTTGCTTTTCCAGTGTTCGCTTTAGGTCCGGGGGCTCGCTTCCCTCGACGCTCACGCCCTCGGACTCATCCCTCACCACCGACTCTCGAACGGAGACCAACATGGACCACACAGCCCTCATCCTCGGGGCGGGCGCCCCACCCCTCGTACCGCCCTTGCTCGCGGAGATCACCGTCACCGCGGTCGTCGGCGTCGCCGCGGGCTTGGCCCTCTCGCTGCTCGCTGCCTTGATGCTGATCCGCAACTTCTTGCACATCTGCCAGCCCAACGAGGTCCTGATCTTCACGGGTGGCAAGCGGGTCGGGGCCGACGGCTCGGACCTGGGGCCGATGATCATCACGCCCCACGGAACCCGTGGAGGTGACGAGGGGGGCGGCCGCGGTCGCAAGTGGCGGATCCCGATCATCGAGCGCGTCGACTCGATGGACATGCGCAACCTGTCCATCGACATCGTGGTCGAGAACGCCTACTCGGCGGGCAACATCCCGTTGCGCATCCACGCCATCGCCAACGTCAAGATCCACTCGGACCCCACGTTGATCCGCAACGCCATCGAGCGCTTCCTCGGTCGAGAGCGGCGCGAGATTTACGTCGTCGCCCAGCAGACCCTCGAGGGCGCGGTGCGTGAGGTCGTCGCCGACATGACGCCCGAGCAGGTCAACGAGGACCGGCTGACCTTCGCCGAGAAGTTGATCGAGAGCGCGGTCAAGGACTTCAACAAGCTCGGCCTCGAGCTGGACACCCTCAAGATCCAAAACGTCGCCGACTCGACCAACTACCTCGACTCCCTCGGCCGCCCGCAGATCGCCCGCGTCCTGCGTGACGCCGAGAACGCCGAGAACCAGGCCATGCAGGAGATCACCCAGGCCCAGGCCGGCGCCAAGCGTCGCTCGGAGGTCGCCAAGGCCCAGGCCGAGACGGCCATCCTGCAAAAGCGCAACGAGCTGGCCAAGGTCCGCGCCGAGCTGTCCGGTGAGGCGGAGTCCGTCGAGCGCGAGGCCGTCGCGGCGGCGAACACCGCCCGCGCCCAGGCCGAGCAGGAGCTGCAGAAGATCCGCTCGGTGCTCGAGAACAAGCGCCTGCAAGCTGACGTGATCATTCCTTCGGAGGCCCGTCGCGCTGCCGAGGCCATCCGGGCCAAGGGCGCCGCGGCGCCGACGGCCGAGAACGGCCGGGCCCTCGTCGAGGTGCTCGAGGCGACCACAGCGGCCTGGAACGCCATGGGCGACAAGGCCCGGGAAATCTACGTCATCCAGCACCTCGACGAGATCATCTCGACGGTGCTCGACAACATGGACAACATCGACATCGCCGAGGTCAACGTCCTCGACCGCGGTGACGGCTCGGCCCTGGCCGCCTACGCGGCCGCCTACCCGCAGACCGTCGCGGCGGTGCTCAGCGCCCTCAAGGACACCGTGGGCGTCGACATCCCGGCGGTGCTCGCCGAGAGCGACGTACCCGGCGCGAGCATCCTCGGCGGCGGCGGCGGTGGTGGTGGCGGAGGCGGCGGAAGTCGTCGTCCGGCCCTCGGCTCGGGCGCGCCCCGGGTCACCAAGCCCGTCGGTGGTGGCGTCAAACCCCCCAGCCTGAGCGGAAAGGAGGTGTCGCTGTGAACGCGCTGCTCGCCGCCTTCATCGAGCCCGGCGCCATCGGTGCCATCGGCTTCATCCTCATCCTCGCCTTCTTCAGCATCGCCGCCGTCGTCAAGCGGGTGCTCTACGTGTGCCAGCCGAGCGAGGTGTTGGTCTTCTCCGGCCGCCCGCGCGGGACGGACAAGGGCAAGATCGGCTACCGCATCATCCGCGGCGGCCGGGCCATCCGCATCCCGCTGTTCGAGACCGTCGACCGCATGGACCTGACCAACATGATCATCGAGGTCCGGGTCCAAAACGCCTACTCCAAGGGCGGCATCCCGCTCTCGGTCCAGGGCGTCGCCAACATCAAGGTCCCGGGCTCCGAGCCCCTGCTCAACAACTGCCTCGAGCGCTTCCTGGGCAAGTCCCGCGAGGAGATCATGAAGATCGCCCGCGAGACCCTCGAGGGCAACCTCCGCGGCGTGCTCGCGGGCCTGACCCCCGAGCAGGTCAACAAGGACAAGGAGGAGTTCGCGGCCAAGCTCGCCGAGGAGGCCGAGCAGGACCTGAGCAAGCTCGGGCTGGTCATGGACACCCTGAAGATCCAAAACGTGTCCGACGACGTCGGCTACCTCGACGCCATCGGCCGCCAGATCAGCGCGCAGATCCGCCGCAACGCCCAGATCGCCGAGGCCGAGGCGCGGGCCGAGGCCGCCGAGCAAAAGTGGCGCAACACCATGGCCGGTGAGCTCGCCCAGATCGACGCGGAGATCGAGATTGCTCGCAAAGAGAACGATCGCCCGGGTCGCCGACGCGCGGACCCGCCGGGACGCGATGATCGCCGAGCAGCTCGCGTCGGTGCAGGCCAGCGTCGCCAGGCCAAGGCCGAGGTCGACACCCAGGAGGCGCGCATCGAGCAGGTCCGCCTGCAGCTCCAGGCCGACATCATCCAGCCCGCCGAGGCCGCCATGGCCGAGGCGCTCCAGGACGCCAAGGGCGAAGCCGCCTCGATCGTCGAGCAGGGCCGGGCCACGGCCAAGGTGCTCACCGACATCGCCGAGCGCTACAACACCTCGGGGACCGCGGGCCGCGACATCCTGCTGATGCAGAAGCTCGTCCCGCTCATGGCCAAGATGTCGGGCAGCATGGGCGAGCTCAAGGTCGACCGGCTCACCGTGCTCGGCAAGACCGAGGGCGGCAGCGCGGGCGGGGGCGACCTAGCGGCGACGCTGGTCAACTACGGCGAGCAGATCAAGGCCGCGACGGGCATCGACGTCCCGGCGATGCTCAAGTCGAAGCTCTGAGCTCGGGCTCGAGAGCCAACGAAGAGAGCGCCCCCCGGTGGGGCGCTCTCTTCGTTGGGGTGAGCTTCAGAGCATCAGCTCGAGGCGCCCTCGGCCAGGCGGACCTCGACGGGCACGCCCGAGAAGGCCGCGACGCCGCTGAGGACGTCGATGGCCTCGGGGTCGGTGAGCTCGTTGATGCTGACGCCGGCGTGGGCGGCCGCGACCTCGAGGGTCGAGTCGGCGTGGTCGTGGCCGAAGCCGTGGGGCAGGCTGACGACGCCGGGCATGATCGCGTCGCTGAGCTCGAGGGGGGCCGTCAGGCTGCCGACCCGCGAGTCCACGCGCACGGGGTCGCCGGGGCGCAGGGCCAGGGCCAGGGCGTCGTCGGGGTGCATCTGCAGGGTGCAGGCCGGCTTGCCCGCGACGAGCTTGGGCAAGTTGTGCATCCACGAGTTGTTGCTGCGCAGCAGCCGACGGCCGATGAGGGCGAAGCGCGGGCGCTCGGGGGTCGGCGCCCGGGAGCTCGGTCCGCCCTCGGGGTAGGTCCGCAGCAGGCGGCCCAGATCGCCGAGCAGGGCCTCGGGGGCGAGCTCGATGGTTCGCCGCCGCCCGACCCGGAGGCGCTCGGGGAGCGCCGGCTCGAGGGGGCCCAGGTCGATGCCGTGGGGGTTGCGGCGCAGCTCTTCGAGGTCGAGGGGCCCCTTGCCGAGTTGGCCGAGGCGGTCGAGGCCTGGCAGCTCGAGGCGTCCGAGCTGCGCGGCGGCGCGGCCCAGGCCCTCGAGGGGGCGGGGCAGGACGCGGCCGTGGGGCCCCGCGCGCAGACCCAGGTCGACGACGCCGTCGGGCCCGAGCCGAGTCAGCAGCTCGAGCACGCCGCGCTCGAGGGCGCGCTTTTTGTCCACGCCCAGACCCGACGTCTTCCGGTCGCGGCCGCGCAGGTTCGCCAGCCGCGTCCACAGCCCGAGCAGGATCTCCCAGTCGTGGCGCGCGTCCGCGTCGGGCTCGAACACCGGGGCGGACCACTTGACCGTGTTGCGCACGGCGAACAGGTGGAAGACCAGATCGAAGTGGCTGCGCTCGAGGGGCGAGGTCGGGGGCAGGATGAGGTCGGCCCGCGAGGTGGTCTCGTTGCGGTAGATGTCGATGGAGACCACGAAGTCGAGGGCGTCGATGGCCCGGCCGACGTCGCTGCCCCGGGGGCTGGACAGCACGGGGTTGCCCGCGAGGGTGATCAGCCCGCGGATCGGGGCGAGCGCGGGCCTGCCCTCGTCGGCGTCCTCGGCCGCGTCCTCGGCCGCCGCATGACCAGCGAACACGTCCTCGGCGAGGGTCGAGATGGGCAGCTCGCCGCCAAACTCGGGCAGCCCGCGGACCCGGCTGCGCCAGCGCCCGAAGCTCCCCGGGCCCAGGCCCACGCCCTTGGGCAGGCTGAGCGGGTCGAGGGCAGGGCGGGGCAGCATGGCGCCCCCGGGGCGGTCGAGGGCGCCGGTGAACACGTTGAGCAGCTGGATGGCCCAGTGGGTCAGGGCGCCGAACTCCTGGGTCGCGGCGCCCACCCGGCCGTAGACGACCCCGCGGCGATCGGCGAGCTCGCGGGCGAGGGCGCGGATGGTCTCGGCCTCGACCCCGGTGGCCTCGGCCGCGCGCTCGGGGGTGAAGGCCTCGACGGCGGCGCGGACCCGCTGCACGCCCTCGACGAGGTCCGCCAGCCGACCGAGGCGCTCGCGGCCCTCGTCGAGGATCACGCCGAGCATGGCCAGCAGCAGCAGGGCGTCGGTGCCCGGGCGGATGAACACGTGCTCGTCGGCGAGCTTGGCCGTCTCGCTGCGTCGGGGATCGACGACGACGACCTTGCCCCCGCGGCCTTGGAGCTCGCGCAGCCGTCGACGCATGTCCGGCGCGCTCATGATGCTGCCGTTGGACACCAGCGGGTTGGCGCCGACGATGACCAGGTGCTCGGCGCGGTCGAGGTCGGGGATGGGCAGGAGCAGCTGGTGCCCGTACATCCACATCGAGACCAGCATCTGCGGGAGCTGATCGATGGAGGTCGCCGAGTAGCGGTGCCGGGTCCCGAGCGCGCGCAGGAAGGGCGCGCCGACGATCGCCGCGCCGTGGTTGTGGACCGTGGGGTTGCCCAGGTAGACCGCGAGCGCGTCCTTGCCGTGCTCGCGTTGAACGCGGTGCAGCCCTTCGGCGGCGCGATCGAGGGCCTCGTCCCAGCCGATCTCGCGCCAGCCCGCGCTGGTGCGCAGCTGGGGTTTGCGCAGGCGATCGGGATCGTCGTGCAGCGCGGCGAGGGCCGGACCTTTGGGGCACAGGTGCCCGCGGCTGAAGGGGTCTTCGCGATCGCCGCGGATGTTGACGATCCGCGAGCCCTCGACCTCGATGGCGAGGCCGCACATCGCCTCGCACAGATGACAGGTGCGCAGGTGAGTCTGCCGCGTGCTCATCGCGGCGAGTATAGGGTCACTCGCCGGTGTCTTCGCTGCCCGCCTTGGGGTCGGGCTTGCGGGCGCGGTGCTTGAGCGGCGGATCGGCGCTGGGGTCACCGCCCTCGGCGAGGATCTGCTGGTAGAGCTCCTCGCGGTACACGGCCAGACCCTCGGGGGCAGAGATGCCCAGGCGGACCTGCCGACCACGAATCTCTCGGACGACGATCTCGATGTCCTCGCCGATGCGGATCTTCTGGCCGGCCTTTCTCGTCAGTGTCAGCATGCAGCCCTCCTTGGCGTGTGCGCTGGTCGCAGGCTTCGCGCGTCCGCCTGCGGGACAACCACCATCGCACGCTGGTGGTCCCACGCAATCGCGTGGAGTCGCTTTTTTCGTCGCTCAGGCAAAAAATTGCCGCCCAAATGCGCGCCACTACTGTCCGAAAGGACGATCGACCGGCGAGGTGTGGGGCGATCGTCTCACTCGGGCAACTCACTCGGGCGGCGTGAACTCGTCGCAGGTCGTGTCGATGATGTCGACGGCGTCCTGGAAGAACTCGTCGTAGTCGTCGGCACAGATCGAGCCGAAGAAGCCTTGGTCGCCCCAGGAGTCGATGAACTGGCGCAGCCGCGGCGAGGTCTCGGCCCCGCTGTTGTCACCAAAGGTCCCGCAGATCGGGTTGGGCTGATCACCGTCGCCGAACAGGCCGAGCACGACGATGGAGCTCGCGTCGCCGCCCTTGGCCGCGATCAGGGCCGCGCGCCAGCCGTCGACGGTGCCCGCCGAGCCGTCGTCGGCGTCGTCGTCTTCGTCGGTGATGAAGGTGACGACCAAGATGGCGTCGTCGCGCAGGAAGCCCTGGTTGCACTCGTTGACCGGGCCGTTCGAGGACAGCGCGGCGACCATGGCCTCCATGGGCTTCTCGGGGCTCTGCGAGGACCCGGTGCCGACTCGGGCGGCGCACTGGAAGGTCGCTGGGAGGTTCGGCTCGGCGTCGGTCATGAAGCGCAGGCCGTTGGCGAAGTTGCAGTCGACGTTGCTGGCCTGCGCGCCCTTGGGGTGGGTGACGCCGGCACCGAGGACGTCCTCGCACTCCTCGGGCTGGGTGACGCCGCACTCGTAGCCTTCGCACAGGCCGGGGACGGGGATGGGGAAGCCGCACAGGATCTCGCAGTCGCCGTGGACCCACGCGTCGGTGTCGATGACCATGACGTGGTAGTCCTGCGCCTCGTCGAGGGTCGCGCTGATCGAGTTGATGAAGGAGGGGAAGGAGCCCGCGAGGTTGTCCTGCTCCTCGAACATGGACCCGGAGTTGTCGATCACGAACAGGAAGTCGACCTTCTGACACCCGTTGCCCAGGCTGCCGTCGTCGGCGGAGGCCTGGCCCTCGTCCTCGCCGAGGGTGTCGAGCTTGGTCATCCCGTCGTCGGCGTCGTCGTCGTCGTCGTCCTCTTCGGTCGCGCCGTCGTCCGCCTCGTCCTCGCCGACCTCGTTCCCGACCGTCATGCCGGTCTGGTTGCTCGAGTCGTAGATGTTGCTCCCGCCGTCGTCACCACACCCGAAGGCCGGGAGCAGGAGCAAGAGCGGGATGGCAGTCAGGGAGCGGCAGAGCGTGGACGTGTTCATGCAAGTCGATGGGGCGCCAGGCTTTCGGGTCGGGGCCTGGGAAAATAAGTGTGATCGTTCGTGCCAGCCTATCATGAAGTGATTCAGGGAGGCGATCCCACACCGCTGGAGGGGAGTGCGCAGATCCGAGGCGCGGGGATTGCGTATTGGAGCCACAAAATCATGATTGTCTGCGGAGGAGTGCCCCAGCGTCCCAAGACAGGTCGAGTTGGGAGAGGTCGCTGATGGCGCATGAACGCCGTAGAGAGCGCCTGGCGCCGTGAATTCGAGTGATCTGTACCAAAGTACAAAAGCGCGAGGAGGCTGGCACGCAATCTGCTTTGTGGTGTCCTCAGCGTGCCGCGGGCACGCAGGAAAGGAACGCCATGAACCCTTCATCGAGCACCCTCACCGTGCTGATCGCGGCCCACAGTGCAGGCCAGCGAGCAGCGCTGTCGGACATCCTCTGTGCCACTCGGCCCGGCCTGAGCATCGCCAACTTCCCGGACACCGAGAGCAAGGAGGCCGGGGAGCCGGGGCCTACTCTGCACATGGCGATGGTCGTCGAGGTCCACGGAGAGGGCGAGGCGGCGTTTGGATCGCTGACGCAGCAGGTTCGCGCGAGCCACCCCGCGCTCCCCATCGTCGTCATCGCTCCGAGTTTTGACCGTGGCGCCGTGGGCGTGCTCGCGAAGGTTGGCGGCGTGACCATGATGCCGAGTCCCTGCGAGCCCTCGGCGTTGCTCCGTGCCATGCAGGCCGATCCCGAGGCGGGGGGCAGCCTCGGCCCCGCCGCCAACCGCGACGCGCGGGCTGAACTTGGCGCCCGCGTCGCAGCCTCGCGCAGCGGTGTGCTGCACGTCGAGGCCGCCGGCCGCGAGGGGGCCATCCACATCGAGGAAGGTCAGCTGGTCCACGCGCACACCGGCGAGCTCATCGGGGCGGCGGCCGTGGAGGCCCTGCTCGCCCTGTCCGAGCCCGCGCTGCGCTGGATCGCGGGGCGCAGCGCGACGGCTCGGACGATCCAGCATCAGGGCTTCCTCAGCCCCGCGGCCGGGCGGACTTCAGTCAAGCCGCGGACGACCGCGACCCTCGAGACCGGCGCCCCCCAAGACGTGCTCAACAAGATCTCCCGCCTCGCGGGGACGCCGGACATCCTCGCGGCTTACCTGCTGCGCGACTCCGAAGTGGTGATGGGGGAGTGCTCGGCGGAGCTCGACCCGGAGATCCTCCAGCGCACGCTCTCGCGCATGTCCCTCGTCTATCACGACATGGAGCGCATGCAGGGCGACGCCGCGGGCACGGAGATCCAAGCGACGATCGGCGAGCATCGCCTGGTC
Source organism: Plesiocystis pacifica SIR-1 (assembly GCF_000170895.1). Classification (GTDB taxonomy): domain Bacteria; phylum Myxococcota_A; class Polyangia; order Nannocystales; family Nannocystaceae; genus Plesiocystis; species Plesiocystis pacifica. The sequence goes on along the minus strand of NZ_ABCS01000008.1, from coordinate 131,444 downwards.
CTCGATCGCCTGGGGCCGACGCGCCTGGGCTTCCAGATTGGCGTGGTCGTGCGCCAGGCGACGCCCGTCTGCAAGAGCCTGCGCCGGCTCATCCGCCAGGTCGACCGCAGCTTCCGGCGGGCCCTCGCGCGCTCACAGACGCACGCGGGCCCTCGTGAGGCTCCGCTCCACCGCGTCGCCTGAGCGGGGCCGAGCGGACGACACGACACGACACGGCCGGGGCGACGCCGAGTGCGCTCCGGCGTGTCGAGACCCGAGCCGTGGGCCGGGTGAGCGCGGGTGATTGAGTGCCCGAGGCGGACGCGCGATGATGCCTTGGTCGATGGGCGGCGCGGACGAAGCGAAGGCGTGGACTAGAGCGTGGGTCGTGGCCTTCACGCCCGCGCTGGTCCTGGGGTGCGTGGACGCCTCGGTGCAGGGCGGGAGCGGCAATGGCGACGAAGGCTCCGACTTCGGCGTCGGCGAGGTCTCGGTTGGGCTCGTGGAGATCAACCAGGGGACGCGCGTCGACGTCGCGGTCGACGGCGTCGCCATCGATCCCGAGGCCCGCACGAGCGCGCTCTACACCGGGCGCGACGCCTGGCTCGGCGTGCACGTGGAGGTCAGCGAGGACTGGGCGCCGCGGAGCCTCGAGGCCCGGCTGAGCCTGGCCACGGAGTTCGAGTCGTGGACCCTGAGCCAGACGCGCTTCGTATCCACCAGCGCCGACGCCGAGGCGTCCGTGCGCGTGCAGGACGACCCCGAGGGCAGCTTTTGGTTCGTGCTCGACGCCGCCGCGGGCCAGACCGATCCGGGCCTGCGCTACGCCGTCGAGCTGTTCGAGGCCGACGGGACCCCCCTCGCGGCCGCGGGCAGCGAGGGCTTCGAGCAGGCGGGCTTCGAGGCCAAGACCATGGGCGTCGAGCTGGTCGTGGTCCCCGTGCGCTACGCCGAGAACGAGCCGGGCCTCGACGGCGGCGTGCTCGACGATCTCCTCGACGGCTTCTACGAGCGCAACCCGATCACCGAGCTCGAGGTCACCGTGCACGAGCCCGTCGAGTTCGACGGGAACCTGTTCGAGCTCGGGCTGCTGCTGCCCTGGCTGGGCGAGCTGCGGGCGAGCGAGGGGGCAGCGCCGCAGGTCTACTACCACGCGCTGATCGACGTCGGCGAGCCGACCCTCGGGGGGCTGCGGGGCATCGCCGGCATCGCCGGGGACCAGCCGGGCGACGACGTCGACCGCGTCGCCGCGACGGTGCTGTGGTCCGGGAACCCGGGGCTGTCGACCGTGACCTTCACCCACGAGATGGGCCACGCCCAGGGCCTCGTGCACGTCGAGTGCCCGGGCGCTGCGCCCGATGGCGTGGACGGGAGCTACCCCCACGCCGACGGGCTGATCGGCGCGCGCGGGGTCGGGCTGCTGCGGGCGGACATCTTCGCCGCCGACGGGGCCTACGACTACATGAGCTACTGCGCCCCGCGCTGGGTCTCGGACTTCACCTGGGGGCGCTGCGCCGAGCGCATCGAGCTGCTGTCGAGCTGGCCCGAGTCGCCGCCGCCCTCGGCTGGGCTGGGCGAGCGCGTGCTCATGGGCTTGATTACTCCGCAGGGGCGGGAGCGGTGGTGGTGGATGCCGAGCGCCGGGCCGTCGTCGAGCGCGAGCCGGGCCGCGGGCCCCGACCGCCTCGAGCTCGTCGACGTCGACGACGTCCGCCACGAGCTACCGAGCACGCGGACCTGGCTCAGCGACGAGCGCAGTCAGTGGATTCGAGTGAGCGTGCCGGCGGAGCTGGCCGAGCGCGGCGGGACGTGGACGCGCGTGCGCGGGGAGCTGCGCGCGCCTGTCAGTCTGGGTCGCTGAGGAGGCACCCGCGCGCCGGGTCAGTCCTTGCAAAGTCGAGCTTCGCGCTCGGCTGCCTCGGCGTCGCCGTCGAGCTCGGCGAGGGCCGCCAGATCGCAGTGGATCGTCGGGACGAAGGGGTTTTGACGGATGGCGCGATCGAGGGCCGCGCGCGCGCCCTCGGGGTCGCCCGTGAGCCGGCGGGCGTGGGCCTCGGCCGCGGCGATGTTGGCGTTGTCCGGCTCGTGCTCGCCCGCGCGAATCAACAGCGGCAGGGCCTCCTCGGCGCGCTCGAGCTCGAGGTAGAGCTCGCCGAGGCGGCGCGCGAGCTTGGGATCGTCGCGGACCTCGGGGTCGGCCGCGCGGGCCTTCTCGTACTCGATGACCGCGGCGTCGAGGTGCCCGCGCAGGGTCAAGAGCACGCCCAGGCGCGCGAGCTGGCGCCCCCGACCGCCGCCGAGGTGCGAGAACACGTCGCCGCGCAAGCTTGGGTCGTCCTGGAGCTGGCCGGAGCTGCCGGGGTCGTCGTCGGCGCGGAAGTCGATGCTGGGCAGACCCGCGCCCGAGCCCGCGCGGCTGTGGGCCGTCCGGGCCGTCATCACGGTGCGCCAGCGGGCGAAGAAGTCGTCGAAGTCGGCGCCCCAGGCCTCGGCGAGGGCCTCCTTGGCGTCGACGCCCTCACCCACGAGGGTCATGAAGGTCGCCATGCCCTCGGGGCCGCGCTCTTCCTCGAGCAGGCCGAGCATGGTCTCGGCCTCGGCGTAGGCGAGGGCGGCGAGCTCCTGGCTGGGCAGCATGGCGACGGAGGGGTGCATCTGCTCGAGGGTGACGAGCTCGTCGCGGGCCAGGGCGTCGTGGAGCAGGCTGCGGACCGGCTCGCTCAGGCCGGGCGTTTCGCCCTCCGGGGTCCGCCAGCGGGTCTCCATCAGCTTGGCCATGCCCTCTTGCATCCACACCGGCGCGTTGTTGCGGGTGCGCATGGTGAGCACGTAGTGGACGTACTCGTGGACGGCGGTGTCGAGCCAGCCGTAGCCGTGCAGCATCACCCGCGGGGTGATCATCATGACCCGGCGGTACTTGCAGATGCCGACGGTGCCCGTGGTGTAGATGTTGTCGAGGGTCAGCGGGGTGACCAGGGCGAGCTTGCCGGCCTCGTCATAGAACTCGAAGCGGATCGGGTGGTCGGGGCGAACGCCGACGTCCTCGCCGAGGGTGTCGTAGGCCTCGGCCATGGCCTCGAACAGGTAGGGCGCCAAGATGGCGTCGCGGCGATCGGCGAACACGGCCTCGAAGCGCCCGTCGTCGCTGCGCAGGGTCACCGCGTCGCCCAGGGCCAGCTGGGCTCCGCGGGCGACCTCGAGGTAGTAGCGCGCGCGCCCGGCCACGGGGTCGCGCTCTGGGTCCGCGCCGCCGGCCGCGACGACCCCGGCGAGCAGGCTCTCGGACTCGGGGTAGTCGGCCTCGTAGAGGGCGAGCATGCCCTCGGCCAGGTCGCGCTCGGAGCCCGCGGGGATCTGGCTCAGCCGGGCCCGGGCGCCCTCGAGGTCCCAGGCGTCGACGTCGACGAGGAAGCGCTGCAGGGCCGCGCTCTCGATGCGCTCGGGCGTCGCGGGCTGCTCGCTTTGTTTGGGGCTCTGCTCGGGCGGCGCGGCCTCGGCCGGAGAGGTCGCCGCGCCGTGGGCCGCGAGGGCGAGGACGAGGGCGAGGCCGGTCAGCTTGGTGAGCTTGACCAGGGCGCGCACGCGCGCGCGGCTGGGCTGGGTTGGGGCCGTCATCGCAAGAGCTCCTCATAGTAGCGCTTGGTGTCGGCGTCGAAGTCGTCCCGATCGCCCTCGCGCATGGCCTCGACGACCTGGTCGCGGAGCGAGCGGTCGCGGTCGGCCTCCGTGGAAGACTCCCCGCCGCTGGACTGGGGCGGGGGCGGGCTCGACTGGCGCAAGCTGTCGATGGCCCGCTGCAGCCCCTGCCAGGCTCGGGAGGCGCCGTCGAGGGCGTCGTCGAGGGCGGCGTCGTCGAGGCCCTGACCCGCGCGCTGCATGCCCTCGTCGGCCGAACGCATGGCGGCCTCGCCTGCGTCCGGCAGCAGGTCCGCGGCGGGGTCGTCGAGGAGCTCGCGGCTGCGCTCGCGCAGGGTCTCCTGGCGCTCGCTGAGGGCCTCGAATTGCTCGGTGCTCTCGGGCGGCAGGGTGTCCTCGGGGTCGGGCAGCTCGCCGCGAAGCTCGGTCTGCAGTCGCGCCGCTCGCTTCGCCAGCTCGTCGAGGGCCTTGGCCTCGTCGCCCTCGGCCCCGGCCTTGGCTCGACGGAGGGCCTCGTTGGCTCGCTGGGCCGCCTCGAAGAGCTCGAGCTGTCCGGCTTGGCCGTCGGCGTCTTCGGGCGCGGCGTCGAGGGCGTCGAGGGCCTCGCGCGCGTCCTCCCAGGCCGTGCGCCCCTCCCGGGACAGGCGCGCGTCGTTGACGGCCTCGACCTCCTCTCGAAGCTTCTCGGCTTCCTGCTTGGCGCGCTCGGTCGCGTCCGTCTCGGCCCGCTGGTCCCCGACGCTGGCGCGCCATTGCTCGTGGAGCTTTTGGGCCTCGGCGCGCACGCCCGCCTCTTCGTCCTGCAGCCGGCTGAGCTCGCGCAGCAGCTTCATGCGCTTGCGGTCCTCCTCGCTCAGGGCGGGGGAGGGCGCCTCGGCGCCGCTGCGCTGGACCTGCTCGCGCAGCTGCCGGATCGCGTCGAGGCCGTCCCGGGCTTGCTCGAGGGCGCCCTCGACGTCGCCGCGCTGGAGCTGCTCGAGGAGCTGCTGGCTACGCATGCGCGCCTCCATGGCCTTGTAGGCGTCGAGGTTCATCCACTCCTCGCCGACCTCCTTGCTGAGCTGGGCCTGGGCCTGCTGGAGCCGGCGGGTGTCCTCGCGGATGCGCTGCTCGAGCTGCTCAATCTCCGGGCGCACGGACTCGTCGCCCGCGGCCAGCTGCTCGAGCTTGTCGACGAGCTTTTGCTGCGAGGCCTGCAGGCGCGCCACGAGGGCCTCCATGCGCTCGATGATCTGGCCGTCGACCAGGTCGTCGAGGCGGATGATCTCGTCCTCGAGGGCCTCGACCTCTTTTTTGTTGTGCCGCCCGAGCTTGGCCAGGAGCTTGTGGGCCTTGCGCACCCCGCCCTCGTCGAACTCCGAGCCGACCGGGAGCTCCTCATGGAGCGCGAGCTCTTCGCGGTGCAGCTCGAGCAAGCGGGCGTGGATGCCCGCGAGGGTCTCGACGTCGCGCTCGGCGACCATGGCGTCGACGGCCAGAGCGTCTACGGCGTCGGCGAGCATGGTCAACAGCTCGGCCGAGGCCAGGTGGATGCGCCGGGCCCGATCGAGGCGCGCGGGCAGCTGGATCAGGCGATTGGTCGCGTCGCTCGTGGGCTCGTCGAAGACCTTCGTCGTCAGCCGGACGGCGAGCAGATCGACGGCGCCGTCGCGGATGGTCTGCAGGTCGCGGATGTTCGCGGCGTGCTCGGCCTCGTCGTCGCGGACCAGGAGGCGCTGGCGGGCCGAGCTGGCGACCTTGCCGGGGCCGTCGTCGAGGGGTGTGCGGCCGAGCCCGGGGTCGTTGTCGCGGACCTCGATCCAGTAGCTGACCTCGCTGCGATCTTCGATGGGGATGGTCGACAGATCCCAGCGGTGGCGGTGCTGCCAGCGTCGCGCCGCGCCGCCGGGGGCCGTGCCGGCCGGGAGGCGCACGCGGCCGCCCTCGACGCTGCCGTCCTCCCCGTCGATCTCGTAGACGAGCTCGGCCTGGACCACGCCAAAGTCATCGCGGGCCGAAAAGCGCAGGTCCACGGCCTGGGTCTCGCTGGCCTCGCGCTGGGCCTCGGGCAGGGGGAGCAGCTCGACCTCGGGGGGACCGTCGGGCTCGAGCTCGAGGCGCATGGGGGGCGAGCGGCGAGCGGCCCGGGCCAGGGGCGTGTCGGGATCGTCGAGCAGCACGGCGATCCACGAGCCCGCGCCGCGGAAGGTGAAGCTCCCGGTCCAGCGCAGCGCTTCTTCAACCTCGGCTTCGGGCTTGGGGTCGGGCTCGAGGGGGGCGAGCTCGATGAACTCGGGCTCCGGGGCCGCCGCGAGCTCGACGCTGTCGGGCACGAACACGACGCGCACGTGCTCGGCGGGCTCCTCGAGATCCATGGTCAGGCGGACCTCGGTACCGGCCGGGATGCGCAGGGCGCCGCTGGGGTTGGGGACCACCCGGGGCGCGCGCTGGGTGTAGTCGGGATAGTCGAGCTCGAGCTCGAGGCGCGTCCACACGTCCTGGGGCGGCGGGGGAGGGCGAGCGTCGGCGCCCGCGAGGGTGATCAGCAGGGCTTGCTGCCCCCACGCGGTGCTCATCAAGGTGGTCAGACCTGCGACGGCCAGGGTCGCCGCGAGCAGGCGCGACCACAGCTTGGGTCGGTGGGCGCCCAGGCGGGGGTCGAGGTCGAGGGTGGCGACGCCGATGCGCCGGACGTAGGCGGCCGCGAGCTCGCGCGAGCGGGCAGGGCCCTCGTCGGCGGGCTCTCTCTCGAGGTCCAGCCACAGCTCCGTCGCGCCGAGGAGCTCGTGGCGCAAGGTCGCGTCGCGCTCGCGCTCCCGCGGCGTCGCCCGGGCGCGCAGCGGTCCTCGGTGAGCGGCGACGCTGCGCGCGACGGCCATGGGCGTCCCTGGCGGAGCCGCAGCATCCAAAATCGCCACACGGTCCAGGCCAGCGGCGCGAGCACACACACGGGCAGCGCGAGGGCGAGCCCGAGGTCACCGCGGAAGCTCCAGGCGACCGCGAGCAGCCCGAGGCCCGCGAGCAGCGCCCAGCCCGAGGCCAGCTCGACGACGTGGACCGCGAAGGCGCGGCGTCGCGCGAGGGCCTGGACGTCGCCCAGGTACTCACGAAGCAGCTGGGCCGCTGCGGCTCGGGGCGCCCGCATGAAGTTCTTGGATACCCTCGACGGGGGTCGACGGGTAGGCGGTGCGAGATGCGCATTTTGCTTCTCGGGGCGTTTGGCTCCCCAGGCGGACGGGTCACGGCGTGTGCGACATCGGCCAGTGTTCGGGCCATGGCTGTGCGAATTCGCCCAGCCCCGGCGCCGTGTTCGGGGCATGTTGGGCGAGCATTGGGTATAACCGTGGGAGCAGGCCCCATTTCCGGGCGCCAAAACCGCGCTTTCGCAGGCATCCCTGACGGCGCGATCCCCCTCACGCACCGCTTCTGGCCTCGACGGATCCTCGATCTTCGGGCATGTGTTCGGACGCATCCCCGCCCAGACCCGCCAAATGAGCCCCAACTCGCCTTCTCCTCTTCCGTCGAGCCGCTGAATAGCGATCGAGACTCCCCGTCCATAGGCAGCGACACACGTGGTTTCCACAGACGCCGAGGACCTCGTCCTGGTAACCGCCGTTCAAGGCGGGGACAGGCGAGCATTCAAGATTCTGATGCAGCGCTATCAGCGCAAGGTCTATGCGGTCGCCTTCGGATTCCTCCGCAACCAAGAGGACGCCCTCGACGTGGTGCAGGAGAGCTTCATCAAGGTCCACCGGTACATCGGGAAGTTCGAGGGCAACTCGAGCTTCTACACCTGGCTGTACCGGATCGTGGCCAACCTCTGCATCGACCACTTGCGCAAGGCCAAGCGGCACCGCGACGTCGAGTTCGATGACGGGTTGCGCCACGACGGCAAGGACGAGCCCCCCTCGGACTTGCTGCCGCACCTGGCGCAGTTTGGCGATCCCTCCGACATGCTCCGCCGCAAGGAGATTCTTCAGGCCGTCGAGGCCAGCTTGGATCACCTCAGCGACAAGCACCGCGCCGTCATCGTGATGCGCGAGCTGCAGGGCATGTCTTACGAGGAAATGGCCCAGGCCATGAAGTGCTCCAAGGGCACGATCATGAGCCGGCTGTTCCACGCGCGTCGCAACATGCAGAAGCTGTTGACCGAGCAGCTCGGTGCCTGCGTCCCTTCGAAAGATGTCGTCACCGAGGCGATTGGTCAGCATAAACGGGCGGCCGAGGCCGTCGGAGTGATGCGATGAGCGCCGAATCAAACACCTCCAACTTCGCCCTGAGCGAGGAGCTGTCGGCTTATTTCGACGGTGAGCTCGACGCCGCGGCCGAGGCCGCGATGGAGGCCGAACTCGAGGCCAACCCGAGCCTGGCCGAGCAGCTGGGCGATCTCTCGTTCATGCGCGAGATCGTCGCGGGTGATCTCGAGCTTCAGGCCGAGCGCGTGCCCGAGGCGCGCTTCGAGCAGATCTGGGACAGCTTCGAGCGCAGCCTCGAGCGCGAGTCCCGGCTGCAAGAGGCCGCCGAGGCGCCGCCCAACCTGTGGGAGCGCCTGCTCGAGTGGGCCCGACCGCTGCGCGTGCCCTTGGCCGTGGTCGGCACCGCGGCCGTGGTCGCGCTGGTGTTCGCCAAGTCGATCCAGGCCCCCGAGCCGGACCAGGGACCGGACGCCGTGGCCTCGAATACGCCCGAGGATGCTGCGTCTGACCAGCCGGCCGCCGACGAGGCGTCCACGCCCGAGTCCGAGGCGCCCAGCCTTTCGACTCCCTCAAAAGCGCCGCAGATGGCGGTCGCTCCCAACCCCGACACCAAGGCCGAACCCGAGATGTTCCCGCAGCCCGAGCCTGGAGAAGCCGAGATTCGCCACATCTCCTTTGGTGGGCGCACCGGCACCATCTCTCAGGTCGAAGGTACCCGGGGCACCACCACGGTCATCTGGGTCACCGAAGACGTTCCCGCTCAAAGTGAGCGCTCGCTATGACGATGCACGCGAAGATCTTGGCTTCCACTCTGGCCAGCTGTCTGGCGGTCCCGGTCGCCCTCACCGGTGCGTCGCTGGTCTTGCTCGCTCCGGCTCAGGCCGACGCTGCGGTCAGCGACGCGACCTGCCGCATCCACGCCGTCGAGGCGACGGAGACCGGCGACGGCACGATCCCCAAGGACCTCGGCTTCCTCAAGGATCAGCTCGAGGCCCCAGAGTTCGCCCGCTACAAGAGCTTCCGCTTGCTCGAGTCGAAGGACTTCAAGCTGACCTTGAACACGGTCGTCGAGGAGCGCTTCAAGTCGGGTCACTCGGTCAAGCTCAGCCTGCTCGGCGGCGACAAGGACAAGCTCGAGCTGAGCACCGATCTGATGCGCTCGGGCACCTCGCTGGTGAACATGAACTTCTCCATGCGCAGCAACCAGATCGTGCTCATCCCGGTGCGCCGCTCGGACTCGATGGTGATCTTCGCCTACCAGTGCAAGGCTGGCTGAGCGCGCCCACACCGCTGACCATCAGGCGCCAGACTTCGGGTCTGGCGCCTGATTTGTTTGTGCGCGCTTGATTTTTTGCACCTCACTTGGGGAGCTCGGGCTTGCTCACGGATGAGGACGGCGGGCTGAGCTCTGTTTTGCCCCCATGGGCGCCTGGGACCGGGGGCGCTTCGTCGCTCCGCTCCTCCGCTTTGGCTTGTGGGCAATGGAGTTCGTGCCTTTGAGAGGGCATCGGGTCGCCCCCGCAAGCGGGGGGCGTGGATTCGTTGACAGTCCCTGAGTCGTGGACGTGGGGCAGGGAGGGCGTGGCGTCGTCCACGACGGCTAAAATCGTCAGGGACGTGGGGCAGGGAGGGCGTGGCGTCGTCCACGAGGGCGAAAATAGTTAGAGGCTGTGAATTCATTCACAGCCTCTGAGGCGTCCACGGACGCCAGCGTCGCAACGCTGCGCTAAGGTCCCCAACCATGGCCGCGCGCTCCCCACAGCGCCGCACTCGTCGGCGGCGCATCCTGCTCACCGCCCTCGCGGTGTTCGGGGTGTTGCTGGCCGCGGGGCTGATCGCCCTGCTGACGCTGCCGCGCTGGGCGGGGCCGCGGATCGGCCGAGAGCTCGAGCAGCGCCTGGCCAATCGCCTCGAGCTCGAGGTCCACGTCGACGAGTTCGCGATGAGCTGGGAGGCCATCGACATGGGGGGCGTCGAGCTCGACGGCGAGGGCCTGCACCTGGTCGTCGACGCCGTGCACGTCGAGCTCGATCGCAGCGCGCTGTGGTCCGCCCGCATGCAGGTCGTCGAGGCGGAGGCCCGCGGAGGCTCGCTGGACGCGGAGGCCGAGGCCCTCGAGTCCCTCGCCCGCCGCCTCGAGGCCATGGCCAGCGCGGACGAGGACGAAGGTTCGCGCAGCTGGTGGCGGCGTCGCTTGAGCCTCACGCCGGAGCTGGCGAGCGCGAGCGAGATCGCCGTGGCCGTTCGAGACGGCGCGCGCCGGGTCACGGGCCAGGCGAGCGCGACCGCGGACCTCGACGGGCGCAGCGTCGATCTGCGCCTCGAGAGCATGCGCGCCGACCTGGGCATCGGGCCCCTGCTGCGGGCCGACGCCGTCGACACCCACGTCGAGCAGCGCGACGCGTCCTTGCGTTTTCCCCTGCGGGTGAAGCTCGAGGGCGCCTCGGCCCAGCTCGACGAGAACGTGGCCGTCGCCGGAGTCGCAGGCTCGGTCTCGATCCTCGACGCCGAGCTCGCGGAGATCGGCGTCGAGCTCACGGGCGGCTTCGCCGAGATCCGCGAGGGGGAGGGCGCGGCGGGGGAGGGCGCGCAGCTTTGGTCGGTCTCGGGCCGCTTCGCCCGGGATCTGAGCGCCGGATCCCTCGAGGTCGACATGGAGGCCTTCGAGCTCGGCCGGGTGCCCGACGTGCTCGAGCGCCTGCCCGTGGTCGACTCGGACAAAGCGACCATCGGCGGCCAGCTGCAGATCGACTTTGGCGGGGGCGTGGCGCGCCTCGACGGCGACCTGGCCGTCGCGGGCCTCAACGTCAGCCACCCCCTGCTCGCCCGCGAGGTCGTCCACGACGTCGGCTTTGGCCTCGACATCGAGGCCGAGATCGACCCCGACGCGCGCCACCTGAGCCTCGAGCGCCTGGCCGTCGCGCGCGCAGGCGTGGAGCTCATCGCCACCGGCGACATCGTGCACGCGGCGGCCCGTGAGCAGCGGCGCTACCGCGTGGATCTCGAGGTGCCCGAGGTCGACTGCCAAAAGGTCCTCGACGCCATCCCCCGCGAGCTCGCCCCGGGCCTGGCGGAGTTCGAGCTCGGCGGCGTGTTCCAGGCCAAGCTGGCCATCGAGGCCGACTTCTCGAAGCTCGACGACCTGCGCCTCGAGGGCGCCGTCGATGCCGATCGCTGCCGGGTCAACGTCGCCCCGCGGCGGGCCTCGGCGGCCGCCCTCAACCGCGGCTTCAGCCACCGCGTGACCATGCGCGACGGTCGAACCCGGACCGTCCGCCTGGTGCCCGGATCGAGCAGCTACACGCCCCTGGCCAACATCTCGCGCTACATGACCGAGGCCGTGCTGACGACCGAGGACGGCAGCTTCCGCCGCCACGAGGGCTTCAACACCACGCAGCTCGAGGCGGCCCTGCGCCGCAACCTCAAGGCCGGCAAGATCCGCCTGGGCGCGTCGACGATCACCATGCAGATGGTCAAGAACGTGCTGCTCAGCCACGAGCGCACGCTCTCGCGCAAGCTCCAGGAGCTGTTCTTGACCTGGTGGGTCGAGGAAGCCCTGAGCAAGCAGCGGATCATGGAGCTCTACCTCAACGTGGTCGAGTTTGGCCCGGGCATCTACGGGGTGACCAACGCCTCGCGCCACTACTTTGGCAAGCACCCGGCGGAGCTGACCTCGCTCGAGGCGGCCTACCTCGCGCTCATGCTGCCCAGCCCCGTGCGCCGCCACGTGCACTACTGCAACGGCGAGCTGACCGAGCGCTTCACCAAGAAACTGCACTGGATCCACGACCTGATGCTCGAGCGCGAGCGGATCACCGCGAGCGAGCACGCGATCTACGGCGCGATGCCCCTGGTCTTCGACCTGCTCGAGCGCGGCGACCCGGAGCTGTGCCTGGCCGAGATCGAGGAGCTGATGGCGGGTACGCACACCCAGCGCGCGCTCTCGGGCTTGATGGGCGACGGCGACGAGTCGGCCTTCGACGCGGCCTCGGGCTGGGCGGGGGCGGGCGAGACCGGGCCCTCGTGGGGCGTGCGCCCGCCGCTGCCGAGCGCCGTCGATCTGCCGGTCATCGGGGGCGAGGGCGCGGACGGAGGGCCCGGCGAGGGAGACGTGGACGGGCGCCTGCAGCCGCGCGAGAACGCGGACTGGTTCGAGGGCCCGGGCGGCGACCCGTCGGACCCGGCCAGCGCCGACGCGCCGGGCCGCCCGGCCATGGACGACGGATAGACGAGACGACAGCATGAAGCGAGACGAGATCACCAAGCTCGTGGACCACTACGGCCTCGACGCGATGCTCGAGGCGTTGACGCCCTACGTCAGCGAGCGTCGGCGCGAGCGCATCGAGTCCGTCCTCGACGCCCGCCTGGCGAGCGTGCAGGTGGCGATCGAGAACCCCTACGACCCCCACAACGCGGCGGCGGTGGTCCGCAGCACCGAGGCCCTGGGCGGCTGGACGGTGCACGTGATCGCGGCCCACGAGCGCATCTTGCGAGCCAAGGGCACGACCACGGGGACCCACCACTGGCTCGAGACCCGCAACCACCGGACGCTCGCGGACTTCGAGGCCCACCTCGGGCCTGCCCGCGCGGCTGGGGGGGCTGGGGGCCCTGGGGAAGGAATGATCCTGGCCGGCGCCTGCGTCGACGCCACGCACATGCTCGAGGAGCTGCCCGTCGACCGCCCGCTGTGCCTGCTGTTTGGCAACGAGCACGCGGGGCTCAGCCCCGAGGCCAAGGCGAGCTGCGATCTGCGCTTTCGCATCCCCATCCACGGCTTCGCCGAGAGCTACAACCTCTCGGTCTCCGCGGCCCTGACCCTCTACTCCGTGACCACGCGGCGGCGGGCGGCGATCGGCCGCGCCGGCGACCTCGAGCCCGGCGCCCTGGCCATCGAGCGCGTGCGTTTTTACCTGCAGAGCATCGATCGCCGCCACGCCAAGGCCCTGTTTCCCCCCGTCGAGTAGACTGCGCCCGTGGCCAAGCGAGCTGCCAAACACACCGACGCGGACGCCGGTAAGGGCCGAGAGCCCGGAGGACGCGAGCGCTGGCTACCCCGCTGGCTGCGGATCACGCTGATCACCACTTTGGTGCTCGGCGTGCTCGCGGGCCTCGGCGGCGTCGGCAGCATCGTCGGCGTGTTCTGGTACTACGGCCGCGACGTCCAGGAGGTCGACGCCGCGACGCTGCGGGACTACAGCCCGCCGCAGGTCACCCGGGTGCTCGACCGCAACGGCGTGCTGATCGGCGAGATCTTCACGCAGCGCCGGACCTTCGTCGCCTACGAGGACATCCCCGCCCACGTCGAGAACGCCTTCCTGGCCGCGGAGGACTCGGACTTCTACCGCCACGAGGGCATGGACTACATCGGCATGGTCCGGGCGCTGATCGCCAACCTCAAGGCCCGGGAGGTCCGCCAGGGCGCCTCGACGATCACCCAGCAGGTGGTCAAGAACTTCTTGCTGACCTCGGAGAAGAGCCTCGAGCGCAAGGTCCAGGAGCTGGTCCTGGCCCGGCGCATCGAGGACATCCTCGACAAGCAGGAGATCCTCGAGCTCTACCTCAACGAGATTTACCTCGGCCACGGGCGCTACGGCATCGAGGAGGCCAGCCGCTTTTACTTTGGGGTCGGCATCGAGGAGATCGACCTGGGCCAGGCGGCCTTGCTCGCGACCTTGCCCAAGGCCCCGGGCACGCGCACGCCCTACAAGGACTACGAGCGCGCCAAGGCCCGCCAGGTCTACGTGCTCGGGCAGATGCAAAAGCACGGCTTCGCCAAGCCCGAGGAGGTCGAGCGCTTCATCGACGCGCCCTTGAAGATCGTCGATCGCTCGCCGGACGCGACGGCCGACACCAGCATTGAGAGCGATCCCGAACGCGAAGCCAAGGTTCAGCCCGGCGCCGAGGAGTTCGTCGACCTGGCCCGGGCCGAGCTCATCGAGCGCTACGGCGAGGACGCCCTCGGGGAGCTCGGCGCGACGGTGACCATGACCGTCGACCTCGATCTTCAGCGCAAGGCTCGGGCGGGGCTCCTCGACGGGCTCGTGACCATCGACGAGCGGCGCAACTGGGGCCACGGCATCGAGCCCGCGAAGGCCAAGAACCTGGCCCGGGCCGAAAAGCGCGGCAAGGGGCCCCTCGCGGTCGGCCGCGTCTACCCGGTGATCATCGAAGAGCCGCCCGCGGACCTGCCCAAGGCGCTGCGCGGCCAGGGCTTCGCGGCGCGCATCGGGGAGGACTTCAAGGTCTGGGTGCGGGTCGCCGAGGGCAGCCGCTACGACGAGCCCGAGCGCAGCCACGCCGAGCAGTTCCCCGTCGGCGGCATCACCATGGGCCGGGTGCTCGCGCTCGAGGCCAAGGACGACCTGGGCCTGCCCGAGGGCTGGGGCTTGGCCGAGATCGGCTCGGGGCCCGAGGCCGCGGTCGTGCTCGCCGACGTCGACACCGGCGAGGTCCTGGCCATGGTCGGCGGCTACCGCTACGGGCGCGGCGACTTCAACCGCGTGCTCAAGGCCAAGCGCCAGCCGGGCTCGGCCTTCAAGCCCTTCGTCTACGGCGCGGCGCTGCGCAGCCAGAAATTCACGGCCGCGAGCCTCATCGAGGACTCTCCGGAGATCTACGAGAAGTGGCGCCCGACCAACTACGAGCGCGACGTCTACCGCGGGGAGATCCGCATGCGCGTGGCGCTGACCAACTCGGTCAACACCGTGGCCATCAAGCTGCTCGACGCCGTGGGCATCGACGCGGCCATCGAGCTCGCGCGGCTGTGCGGCATCGAGACCGAGCTCGGCCGCGACCTCTCCCTGGCCCTGGGCACCTCGGAGGTCACGCCCTTCGAGCTCATGCGCGCCTACCTGACCCTGGCCCGGGCCGGCTCCCGCGTCGAGCCCAGCCTGATCCGCTCCATCGAGGTGCCCGGCAGCAAGCCGTGGACGCCCGAGCGCGCGGGCGAGCAGGTCGTCGACGAGGGCGTGGTGTTCGTGCTCGCCAGCATGATGCGCTCGGTGGTCGAGGAGGGCACGGGGACCCGGGCCAAGAAGCTGGGCGTGCCCGTGGCCGGGAAGACGGGCACCGCCGCCGAGAGCCGCGACGCATGGTTCGCGGGCTTTAGCTCCGAGCTGGTCGCGGTCGCCTGGGTCGGCTTCGACACGCCCAAGCCCATGCGCCGCGAGAGCGGCGGCCGGGCGGCCCTGCCGATCTGGCTCGCCGCCATGCAGGCCGCCCTCGACGGCCGCGAGCTCCCCGTCGCCGAGGCCGAGTCCGGCGTCGCCCCGGCCTTCTCGCCCTTCACCCCGCCGCCCTCGGTCAGCGTGCGCAGCATCGACAAGGCCACCGGGTTGCTCGCGCCCGCGACGGTCGTCGACGCCGAGGGCGTCGAAGGTCCGCCCCCCGCCGACTCGATCATGGAGGAGTACTTCGTCGCCGGGACCGAGCCCACGCAGGTCGCCACCGGAACGGTCGCGGCGACGGACGAGGCCAAGGCCGACATCCTCCTCGATCTCTACGGCGACGGCGAAGACGCGGGCGAAGCCGCCGAAGACGACGCAGCCCCGGACGAGCCGGCTGCTCCCGAAGGCGAGGAGGCCCCCGCTGCACCCGCGCCGGCCCCAGAGCCCAAACCGAGCGAGGCGGACGGGGACGGCTACGACGAGCTGCCCGGCCTGTGAGCGCCGCCTAGTTGGTCTCTTCGAACACCAGGGTGTCGAACTCGAGGGCCGCGAGCACGCTGTCCTCGAGGTCCTTGGGCGACACCGCGGCGAAGTCGATGCCGTCGAAGAAGCTGTCGTAGGTCTGGACGATCTTCAGGTTGCGCGGGAACTCTTCGTCGTCGAGGGTCAGCGGCCCGCCGCCCTGGATGTCGGAGAGATCCAGGATCGCCCGGGCGCCGCGGGGCGTGATGATCTCGAAGGGGACCTGCTCGTCGTCGCCGCGCCTGGCCTCGCCGATGATGTAGATGGTGTTGCCCTCGACCTCGGAGTTGTCGGGTTCGACGTGGTCCTCGAGGGTGTCGTCGACGATGTAGGGGGCGAAGTCGACCTCGACGGCGCAGAACTGTCCGTCGTCGACGGTCACGGCGCCGAGGGGGAGGGTCTCGCCGTCCTCGATGGTGATGTAGTTCTCGGCGCAGGGGCCCCAGAACATCTCGACGGACACGGGCGGCTTGCCGCAGGGCACCAGGCGGACGTTGGCGGTGGTCACGTAGGCCTGGAACAGGGAAATCTCCCAGCCCTCGTCGTTCGCGAACACGCGGGTCTCGCCTTCCATCCCGTAGTCCGGATATTGCGAGGGCGAGCTGGGCGTGCCGCCGTGGGCAGTGAACACGCTGACCGTGGAGGTCGTGCGCCCGTTGAACAGGTCCTCGAGGCCGCAGCCTGAGGTCATCATCGCCGACAGGCAGAGGGTCGAGGCGAGGAGCGTGGGTCGGCGCGCGTGCAGCATTGGGGGCGCCGGAAAACTAACAGGCCGAACACGGCGACACAACGGTCTCGAGGTGGGGAAACTGGTCTTCGTGCCAGGAGCAAATTGCAGAATTGCGCCGAATTCGCACGGTTTCGACGGCGCGCGCAATTTTGATTCATCCACTTTCTGTAATCCAGCACCACACCAGTGAGCCTTGGTGAGTGGTCTTCGAAGCGGCGGGCACAGAGCAGCCGATCTGAAGCCGAGGACACGCTTTTTGCTCTGGTAGAGTCCGCCGGTGTCGAAGACGCTGACGGTTTCAGAGTCCAGCGTGGCCCCGCGCCCGCGTCGGTCCTGGGAGGGGGTCTGGGGCCGCCTGTGCGCGCTGCTCCTCGCCCTCACTTGTGCCCTGAGCCCGCTGCAGGCGAGGGCGGCCCCACCTGCAGAAGAGGAGGAGGGCATGGGCTTCGAGGAGGCCGTGGACGCCGGCTTTGGGGTCGTCGTCAATTTCCTCGGCACGGTGCTGTTCTTCCCGCTGTTCGCGGACTCGGAGACCGCGAGCACCGACGAGGTCCTCGACGAGGTCGCGGACCTGCCCAAGCTCGAGGCCCTCGTCGACGAGCTCGAGCAGCAGGGCCTGGCCGTGCCCAACGCGAGCCTGACCGTGACCCTGCCCGCAGACGCGGTCGCCGAGGAAGAGCTCGAGGCGCTGACGAAGGCCTTTCAGGAGGGGCTGGTGCCGAGCGCTCCGGTGGGCACGCGGACCTTCACCCTCGTGCTCGACGAAGAGGCCACGGGCACGACGATCACCGGCAACACCGGCGGCGTGCCCTTCATCGCCCTGTGGCTGCTGCTCGGCGCGATCTTCTTCACGCTGCGCATGGGCTTCATCAACATCCGAGCCTTCCGCCACGCCATCGACGTGGTCCGCGGCATCTACGACAACCCCGAGGACGAGGGCGAGGTGTCCCACTTCCAGGCCTTGGCCTCGGCGCTGTCGGCCACGGTCGGCCTCGGCAACATCGCGGGCGTGGCCATCGCGGTGGCCATGGGCGGGCCCGGTGCGATCTTCTGGATGATCGTCGCCGGCTTCCTGGGCATGTCCTCGAAGTTCGTCGAGTGCACCCTCGCCCAGATCTACCGGACCAAGCGCGACGACGGCCGGGTGCTCGGCGGGCCCATGGCCTACCTCGACGCCGGCCTGACCGAAAAGGGCATGAAGCCCCTGGGCAAGGTGCTCGCGGTGATGTTCGCGGTGATGTGCATCGGCGGCTCCCTGGGCGGCGGCAACACCTTCCAGGTCAGCCAGTCCCTGGGCATCCTGCGCACGCAGTTCCCGGTGTTCGACAGCCACCCGTGGATCTACGGCGTGGTCATGGCCGTCGCCGTGGCCATCGTGATCCTCGGCGGCATCCAGCGCATCGCCTCGACGGCCGAGAAGATCGTCCCGCTGATGTGCGGCATCTACGTCGTCGCCTGCCTGTTCATCCTGATCATGAACGCCTCGGCCATCCCCGGCGCCTTCGGCCGGATCTTCGCCGAGGCCTTCACGCCCATGGCCGGCTTCGGCGGCTTCGTCGGCGTGCTGGTCACGGGCATCCGCCGGGCGGTGTTCTCCAACGAGGCCGGCGTGGGCTCGGCGTCCATCGCCCACTCGGCGGCGAAGACCGAGTACCCCGTGCGCGAGGGCGTCGTCGCCCTGCTCGAGCCCTTCATCGACACCATCGTGGTCTGCACCATGACCGGCCTGGTCATCGTGATCACCGGCGCCTTCGAGGACGCCGCCAACCACGACGTGATCGCGGCCTCCGAGGGCGCGGCGCTCACGGCCCGGGCCATGGGCGGCGAGATCAGCTGGTTCCCGTGGGTGCTGACCATCGCCGTGGTCCTGTTCGCCTACTCGACCATGATCTCGTGGTCCTACTACGGCGAGCGCTGCTTCGTATACCTGTTCGGCGACGGCTCCTCGACGGCCTACAAGATCATCTACGTCGTGTTCGTGTTCCTGGGCTCGGTCATCACCGCGACCAACATCCTCAACTTCGGCGACTTGATGATCCTGTCCATGGGCTTCCCCAACATCCTCGGCCTGGTGCTGCTGAGCGGGAAGGTCCGCGGCCAGCTCGATGAGTACATGGACAAGCTGCGCTCGGGGAAGATGAAGCGCTACGAGCCAGCGAAGGAGGGGTGAGCCGTGCTCTTTGGCCAGGGAGAGGGGCCCGAGTGGAGCCGCGTGTTCGCGGTCCACGACGCGGCCAGCGGGCTGCGGGCGATGATCGTGATCCACTCGACCGCGCGGGGCCCCGCGCTCGGGGGGATTCGACGCATGCGCTACGCCAGCGAGGACGAGGCCCTGCTCGACGCGCGCCGGCTGGCCGAGGCCATGAGCCTCAAGTGCGCCCTGGCCGAGCTGCCGGCGGGCGGGGCCAAGGCGGTGATCCTCGATCACGAGGGCCTCGACCACGACGCCGCGTACGCGGCCCTCGGTCGCGCCGTCGAGGAGCTCGGCGGGCGCTACGTGTGTGGCCCCGACGTGGGCACGAGCGCGGCGGCCCTGGACCTCGTCCGCCAGCACACGCGCTGGGTCAACCCGGCGGGCAACGACGCGGGCGCGTCGACGGCCGCGGGGGTGCTCGCGGGTCTGCGCGGGGTCTGTCGGGTGGCCTTCGGCGACGCCTCGCTCGGGGGGCGGCGCTACGTGATTCAGGGCCTCGGCTCCGTGGGGGGGGGCCTGGCGGCCGCGCTCGTCGAGGCCGGGGGCGAGGTCGCGGGCTGGGACCCCGACGCGGCCGCGCGGGCTCAGGCCCAGGCCCTGGGCGTCGAGATCCTCGAGCCCGGTGATTGGCCGCTCGAGCGCGAGCCCTGCGACGTGTTCATGCCCTGCGCCCTCGGCCAGACCCTCGACCGCGAGACCTGCGAGGCGGCCTCGTGGCGGGCGGTGTGCGGCTCGGCCAACAACCAGCTCGTCGACGCCGAGGCCGGGGCCATCCTCCACCGCCGCGGCATCGCGTGGGCGCCAGACTTCGTCGTCAACGCGGGGGCGGTGATCGAGGGGGCGGAGACCCTGCTGGGGGAGGCCGAGGGCTGCCGCGAGCGCGCGGCCCAGGCCATCGCCGCCATCGAGGGGCGCTGCGCGTCGATCCTCGAGGCGAGCCGGAGTCAGGACGCGCCGCCGGCCGAGGTCGCCATGGCGCGCGCTCGAGCGCTGCTGAGGGAGGGCTGAGCCGTGGCGCGTGGACCAGGGAGTGGACTGGGCCGGCGAGGCTTTCTGAGCGCCTGCGCGGGCGCGGGGGCCCTCGGGGTCGCGGCCGCGACGGGCTGCGCTCGGTCGCGCTGCGAGGCGGTCGAGGTCCCGGAGCTGGAGAGGGTCGAGGGGCCAAAGACAGACGCGTCGACGCCCGCTCCCGAGGTCGCTCCCTACGCCGAGCTCGAGGGTTTTTGCGAGGGACTCGAGCCCGTCACCGTGGCCGAGTACGAGGGCCGCATCGAGGCCCTGCGCCGACGCATGCGCGCGGCCGGGCTCGCGGGCGTGGTGCTCGAGAGCGGCGCCGACATGCGCTACCTCGGGGGCCCGCGCTGGCGCCGGAGCGAGCGACCGCTGCTCCTCGCCGTCGGCCTCGAGGGACCGCCCGCGCTGATCGGCTCGGCCTTCGAGCGCCACACCTACGCCGGCCACCCCAGCCCCCTCGCGCTCGAGCTGCGCACCTGGGAAGAAAACGAGGACCCCTACGCCCGGGCCCTGGATGCTCTAGTCGCCCTGGGCGCGGGCCGAGGCAGCGCCCAGGTGGCCGTGACGCCCGACACCCGCGGCTTCGTGATCGCCGGGCTGCAGGCCGCCGGCAAGGGAAAGGTCGAGGTCCAGCTCGACAGCGCCGTGGTCGAGGCGGGGCGCCGGGTCAAGAGCCCCACGGAGCTCGCGCTGCTGCGCCGGGCCAACGAGGCGACCAAGGCGGCCATCGCCGCGGCCGCCCAGACCCTGCACGTCGGCGTGACCGAGGCCGAGTTCGCGGCCCAGATCCGCGCGGCCCAGCGAGCCGCCGGCCTGAGCACGCCCTGGGTGCTCGCGCTGTTCGGCCCCAACGCGGCCTACCCCCACGGCAACCCCCACGGCGAGGGCGAGCGGGGCGCTCGTCCCCTGGCCGAGGGCGAGCTGGTGCTCGTCGACACCGGCGGCTTCCTGCACGGCTACGCCAGCGACATCTCCCGGACCTTCGCCTTCCCCGAGCCCTCGGTCATCGACGCCGATCGACGCCGCGCCTGGGACACGGTCCGCGCCGCGCAGCAGGCCGCCTTCGAGGCCATCCGCCCCGGGGTGACCTGCGGCCAGGTCGACGCCGCGGCCCGGGCCGTGATCGCCAAGGCCGGCTACGCCGAGGGCTACGGCGACTTCACCCACCGCCTCGGCCACGGCATCGGGCTCGAGGTCCACGAGCCGCCTTACCTCGTCGACGGGGCCTCGCGCGGCCCCGGGCGGGCGGGCCCCGAGCGCGTGCTCGAGGCCGGCAACACCATGTCCAACGAGCCCGGCATCTACCGCGTCGGGGCCTTCGGGGTGCGCATCGAGGACATCGTCGCCGTGACCGAGACCGGGGCCGAGGTGTTCGGGCCGTGGTCGGCCTCCCTCGACGAGCCCTTTTGAGCGGCGGAGGGGTTGAGCCATGTCTGCGCCCGAGCCCGCCATCGTCCTCGACGGCCTGAGCAAGCGCTTTCGGGTCAACCAGCGCGACCCGGGCCTGCGCTCGGCGATCGCGGCGCTGTTTCGCCGGGAGTACGTCGAGGTCGACGCGGTCCGCGAGCTCAGCTTTTGCATCGACGCCGGGGAGCGCGTGGGCTTTTTGGGCCCCAACGGCGCGGGCAAGACCACGACCCTCAAGATGCTCGCGGGCCTGCTGCACCCCACGGGCGGCCGCGCCCAGGTGCTCGGCCACGTGCCCGCCCGGCGCGAGCCCGAGTTCTTGCGGCGCGTGGCCCTGGTCATGGGCCAAAAGCGCCAGCTGAGCTGGGACCTGCCGGCGCTGGACACCTTCGAGCTCAACCGGGTGGTCTACGAGGTCGAGCGCGGGACCTACGACGCGCGCCTGGCCGAGATGCGCGAGCTCCTCGACATCGACGCGGTCGTGCGCAAGCCCGTGCGGACCCTGTCACTGGGCGAGCGGATGAAGTGCGAGCTGGTCGCGGCCCTGCTCCACGGGCCCGAGGTGCTGTTCCTCGACGAGCCGACCATCGGCATGGACGTCGCCATGCAGCTGGCGATGCGGGAGTTCGTGCGCGAGTACAACCGCCGCCACGGGGCGACGATCGTGCTGACCAGCCACTACATGGAGGACGTGGCCGCGCTGTGCGATCGCATCCTGGTCATCGACGAGGGGCGGCTGCGCTTCGACGGCTCCATCGACGCCCTGGTCCGGCGGATTCGACCGCTGCGCCGGGTCAGCGTGCGCGCCGCGGTGTCCGAGGCTCTCGACGTTCTGGACGCCCTCGGTGAGCGAGTCGAGGCGCAGGTCGGCAGCGTGGCCTACGACGTCCACCCCGACCGGGTCCCCGAGGCCGTCGCGGCCCTGCTCGCCCTGCCCGGCGCCCGGGACCTGCGAGTCCGCGACGCGCCCCTCGAGGAGGTGATGCGCGAGCTGTTCAGCCGCAACGAGCGCCTTGGCCTCGACGAAGAGGAGGGCGGGTGAGCCTCGGCCCCAAGCTCGGCGCGCTGTGGCGATTGGGCGTCGCCGAGGCCACGGCCTACCGGGCCTCGCTGCTGGTCTGGGTGCTGACCACGGCGCTCCCGCTCGTCAGCTTGGTGCTGTGGCACGCCCTCGCGGCCGACGGGCCCATCGCCGACTACGACCAGCGCGCCTTCGACAGCTACTTCGTCGCGGCCTTCTTGGTCCGCCAGCTGACCGCGACCTGGATCGTCTGGGACCTCGACCGGCAGATCCGCACGGGCGAGCTCAACGCCCTGCTGATGCGCCCGGTCAGCCCCGTGCTCCACCACGCGATGTTCAACCTCGCGGCCATGCCCCTGCGCGCGGGCCTGGCCGCGCCCGTGGCCGCGCTCGTGCTGATCGCCACGGGCGGCATGAGCCTGGCCGACTCGGCGTCGAGCTGGCTCTTGTTCGTGCCGGCGCTGATCCTCGCGTGGCTGCTGGCCTTCTCGATCCAGCTGTGCATCGCCTGTTTGGCCTTTTGGCTGACCCGGGCGAGCGACCTCTACGACCTGTGGATCAGCGCCTACATCGTGCTCGCGGGCTACCTCGTCCCGACCAGCCTGTTCCCCTCGGGCTTCGGCGAGGTCGCCCGGGCGCTGCCCTTCCACGCGACCCTGGGCTTCCCCGTGGAGCTGCTCATCGGCCGCCTCGACACCGCCGAGGCCTTGACCGGCATCGGCATCCAGCTGGCCTGGCTGGCGCTGTTCATGACCCTCGGGGCCTGGCTGTGGCGCCGAGGCCTGCGCGCCTACGGAGCCTTCGGTGCCTGAGCTGGGAAGGAACCTGCGCTACGTCGCGGCCGCGCTGCGGGTCTCGGTGCTCGCCGCCCTCGAGTACCGCGTGGGCTTTTGGACCGAGGCCGTGCTCGGGGTGATCTGGAGCCTCGCGGGGGCGGCCCCGCTGGTCGTCGCCCTCGAGCACCGCCCGGACATCGCCGGCTGGACCCCCTGGGAGGTCGTGCTGCTGTCGGGCTTCTATCTGATCTTCGCGGGGGCCTTCGGCGCGCTCATCGAGCCGCCGCTGTTCGAGACCATGAACCACATCCGCCGGGGGACCCTCGACTACGTGCTGCTGCGCCCCGTCGACAGCCTGCTGGCGTGCATGGTCAGCGCCTTCCAGCCCTGGCGCAGCCTCGAGATGTTGGCCGGGGCAGCGCTTGTCGTAGTCGCCGCGCTGCGCCTCGAGCTGCGCCCGGGGCCCGAGCAGCTGGCGATGCTGGCCGGGGCGCTGGCGTGCGGGTTCACGGCGCTCTACGCCCTCGGCGTGCTCGCCCTGAGCCTGAGCTTTCGGGCGATGCAGCTGCAGAACCTGGCCTTTTTGATGGAGTCGAGCATCGAGCTCGCGCGCTGGCCCATCTCGGTGTTCCGCGGCCCGCTCAAGGCGGTGTTCACCTTCGTGATCCCCTTCGCGGTGATGACCAGCTACCCGGCCCAGGCCCTGCTCGGGCGCCTGGACCTGGGCGCGGCCGTGGGCGCGCTGGTGACCGCGGCGGCGCTCGCTGGGTTGGCGCGCGTTGGCTGGGCGCGCGGCGTGAAGAACTACACCTCGGCGTCGAGCTAGTCGCTGGATTCAGCGGCGGCTTCGAGCTGCTTGGTGACGACGCGCAGGCGCTTTTGGGTCGTCGCGTTGTCGGGTCGGGCGTCGAGGGAGGCGGCGTAGTGGGCCTGGGCCTGGGCCAGCGCGCCGATGGCCTCGCTGATGCGGCCGAGGTTGAACAGCAGGGCGCCGCGGGTGCGCGGATCGTCGGCCACGCGCAGCCCCTGGAGGCAGGCCGCCTCGGCGGACGCGTGGCGATCGGCCCGCATGTGCTGGACGCAGAGGTTGCCCCAGTCCCTGGCGGAGAGGCCCTGAGCGCGGTCGAAGCTCCCGCCCGGGCACTGGTCGAGGGCCACGGTCGGCGGCGAGACCTGGCTCGGCTCGCGGCCGAGCTTGGGGTTGGCGGCCACGGCGTCCTGGAGCGGGCGCAGGTCCGCGTGCACGCGCACGCCGAGCACGTCGAAGGTCGCGTCGAAGCCGGACAGTTTGAAGCGGTGCGCCGGTTCCTTGGTGCCGGGGCGCCACAGCTCGTAGCGGGTCCCGCGGGCGAACAGCCCGGTGCTGCCGTCGGTGGCGATCCAGTACTCTCGGCTCTGGCGAGCGAGCTGGGCGTGGGGCTTGAAGGGGTCGGGCTCGCCGCAAGGATCGTTGACGCTGGGGCAGCGATCCGGGCGGACGCGCATGCGCCGGACCCCCCGCGTGCCGCCAGCGTGGTGGATGTTGTCCTCGACGCGATGCAGCGAGCCGCGGCGCAGGACGAAGATGTCGGCCTCGCCGTAGTAGTCCGGCTCGCACAGGTTGGGCATCTCCTCCATGTCGAGGTAGGGCCAGGGCAGGGTGATGGCTGCGGGCTCGAGGTCGAAGCACTCGATGCCGCCGAGCTGGCCGTCGACGAACGCGGACAGGGAGGGCGGCTCGTGGATGAGGTCGGCGCTGCTATCGAAGGCGTCGTAGATGCTCAGGGCGCCGTAGCAGGCCCCGTTCCAGTCCCAGCCCAGGAACTGCAGCCGCCCGCCGACGATGGCGACGGGGGCGTCCTCGCCCTCGCCCTCGCAGGGCTCGTAGACCTCGCCGTCGACCCACTCGGGATCGGGGGGCGGGTAGCCGGACCGGTCCTCGGGGTAGAGGCACCCGCAAGGACGCGCGTCCTTGGCCTCGGGGGCGAGCTCGCGGGTGGTGAGGCTGCCGTAGGTGCAGGCGTCGTCGGCCGTGAGGCAGGGGCAGGGGGGCAGGTCGAGGGTGCGCGCGCGGTCGTGGCTGAGCACCGTGGTGTGGCGCAGGGCCGGCGGGGAGCTGCGGTCGTCTTGGATCCACAGGCCTTCGGCGACGAGGGGCGGGGAGCCGTCGAAGGGGATCAGGGCGCTCTGCTCGACGGTGTAGACGACGAAGCCGGGGACCGCGTGTGCCGGGTCGAGCTCGAGGTCGAGCTCGAGCTCGAGCTCGGGTTGTTTGGGCTCGGGCTCTGTGGGCGCCTCGGGGACGGGGTCGATCGGGGGCGCCTCGGCGGCCTCGGGCAGGCCTTGTGCGGGGCTGGACCCGAGGGTCGGCGCGGGCCCTCGCGGGGTGCAAGCGGACGCGAGGGACACCAGCGCGATCAGCTGGAGCGAGGTCGAGGGAGAGGTCGCGTCGCGCATGGTCGAAGGGGTGTCCGGTCTGGACCCAAAAACGGCTCACCCATGGTCTCACCCCCGGACTCGATGGCGCTATGATGCCGCCATGAGCCCCTCGGAGTTCGCCACGCGGCTCGCCAGCCTGACCATGCTCGTGTCCGCGGGCTGTGCCCGGCCGCCGGCGACGCTCTCGCCGACCGCGGGGTCCGAGCCCGCTCGCACCGAGACCGACGCGAGCTGCCCGGACACGCCGACGACCCCGCAAGCGAGCGAGGGGGACGGCCTCGCCCCCCAGGTCGTCGACGCGCGCTTCGTCGCTGGAGATCGCGTCATGCTCACCTTCAGCGAGGCCCTCGCGCCGACAAAGGGTGTCAACCCGCGACAGTTTCGACTCAGCTGGGCCTACTCCCTCGTCGACCTCGAGGAGGGCTACGCGGCGGTGTATTACCAGGAGCTCGGCGGCACCGACCTCGACGAGGTCCCGGTCGTGGTCCAGGCCCTGGTCGAGTACGCCGATCGCCCCGAGGTGCTGGGGCTGCGCCTGAACCAGGGCGTGCCCGTGGACGTCTGCACGGAGCTGGCCGAGCTGAAGGCCGACTTCGACGAGGGGATGGCCGAGGCAGACGCCACCGAGCGCGGCGAGGTCGGCCTGTTCTTGCACTACACCGAGCGGGGCAGCGTGGTCGTGCGCGACCGCTCGGGGGTGCCGCTGGGAGACATCGGCGGGGCCTGGGCGCTGCACCACGGCGCCCGCCATCACCAGGCCTACGGCGCCGAGCCGGTCGCTCGCCTCGATCTCCTGGTCCGCTTGGATTGCCCCGTGAACGACGGGCTCATGCGTGACACGCCTCCAGGACCGACCTGAATGAGCCGGCCTTTGGGCGGGCCCCGCAAGCTCGAGGGCTCCGCGTGGAGGGGTTCCCCGGTTTGACAGCGCCTGAAACACGCCGGAAGCTCGCCCGGTGAGACGCCTCGGCCCCTATACGCTGACCCAGCGCCTCGGCGCGGGGGGCATGGGGGAGGTGTGGAAGGCCCAGCGCGACGCCGTGGGGGGCGCGGCCAAGCACGTCGCGGTCAAGACCTTGCTCGCGGGTCGGGCCAGCGACGACAAGCTCCGGCGCATGTTCCTGGCCGAGGCCCGGGTCTCGATGCTGCTGAGCAACTCCAACATCGTGCAGGTCTTCGACGCCGCCGAGGCCGAGGACGGGACCTGCTACATGGTCATGGAGTGGATCGACGGCGTGGACCTGGCCCGCATGGTCCGCAGCCTCCAGGGCGAGGGGGAGCCGCTGCCCGTCGAGCTGGCGGCCTTCGTGGCGGGGGAGGTGCTCAAGGCCCTCGCCTACGCCCACGAGTTCGAGGCCAAGGGCGAGGTCCAGACCCTGGTCCACCGCGACATCTCGCCGCACAACGTGCTGCTGTCGAGCACCGGCGAGGTCAAGCTCACCGACTTTGGCGTGGCCCGGCTGGTCTCGGAGGATACGAGCGGTGTCCACGTCAAAGGCAAGCTGCGCTACATGTCGCCGGAGCAGATGAACGGCGAGTCCAAGGACCCGCGCATCGATCTCTTCGCCGTCGGGGCGCTGCTTCACGAGCTGCTCTCGGGGCGGGTGTTCCGGGCCGAGGTCACCGAGGCCGCCCAGCTCTACGGGGTCGTGCTCGGGGGCAAGTACGCGCCGCTGGACCCCGAGCTGGGGCTGCCGCAGGTCCTCGTCGATCTGGTCGACGCGCTGCTCGCCGCCGATCCCGACGCGCGCCCGAGCTCGGCGCGGGAGGCCTACCGCAGCCTCGCGCAGTGGCCGGGCTACCGGGACGCGCGCTTCGAGCTCGAGGTGGTGGTGCGGCGCTTCAAGGAGCGCCGGGCTGAGGCGACGCGCCACGGCGAGGGGGCCACGCCGACACACGCGGACGCCTTGGGCCTGGGCGAGAGCGACACGGAGCTCGGGGTCGGATCCGGAGCGGCGCGCTCTGGCTCTGGCTCTGGCTCTGGCTCTGGCTCTGGCTCTGGCGAGGTGCCGGGGCTCGGGGACGCGCCGACGCTGGCCTCGACGCCGCGGCCGGGGAGCGCCTCTGCGCCCCTGGGCAGCCTCGTCGCGGTCCCCCAGGGGGAGCTGGGGACCCACTCCTCGACCTTGATCACCGAGAGCTCGCGCTGGGGCTTGCCGCTGGCGCTGCTCGGGGTCGGGCTCGCGATCGCGTCGATCGTGTTCGCCGTCGGTGTGGCCCAGGGCTGGTGGTTGCGACCCGTGACTTCGGCGACGGGGACCAAGACCAGCGCGGCTTCCATCAACGGGAGTGAGACGGGCGGTACCACGGGCGGCGAGGATGGACTCGCCGCGCCCGAGGACGCGACGACGGAGACGGAGACGGAGACCGGGACAGAGACCGAAGCGACGGTGGACGCGACGGACACGGGCCTGCCCGAGGACACCGGCGACACCGGGGCTGGGACCGAGACGGGCTCGGAGACGCCGGTCGCCCGCCCCAGCGGCGGCGGCCGGGTCCAGTGCGCCTTCCTGGCCGGGACCTCCTCGGGCACCAAGCTCCAGTCCCGCGGCACCCCGCACCGCCGCTGCGAGGAGCTGCGCGGCGAGGTCCGCAGCCTCGGCGTGGCGGGCTCGCAGCTGCGCCTGCGCGCGGGGGGCAAGGTCCTGAAGCTCGAGCCCGGCAAGGCCCTGCGGCGGGACGGGCCCAAGGAGTGTTGGCGCATCCAGGGCGACCTGGCGGCGCGCTACGTGTCTTTGTCCGTCACCCTGGGCAGCCGCAGCTGCGGCTGATTCGGGCTACCATCGGCCGCCGACCCCGACTCATGCTCCGCCACGCCTCACCCTCTCCGCGCACGCGCGGCGCTGCCTTGCTCGCGCTCTCCATGGCGAGCGCGCTGGCCTGCGCCCCCGCGCAGCCCGAGCCCGTCGAGCCCCCCGCGCAGGCGCCCCTGCCCGCGGCCGAGGAGCTGGTCGAGGCCCGGGTCCTGTCCCGCCGGGTCCGGGCGCCCAAGCGCCCCGAGGTGCTCTACAGCCAGCGCATGCTCGACTTCGTGGGCGGCGACGAGGTCACGGCCGTGCGCCTGGCCCTGGGCCTGCAAGAGACCGCAGGCATCCTGTCCCGAGCGCGCTGCTCGAGCGCCAACCGGGCCGAGCCCGAGGCCCTGCGCGCGGCCATGGAGCCCGTCGAGGGCTACCTGCTCTACGTGGCCTTGTTCGCCCTCGCCTACGAGTTCGACTTTGGCGGGAGCCCGCGGGTCGAGGACGGCCGCCGCCAGACCCTGGCGATCCTCAACGCCCTGTCCGAGCGCCTCGACAGCTCCGAGGTGCTGTTCCCCAAGCTCGAGCTGCTGACCCCCGAGGACGCGGCGCTGATGGTCGAGAGCGAGGGCGCCAGCGACCGCAGCTTGTTCCCGACCTACGTCGAGCTGCTCTACTCGATGGTCCAGGCCAACGCCGACCTGGCCGACAAAAAGTCGCGCATCGCCGCCAAGGTCGAGGAGCTGCGCGAGGCCGTGTCCGTGCTGCTCCGACGCAAGCGCCTCGACGCGACGGATCTATGCCTGGCCATTGCGAGCCTCGACGACGCGGCCCAGAGCGCCCAGGCCTGGGCCGTGGGCGCGCGTCAGCGCGGGGGGGCGCCGAGCCTCGCCGCGGTCTACGAGGTCGAGGTGCGCGTCGCCTTGACCAACGTGTCCTCGGCGAGCGCGAGCCCGGAGCCGGTCATGGTCCAGCCCTTCGCCACCTTGCGCGCCCTCGACGGCAGCGAGGCGCCCTTCGAGGTCGAGCTCGAGGACCTTCGGCTCACGGAGCCCGAAGGCTCGGGCGCGCCCCTCGACAACAACCTGCCCCCGGGCTTTACCCAGGTTCGGACCTTGCGCGGGGTATCCAACCGCGGCGTCGCGCAGCTGTGCGCCGTGGAGGGCGAGCTGCTGGTCGGGGGACACACGCTGCCCCTGGCGGTCCCCCTCGACGGTTGTTAGCTACTGCACGACGTGCACCCGGCAGTTGCCGAGCACGTTCTGCTGCATGTTCGCGGTGAAGGTCAGCTCGACGATGCCCTCGCCGTGGCCGGTGATGGTGTAGGTCCAGTGGAAGGGCCCGTTGGGTCCGTCGCTGGTGATCGACTCGTTGCCGGCGCTCGGCGATCCGACGCCCTCGAGCTGGGTCGCGCTCATCCCGATGTGGACGTGGCCGACGTCGTCGGTGAACTGGGCCGTGAGCGGCTGGCCGACGACGGCGGGGTTGGGCTGGATGAGGTCGAACTTCGCCGCGCAGGGCAGCTCGGGCAGGCCGGTGTCCGTCGACTCGGAGGACGCGTCCGTGGTGTCCTCGCCGCTCGACTCGTCGGTCGAGCCTGTTTCGGTCGTCTCGGACTCGGACTCGGTCTCGGATTCGGTCTCGGTCTCGGTCCCGGTCTCGCCGACCTCGTCCTCGCTGTCGCCGTCGTCGCCTCCGTCGGCAGACGGCGTCCCGGCCGAGATCACGAAGCTGTCCGCGCTCTCATCGTCGCCCACCGAGCACGCGAGGGGAGTCAGGGCGAGGGAGAGCGCGCACGCCCCCACGGGAGCCCACCGGGCTTGCCAGGATTTGATCGCCATGGTGGGTCGAGACTATCGACACTTTGCTGCGAAAGGGTCACGAGGATAAAACGGCGCGCTAGCCGCCGCTGTCTGTTGGCCGTTTGTCCGTCGATGACTGGACTTTGGGTGCCAATGTCTACACTTCGCGCTGCCACCGATGGTGCTATGGTCGAATCGCAATGCACGTCAATGGTGGTGGGAAGCCGTGGAAGGTGGTCAGCGCAGCCTTGGCCGTTTGTGCGAGCTTGGTGGGGTCGGGCTGCAGCGACGACGAGGGCCGCGATCCCTTCTCGCCCGGCATCTCGACCCTGGGTGCCGACGCTGGCTCGACGGGCTCCGGCGCGGACGAGGTCGGCACGGAGACCGCCGAGGGCACGGGGGAGAGCTCGAGCGACGCGAGCACGGGAACGAGCGAGGACGACTCGGACAGCTCGAGCACGGAGTCGAGCTCGGACTCGGACTCCGAGTCGAGCGAGGGCACGGACAGCACCTCGACGGGCGTCGACGGGGGCGAGCCCATGACCACCGACGGCGGCGGCAACGGCGGGCCGAGCTGCGCCGATCATGCCGCGGGTCAGAACTGGGGGACCTTCTACTGCGACAACGGCAACGGCGTGTGCGAGGGCGAGGGCGTCGTGTCCGACGACTGCGACCTGTGCTGCTCGGGGCCCTCGTGCGGGACCTACGCGGGGCTCCAGGGCTGGGACGAGGCCTACTGCGAGTGGAACGACAACGGAGCCTGCGGCGGCCAGGGCACCCCGACCTGGGACTGCGAGTTTTGCTGCGGCGTCGTGTTTGGCGGCACGACCACGGGCACGACCACCGGGGGCGGAGGCGGCGACGGCCTGTTCAGCTACCCCGTCGGCGATCAGACCAGCTACCCCGCCGGCGGCTGGCTCGTCTGGCAGGTCATGGGCCACTACTGGGGGGCCTGGGGCGGGCGCCACCTCGCCCAGGACATCGCCGCGCCTGGGGGCGGGCTGGCGAGCATCGACGCCCCGGTCTACTCCGTCGCCGACGGGGTGGTGCGCTACGCCGGGACCAATGGGAGCAGCTACAAACACGTCGTGCTCATCGAGCACGACGACGGGGAGGGCGGCAAGGTCTGCTCCTTCTACGGCCACGTCAACGCGCCCCTGGTCAGCACCGGGCAGCAGGTCAGCCGCGGGCAGCAGATCACCAGCGTGCGCGACTGGGCCCAGTGCATCAACGGCGGGTCGTCGTCCAACACCCACCTGCACTACGTCCTGCTGTCCAAGCCGCTGTGCGATCTGTCGGCCAGCAACGGCGGCGGATCGATCTGCGGCTACGACAACGGCGGCGAGAACGACATCGACACCATCGCCGAGGAGCCCTACTTCTACACGGCGATCGCCGACGACTGCGGGGTGTGGCAGTACCCCGACGGCTTCATCTCACCGACGAAGTTCATCGAGGATCACAAGTTTTAGCCCCCGCAGGCGCTTTGGACCGGGGCCGCTTCGTCGCTGTCCGCTCCTTCGCTGAGGCTGGTCCTCAGTGGGGGTCGTGCCTGCGAGGGGGCATGTGGTCGCCCCCAAGGGGGGCGCTCATGGGGTGGAGCAGGCGGGATGTCGGGGCGATGTCGGGAAGAGACGAAGCGTCGTCTGGTCGACGAGGCGTCAGAGCGTCGCTGGTTGTTGGGGTCGCTAGGCGCCCCAGCCGTCGGCGAGCAGCCCGGCGACGATGGCCTTGCCGCGGTGGCCCCAGATGGGGTGGGGGACGGTGCAGAACTCGTCGGCGAGGCGGTTGGCGGCGGTCGAGGAGGTCACGCCCTCGGCGGCGGCGAGCTCGAGGATGCGCTTGGTGATCACGAACACCGCGTTGTCCCACTCGCGGCCGAAGTGGCGCTCGATGGCGGGGTCGTCGGGGATCTTGCCGTATTGCTCGTTGGCGCAGTTGACGATGCCCATGCGGTTGGCGGCGAAGTCGGGCACGTAGACGATGCCGCGCTCGGCCAGGGCCGAGTCGTCGCGGCGGTCGTCGAGGAGCTGGTTGTTGGCCGCGCCGCACACGATCGGCGCCTGGATCATCGGGATGGTCTCGGGCCCGAGCACGCCGCCGAGGGCGTTGGGGGCGAGGACGTCGCAGGGCTCGGCGAAGATCGACAGGTCGCCGCGCTCGCTCAGGCGCAGCTCGACGCGCGCGCCCGCGCCGGCCTCGGCGAACTGGGCCCGCAGCTGGTCGAGGCGCTCGGCGTTGATGTCGGTGGCGACGATCTTGGCGACGCCGCGGGCGAGGAGCTCCTCCATCATGAAGGTCGCGACGTTGCCGGCGCCCTGCATGGCGACGGTCTTGCCCTCGAGGCTGCCCTTGCCGAGGTGGTCGAGGGCGCCCTCCATGGCACACACCACGCCCTTGGCCGTGGCCCCGGAGGGGTTGCCGCTGCCGCCCACGGCCGCGGGCACGCAGGTCGCGAAGCGGGTGGTCTCGAACACGGCGGCGAGGTCGGGCGGGGTGGTCCCGACGTCCTCGGCGGTGACGTAGACCCCGCGCAGGGAGGTCGTGAACGCGCCGTACTCCCGGTAGAGCTGGCGGCGGTAGGCGGGGTCGCGGTAGCGGTCGCCGGACTGGCGGGCGACGATGCCCTTGCCGCCGCCCCACCACAGCCCGGCGAGGGCGTTCTTGCGGCTCATGCCCTCGGACAGGCGCAGGCCGTCGCGGATCAGCCCCTCCATGCGCGCGTAGGGCCAGTGGCGCAGGCCGCCGGCACCCTGGCCGCGGACGGTGTTGTGGACGAAGGCCGTGTGCAGGGCTCCGGTCTCGGGGCCGACGGCGAAGAACAGGCCCTCGTGGCCGTTGAAGTCGCGCTCGTCTAGGCTCAGCTCCGCGGCGAGCTCCTCGAGCCACGGCTGGCTGGCGACCAGGCGGCGCTGCTCGGCGTCCCATGTCAGGCACGCGCGGCCACCCTGCTCGTTGAGGCGTGCGGCGAAAGCGACAGGATCGAGGTCCAGGAGGCTCACGGAGCGCAATCTAGGGGGAGCCCTCGCGTGGGCGCAACCGCGTAAAAAGCTGCGCGCTGCTACCCTCGTGGGGTGCATCGTCGAAGCCTCGCCGTCCCCCTGGTGGGCGCCGCCCTGGTCGTGTGCGCGGGGGTCTACGCGTGGCTCGACGAGCGCACGGACGGGGAGGGGAGCGCAGGGAATGCCGAGCGCTTTCGCGTCGATCTGGACGTGCCCCCGGTGGACGCGGCGCTGTGGTTCGTCGACACCTTTCCGGACTACGTGACCCGCGGCGAGGACGGCCTCGAGCCCTGGCTCGAGGGTCTGGATCCCCGGGACCGTCGCTTCGTGCTGGCGATGGCGCAGACCCTGACCTGGGCGTGGGTCGAGCACGAGCTCGAGGGCCTCGCCGACGTCAGCCCCATCGAGGATCAAGCCGAGATCGACGCGCTGGCTCAGGCGGCGACCCTCGCCGTGCGCCTCGAGAGCCTCAACCAGCTCGAGGTCTCCCTCGACGCCTTTGGCGAGCAGATGGGCGGGCGCCTCGACGCCTACCGCGGCGACCCGAGCTTTGCCCAGGGCGTGTTCGCGCGCCTGGTTCGGGGGGCGACCAACTGCGACGGCCAAAACCACCTCGCCCTGCTGGTGCTCGAGGCCGCCGTCGAAGAGCGGGAGCTCGGCTACGCGGTCGAGCTCGTCGGCATCGAGGTCGGCCACGAGGTCGTGCACGTGACCGGGCCCGAGCTGGGGCGGGGCGTCTACGTCGACGCGTGGGCGAACCTGGAGCCCTTTGCCCTGGAGGACGAGCACCCCCGCGGCGTGCCGAGCCTCGGCGAGCAGGGCTGGGCGCCGGGGCTGATGACCGGGGAGACCATCGACTCCGTGCCCGGCGTGCCCTGGGCCGTGGTCCCGGCGCTGGCACGTCGGGCGCCGCATCCACCACGAATCTATGCCGCGGCCGTGGGCCAGCGCGTCGAGCTGCACCCGCCCCGGGACGCGCCGACGCGACCGGTGAGCCTCGAGATTCGCGCGCCTTCGCTGACTCCGGAGGCCCTCGAGCGCATCGACGATCCCTGGCGCTTGTATCTCTACGCGCGGGTCCTCGACCTGTTCGACGATCCCCGCGCGCCCGCGCTCTACACCCGCATCCTCGACCGCAGCTGTCCTGCGCGCGGCCGGCCGAAGAACCTGGTCTGCGCCGGCTCCATCTTGTTTCACGAGCGCGCGACGACGCCGGTGGACGGGCTCGCGCCCTACTCGGGTCGGGACCGGCCGAGGACGCCGCCGCCGCCGGGTCCGGACTCGCCCTAGCGCGGCTTCAGGGGGCGGGCGCTTCGTCGCGGCAGCGCGAGTGGATCATCGGCTCGCAGTCCGCCGGGTGCACGTCGCAGCGCGCTTCCTTCTCCTCGTGCTGGACTTGCTGGTAGCGCGCGCCGTCGAACTCGTAGACGAAGTCGAGGGCGCCCTCGTGCGGGCCCCGAGGGTCCTCGCGGGTGGGCAGGGCGACGAGCCCACCGACCATGCGGACCGGCGGGGGTCGCCAGAGGTTGGCGGGGTCGCCCTGGATGTGCCCCACGAAGTGCCCGCACGCGCCCCGGGTGACCCACAGATCCCACTGCACCTCCGTGGGGCAGGTGCTCGCGTCGGCGCGCGTGGGCACCATGAGATCGAAGAAGCCGTCTCGATCGAGGTCGAGCTCCGGGCGCGGGCCGAAGCTCCAGCGGTAGTCCTGCTCCACGTCGACCCTGCGTTCCGAGTAGTCGTTGTAGCCGTGCCCCGAGCGGTGCTCGATGATCGAGAACGCGCGGGTGTCGATGGGCGTGCAGTCTCCGGGGAGCTCGACGGGGGCGCGGGCGAGGGACGGAATCAACGCTCCGCGCGTGGCCTGTTCGCCGTAGGCGCTCAGCCACAGCGCGTGGCGATCCCCCTCGGCGCACGGATCCAGGCACAGCGAGGCCGTGATCGCGCCTCCGCTTTCGTCGACCGCTTCGAGGGCGACGCCGGCCTCCTCGAGGCGTGGCCGCCAGGACGCCCAGGTCTCGGCGAAGGGGCGGTGGAGCATGAAGGTCACCGGGTCGAGGGCACCCGAGGCCTCGCCTTCGAGGGTGAAGCCCTCGGGGGTCGGGACCGCGGCGGGCCAGGTGGCGGGCGGCTCCGACTCTGGCGGGTTCGGGCTGGGGTCGGGTTCGGGCTCTGGCGCTGGCGTGGGCTCGGCAGGGGCTGGGGGCGGCTCGCTGGTGCCGATGCAGCCGCCGAGGACAGCCAGGGCCGCGCCGAGGGTCTCCGCGATGAAAGGCCGCGCCACCTGCGTAGTGTCCCACGCCCGGCGAGGTCTGTGCGGCTCTCCGAAGACGCGGCTCAATCGTCGAGCGCGAGGGCCAGGACGGGTCGGGCGTGGGTGGCGGCCATGGCGGGCTCCCGCCCCAGACTACCCCGCCGGCGTGAGCGCGAAGTCGCCGAGGTCGTGACCCTCGGCGGGCGCGTCGGCGGGGACGTCCAGACCCTCGCGCAAGACCTCGTGCGCCCGGGCGTCCACGCGGCCCGCGGGGATGACCTTCATCTTCAGCGACCCCACGGGCACGCCCGGCAGGGTGAAGCGGCCCTCGGCGTCGGTCTCGACCCAGGGGATGAAGCCGACGCCGTAGTGCTCGGCGCCCGGGGCCTCGACGCGGACCTCGGCCCCGGCCACGGGGGCCTGGCTCTCGGCGTCGACGATGCGGCCGCGCGCGGGCACGCGGGCGTCGAGCTCGACGCGGAGATCGAGGACGGACTGGCCGGGGGCGAGCTCGACGCTGGCCTGGCCGTCGGCGGTGGGCGAGGTGACCTGGACGGTGTAGCTGCCCGGGGCCAGGGCCTCGAAGCGCCAGCGCCCGTCGCCGCGGTCGCGCCAGTGCTCGCGCCGCTCGGCGCCGCCGGCCTCGGTGAGGATCACGGCGTAGTCGCGGACGCTGCCCGCCTCGGCGGCGCCGCGCAGGGCGACGGTGCCGGCGAGCTCGGCGGGGGAGTCGATGACGAGCTCGACCTCGGTGTCGCCAGGCTCCACGTCGACGCGGGCCGCCTCGCCGCCTTGAGGCACCTTGGCCTGGACGGTGTAGAGCCCGTCCGGGAGGCCCTCGAGGGTGAAGCGGCCGTCGAGGTCGGTGAGCACGGGGCGGCCGGGGCTGTCGCCGTAGCGCAGCCGGCCGGCGGGCGGGAGCTGATCGGCGAGGGCCTCGGACTGGCGGGTGATCGCTATGAAGGCGTCGCCCAGGGGCGTGCCGCCGTCGTCGACGACCCGCCCGGCGATGCGGCCGGCGCTGGCGCGGACCTCGATCTCGATCTCCGCCTCGCCGCCCGAGTCGAGGGCGACGGTGGCCTCGCCGACCTCGATCTGCCAGCGCCCGTCGAGGGCGGCGACGCGGTAGCGATCGGGGCCGAGGCCGGTGAGCTCGAAGCGGCCCTCGTCGTCGCTGTGGGTGTCTCGCCAGCCCCCGGCCTCGCCGTAGGCGGTGACGGTCAGCGAGGGGGGCACGCCGCCGTCGCTGCCCACGACCCGCCCGCGCACGGTCCCGGCGACCGGGGCCTCGATGCGCACGTCGCCGACTCGGTCGCTGGCGACGACGACCTCGACGGGCTCGGGCAGCTGGGGCGCCGCGCTGCCGCCGAGCTCGAGCTCGTAGGTCCCGCGCTCGAGCCCGCGGATCACGAAGCGGCCCTCGGCGTCGGTGGGCTGGGAGCGGACGCTGCGTGCCGTGGGTCCGCTGTCGTCGTCCTCGTCGGCGAGGCGCTTGCCGAGCACGAGCATCCGGGGCAGGGGCCGGCCCTCGCCGTCGACGACGAGGCCCTCGATGGTCGCGCCGGCGGGCACGGTCCAGGTCTGCTCGGGCACCTGCCCGCCCTCGGCGGGGACGCTGAACTGGCCGATGCGCTTGACCATGCGCCCCCAGCAGTGGGCGTTGACGCGGTAGTCGGCGGGGCGCAGGGCGCCGAGCTCGACGTAGCCCTCGTCGTCGATGGTCGCGTTGTAGAGCTCGAAGGGGGCCGGCGAGGCGGTCACGCTCTCGCCCGCGCAGGTCGGCTCGCCGTCCTCGTCGACGATGCGCGCGCGGACTCGGCCGGCACGGCGGGCGCGGATCTCGATGGTCTCGCTGGTCTCGCCGAGGGCCAGCTGGGCGCTGTCCTCGGCCCGGCCGAGGTAGCGCGGATCGACCAGGAAGGGCCGGTAGCTGCCGGGGTCGATGCCCGCGATGCGGAAGTAGCCCTCGGCGTCGGTGCGCGTCATGCCCTGGCCGACGACCACGTAGTTCATGTCGATGCCGGCGCTCATGCGGCCCTCGGACACCGGCACGTCGGGGAGGCCCGCGCCGGTCTCGGCGTCGACGACCCGGCCGACGAGCACGGCCTCGGGCACGAGGTAGAGCTCGACGGTGGGCCCGGGGGCGGAGCTGAACAGGTTGCGGGTCGCGTAGCCCTCGGCGCCCGCGTAGAGGTGCACCCGGCCCCGGCGGACCCAGGCCAAAAAGCGCCCCTCGGCGTCGGTCTGGACCAGCGCGCGGCCCTTGGGATCGCCGCTGAGGCCGTCCCCGCCGACCGCGATCACGGCTCCCTCGATCACCCCGCCGGACAGATCGCGGACGATGCCGCGCAGCCGCACGGCGCCCGGGAGCAGCTCGAGGTCGACGCGGGCTGAGCCGCCGGGGGCCAGGCGGGCCTCGCCCTCGTGGGGCTGGTACTCGGCCTTGCTCGCAAACACCTCGACCTTGCCCGGGGTCACGCCGTCGATGGCGTAGCGGCCCTGGGCGTCGCTGCGTTCGCACAGCGGGGTCCCGGCGACGTGACGGATGAAGCGGGGCCGCACGCACACCCGGGCCTCGGCGAGGGGCTGGCCGTCCAGGTCGGTGATGGTGCCCTGGACGCTGCCGAGGGCGCTCGGGGCCGGGCCCTCGCGCCCCACGAGTCCGCCCTGGCCATCTCCGCGCCGGGAGCCTTCGCCGCCCTCAGGCCGCGCCTGCGCGTCGCCAGCTTCGTCGGTGTCGGTGCCCCCGCGGAGCAGCCAGGACGCGCCGATCGCCAGGCCGAGCAGCGCGGCGAGCAAGACGGCGAGGCCGGTGCGCGAGCGCTCCGAGTTCGGGGGCGAAGCGTCGGGGGAGGGCATCGCCCCCGATCTACGCGCGGGGTCGCAAAGCGATCAACTCGGACGACTCAAAAGGGGATGTCATCCGGTGGCTCGGAGCTGCCGTAGCCGTTGGGGCCGTCGGGCAGGGGCACGTCGCCGAAGTCCGAGGGAGCGTCGGGGCCTCCTCCCTCGGGCTGGTCGGCGACGAGGGGGTCGATGCGCCAGCCCTGGATGCTGACGAAGTATTTCACGTCGCCGCGCGGGCTCTTCCACTCCCGGCCCCGGATGTCGATCTGGATGCGGACCTCGTCGCCCTCGGACACGCGGTCGAGCAGGCTGATCTTGTCCTGGGTGAACTCGACGAGGATCTGCTGCGGGTAGCGCTCGTCGGTGACCAGGACCAGCTCGCGCTTGCGGAACTTGGCGCTGATGTTCTGGGTGTCGAAGAGGACCTTGATCTTGCCGGCGAGCTCCATGGCGCCCCCAGGCTCGACTCTGGGCGGGGGGGAGTCAAGGGCCGGCGGGGCACGTGATCGGGACGGGATCGAGTCGGGGCCCGGGCGCTGGCGGTGACACCCGCCGCAAACCAGTGAGAACGCCCCCGCGGTCTCGCGGGGGCGTTCGAGCGGGCAGGGTCGGCCCGGGCTCAGCCGGGGTCGGCCGCTTCCGGGGCCGCCTCGGCGGCGCCGTCGAGCATGGCCATGTTCAGGTGGCTCAGGCCCTTGACGCCCTCGGCGTCGCGCTGCAGCTCGCCGGCCTTCTCGGCGATGCGCATCATCGGGTTGCGCGAGCCGCCCAGGGCGCGATCCTCGAGCCGCGCCTGGTAGTCGGCCAGGGGCTGGACCTGGTAGTTCCACAGCGAGTCGGCGTGCACGAACTTGTCGCCGTAGATGGTGCGCAGGACCACGGAGTCGTCGGCGATGGGCAGGGCGCGGACGTTCTCGCGGTATTGCCCGGTGTAGCTGTAGTACTCCTCGGCGTTGCTCAGGTAGAGCAGCTTGACGGGCACGCCCAGCTCCCCGCTGACCTTGGCGATGGTCTGCACGGTCGTCGGCCCGGTCAGGTTGCCGACCAAAAAGCGCACCCGGTCGGCGAGGTAGAGCTCGCGGATGTGGGCGTAGTACTCGGGGTTGGACAGCCAGCTGGTGTTGACCCCGCCCTCGT
The DNA here is from genome assembly GCF_000170895.1 of Plesiocystis pacifica SIR-1. Classification (GTDB taxonomy): domain Bacteria; phylum Myxococcota_A; class Polyangia; order Nannocystales; family Nannocystaceae; genus Plesiocystis; species Plesiocystis pacifica. The sequence goes on along the minus strand of NZ_ABCS01000008.1, from coordinate 92,626 downwards.
CCCGGGCGATGACGTTCTTGAGGTGGCGGTACACGGTCTCCCGCGCCGAGGTCCAGCTCATCATGGTCTTGCGCAGGTGCTCGGGGGACAGCTCGTCCTTCAGCGCGTTCTCGATCAGCGCGTAGGACTCGTCCTTGTTGTCCTTGTGCCAGCGCTGGTGGAGGGTCTGGGGATCCTCGCTGGCCTCGATGAGCACCTCGTAGGCGCGGTGCAGCTCGGCCACGCGCCAGTCGAGGTCCATGAGGAACACGTACTCGGACTTGGCGACGGCGATCAGCGTGTAGTTTTGGTCGGCCGCGACGCCCACGTAGGCCCCGCCCTTGTCGGCGATGTAGGGGAACCACACGTCGTGGCGGCGCTCGTTGGTCTTGATGTAGTGCTCCTCCGTGGAGATCCACTCCTCGGTCTCGCCGGCGAGGAACACCGCCTTTTGCTCGTCGGTCAGGGGCGCGTAGAGGTCGACCTCGAGCTCCGTGTCGACGCCCTCGTCGGACTCGTCGTCGTCCTCGACGACCAGCTCTTCCTCTTCCTCGCCCTCGGCGGCCCCGGCCTCGGCCGCGCCGGCGTTGGGGTCCGCGGCGTTCGCGGCGTTTTGATCCGCGGGCGGCTGGGCGGCCGCCGGGGAGTCGGGCGGGGCCCCTCCGCAGGCGTGGAGGCCCATTCCCAGGCCGACACCGAGGGAGAGCGCCAAGACGGAGGCTGCAGAGGCGGACAGGGTCAGCCGGGCGAAGCTCATGGGCGGAGTCTAAACACGGCGTCGCAAAACGAGCGAGATTGCGGCGGTTGTGGCACCGCACGGCTGATCAGTCCCGCGGCGCGATCTCCAGGGCTTTGGCGGAGACCGTCGCTGCGAGCGAGCACACACGCAAACGCCGCTTGAAGTGCCGAAATCATTGGAATAGAACCCGAACCGACCAGTTCGCGGCCGCCGCCGACAACTGCACGTGTCCCGTCATCACCGCGGGGGCACGCAGGGAACCCACGAGAGAGCCCATGAGCACCAACGCTGCATCGAAAGAAGCACCACCTGGGGACGCTCCGGTCACCATCCGCGTCAGCGGAGTGTCGAAGATCTACGGAGACTTCGTCGCCGTGAACGACATCTCCTTTTCGGTCCGCAAGGGCACCGTCGCCGCCTTCCTCGGCCCCAACGGCGCCGGCAAGTCGACGACGATGAAGATGTTGACCGGATACCTCGCGCCGACCAAGGGGAGCATCGAGATCCTGGGCAAGAACCCCGGAGATCACGGCGCCCGCCTCGAGCTCGCGCGTCGCCTCGGCTACCTGCCGGAGAACGGCCCCCTCTACCTCGACATGACCCCGGCGGAGCTGCTGGCCTTCTACGCCGAGGTCCGCCAGCTCGGCTCGGTCAACAAGGCCATCGACCGGGTCGTCGCGCAGTGCGCGATTCAGGACGTGTTCCACAAGCCCATCGGCAAGCTGTCCAAGGGCTACCGCCAGCGCGTCGGCATGGCCCAGGCCCTGCTCTCGGACCCCGACGTGCTGATCCTCGACGAGCCGACCTCGGGCCTGGATCCCCTGCAGATCCGCGAGGTCCGCAAGCTCATCCGCGAGCTCGGCGAGCAAAAGACCATCCTGCTGTCCACCCACATCCTCCAAGAGGTCGAGGCCGTGGCCGACTCGGTCATCATGATCCACGAGGGCCGGCTGGTGTTCGAGGGCTCCTTCGAGGAGCTCGACGAAGACGGCGACGGCGACATCGAGCGGCGCTTTTACGCCCTCGCCGGCGCGCCCCTCGACGATGAAGAGGACGAGGACGAAGACGAACACGAAAGCGAGGCGAACTGATGGACTTCAACGTCGTCAAGGCCATCGCCCGGCGCGAGCTGAGCAGCTACCTCGGCAACCCCGCGGGCTACGTATTCCTGACCCTGTTCATCGCGGCGACCGGCGCCGGGGCCTTCCTCCAAGAGGGCTTCTTCGCCCGCAACCTCGCCGACCTGGCCCTGCTCAACAAGGTCATGCCGGCCATCTTGATGCTCTTCGTCCCGGCCGTGACCATGGGCGTGTGGGCGCAGGAGCGGCGCCTGGGCACCGACGAGCTGCTGCTGACCATGCCGGTGCGCGACACCGAGGTGGTGCTCGGCAAGTACTTCGGGGCGCTGGGCGTGTTCACCGTGGGCCTGGGCTTTAGCGTCGCGCACGTGCTCGTGCTGCGCTGGCTGGGCCAGCCGGACCTGGGGCTGATGCTCTCGACCTACCTGGGCTACTGGCTGATCGGCGCGACCTTCGTGGCCATCGGCCTGCTCGCCTCGATGTTCGCCGGCAACGCGACCGTGGCCTTCATCCTCGGCGCCCTCGGCTGCGCCGGGATGGTGTTCGCGGGCACGGAGCCGTGGGCCAGCGGCATCGTCGGCTGCGCGGTGTTCGCGGGGCTCATCTCCTTGCTGTGGACCGCGGTCCAGGGCAACACCGAGGGCGCCGGCCTGCTCGGCCTCATCGGCGCCGTGGTCGGCGTGTTGGTCTGGCTCGGCGGCGCCTGGAAGGGCTTCGAGGAGGCCTTCGGCAAGCTCGGCGTCGACCAGCACTTCTACGGCTTCGGTGAGGGCGTCGTCCGCCTGGGCGACGTCGTGTTCTTTATCGGGATCGCCGCGGTGGTCCTCTACCTGTGCGTGTTCATGCTCGGCCGGAGGCACTGGTAATCATGCAGCCCCGTCACCATCACCTGATTCGTCTGTTCGCCCTCGCGGCGACGGTCGGCTCGCTCACCTACATGGCCCAGCGCAGCAACGCGCGCGCGGACCTCACGGCCGAGGGGCTCAGCCAGATCACCAGCGGGACGCGCAAGCTGATCCGCTCGATCGGGACCACGGTGCCCAGCACCGAAGACGGCGGCGAGGCCGTCGAGATCCCGCCGGTGGTCGTCACCGCCTACGTGTCCAAGGAGGTCCCGCGGCCCTACGTGCCCGTGCGCAGCCGGCTGCTGAACATCCTGCGCGAGATGGAGGCCAGCGGCGGGCCCGGCCTGTCGGTGCGCATCGTCGAGCCCGAGACCTTCTCCGAGGACGCCCAGGAGGCCATCGAGAACTACGGCATCGCGCCGCGGCCCCTGGTCAGCACCGAGGGCGACCGCGTCGACACCCTGCCGGTGTTCCTCGGGGTGGCCTTCACCTCGGGTCCGCGCGAGGAGGTCGTGCCCTTCTTCGACCGCGGCCTGTCCGTCGAGTACGAGATCGTCCGCGCCCTCGAGGTCGTCACCCAGCCCGAGAAGAAGGTCGTCGGCATCATCCGCGACGACACCAAGATCATGGGCGACTTCGACCTGCAGTCGCGCCGCCGGATCCCCCGCTGGCGCGTGGTCGACGAGCTCGAGAAGCAGTACGAGGTCCGCAGCCTCAACCCGGGCTCGGCCATCCCCGAGGACGTCGACGTGCTCTTCGTCCCCCAGGTCTCGAGCCTCAACCAGGCCAGCGTCGACGCGGTCCAGTCCTACCTGCTCGCCGGGCGCCCGGCGCTGCTGGTCGCGGACCCGCTGCCCTTTTTCAACCCCAAGCTGGCCCCGAGCCAGCCCATGCTGCCGCCGCCCTCCCAGGGCATGATGGGCGGCGGCCAGCCCCCGGAGGAGAAGGGCAACTACCGCGCCCTGCTGGCGACCATCGGCGTCGACTGGCCGGCCGAGCACGTGTCCTTCGACCTCGAGAACCCCGAGGCCCAGCTGGCCGACGCGCCGCGCAGCATCGTGGTGTTCGGCGAGCGCGACGGGAAGAACACCTTCACCGGCGGCGACGAGAGCGTCGACGGCCTGGCCCAGATCATCACCCTGTTCGGCGGCGAGCTGCGGCCCTTCCCCGCGGTCTCGACCACGTTCGAGCCCATCCTGGTCACGGGCGAAAAGGGCGGCTGGGACCCCTTCGAGCAGTTCGTCGACGACAGCAACTTCCTGTTCGGCCTGCAGTTCCGCGGCGTGCCGCCCACGCCCACGCGCATGGCGGCCCAGGACGGGGTCAAGGAACTGGTCGTCGGGGCGCGGATCAGCGGCGGCGGGGGCGGTGGCGACACCGGCTCCAACGCCAACATCAACGCCATCGTGCTCGCGGACCTCGACATGTTCGCGGACAGCTTCTTCCAGTTCCACGAGCGCGGCGGTGACCTCGACGGCGACGGCCTCATCGACATGCGCTTCGACAACGTCACCTTCTTGCTCAACACCATCGACAGCCTGCTCGGCGACGATCGCTTCATCGAGCTGCGCAAGCGCCAGCCGGTGTTCCGCCGGCTGAGCAAGGTCGATGACATGACCAAGAAGGCCAACGAGGAGCGCCAGGACAAGCTGACCGCGGCCAACGACGCCGCGAAGGCGCAGATCGAGGTGGCCCAGGCCAGCCTCGACGAGTCCGTCGCGGCCATCAGCCAGCGCGCCGACCTCGACGAGACCACCAAGCAGATCATGATCCGCTCGGCCCAAGAGGCCGAGAACCGCAAGCTGCAGGCAAAGACGGAGCAGATCGAGCGGGACAAGTCCCAGGAGATCGACCGCGTCGAGGCCGAGCACGCCCGGGCCGTGGACGAAGTCCGCGACCGCATCCGCGTGGCCGCCATCTTGTGGCCGCCGGTCCCGGCCCTGTTCATGGGCCTGCTGCTCTTCCTGCGCAAGCGTAGGCGGGAGAGCTCGACCATCCCCGAGAGCCGCAAGCGCAAGGACGCCTGAGGACCCCCGACAAGGAGCCAGACATGGACATGAACCGTACGACCGGAATCATGGTTGTCGTCGCCGCCCTCTCGGCGGTCGGCGCCCTCTCGATGCGGCCCAAGACCATGGCGCCGCCGACCTTCGAAGACACCGGCGAGCAGCTGTTCCCCGAGTTCGAAGACCCGACCGCCGCGGCCTTCCTCGAGGTCAAGGAGTACGACGAGAAGGAGGCCCGGCTGACGAGCTTCTCCGTCAAGCTCGACGAGGGCGTGTGGGTCATCCCCAGCCACAACAACTACCCCGCCGACGGCACCGAGCGCATGGGCAAGGCCGCCGCGTCCTTCCTGGGCGCCAAGAAGGACCAGGTCCGCAGCGACGACGCCAAAGAGCACGCCGAGTTCGGCGTGGTCGACCCCGAGGGCGACGCCGACGTCGACGCCGAGGGGGCCCGGGGCCAGCGGGTGACCATCCGCGACGCCGCCGGGACCACCCTCGTCGACCTGATCATCGGCAAGGACGTGCCCGACAAGCAGGGCTACAAGTACGTGCGCTACCCCGGCAAGGATCGGGTCTACGCCGTCGAGCTCAAGCCCGAGATCTCGACCTCGTTCACCGACTGGATCGAGGACGACCTGCTCAAGATCGAGCAGGACAACATCGTCGCGCTGCTCAGCAACAGCTACACCGTCGACGAGGAGAGCGGCGTGGTCGAGGGCGACAACCCGCTCTACTTCGAGCTCAAGGCGCCCACGGCCTTCGGCCCCGAGGGCGAGCCCATGCCCGCCGGCGCCCCGGAGTGGACGCTCAGCGAGCCGGCCATCGTCGACGCCGAGGGCAAGCCCATCGACCGGGCGACCTACACCGGCGAGGTTCCCCTGCCGCCCCCGCCCTCGGCCCCCGCGGGCAAGGAGCTCAACCCCAGCAAGGTCAAGCAGATCGTCGGCAGCGCCGACCGCCTGAAGATCGTCGGCGTGCGGCCCCAGCCCGAGCGCCTGTCGGCCCTCGACCTGCTCGGCAAGGGCTTCTTCGTGGGCGGCGAGCCCCCCAACCAGCGCCTGTTCGGCAACGAGGGCGAGGTCCGCCTGTTCGCCAACGACGGCGTCGTCTACACCCTCTACTTCGGCGAGATTACCTACGCGACGGGCGAGACCCTGACCGCGGGCGGCGAGGGCGAGGAGCAGGCCGAGGTCGCCGAAGGCGAGAACGCCCGGGCCAACCGCTACATGTTCGTGGCCGTGGGCTACGACCCGACCCGGGACCCGGGGGCCGCCGACGCGCCCGATCCCCTGGCGCCGCCGCGGGGCAAGGCGCGGGCCGAGATGCTCGCGAAGCGCTTCAACCAGTGGTACTACGTGATCGCCGACGCCAGCTTCACCCAGCTGCACAAGGCCGCGGACGACTTCTGGCGCGACGCTCCGGACGCCCCCGCTGGGGCCGGCGCTCCAGAGGGCATGCCGGCGATGCCGGAGGGCATGGCCTTGCCCGAGGGCATGCCCATGCCCTGAGGCTCCACAGGCTGAACGCGTCCCAGCGCGGGCCCGGCTTTGCTAGGCTCGCGCTGTGTACGTCGTGGCCGTGACGCGCTGGGGACCGGGGCTCCAAGCGCAGCTCCCCGAGCTCGCCGCGATGCTCGGGCTGTTTCCCTACGATCTGCGCATGCGCCTCAACGGCCCGCTGCCGGTGATCGTCGCGCGCATGCCCGAGCAGGGGCCGGCCTCAGAGCTGATGGCCAAGCTGCGCGGGTGGGGCCACGGGGCGGTCGGCTGCGCGCTGAGCACGGTGCCGAGCGCCAGCGAGATGTTCACGCCGCGGGAGTTCGCCTTCGACGAGGCCGCGGGCACCCTCGAGCTGCGCGGGGCCGGGCGCGCGCTCTCGGTCCGCCCCGAGCAGGTCTACGCGCTGATCCACGCCATGGCGCTGACCGAGACCCGGACGACGCGGGAGACCACGAGCAAGAAGTTCAGCGCGGCGCGGGCCGTGGCCACGGGCGGGATGGTCATGCGCAAGAAGCAGACGCAGACCTCGACGAGCACCGAGTCGGAGTGGGGCGAGCAGCTCTACCTCGTGCTTCAGTCCAAGGCGGCCAAGGCCGCGCCGGTGCTCCTGACCCAGCACGGGCTGCGCTACGCGGGCCTGGGGGAGGCCAAGAGCCACTCGAGCCTGACGAGCTTCACGACCCTCGTCGAGCGCCTGCGCGCCTTCGCGCCCCACGCCTTTTACGACCGGCGGCTGGTCGAGTCCCGGCGCAAGCCCGGCTTCGTCGGGGCCTCGCGCTCGAAGGTCGGCAAGGCCAAGCAAGAGGCGGTGGCCCACTCGAACGCCGGCGGGGTCGACCTGGCCGCGCGCTTGCTGCTCATCGCCCACTCGCGCGGGCAGCTGTGAGTCGTGGACGTGGGGCAGGGAGGGCGTGGCGTCGTCCACGACGGCTAAAATAGACAGAGGGTTAGAGCCGAGCCCCGTGGAGGGTCTTGGTGGTCAGGTTCGTCCCGCTCGAGTCCTTGAACGAGGCCTGGATGCCGGCGGCGAGGTGCGCCTGGAAGGCGGCCGCGTCGTCGCTGGCGCTGGACCGGCGCAGGGCGTGGGCGACGGCCGCGGTCGCGCTGCCCGGCCGGTTGTTGTAGCTGGCCTGGAACATGCCGCGGATCACCGCTGATGCGTCGTAGTGGTTGCGGAAGCGGGCGGTCTCCGAGGCCGCGACGCCGCGCTCGCGCAGGCGGTAGGCGAGACCTTTGAGCTGCCTGCCCAGGACCTCGCGGGCCAGGGCGAGCTCGGCGATGACGGCCCCGCGCTCGAGCCCGGCGAGGTAAAAGCGCTCGCCCCAGCCGCCCCAGCGCAGCACCTCGGGGTCCGGCGCGCCGCGGATGGCCTCGACCTTCCAGCGGTAGCGCAGGGCCGGGTCGAGCTCGATGCCGTGGCGGGCGAAGGCGGTCGGGGCCAGGCGGATCCACTCCTGGATCTTGCCGTGGCGCAGGGTCCACTGCATGAAGCCGATGCTGACCACGGCGTTGTCCCAGGTGTTGAGGGTCTGCATGCGCCCGCTGGTCTCGATGTTGGCGACGCGCTGGAGGGTGTCGATCTCGGCGTCGGTGATGGTCGTCAGCCCGGCGCGGCGCATGGCCAGGACCGTGCGGTCGAAGCGATGGGCGCTGCGCCGGACGAGGCCGCGGGACTTGCTGTCGGTCCGAAAGCCAGCGGGGACGCGGGGGCCGTCGAGCTCGGGGAGCCCCGGGAGCCGCCGGTCCTGGGCCGCGAGCCACGGCCAGTCCTCGCGCAGGCCCTCGAGCATCTTGGCGCGGGTGGCCGCGTCGAAGCGGGCGCTGGTGTCGAGGCCCTCGTCGGCCTGGAAGCGGAGCAGGGCGTCGCGGGTGCGCGCGTCGAGGGTGCCCGTGGGCGCGAACTCGGTGCCTGGCGCGAGGTAGCCGAGGCCGGCCTGGACCAGGGCGGTCCGAGTCGGGGCGTCGACGCGGCCGTGGTCCTCGAGGCCGGCGCGGGCCTGGAAGCGGCGCAGGGCCTCGCGGGAGCGCTCGCCAAAGCGCCCGTCGGCGACGATGCCCGCCCCGTCGGCGCGGGCGAGGATCAGCTGGGCCCACTGCGCCGACTCGGCGTCGAGGCCCGAGGACGCGCGGGCCTCGGCGCTCCCCGTGCTCCCGATACCCGGGACGAAGGGCAGGAAGGGGAGGGGCGCGGGTGAGGCCAGCTGGAGCATGGTCTGGCCCACGCTCAGCGCGGCCTGGCCGAGCACGCCGCCACTCGCGACGTGGCTGAACAGGGCCTCGAGGGCCGCGTCGAGGCGCTCCCCGTCGCCCCGCAGGGCGCTGCCCTCGACGCCGGCGAAGCGGGCCAGGGCCTCGTTGGTGGGCCGGTCGTGCTTGCCGGTCTGGCGCAGGCCGAGGACCTCCTGGACGAAGCGGAAGGTGGTCGAGTCGTGGGTCCGCCCGCGGCCGCGGTTCATGTCGCCGTGGAAGTGGTCGCGGTGGTCGCTGCGCGAGTAGTCGATGACCCGGTCGAAGGACAGGCGCAGGCAGGCGTTGATGCGCACGAGCAGCCGGCGCTCGTTGGCGTCGGACAGGTTGGGGTCGCGGACGATGGTCTCGCGCAGGCGCCCCGCGGGCGCGCCCTGGCCCCAGCGCACCCCGACCAGGTCGAAGGCCTCGCCGCGGGCGTGCTCGCTCATCCGGCTGGTCCCGCCGATGCACCGGCACACGTAGGAGCCGCCGGTGAGGATCGCGTCGATGGGCATGCCAAAGCGCCGCATGTTGCGGACGAAGGCGCGCACGGCCTCGTGGGTGGGGGGCACGAAGCGCTGGCGCCGGAGCGCCTGGTGGGCGGTGTAAAAGCGCAGCCCGGTGCCGGGGTCCAGGCGCGGGGTCGACTCGGCCTCGATGTGCCACACGTACTCGAAGGGGACGCCTTGGACGCCGCGCACGGCGATCATGTCGGGCAGCGCCGGGCACTCGTCGTCGGACTCGTCCACGCAGCGCTTGGTCGGTTTTTTGGCCGCGCGCACCGGGGACGGCTGGGCGGCGAGCTGCGCCGGGTCGACGCGCGTGGGCGAGTAGGGCAAGCGCGCGGCGACGGTCGGCCAGACCAGCTCCTCGCGGATCGCCAGCCACTCTTTGATCAATGCGCGCTCGCCTTTTTTGATGCGCGCGCCCTGACGCTCGGGGTGGCGATGGTGGAAGATCAGCGAGCTGAGCGCGCTCGGGTCGCGCTTGCCCTCGGCCAGGGCGGCGGCGAGCAGGCGGCGCTCGGCCGCGGCCGTCGATTGGGCGCGGCCGTGGGCCAGGGTGGAGGGCGGCAAGGGGAGGTTCATGGTCGACTCCTGAGCTTGGGCACGGTCGTTGGGTTGAAGGAGGTCGTCGAGGGCGTCGAGGGCCGCGGCCGGGTCGACGAGGCCCCAGCCGACGAAGGCGCGGGGGCCAGGGACGGGCCGGGCCGAGCGGCGCAAGAGCGCGCGGACGGTCTCGACGTCGAGGTGGGGGGCGCGGGCGAGGAGCAGGGCGACGGTGCCCGCGACGTGGGGGGCGGCCATGCTCGTGCCGGACTTGCGAGTCAGCCGGGGCGCGGCGCCGCCGGTGAAGCTCGCCGCGGCCAGCTGGTCGACGCCGGGGGCGAGGAGCTCGGGTTTTTGCCGGCCGTCTCGGGTGGGTCCGCCGCTCGAGAAGGTCGCGGGTGCCCCCGTCTTGGGGTCCCAGGCGCCGACGGCGAGGGTCGCGTGGCCGTTGGCGATGGTCCCCGTGGTGCCGCGGCGATCGACGTCCTCGGGGACGAAGCGAGACTGCTGCTCGGCCCCGCCGGCGTCGCGCTCGATCCATGCGTGGTAGCGGCCGTCGACGATGTGCTCGGCCTCGAGCTCGAGGGTCCACGGGCCCGCCGGGGCCTGGGGATCGAGGAAGAGGTTGAACAGGTGGTCGCCGTTGTTGGGGTCGTCGGCGCGGTGGTAGGCGCGGCCCCATACGGTCCGAGCGAGACCATGGCGGCGGGGATCGACGATGGCCCCGCGCTCACCCAGGCGCCACGGCCCGTGGACGTGGCCGTGGGGGTCGACGAGCTGGACGCGCAGGCGGTCGGCGCCCGGGTACCACAGCTCGAGCTCGTCGCCGGTCGCGTCGCCCGGGCGCAGGGTCCAGGTCAGCTCGCGCCGCGCCCCGAGTTCGCCGGGCTCGAAGCGCCCGGAGCCGTGCGCCGCGGCGTCGGCGTAGTTGCCCGCGCTGTTGACGATGACCAGGCCCGGGCGGCTGCGCACGGCGGCGTCGAGGGCCATCTCGACCAGGGTGCGCGCGTCGTGGGGCCCGGCCTGGCGGCCCATGCTCATGTTGATGACCAGCGGGCGCGAGCCGGCGGCCGCGATGGCGAAGTGGACCGCCTCGAAGACCGCGAGCTCGTCGCCAAAGTTGTACACGCCGGCGGTGTTCGAGGGCCCCATCTCCACGAACACGAGCTCGGCCCCTGGGGCGACCCCGCCGGGTCCCACGACGGGTCGGCCGGCGGCGATGTCGAGCACGTGGGTGCCGTGGCTCCCGCCCCGGGGCGCGACGCGGCGGGGGTCGAGGTCGAGGGCGGCGAAGGGGTCGGCGGTCTGCAGGGCGGCGTCGAGGGTCCGGCGATCGAACACCCGACCGCGGCCGTAGGGGTTGGGAGAGGTCGGAGCGGCCGCGCGTCGGGGGGCGCGTTGGTCCCACAGCGCGAGCAGCCGCGTGCCCCCGTCGGGGCGTCGAAAATTGGGGTGGAGCAGGTCGAGGCCCCAGTCGAGCACGGCGACGACGCAGCCGGCACCGCGCTCGTCTCGAGCCTCGGACGCGCCCACCAGCGAGCGCACCCGCGGCGTGGACTGGCGGGCGAGGGGCCCCCGCCGCTCGATCTTCCCGCGCTCGTGGCTGGCGATCGGGCGGGGAGCCTTGAGGCTGAGCACCCCCGGCGCGCGGCGGAGCTCGGCGATGCGCGCCCGGGGCAGGCGGACGCTGGCGATGTCGCCGATGCGCGCCACGACGCGCATGGCCGGGGGCGCGGGCAGCCCTGGGGCGAGGCGGGCGAGGGCGGCGACTTCCGGTGCCCCCACACCTTCGGCGAGCTCCCACAACCCCGGATCCATCTCCGTCCTCGTCGCCGTGGTCATCGCCTCGCCCTCGCTCGCCTCACCCGTCTGGCCTCAGTCGCGCTCAGCTGTTTTGGAACACCGGGATGGGGTCGGCCGGATCGGCCGGGTCATCCGGGTTGTCCGCCGTGGCCATCTTCACGACCACGTAGCCCCCAGCCGCGACGGCCTCACCCGCGGCGGGGTGTTGGCTCTCGATGGTCGGCGCGAGCTCGTCGGCGACGAAGGCGACCGCGAGGGAGACCCCGCGCTGAGCCGCGAGGGCGCTGGCCTCGTCGAGGCTCATGCCGACGAAGCTGGGCGCGGCGGCGCTTCCGGGGACGGGCGCGGGCGGGGCCGCCTCGGCGACGCGCCGGGCGTTGAGCTGCTCCTGGACGATCCAGGCCATGGCCGGGTTGCCCGAGTTGCCGATCAGGGCCTGGCTCATGGCCGCGTCGAGGAGGGCGTCGCGGGTCGAGAGCCCGCGCTGCTTGCCGAGCATCACGCCCATGAGGGTGTTGGTGTCGAGCTTCACTTCGCACCTCCGAGGCTCATCATGAGCAGCAGGGGGGTCAGGTCGTTGGCCTTGGCGCCGCTCGACGAGCCCCCGAGGGAGCCGCCGCTCATGAGCATGGGCAGCAGGGTGGTCAGGGGGTCGCCGGCGTCGGACAGGACCAGCTCGGTGTTGACCAGATCGCCGAGCTTGCTCGACTCGACCTTGACGGTCCGCTTGCCGCCGCCGAGCAGGGTCATGAGCAGCTGGGTCTGGCGCTGGGACTCGAATTCCCGGCGCAGGGCGGCGATCTCCTTGCTCTGGCGGGCGTTGACCTTGGCCACGCGCCCGAGCTCACCGCGGGTGGCGTAGCCCCGGGGGCGGCGGGCGCTGCCGCCGTAGCTGCGCCGGCTGGAGCGGCCGCGACGGCGTCGGCGTCGGCGCTCGGCGTCCTCGTAGTCCTCGCCGTCGTAGCTCTCGAGCAGGTCGTCCAGCTCGTCCAGCTGGTCATCGCCCGCGTGCTCGAGCATGTCCAGCGCCTCGTCTTCGTATCGTTCGATGTCGGTCATGGTGTGTCCTCGTTGGTCCTTGGTCATTGCAGGTGGTTGGAATCGTCTTGGTGGCAGGAAGTCGTGGTCGGCGGCGGGGCGCCGCGTCGGGTTCGGGCTCGGGCGAGGCGCCGGAGCGCGGGCCCGACGAGCTCGTTGAACAGGGCGCGGTCGGGCTCGAAGTGCCCCGCCTGCCCGTGGCCCTCGCAGCCCTCGCACTCGGGGTCGCTGCCCCAGCAGCGGTCGCAGGCGCCGAGGGCCTCGGCGAGCAGGGCGTTGGTCTCCGACAGGGCTCGGTGCTCGGCGCGGAGCCGGGCGATGGACTGGCGCAGGCGCTCGCGTCGGTCGGCGCGCTCGGCCTCGTCGGGCTGAGCTTGCTGCTCGAGCAGGGCGCGGAGCAGGGGCACGCGGGGGTCTTCGCCGGCCTCGGTCGCCTCGGTCGACTCGCTCCCTTGGGCGTGGGCGAGCTGGCGCAGCAGGGCCTCGGCGTTCACGTCCACACCTCCCACAGCTCGTCGTCTTCGACGTCGGCGTAGTCGTCGTAGTCGTCGGCGTGGTGGTGGTGGTGGCCGCCGTGGTGCTCTTCGACGGCCTTGGCCGCGAGCTGGGCGAGGGTCGTGGCCACGGCCACCGGCGAGACCGGAGCCTGGCCCGGAGCGCCCGGCGTCTGCGTGGCGCCGGCGCGACCCATGGCCAGGGCCAGCAGGGCCTGGGCGAGCTCGGGCCGCTGGAGCAGCTGGAGCAGGGCCACGGACGCGCTGGGTTGACCAGGCGCGGTCGCGGGGGGAGCCGCGGTCGTGGGCGTCGTCGCGGGTATTGGGGTCGTCGTCGCCTTGGGCTGACCGGCCGCGCCGAGCAGGGCCCCCGCGGCCGCGCCGATCCCCGTCCCGATGGGCCCGAAGGCCGAGCCCGCCGTCGCGCCGGTGAGCGCCCCGCTGGCCATGCTCGCGCCGTTGCGCTGCAGGAAGCCGCCGATGTCCCCGAGCAGGCCCTCGGCCCCGTGATGCACCTGGGCCAAGCCGTCGACCCCGAGCTCGCGCTCGAGCAGCGCTTGCAAGCTCGCGTCGTCGTGGTGGCGCAGGGACTCGTGGACGAAGGGGCGCAGCTGCTGGGCGCGCAGCGGCGAGGAGTGGGGATGCAGATGCGCTCGGCAACGACACATGATTCAGCCTCTCAATCACCGGTCGAGGCGGGCTCGGAGGCGAGCGCGTCGACCCGGTTCACTCGAGTTGTGCCCGCGTCGAGACGAACGGATTAAGTCCGCGAAAGAAAAATTTCATTTCAGAGTCAGGTTTTATGCGAGCCGACTTTTGGGTCGAGGTCGCGAGCAGTCGTGGACGTGGGCAGGGAGGGCGTGGCGTCGTCCAGGCCGGCGAACGAGACCGAGAGTCGCAAGAGCGCGCTCAGGGCAGAGCTGCGGGTCGACCCAAAAGTCGTTTTGCGAGGCCAAAGGCCCCAAACCCTCGCGCCTGGCGAGCACGCGCACGCCGTGGACCCCACCCGCGCCAGAGCCCTTCGTGGTAGGTGATCGCCATGGCCGTCACCGAAGTCGAGCACGAGTCCGGGTTCAGTCGTTTGATCTCATCCATCGGCAGCGTGCTCATCGGCGTCGTGCTGTTCCTGGTCGCCTTCCCCGTGCTGTTTTGGGGCGAGGGCCGGGCGGTCAAGCGCGCGGCGGACCTCGAGGCGGGCTCCTCGGCGGTCGCGACGGTGTCCGTCGACAGCGTCGACGGGGGTCAAGACGGCGAGCTCGTCCACTGCGTCGGCGAGGCCGCGACCTCGGACAACCTGACGGACTCGGTCATCGGCCAGAGCGCGGCGGCCCTCCGGCTCCGGCGCAGCGTCGAGATGTACCAGTGGATCGAGACCTCCGAGTCGACCAAGCGCAAGAAGCTCGGCGGCGGGACCGAGACGGTCACGACCTACACCTACTCGACGGACTGGTCCGCGTCCTACGAGGACTCGACGGAGTTCGCCGAGCTCGGCCACGACAACCCGCCCATGCCCGCCGAGGGCGAGACCCTCGACGCGCAGACCGTGACCCTCGGCGCGCGCAGCCTCTCGCCGGAGCTCGTCTCGCAGATCGACGACTTCACCGTGCTCGCCCCGGACACCGAGGCGATCGCCTCGGTGACCCTCGGGGATCGCAGCGCCTCGGTGTCCGGGGACTACATCTACTTCGGCGTCGACCCGGCGATGCCCGAGGTCGGGGACGTGCGCATCAAGCTCGAGACCGTCGCCTCGCCGACCCAGGTCTCGATCGTCGCGGGCCAAGCGGGCGAGACCTTCGGCTCGTGGACGACCCCCGATGACCGCGAGCTCGAGCCGCGCCTCGAGGTCGGCAACCACAGCGCCGACGAGATGTTCGCCCAGATGAACGACGAGAACACCATGATGACCTGGATCATCCGGGTCGTCGGCTTTGGGATGATGTTCATCGGCATGATGATGACGCTGCGCCCGCTGGTGGTGGTCGCCGACGTCGTGCCCTTCATCGGCAGCTTCATCGAGGGCGGGGCCTTCCTGATCAGCTTCGCCGTGTCCCTGCCGCTGACCCTGGCGACCATCGCGGTCGGCTGGATCTTCTATCGCCCGCTGTTGGCGATCGGTCTGCTCGCCTTGGGTGCTGGCATCCTGTTCCTGGGCATCAAGATGAAGCGCAAGTCCAAGGGCTAGGTCCCGACCAGCTGGCTTGGCTGGAAGTCTGGGAGGGCAGGGCGCCGTGCAGATGGCTGCGGATGCCACGCGCTCGCTCTGCTAGACCGTTGACATGGGTCGCGTCCGCTTCGGTTGTCTGGTTGCTGCACTGCCTTTGATCCTCGCGCTCGGCTGCGATGGTGACGGCGAGGATGGGCAGGCCTCCGCGGACGAAAACGGTGGCGACAGCGAGTCGACCGCGGCCGCGGACGTCGACACGGACACGAGCAGCTCGGAAGAGTCGAGCAGCTCGGAAGAGTCGAGCAGCTCGGAAGAGTCGAGTACGGAGGAGAGCAGCTCGGAGGACACGAGCAGCTCGGAAGAGTCGAGCGCTGAAGAAACGGGGACGGAGGAGTCGAGCTCGGAGGAGACGGGGACGGAGGAGTCGAGCTCGGAAGAGTCGAGCTCGGAAGAGTCGAGCACGGAGGAGACGGGGACTGAGGAGTCGAGCTCCGAGACCGACACGGGCTCGGACTGCGCCGACAACGACGCCTACGAGCCCAACGCCGTGCCCGAGGACGCGCCGACCATTCCGTGGACGAACATCTCTTTCAGCACGGCCGTCGCGCACCTCGAGGGCGGCTTCTTGTGTCCGGGAGAGGACGACTGGTACCGCTACGCCGGGAGCGAGATCGACTTTGGCCTCGAGCCCAACTCGCCCTACATCTTCAGCTTCAACCTGCTTCACGAGGACTCGAGCTGGTGCGGGATGCCCTGCGGCAACCAGGACCTCCCCGACGCCCCGGAGAACACGATCACCGTCGAGGCCTACGACGCCGATACCCTGGAGCTGCTCGGATCGAGCAGCTCCACCCACGGCCGGGTCAAGCTGACCGGGGTCGGGGTCGCGTTCGCGGGCGACGTCTTGATCCGGGTGTTCTCGCCCACGCCCGACGCGAGCTTCGGCTACTCGATGTCCTACTTCCTCCAGGACGAAGCGGGCGAAGACGAGTGCGAGTGTTGAGTCGGCGCGCCGTTGCCTCCGCTCGCCCAGGACGCGGCTAAACCCGGTCCCGTCCCCCGCGCGCGCAACCTGGGGGCAGGCCTTGCGGCTTTTTGGGGCCTCGGGCATACAGCGCCCAAATGAGCGCGGGGGGCAACGAGCACACGCAGCGGCTGAGCTGGAAAGAGGGCCTGTTCCTCGTCGGTCCGGACCCGCTGACCTCGCCCTACTACAGCTCCGGGGCGCTGATCGCCGCGGGCGTCGGCTACGCGACGCCGGTGTTTCAGATCGGCCTCTACGCGCTGCTCTTCCTGCTCGCGCCGCTCTACGTCGAGGCCGTGCTGTTGACCCTGAGCAACGGCGGGACCTACGTGATGACCCGCTACGCCCTGGGCCACCTGGGCAAGCTGGCGATCATGGCCGCGGCCATGGTCGGCATCGTGATCAGCTTCTCCTACGTGGCCACGGCCATCGTCTCGCTGCTCGCCTACTCGGACTACGTCTACTCCCTGGTCGCGGGCATGCGCGGCCCGGCGACCCTCGCCGCGATCGGGCTGTCGATGATCCCCTCGATCGGCTTTGGCGTGTGGGTCATGCCGCACCAGTGGCGCCGGGTGGTGTTCACGGTCCTGGCGACGGCGGCGGCCTCGGTCATGCTCAGCGCCGTGATGACGCCGGGCGCGGTGATCATGTTCCCGCCCCTGGTCATGCTCTTCATGCTCAACAACGAAGGCCTCAAGGAGAGCGTGCAGGTCAGCAAGACCATCTTCTTGATCAACCTCGGCGTGATGGCCGTGACCATCGTGATCTGCGTGGTCTCGCTGTTCTTCTCGGGCGTGGACTGGACCCGCTTCCTGGACGGCGGGGCGCTGATGGGCTCGGGCGAGGCCGACCTCGACGCGCTCCGGGCCCTCTACGCCCAGCTGCCCGTGGAGCTCGGGGGCGGCCAGGCCGGGCCCGACGGCCTGCCCGTGCCCGATCCGGTCAGCGACGACACCCACGAACACCACGGCATCATCGAGTCGCTGCCGGGCTTCGCCAGCCTCGGGGCGCCGCTGATCCTCGCCGGCGCGGGGGTGTCGATCCTCGGGGCCTCGGGGGTCGAGTCGGTGATGAACATCCCCGAGGAGCTCGAGAACCCGCGCCGCGACATCGGCCGGATCTACAAGTGGATGCTGAGCCTGCTGCTGGTCATCGGCGGCTCGCTCAGCGTGCTCTTGTTCCTGGTCCTCGAGCCCCACCAGCTGGCCGGGAGCTCGAGCTACCTGCTGGCGGTGCTCGGCCACGAGGGCGTGCTGCGGGTCACGGGCTCCATCGCGCTCGCGCGGGTGTGGAAGGTGGTCATCGTCGCCAACGCGGCGCTGATGCTGATCGGCGCGTGCAACACGGGCTTCGCCGGCGCCCGCGGCCTGTGGCTGACCATGGCCCGGGACAACCTGCTCCCGCGCCTGGTCCTCGACACCAACGAGCGCGGCGCCTTCTCGCGCATCCACTGGCTGATGCTCGCGGCCATCTTGCTGCTCGCGATCGAGGGCGACTGGAACCTGTCCAAGCTCGAGCGCTGGTACGGGGTGACCTTCGGCCTGGTGATGTTCTCCGGCGTGATCGCCTTCATCTTGCTGCGGCGCTTCCGCGGGGACGATCGCCGCGTGTATCGGGCGCCGCTGAACCTCAGCGTGGGCGGGGTGCAGGTCCCGGTCGCCGCGCTGCTGGGCCTGGTGGTGCTCGGCTACGCGCTGCTGAGCATGTCGACGAGCTACTCCGGCGAGCTCGGCGAGCTGCGCACGCTGGTGGTCATCGTCGCCGTGGGGGTCGCGGGGGTGATCTTGATGTACAACCATCGCCAGCTGCTGCGCGCGGCCCACAGCTACTTCCGCCGGACCATCGAGACCGTGGAGTCGACCGCCATCGAGACCGAAGATCGGACCGTCGTGGTCGCCGTGGGCTCGGTCCGGATCGGCCGCCTGGTCGAGCAGGCCGTGGGCCTGGCCAAGGTCCAGTCCAAGGTCACCGGCATCCCCTACCGCCAGATGGTCGTGTTCCACATGAGCGCGGCGGTCAGCGAGGAGCAGGTCTACCGCGTCGACCGCAGCACCATGCGCCCCGCCGGCCTGTCCACGGACGCGCTGCGCATCTTCACCCAGCTCACGGAGCTGGCCGGGAGCAGCAGCGTGGTCGGGCCCGCGCCGACTCGGGAGGGGGAGGGGGCCAGCCCCGAGCTGACCGTCTACCTCGCCGTGGTCCCGCCCAGTGACCCCGAGGAGCCCGACGACCTGACCGCGGCCCTCGACACCCTCGTCGACTTCCACGACCGCCACAACTTCACGGGGCACATGGTCCTCGTCGGCACCTACGGCATGGAGCCCGAGCGCATCTCGGCGCTCGACGAGCGCCTCGAGGGCTCAACCTTGGTGCCCGTGCCGCTGTACGGTTGATACCCTCCCGGCGATGAGCGTCATCGCCTTTTTGGGTACGGGCACCATGGGTGCGGGCATGGTCCGCAATCTCGCGGCTGCGGGGCACGAGCTTCGCATCTACAACCGCACGAAGAGCCGGGCCGAGGCCGCGGCCGACGTGGTCGCCGACACCGTCGATCTATCGAGCGGCGGTTCGGTGCGCGTCGTCGACGAGCCGGTCTACGCCGCGCGCGGGGCCGAGTTCATCATCGCCTGCGTCGGCAGCGACGCGGCCACCTTCGCCGTGCTGCTCGGGGAGGGGGGCGCGCTCGCGGGCGTGGGCCAGGGCGCGCTGGTGATCGACTGCGGGACCACGAGCCTGAAGCTCACCGAGCAGCTCGCGGCGGCCTGCGAGGGCGAGGGCGCGAGCTTCCTCGACGCGCCGATCACCGGGAGCAAGCTCGGGGCCGAGGGCGGCAAGCTGACCATCATGGTCGCCGGCGAGGAAGAGATCGTCGCCCGGGCCATGCCCTTGTTCGAGATCATGGGCAAGCACACCGTGCACGTCAGCGAGCGCCTCGGCGACGGGCAGCGGGCCAAGTACTGCCTCAACATGACCCAGGCCGTGGTCCTCCAGGGCCTGCTCGAGGGCTACACCCTGGCCAAGCTCCTCGACGTGCCGCTGACCAAGATGGCCGAGATCCTCGAGAACAGCGCGGGCAAGACGGGGCTCGGGACCTTCAAGACGCCCTACCTGCTCGCCGGCGACTTCGAGCCCCACTTTCGCCTCGACCTGATGCACAAGGACCTCCACCTCGCCCTGCGCCACGCCGAGAACGAGCGCGTGCCGCTGCCGGCGGCGACGGTGGTCCGCGGGCTCTACGACCAGGCCGTGGCCGAGGGCATGGGGCCCCGGGACTTCCTGGCCATGGCGACGCTGCTCGAGCGCTGGGCCAAGCTCGAGCTGCGCGAGTAAATTGGTCGGGCCGCGGGTCCGCGCTACCATCGAGCGATGCGCGAGGCTCTGGCCAGTTTCCTGGTGCACCTGGACAAGGAGCGCCGGCTCTCGCCGAACACCTGCCGCGCCTACGCCCGGGACATCGAGGGCTTCATCGACAACGTCGAGGCCCGGCGCGATCGCCCGGCGAAGCTCCGCGACCTTCGCCTGCGCGAGGTCCGGGCCTACCTCGCCGAGCTCCACGGCAAGCGGGCCGCGAGCACCGTGGGGCGCAAGCTCTCGGCCCTGCGCACCTTCGCCGAGTACTGCCGCCGCGAGGGCTGGATCGCCGAGAACGAGGTCGCGCTCATGCGCCGGCCCAAGCTCGGGCGCAAGCTGCCGGTGGCCCTGCCCGTCGAGGATCTGACCGAGATGATCGACGGGGAGCAGCGCCCCGGCGCCGTGGGTCTGCGCGACCGGGCCCTGCTCGAGGTGCTCTACGGCGCGGGCTTGCGCGTGTCCGAGGCGGTCGCCCTGAACCTCGCCGACCTGCGCTGGGAGGGCTCCGGCGACGCGGCGCGCTTGACCCTGCGGGTCCTGCAGGGCAAGGGCAACAAGGACCGCGTGGTGCCCCTGGGGCGCAAGGGCGCCGAGGCCATGCGCGCGTGGCTGGACACCCGCGAGGGTCTGCTGGCCCCCACACCCAGGGAAGGGATGCGATCGCCGGCGCGGATCGACGCGGGCAAGGCCGTGTTCCTCGGGGCCCGGGGCGGGCGCTTGTCGACCCGCGTCGCCCGCGAGGTCGTCTACCGCCGCTGCCAGGCCAGCGGAGCCCGGGCCGTCGTCGGCCCCCACGGCCTGCGCCACAGCTTTGCGACCCACCTGCTGCAAAGCGGCTGCGATCTCCGCAGCATCCAGAGCATGCTCGGCCACGCGAGCTTGTCGACGACGCAGCGCTACACCCACCTGGACATGGGTCACCTGTTCTCGCTCTACGAGCGCGCACATCCCCGGGCGAGCTTGGCCGCGGATGCTACAGGGGCAGAAGCTGCGGGGCGTTCTGGGACAGGTCGCCCGACCCCGAAGTCGACGCCCACGTCGAACGAGGGAAAGTGAAGCCCCGCTGAGTCGTGGACGTGGGGCAGGGGGGCGAGGCTGCCGAGCATTTGTTTGCGGCGCAGACGCTGCGCTACCCTGCGGACCATGGCTCTGGCGCCCACGCTCAGGCTCGCGGTCAACCGCGACCAGGATCTGCGTGCGCTGCCCCTGAGCCCCCAAGACTTCTACGTGTTCAGCCGCGTCGAGGCCTTGTCCGGCGGCGACGGTCCGAGCATCGAGGACATCGCCTCGGCCTCGGGTCTCGACAGCGACACCGCCAACGCGATCGTCGAGCGACTCATCGAGCTCGGCGCGCTCGTCGTGCGCGAGGCTCAGCCCGCACCCAAGGCCCGCAAGCACGGGCGGCCGGCTCCGGCCGCTGGCAACCCCGAGCTGCGTGAGCGCGCTCGAGATCGTCGACGGCGCTTGCTCGAGGCGCAGATGCGGATGATTCGCGAGGCGGGCGGTTCGGGGGCGCCCGAAGGGCCGCCGCCCGAGGGCGAGCCCAAGCGCAAGCCAAAGGCCAAGTCGACCTCGACACCCCAGCGGTCGTCGAAGACCGCCGATGGATCTGTCGTGGGGCCCGCCGCCGGGATGGGCGCGGAGAGCCAGAACTTGCCCACGGCAGCGGCCGCTTCGGAGCATGAGGGGCGGCCCATCCTCGAGGCCGTTCGGCCGGTCGCGCTCAATGACACGCGCCTCGACTCGGCCCTGGCCGTCCCCCTCGAGAGTCAGCGGCGGATGCTGGCGGTCCACGATCGCCTCGGCCAGATCGGCCACTTCGAGCTCCTCGGCCTCGCGCCCACGGACGATCCCAAGGTCATCCGCCGGGCCTTCCACATCACCAGCCGGGAGTTCCACCCGGACGCCTTCTACGGCAAGGAGCTCGGGTCCTTCCGCAAGATCCTCGACGACCTCTTTCGTCGCTCGCGGGCGTCCTACGAATTCCTCATGGACGCCGAGCAGCGTCGGACCCTCGTCGACGCTTACCTCGCGCGCTTGCAGCGTGAGCACGAAGAGACCCAGGCGGTCGCGCGGGCAGAGCAGGCCCGCAAGGAGGCGGAGGAGGCCGAGGCCCTGCGCCTGGCCGCCGAGGCCGAGAGCGAGGCCAAACGCGAGGCGCGTCGGGAGCTCGACGAGCGCATGACCGTCGTCCGCACCGAGCAGCGCGCGCGCCTGGCGCGACGTGAGCAGAAGCGGGTCGAGGCCACCCGAGAGCAGCGCGAGGCCCAGGCCGAGAACAGCCGCAAGGGCGCGGTGTTGGCCGGGCGCGCCGAGCTCGAGCAGGCCCAGGGCCGCCACGGCGCGGCTGCAACCTTGTACAGGCTCGCGCTCCAAGAAGATCCTGGAAACACCGAGTACGAGCGCCTGTGGCAGGAGTGCCTGGCTGTGGCGCGCAGTGACCGGGCCCAAGAGCAGCTCGAGCGCGCCCGGGAGCTGCGTCGGGACGGGCGGACCCGGGAGGCCGCAGAGGCCTACGGACAGGCGGCGGAGGCCCACCCCTCGCTGGGCAACCTCGCCGAGGCCATCCCGCGCCTGCTCGACGTCGACGAGGACGAGCGCGCCCACGAGCTCGCCCTCAAAGCCGTCGAGATCCTCGATGGACCCAACGAGGACGTGAGCCTGAGTCAGTCCGAGCGAGGCCAGCTGCGCGCCGACTGTGCGCGGGCTTTCCTGGCCGCTGGGGATGGGGCGCGCGCCCGGACGCAGGCCGAGCGCGCGGTCGCCATCATGCCCACGGCGGAGACCCGCGCGCTGCTGAGCAAGGCCAAGCAGACCTGAGCAGACGCTCGGGGTGGCTGCTCGAGCTGCCATCGGCGCAGCGATCGGCCCACTGGGGGTTTGGCGGCCCCACGGGCGCTCGCTGGGGAACCACGTTATTTAGCTTGCAGATCGCGGACCCGGGACACTAGCCTGTTCTGGCCGCGAACGAGGTCCGCCGACCTCTGCGGCACGCGGACAGCATGGAGAACGTCGTCGGAATCGACCTCGGGACCTCGAACTCGGTCGTAGCGATCGTCGAAGAGGGTGTCCCGACCGTGATCCCCAACAAGGGGGGCTACAAAACCACACCTTCGATGGTCGCCATCTCCGAGAGCGGGAAGCGGCTGGTGGGCCACATCGCCAAGCGCCAGGCGGTGACCAACTCGGCCAACACCGTCTACGCGGCGAAGCGGCTGATCGGGCGCAAGTGGGACTCCCCCGCCACGCGCACGGTCGGCGACTCGTGCCCCTACACCATCGTTCGGGGCCCCCACGGCGACGTCCGCATCGAGCTGCGCGAGCAGGTCTACTCCGTGCCGGAGGTCAGCGCCTTCGTGCTCCAGGAGCTCAAGATGGTCGCCGAGCAGTACCTCGGCAGCGCGGTCGAGAAGGCGGTCATCACCGTCCCCGCCTACTTCAACGACAACCAGCGCCAGGCCACCAAGGACGCCGGGCGGATCGCCGGCCTCGAGGTCATCCGGATCATCAACGAGCCCACGGCGGCGGCGCTGGCCTACGGCTTCGGCAAGGACTTCGAGCGCCGGGTCGCGGTCTACGACCTGGGCGGCGGCACCTTCGACGTGTCGATCCTCGACATCGGCAACGGCGTGTTCGAGGTCGTGTCCACGGCCGGCGACACCTTCCTGGGCGGCGAGGACTTCGACATCCGGGTGATGAACTGGCTCATCCAGGTGTTCCAAGAGCGCACCGGCGTCGACGTGCGCGACGATCGCATGAGCCTCCAGCGCCTGCGCGACGCCGCCGAGAAGGCGCGCTGCGAGCTGTCCTCGGTCCGCGAGACCCTCATCGATCTGCCCTTCCTGTACACCACGGCCTCGGGCGAGACCCACCACCTGCAAGAGACCCTCAGCCGCGATCAGCTCGAGGACCTGACCCGCGATCTGGTCGATCGCACCGTCTCGATCTGCGAGCGCACCCTCGAGGACGCCAGCGTCGGGGTCGGCGAGATCGACGACGTGGTGCTCGTGGGCGGGATGACGCGCATGCCCCTGGTCCAGCGCGCGGTCGCGGAGTTCTTCGAGCGCGAGCCCTGCAAGGGCGTGCACCCCGACGAGGTCGTGGGCCTGGGCGCGTCGATCCAAGCCGGCGCGCTGCTCGACGAGAACCCCGAGCTGCTGCTGCTCGACGTGACGCCGCACAGCCTCGGCATCATGGTCCACGGCGGCAACTTTCACACGCTGATCAACCAGAACACCACGGTGCCGACGAGCGCCGGGCACATCTTCACCACGGTCCGCGACAACCAGACCTCGGTGAAGATCCTGGTGCTCCAGGGCGAGAGCGAGAACGCCACGCAAAACGAGCTGCTCGGCGAGTTCATCCTCTCGGGCCTGCGCGAGGCGCCCAAGGGCCACGTCGAGGTCAAGGTCACCTTCTCGATCTCCGCCGACGGCATCGTGTCCGTCGCCGCCCAGGACCTCGAGACCGGGCGCGAGCAGTCGATCACCGTGACCGCGACCTCCGGCCTGACCGAGGAGGAGCTCCAGCGCCTCGTCGAGGCCAGCCAGGGCTACATGGTCGAGGTCCGCGCGAGCGAGGAGTTCGAGCGCGAGCGCCAAAAGGTCGAGGGCCTGGTCAAGGAGGTCGACACCTTGTTCCCGCAGGTCGAGGGCATCATGAGCGGCACGAGCTTCGGCCGCGACGCCATCGCCAAGGCCCAGGGCGTGCTCGAGCGGGCGCGGCGCGAGATGAAGGGCAACGATCTTCGCGCCCTCGGCGAGGTGACCGAGAGCCTCGAGCGCACCCTCAACATGTTCCGCGGCGTGGTCACCAAGACCAACCTGTCCTGAGCCGGCGGTGAGCGAGCGGGTTCATGAGCGCGTGGTCCCGTGACGATTCAGGCTCGGCCCGCCCCCGGTGGCGGCTGGCGCTCGCTTGCGTCGCCGCCTTGAGCTTGGGCGCGAGCGGCTGCTTCGAGCCCCGAGCCAAGCGCGACCTGCTGCCCGAAGAGATCGCGCTGGCCGAGTTTGGCCCGGAGCAGACGGCGGCGACGGGGGCCTGGGTGCTGAGCCTGGCGGGGGAGCTGGGCCTCGGCGCGGCCGGAGAGGGCGCGAGCGCCAGCGGAGACCCCGGGGCGCTCGCGCGGCTTCGAGAGCAGCGCGCGCCCAAGGAGCTGCGCCGCGGTCGGGGGGCGGCCTACGTCGCCCTGCGCGGCCAGGGGGTCTTGCTGGCCGAGGCCTGGGGCCCAGAAGGCGAGCTCGACGAGAGCGTGCGCGTGGCCCTGGACGACGCGGTGTCGGCGTGGCGCGCTGGGAAGGGCGGCGATGGCTCAAAGCCCGCCCCCGACACCATCGAGCTCGACCTGGCCCACGCCTTCCACGTCATCGAAGGCCCGACCCTCAAGAACATCCGCGCCCAGGTCTCGAACCGCAACCTGGGCATCCGCGGCCTCGAGCTGCGCATGGGCGAGGAGCACTTCGAGCGCTGGGCGCCGACGATGATGATCGCCCGCAACCTCAAGGTTCGCCACGGCGTGAAGCACTTTTGGAAGCAAGCCGGCGTCGACGAGCAGCAGTTCGTCGTGCGCGGCGCCCAGGCGCGGTGGTTCGAGGCGCACCAGTTCCTCGTCTACTTCGACGGCGACGGCCCCGGCCCCGGCACGAGCAGCGTCGCGGCGGCGGAGTCGGACGCGGGCGAGGTCTCCAAGCCCCGGCGTGGTCGCGCCCGCAAGGTCGAGCGACGCCACTGGGCGCGGCCTGGGGGCGAGAGGGAGCGGGCGCCGACGCGGGCCTGGCCGCCAACCCCGAGTCCGCGGCCGCCGACGCGTCGACGAGCCGACAGGTCACCAAGCTGTTTCGCGGCAACGTCTACGTGCCCCCCGGCGCCGTCAGCCAGGCCGCGACCGAGGAGTCCGCGGCGTTGATGCGCGACTGGATGCTCCACCACCTCCACGAGGACGGGCGGATGAGCTACCTGTGGCTGCCCTCGCTGGACGTCGAGGGCGACGGGAACAACATGATCCGCCAGTGGATGGCCACCAACGCGCTCATCGAGATTGCGCAGCGGGAGGACGACCCCGAGCTGTGGGCCCGGGTGGCTCAGAACATCGACTACAACCTCGAGCACTTCTACCGCCAAGAGGGCGAGCTCGGGATCATCCAGTACGCGAGCACGGTCAAGCTCGGCGCCATGTCTCTGGCCGCGTTGGCGATCATCAACCATCCCGAGCGGGCGCGCTGGCAGACCCAAGAGCACGCGCTGCGCCGGACCATCGCCTCGCTGTGGTCGGAGAGCGGCGAGTTCACGCTCTACTACCGCCCGCGCCACAAGCGGGACAACGCGGCCAACTTCTACCCGGGCGAGACCTTGCTGCTGTGGTCGCAGCTCTACGCCGAGACCCGCGATCCCGAGCTGCTCCGGCGCTACGAGGCGAGCTACCGCTTTTACCGGACCTGGCACCTCGACCCGGCCAACCGCCGCCCGGCCTTCGTGCCCTGGCACTCCCGCGCGAGCGTGGCGATGTGGCGGGTGCTCGGCGAGGAGGCGCCGACGCCCACGGACGCGACGGGGGAGACCGGCGAGGGGGAGGGCGAGGCCGGCGAAGGCCAGACGCCGCCGCCGACTCCGGACGCGCCCGAAGCTGGACCCGCCGGCGGGCCGGAGGCCGAGGGCAAGGCCGAGCGGACGCCCGAGGGCTGGCCCGTCGGGACCGCCCCCGAGTCTCCCTCGGGCCTGACCCGGGCCGAGCTCGCCGAGTGGGTGTTCACCATCAACGACTGGCTCATCGACGAGATGGCCGTGTGGGACGAGGCCCTCTACGACGACGAGAAGGGCCGCTTCTACACGCGCAAGAAGAACTACGGCATCCCCCACGCCTCGGCCACCGGGGTGTTCATGGAGGGCCTCGTCGACGCCTACGTGCTCGCCGGGGAGCTCGGCGACCAGCTCCACGCCGAGCGCTACCGCCGGACCCTGGCCCGGGCGCTGCGCAGCGTGATGCAGCTGCAGTACGTCGACGAGGTCGACCTCTACTACGTCGTCGACCGCGAGGCCGCCCGGGGCGGGCTGCGGACCTCGATCTTCCACAACGACATCCGCGTCGACAACGTGCAGCACGTCCTGATGGGCGTCCTCGACCTGCTCGAGGTGTTCGGTCCCGACGACTACTCGACCCAGTGAGGACAACCATGATCGACCTCTACACCGCAGCGACCCCCAACGGCTGGAAGGCCTCCATCGTCCTCGAGGAGCTGGGCCTCGACTATGAGGTCCACCGCCTCGACCTGATGGGCGGCGAGCAAAAGCAGCCCGCCTACCTGGCCATCAACCCCAACGGGCGCATCCCGGCCATCGTCGACCGCGACAACGAGGGCTTCGCGGTGTTCGAGTCCGGGGCCATCCTGGTCTACCTGGCGGAGAAGGCGGGGGCGCTCTACGGCGAGGACGCGAACGAGCGCTCGGAGATCCTGCAGTGGCTGATGTTCCAGATGGGCGGGGTCGGGCCGATGATGGGCCAGGCCAACGTGTTCTTTCGCTACGCGCCGGAGAAGATCCCCTACGCCATCGAGCGCTACCAAAAGGAGTCGCGGCGCCTGCTCGAGGTCCTCGACCGGCGCCTGCAGGGCCGGGACTACCTCGTGGGCGACTACTCCATCGCCGACATCGCCAACTGGTCGTGGGCGCACACCTACGAGTGGTCGGGGATCACCATCGACGGCCTGGACGCGCTCTCGGCCTGGATCGAGCGCGTCCGCGAGCGCCCGGCGGTGCGGCGCGGCCGCGAGGTGCCGGCGCGCGTCAAAAAAGAAGACATCGCCAAGGCCGGCTCGAAGCTGGTCGAGTAGGGGTACTAGAGCCCGAACTCGGCGATGATGGCTTGGTCGTGCTCGCCCAGGCTCGGCGCCGGGCGGCTCGGCGTCTTGCTGACGCTGGGCAGGGCGGGCCCGGGGACGCTGAGCTGACCGCCGCCGGGCATGGGCGTGTGCTCGAGCAGGCCCGCCGAGGCGATCAGCGCCTCGCTGCGCGCGGCGTCGAGGTCGTGGACCGGCGCGACCGGGAGGTTGGCGGGGGCGAGCAGGGCCATCCACGCGTCGACCGGCTTGGTCGCAAAGCGCTCGGCGGTGGCGTCGGCGGCGGCTTGCCCCCGGGCCCCCAGATCGAGGCCCGCCGCGGCGAGCTCGGGCTGCTCGAGGAGCTGGCACAGGCTCACCCAGAACTTGGGCTCGAGGCAGCCCACGCTGATCAGCTTGCCGTCGGCGCAGCGGTAGCAGCGGTAGCAGGCGACGCGCCCGGCGAGCACGTTCTCGAACATCCCGCCCATGCTGCCGACGCCCGCGGCCTGGTCGGCCCACGGCCAGGTCAGGAAGGGCAGGGGGGCGCTGAGCAGGGACTGGCTGACCCGGCGACCGCGGCCCGTGGCCCCGCGCCCGACCAACGCCGCGAGGATCGAGCTGCCCGCGAGCAGGCCCGTGGTCACGTCGGCGATCAGCATGCGGGGGATGTCCGCGCCCGAGCCGTGGGTGAGGAGGTTCCCGGGCAGCTGGCCGAGGAAGCCCGTGAGCCCGGTGAGGTTGAGGTCGTGGGCGACGCGCTTGTCGTCGTCGGCGATGGCCGGGAGGGTGCAGCTGACCAGCCCAGGGTTGCTGGCCTCGACGGCGTCGAGGTCGAGGCCCCAGCGGGCGAGGGTGCCCGGGCGGAAGCTCTCCATGAACACGTCGGCGCGCTGGAGCAGCTTGGTCAGCCGGGCCATGCCGAGGGGGTCGCGCAGGTCCAGGCGCAGGGACTCGGCCCCGCGAAAGTAGACGCAGTAGCCCACGCCGACGCCTCCGACCAGGGGCGGGGCCGTGCGCATGAGGTCGCCGCCGCGGGGGGCCTCGATCTTGATCAGCCGGGCGCCGAGGTCGAGGAGGGTCCGGGCGAGCACGGCCCCAGGGACCAGGCGCGTACAGTCGACGACCAGCAGGCCGTCGAGGGGCGGGGGGGCGGCGGCGCTCACGAGGGCTCTTCGCTGGAGTCACCGCCCGTGGCCGGCGGCGGCTTGACGTCGGGGACGCTGATCTGGCGAATGGTGCCAGTTCGCGGTCGCGGCGGCTTCTTCCGGGCCGCAGGCGCGGGCGCGGGTCGGATGGGGTTGGGCGGCCCGATGGGGTTGGGCGACCCGATGGGGTTGGGTGCGTTGGGCGGACCGATGGGGTTGGGCGGCGGCGGGATGGGCTTGGCCGCCCGCCCGCTGTCGCGGACGAGCTCGACCTCGAGCTCGTGGCTCGCGGCGGGGGCAGGGCCGCCCGCGCTACCGCCCGCTCCACCCACCGGAGGCGGCGGGGCGACGACCGGGTTGGGGGCCGTGGGTGCTGCGCGGGCCTGCATCTGCGACTCGATCTCGGCGCGCGGCGTCTCGGCGGTGGGCTCCTCGTGGGGGTCCGGGCCAGCTTCTTCGGGCTCGAGGGTCTCGACCGCGTCGGCCTCCTCCGGAGACAGGGTGTCGATGTCGGACTCGCCCGCGGGGGCGACGACCGAGATGGGCTCGCTGGGGGCCGCGCCGAAGCTGCGGTTGGGCGGCAGCCGGAGGTAGCGGGAGATCAGGTGCTCGACCTCGACGCGCAGGTCGTCGAGGTGGCCCTCGTTGTGGATGATGTAGTTGGCCCGGCGGCGCTTCTCCTCCTCGGGCATCTGCGCGCGCATGCGGGCGAGGACGTCCTCGGTGGTCAGCGCGTCGCGGGCCTTGACCCGGGCGATGCGCGTGTCGGCCGAGGCGGTGACGAGGATGACGCCCGCCATCTCGTCTTGCTGCTCGAGCTTCTTCTCGAACAGCAGGGGCACCTCGTAGACCATGACGGGGTGCCCGGCCTTCTCGAGGGCGTCGAGGACCTGCTCGTAGCGCTCGCGGATGCGCGGGTGGAGGATGGCCTCGAGCTCCTTGCGGCGCTCGGGGCTGGCGAAGACCACGCGCCCGATCTTCTTGCGGTCGAGCTCGCCGCGATCGTCGAGGACCTCGGCGCCGAAGGCCTGGACGACGTCGGCGAGTCCGACGCTCCCGGGCGCCACGACCATGCGCGACAGCTCGTCGGCGGAGACCACGGGGATGCCGTACTCCTCGAGCATGGCGGCGACCGTCGACTTGCCGCTCCCGATGCCGCCTGTGAGTCCGTAGACCTGCATTGGCCCGAGGATAACACCGCTCGCCGCGGCTGTGAGCGCGCCCCGTGGCACAGTGGTAGGGTCCGCGGCCATGGCCAAGTCGAAGTCCAAGGCGGGCAAGGCCAAGACGGGCAAGGGCAAGCGCCCGCGCTGGTACGTGCACACGGCACGCTTCGAACTCAGCGCGCCCAAGCTCGCCGACTGCCCGCCGGCAGACCTGCCCGAGATCGCCGTGGCCGGGCGCTCGAACGTGGGCAAGTCGAGCTTGCTCAACGCCTTCACCGAGCAGCGCGGTCTCGCTCGGGTCAGCCGCACGCCCGGTCGCACCCGCTTGCTCAACTTCTTTCACATGCAGCTCGCCGGGCCCCGAGAGGCCCAGGTGTCCCTGCGCTGGGTCGACCTCCCGGGCTACGGCTTCGCCAAGGCCCGCCGCGAGGTCCGGGACTCCTTCG
This sequence comes from Plesiocystis pacifica SIR-1, assembly GCF_000170895.1. GTDB lineage: Bacteria > Myxococcota_A > Polyangia > Nannocystales > Nannocystaceae > Plesiocystis > Plesiocystis pacifica. The sequence continues at coordinate 62,756 of NZ_ABCS01000008.1, read as the reverse complement.
GGCCGATGATCGAGAGCTACCTGCGCCAGCGCGACGCCCTGGGCGGGCTCTTGGTGCTCATCGACGCGCGCCACGGGCCCAAGGACAGCGACTTCGAGCTGCTCGAGTTTTGCCGCGAGATCAGCTTGCCGAGCCTGCTGTGCGCGACCAAGTGCGACAAGCTCGGGGCGGCCGAGCGCGGCTTGTTGCCCAAGCGTTTCGCCGAGGCCATGGGCATCGATCCCCGGGACGTGCTGCTGACCTCGGCGTCGAGCGGGCAGGGGCTGACCGTCGCCGATCGTCGCGGGACCCTCGGTGACGAGCTCGCCCGCCTCGCCCGGCGAGCGACGGAGCCCATCGAGGTCGTGCCGCCGACGGCCACGCCCCTGGCCCCGGAGTCGGAGCTGCCCAAGGCGCCGGCCCTGGAGCCAGATCGCAAGTCGGATCCCGAGTGACGCGGCCGCGAGGCGCGAGCGCGGCCGACCTCGAGATCCTCGCGCGCCTCGACGCGCGCTGCTTTCCCCGACCGTGGACCGGCGCGGCCTGGGAGGCGGAGCTGCATCCGCGGGTGGGGGAGGGGCTCGTGCTGATCGCCTCGCTAGACGGCCGGGACCTCGGCTTCGCCTGCGCTCCATGCACGCCCGCCCTCGATGGTCGCTGCGAGCTGCGCCGGATCGGGGTCGTCCCCGAGGCGCGCGGCCAAGGCCTGGGCCGAGATCTCCTCTTGGAAGTCATCGCACGCGCGGGAGCGCTCGGCTGCGAGCGAATCGGCCTCGAAGTCGCCGCCGACAACGCGCCTGCGGTCGCGCTCTACGCCAAGCTCGGCTTTGATACGGTCGGGCGCCGTCCTGGGTACTATCCGGCCATCCCCGGCGTTCGCGCAGGGGTCGTCGACGCCCTCCTCATGGACCGCGCCGGGATCGCCCAGACCATGAAAATTAACCAGTAATCAACGTTCTGAAGCAGGTTCAGCGCCGCGAAAGATCGTTCGCAGGAGCTAGACGGCCGCCCGGGTTTCGCATATGAAACGCGCCGTGGCCATGGCCCAGTTTCAGGTCGAAGTTGTCGCAAATCGCGCGTTGACCGGGGGCTATTTCGTGCTCGAGCTCGCCTCGGAGCAGGACAACGCTGTCGGCGGGGCACAGCCCGGGCAGTTCGTCATGCTCCGCGGGGAGTGGGGGCGCGATCTGCTCAACGGACGCGCCTTCTCCGTGCTCGAGGCCATCGACGCGCGCCGGTTCACGGTGATGCTCAAGGTCTTCGGGCGCGGGACGGGCAAGATGCGCGAGATGCAGCCCGGCGAGCGGATGACCGTCACCGGTCCTCTGGGTCGGGGCTTTCCGCAGCCAGACGCCCAGCCCGATGGTGGGGCGGGGAGCGGGCGCAAGCAGCTGCTCGTCGCCGGCGGCGTCGGGCTGCCGCCGCTGCACTTCCACGCGCGGCGCCTGGTCGGACGCGGCAAGGCCGACGCGGTCGAGATGTTCTACGGCGGGCGCAGTGCCGCGGAGCTCGTGCTCACCGAGGCCCTCGACGAGTGGGGCGTGCAGACCGTGCTGGCCACCGACGACGGCAGCCGCGGCGTCGAGGGCCGGGTCACCGTGCCGCTGACCGCCCGCCTGGACGCCGCCGCCGAGGCCGGTGAGGCCGTCGAGATCCTCGCCTGCGGGCCCACGCCGATGCTCGCGGCGGTGCGCGAGCTGGGCCTGGCCCGCGGCGTGCCGACCTCCCTGTGCCTCGAAGAGATGATGGCCTGCGGCTTCGGGGTGTGCCTGGGCTGCGCGGTCCCGGTCTACGGACCCAAGCCCTACAAGTACTGCTGCACCGACGGCCCGGTGTTCGACGCCAAGGAGGTGCGCTGGTGAGCGCCCCGACCCCCACGGCCACGCCCGTGCCCCTCGAGTCCGTCGAGCTCGCCTGCGACTTCGGCCCGCTGAAGCTGCGCTCGCCGATCCTGACCGCCTCGGGCTGCTTCGCCTACGGCCAGCAGTTCGCCGAATTCATGGACCTGCGCCAGATCGGCGGGCTCTCGACCAAGGGCATCTCGCCGCTGCCGCGCCACGGCAACCCGCTGCCGCGCATCTACGAGACCGCCTCGGGGATGATCAACTCCATCGGCCTCGAGAACGTGGGCTGCGAGGCCTTCCTGACCGAAAAATTGCCCTTCCTCGCCGACCTCGACGTCAGCGTGTGGGTCAATTTCTTCGGCACGGACTTCGAGACCTACGTCGACTGCGCCAAGACCCTCAGCGAGGGCGGCGAGGGGCGCATCGACGTGCTCGAGATGAACATCTCCTGCCCGAACATCAAAAAGGGCGGGATCGAGTTCGGGACCGTCCCCGAGGTCGCGCATCGCCTGACCAAGGCCTGCGTCGAGGCCTCGGAGGTGCCGATCGTCGTCAAGCTGACGCCCAACGTCTCGGACATCGTGGCCATGGCCCAGGCGGTCAAGGAAGCCGGCGCCATCGGGGTCTCGCTGATCAACACGATCACCGCCATGGCCATCGACGTCCGCTCGAGGCGCTCGCGCATCGCGACCACCTACGGCGGCCTCTCGGGCCCGGCGATCAAGCCCGTCGCCCTGCGCATGGTCCACCAGGTCGCCAAGGCCCTGCCGGGCTTCCCGATCTGCGGCATGGGGGGAATCCTGACCGGCGAGGACGTGCTCGAGTACTTCATCGCCGGGGCCCACTGCGTGCAGCTGGGCACCATCAACTTCTCCGAGCCTGGGGCCGCGCTGCGCGTGACCCGGGAGCTGCGCGAGCTCATGGCCGAGCTGGGCATCGAGCGCGTCCAGGACGCGGTCGCGACCTTGGGCGGCTACGAGGCCGAGCCGGCCCACGCCGAGGTGAGCCCGTGGGCGTAGACATCGACGCCTTCGAGCTGGTGAAGGTGGAGGCGATGATCCGCCCCTTCAAGCTCGACGACGTCAAGGAGCGCCTGACCGAGCTCGAGGTCGGCGGCATGACGGTCACCGAGGTCAAGGGCTTTGGGCGCACCGGCGGCAAGACGGAGTTTTACCGGGGCTCGGCCTACGTCATCGACTTCGTGCCCAAGATCAAGATCGAGGTCGTCGTGCCCGCGGCCCGCTCCGAAGAGGTCATCGCGGCGATCCGCGAGGTCGCGGCCTCGGACCGCATCGGCGACGGAAAAATCTTCGTCACGCCGGTCCTCGAGGCCGTCCGCATCCGCACCGACGAGCGCGGCGAGTCTGCGCTCTGAGCCCACGTTTTTTGTTCATCTGAACCCTCCGCTTCTGCGCCACCCAGATTCCGAGCGCCCCCAACACTCCCGGATCAAAACCATGAGCCAAACCACTCCCCAGGAAGTCATCGACCTCATCCGCGAGCAGGAGATCCGCATGGTCGACCTGCGCTTCATCGACATGCTCGGCGCGTGGCAGCACTTCACCGTGCCTGCCCACGAGCTGAGCGAGGAAGCCTTCGCCGAGGGCTTCGGCTTTGACGGCTCGTCGGTGCGCGGTTGGAAGACCATCAACGCCTCCGACATGCTGGTCATGCCCGACGCGACCACGGCCAAGGTCGACCCCTTCATGCAGGTCCCGACCCTGGTCCTGCTCGGCAACGCCGTCGAGACCATCACGCGCGCCGACTACGAGCGCTGCCCCCGGTCGCTGGCCGCCCGCGCCGAGGACTACCTGCGCTCGACCGGCATCGCCGACACCTTCTACGTCGGCCCCGAGGCCGAGTTCTTCATCTTCGACGACGTCCGCTACCGCAGCGACAAGCAGACCAGCTTCTACGCCGTCGACTCGGACCTGGGCCACTGGAACACGGACCGCGAGGAATTCCCCAACCTCGGGTACAAGGTCCGCGCCAAGGGCGGCTACGTCCCCGTGCCGCCCACGGACAGCCTCCAGGACCTGCGCACCGACATGGTCCTCGCGCTCGAGGATCTCGGCATCGTCGTCGAGCGCCAGCACATGGAGGTCGCGACCGGCGGACAGGCCGAGATCGACATCCGCTACGACTCGCTGCTGTCCCAGGCCGACAAGCTGGCCTGGTTCAAGTACGTGATCAAGAACGTCGCGCGCCAGGCCGGCAAGACGGTCACCTTCATGCCCAAGCCCCTGTACGGGGACAACGGCAACGGCATGCACACGCACATGTCGCTGTGGAAGGACGGCCAGCCGCTGTTCGCCGGTGAGCAGTACGCGGGCCTGTCGCAGATGGCCCTGCACTTCATCGCCGGCGTGCTCCGCCACGCCCCCGCGCTGTGCGCGTTCACCAACGCGAGCACCAACAGCTACAAGCGCTTGGTCCCGGGCTTCGAGGCCCCGGTCAACCTGGCCTACAGCTCGCGGAACCGCTCGGCGGCGATCCGCATCCCGACCTACTCGAGCTCGCCCAAGGCGATCCGCATCGAGTTCCGGACCCCGGACCCGGCCTGCAACCCCTACCTGGCCTTCTCGGCCCTGCTCATGGCCGGCCTCGACGGCGTGCAAAAGCGCCTCGATCCCGGCGAGCCCCTCGACAAGGATATCTACAGCTTGTCGCCGGAGGAGCTGGCGGGGGTGCCCTCGGTGCCCGCGAGCCTCGACGGAGCCCTCGAGGCCCTCGAGGAGGACCACGAGTTCCTCCTGCAGGGCAACGTCTTCTCCCGCGACCTGCTCGAGGCGTGGGTGGACTGGAAGCGGGACAACGAGGTCACCGAGGTCCGCGGCCGCCCGCACCCCCACGAGTTCGCGCTCTACTTCGACACCTGACCTGAGCCGGTCGGGCACCGTGCTGAACCTTGCACGGTGAAGGACTGAACGAACGGGCCCCGTTTCGAGCGCTGCCACGCGGCGCTCAAAACGGGGCCTCTGCTTGCCCGCGGGGCTGGGGCCCGATAGCATTTTGCTGCTCATGCGCGCGTCGGACCTCTCGCTGCGGGACCGCCTAGCGGTCAAGCTCATCGAACGCTCGCCCCAGTGGTCCGCCATGGCGGTGACCCAAGCCATGGGTGCCGTCGCGCGCCTGCCCCTGCCCAAGGGGGTCTCGAAGGCGGCGGTCCAAACCTATGCGCGAGCCTTCGGGGTCAACCTCGAGGAGGTCGAGCCGGACTCCCTCAACCGGGGCTACGCCAGCTTCGATGCCTTCTTCACCCGTACTCTTCGTGATGGGGCCCGCGTGGTCGACAAGCGGCCCGAGGTGCTCGTCTCACCTTGCGACGGACGCCTGCGCGAGGTCGAGACCGTCGAGGATCAGGGCGTGGTGGTCGCCAAGGGGCACGCCTACGCCATCGGCGAGCTGCTCGCGGACGCCGAGCTCGCCAAGCGCTTCGTCGGCGGGCTACAGACCGTCATCTACCTGCACCCCCGGGACTACCACCGCGTGCACAGCCCGATCTCCGGCGTGGCGCGGCGCCTGACGCTGATCCCCGGTCGCCTGTTGCCCGTCAACGACGCCTCCGTGGCCAGCGAGCCGCGCTTGTTCGCGGTCAACGAGCGGGTCGTGCACTTGCTCGACACCGACGCGGGGCAGGTCGCGGTGGTCATGGTCGCCGCCTTTGGGGTCGGGCACATGAGCTGCTCGTACCGCGAGGTCGAGGCCCACCCCGTCGCCGAGACCGAGGTCCACCTGCAGCCCGCGCCCTTCATCGACAAGGGCCGCGAGCTCGGCGTGTTCCACCTCGGGAGCACCGTGGTGATGCTGACCGAGCCGGGCGTCGAGCTCGCCGAGGGCGTGCGTCCGGGGACGCCGCTGCGTTTTGGCCAGCCCCTACTGCGGGCGCCAGCGCTAGCTACTGAGGAGGCCGGATCGTGAGCTGGGATGTCGAGGACGTCGAGTGGTTGCGCGTGCCTCCGAGCTCGCCGCGGCGTGGGCCCATCGATGGCTTTGATGCGCGCGTGGTCGGGGAGCTCGGCGCGGGCTTGTCGGGGCCGCCGCGCAGGAAAAAGCCTGAGCCTGAGCCTGAGCCTGTTGCAGCGGAGCCCGTCCCAGCGGAGCCCGTCCCAGCGGCGCCTGCCGTGGCGGCGCCCGAGCCCGAAGCGGAGCCCGAGCCCACGGAGATGGGCAGCGTGCCGCCTCCGCCGACGAGCGCTGCGTTTGACGACGACCCGAACCTCGATCCGCCGTCTTACGAGAGCGGTCGCTTTGACGAGCTCGACGGGGAAGGCCAGGGCGACAGCCCTGCGCCCGCAGCGGAGGCCGAGGCTGGCTTCACCATTCCGACCCTGGCGACGTCGGGGGAGGCCCCCGCCGCTGTTGTCCCCGCGCCGGCCGAGCCCGCTGCGCCAGCGCCCGAGGCCGCGGCCGCCGACGAGCCGTCCTTCGTGATCCCCAGCTTGAGCGCCCCTGCGAGCGCGGAAGGGGAGGCGGATCCGGTCGAGGAGGGCGAGGCGGAAGTCGTCGAAGAGGTCGAGGTCGACGCGGTCGTCTACGACGACATCCCCGTGCGCACGGGGGAGACGGTCATCGGTCGAGCGCCCGAGCCCACCCCCGAAGAGCGCGCGGCCTACGAGGCGCGCGTCGCCCAGGAGCAGGCGGAGACCAAAGACGCCGACGCTGGCGTGTTCATCCCCGGACTCGTCGCCGGCAGCAACGTGTCTGCGGCGGTCTACGACGACGAGGACGACGACGGAGCCGTCATTCCCGAGAGCATCGTCAACGTCGACTCGGGCGAGCTCGAGCTCCTCGAGGACACCGCGGTCGAGGGGGCGCCTGTCGATCCCGACGCCGACACCGTGGTCGAGCCGGCGCCCGAGGACCCGAGCGCAGACGCCTCGGCCGCGAGCGCCGACGCGGGCTCGGTGGTGATCCCCCAGCTCGCGCGGCCGGCCGAAGAGGTGACGCCGAGCGCTCCGCCTGCCACGAGCGAGGCGAGCGAGGGCGCGGGCCTGGTCTTGCCCTCGCTGACCGCACCAGCGGCGGAGGCTGCCCAAGAAGCCGCGGAAGAGGTCGAGGAGGTCGAGGACCTCGACGAGGTCCAGGTCGAGGACCTCGACGACCTCCAAGAGGTCGAAGAGGTCGACGAGGTCGACGAGGTTCAGGAAGTCGAGGAGGTCGCCGGTCCCCCGAGCGCCCCGCCTGCGACGCCCCCCGCCGCGCCGACGGAGTCCAAGCCTCCCTCGCCGCCACCGGCGGAGTCCAAGCCGCCCGCGCCTCCGGCCGCGCCCGAGGCCGCGCGACCGCGCCGGCGCAAGGCCTGGTACGACGACGTCTTCGCCGAGCACTACCTCTACCTCTACCCGCCGAGCTGGGGCGAGACGGCGCGCCGCGACTCCGAGTTCGTGGCGGCGCTGCTGGGCAAGGAGCCGGGCTCGACCATCCTCGACGTCGGCTGCGGCGATGGACGCCACGCCATCGAGCTCGCCAAGCTCGGCTACCAGGTCGCCGGGATCGACAACTCCCTGGCGCTGCTGCTCTCGGCGGGGCAGAGCAAGGAGCTCGCCGAGATCGGCGACGACGCGGTGGACTTCATCCACGGCGACATGCGCCAGCTCCCGCGCGACCGTCAGTACGACGGCGTGATGTGCATCGGCTCGACCTTCGGCTACTTCGAGGAAGAGCAGAACCGCCAGGTGCTCGAGGAGATGATCGGCCGCCTCGCGCCGGGCGGGCGCCTGCTGCTACACGTCTTCAACCGCGACTTCGTCGCGCCCCACCTCCCGGCCCGGAGCTGGTGGCAGGGCAAGCGCTGCATGGTCCTCGACGAGGCAGAGATGAACTTCTTTGCCAGCCGACTGCGCGTTCACCGGACGATCATCTTCGACGACGGTCGACAGTACGAGCACTACATGTTCATGCGCGCCTACACCGTGCAGGATCTCGGTAAGGCCCTGTCTCACATGGGGATGCGCGTGCTCGAGGTCGCTGGAAGCCGCGACACGCGGAATCGCTTCTACGGCAGCGCATCGCCCGAGATCTGGATGGTCGCGGAGCGCAAGTAGGGGTGCCTTCGCCCCAGCTCTGGAACGATAGTTGGGGGGACAGCGCCCCAAACGACGTTCAAAAGGGTGGCTTGTGTTGTGGCCGGGATATCCCCGAGAGCGACATTCTTGTCATGGACACCCGCTGTCAACGGCCATCATACCAAGCCATGACGACGAATGAGCGCGCCCCCGTCCATGGTCGGGCCAGGGGATCTCGTCCGTGCCAAAGTCACTCCAAGCACCCACGCAGGCTGCGCTGGCGCCTCAGAGGCCCAAATGCGAGCCACGGGCCGGCCGCCCAACCCCACGACCCAACCTACGCAGGGGTTTACCCGTGGTGGCGAGTAGGGCATCCACCAGGCTGTCACGTTTGAGGAATCTTCGGCTATCGTGATCGAAGCATCGCCTCTGGCGACTCTCATTAATGGCACGACAATCGCAGAGCCTCGCGCCAGCTAGACAGGTCCCGAGGTCCATCCAAGCGGCCGACACAGGCTCACCTCAGACCACATTCATGGACACCTTCGACTCGCCAGGAACTTCGCTGTCATTGAAGCACCTCCTTCGCCGTTGTCGAGAAGTCCGAAGTCTTCCCGCCGCTCACGCGTCGACGATACGCAACACCACCCACCGGGAAGGCGTCACAAGCCCAGGGCATAGATCGGGGACACCTCGGTTGGATACCCGGAGGGCTCTACCCACTCCGAGCTCAGGCTCGCATCCACCAGGAACGGACGGCACCCCGTCCCACGATCCGGATCGGCGCATGTTGCGCCAGGAATGAGGAAGAACAATGGCACGTCGCAAGGTCACCCGTGGAGCCCCCCCGCAGCTCGCTCGCAGCTCGCGTGGCAAGACGTGGCCGAAGGGTTCGGGCCGCTCTGGAAAGGGCGACTCCGATTCGGCGAACTTCCTCAACGTCTACTTCCGCGAGATGTCCGAGCTCGAGGTCATGAGCGCGGAGGAGGAGCTCGAGGCTGCTACGCACATCTTCAAGCTCCGCCACGCCTACTGGACCTCGCTGCTGATGTACCCGCCCTTCTCCGAAGGGGTCGCGGCCTACATCAAGGACAAGCTGCCCGAGAAGGAGTCCCCCACCAAGGACCTCCGCGCGTTCCGCAAGGGCGCCAAGCAGCTGCGCGACCGCGAGACCCGGGCGCATCGTGAGGTCTACGAGGCCTCGGTCGAGGCCCTCGTCGAGCGTCTGCTCGAGGCGGACACGGACAACATCATCGCCGACGCCCTCGCGGACGAGGTCGCGGCGATCCTCCGCGGCCAGCGTCATGGCCTGGACCTCGATGTTCGTCCGCCCCGAGAGGGCAGCAAGCCCTACGCGGAGTACGTCGCCAACGTGCGGCGCAGCTCTCGGAAGCTGCGCTCGGCCAAGAACAAGTTCGTCAAGGCGAACCTGCGCCTGGTCGTGTCCATCGCCCGCCGCTTCAACCACGGCCGCATGCCCCTCCAGGACCTCATCCAGGAGGGCAACATCGGCCTGATGAAGGCGGTCGACCGCTTCGACTACCGCAAGGGCTTCCGCTTCTCGACCTACGGGAGCTGGTGGATCCGGCACGCGATCAGCCGCGCCATCGCAGACAAGGGCCGTCAGGTCCGCCTGCCGGTGCACATGATCGACGCCTACCACAAGGTCAACAAGGCGCGGCGCGAGCTCGAGGCCAAGCTCGGCCGCGAGCCCACCCGCGAGGAGCTGGCCCAGCACACCGGCATCGCGCTGGCGAAGATCGAGCGCATGGGCACCATGCTCGTCGACAACCCCATCTCCCTCGACAAGCCCGTGTCGGACGCGGACGGTCGCAAGATGGGGGACTTCCTCGAGGACGAGAACGCCGAGGACCCCGGCGAGGGGCTCGAGGCCGACGCCCTCAACGAGCAGGTCAAGCGCCTCGTGTCCAAGCTGCGGCCCATCGAGGCGGACATCATCCGCAAGCGCTTTGGCCTCATCGACGATGAGGAGCTGACCCTCAAGGAGATCGGCGGACAGTACTCGCTGTCCCGCGAGCGCATCCGTCAGCTCCAGGAGCAGGCCCTCGGCAAGATCCGCCGGGAGCTCAAGCGGCTCGAGCTGATGTAATCCGCGGGCGACCGCGGACCCAAAAAAGAGCACTCGACCTTCGGGCCGAGTGCTCTTTTTTGGTGCTCGGCTTCAGCCGGCGTCGATGCGGAACAGCTGCTGGCCGATGAGGATCAGCGAGCCCGGGTGGACGAGCTGGCCCTTGCGCACGCGCATGTAGGTGCCGTTGGAGCTGCCGAGGTCCTCGAGGAACACGCCCTCGTCGTCGCCGACGATGCGGCAGTGCGAGCCGGACACGTAGCCGTCGGTGGGGAAGGTGATGTCCCCATCTTCGCGGCCGATGGTCACGCCGCTGTCCTTGACCGGGAACGCCGAGCAGGCTCGATCGATGCTGAGCATCACGCTCACCCGGCCCCAGTAGCCGGGGTTCGGGCTGCCCATGCGCTCGGTCCCGTCGGCCGTGGTCGCGGGCTCGGGCAGGTCCTCGTAGAACAGCAGCTCCTGGCCGACGCGGAAGTAGTCCTGGTCGCGCAGCTCGACCCGGCCGATGATCTTCAGGTAGACGCCGTTGAGCGACTGCAGGTCATCGATGATCAGGCCCTCGGGCGTCGCGCTCAGGTCGGCGTGCTGGGGGTCGAGGTAGGCGTCGCTGTCGAAGGGCGGCCCGTGGGCTCGGCCGATGCGTTCGGGCCCGCCCTCGATGACGAGCACGCCGCCTTCGCTGCCGTCCTCGCGCAGGAGCACGAGCCGCACCGTGGGCACGGCGGCCGCCGGGGCGACCTTCGGCGGCGGGTTGTTCGGGTCGACGAACATCGTCTTGGCCGGACCGCCAGGTTGCTGAGCCGCAGGCTGAGCCGGCGGCGTGTAGCTGTGCGCTGGGGAGTAGCCGGGGGGGGGCGGCTGGGCCGGAGCGGGAGCGGGTGCGGGCGCAGCCGCCGGGGGGGCGAGGGAGTTGCCGCAGGCGCCACAGAACTTGAACTGCGGCGGGTTGGGCGTCCCGCACTTGCTGCACGTCACCTGACCGGGGGCTGCCGCGGGAGCGGGAGCGGGGGCGGGGGCCGCGGGAGCGGGGGCAGGCTGGTAGGCCGCGGGCTGGCTCCCCGGAGGTTGGCCGTAGGTCCCGTGCTGGGGCTGGCCGTAGGGGCCGGGGGCCGCCGGCGCCTGAGGAGGCTGCTGGCCGTAGGGGCTCGGGGGCGCGGCCGGGGGAGGCGGAGCCGCAGCGGGGGCGACCGCCGGCGCGCCGTAGGAAGGCGGCGGCACCTGGGGAGGTGGCGGCGCGTTGACGGCCGGCGGGGGCGCGGGCGGTGGAGCAGCCTGTCCCGGGGCAGGGAGCTTCGCTCCACAGCCGAGACAGAACTTGTAGTGGTCTTGGTTTTCCTTGCCGCAGCTGGGGCAGACGATCACGGGAGCCTCACGAGATCTCGACGCGGAAGAGTTGCTGACCGACGAACAGGTAGTCGCCGTGGAACAGCTCTTGAGCGCCCTTGATGCGGGATGAACGTGCCGTTCCGGGAACCTGTGTCCGTGAGCAGGACCATCGCGTTGTCGGTCAGGTCGAGCTTGGCGTGGTGCCCGGAGATGAAGCGATCATCGGGGAAGTCGAGGTCGTTGCCCTCGCGACCCATGGACAGAGTGTTGCCGTTGGCCGAGTGGACGAGGCCCTGGCCGCCGCCGGCGAGTTGCTGAATGACGCGGAAGGCCCCGTCGGGGCGGGGGCTGCCGTAGAAGTAGGTGCCGTCCTGGTTCGGCGCGTACTCGGGCAGGGGCGCCGAGTCGATCTCGAGCAGCTGTTCGCCGAGCAGGAAGAGGTCGCCATGGTCGAGGGGCATGGGCCGCTTGATGCGGACGAAGACGCCGTTGTTGTTGCTGAGGTCCTGGACGAACAGGCGCCCGTTTTGGACCGAGAAGCGGGCGTGCTCGGGGCTCAGGAACACGTCCTCGGCGAACGCGATGTCGCCGTGGGTGCGCCCGACGACGTGGGTCGTGCCGCTGAGGTGGTAGGTGACCCCGTCGCCGCCTTCGCCCTTGATGACGACCAGGCGCGGCGTCACGGCCTCTTGCTGCAGCGCGCCGAAGAACATGGTCTTGGCCGCGGGCTTGTTGGGGTCTTGCGCCTGTCCCTGGGGAGGGGCGATGGGCTGGCCGGTGTTGGGATCAAAGCGCAGCTGCTGCCCGTAGCCTTGCTGCTCCATGGGCGGCGGCTGGTTTTGGATGGGGGAGGGCGGTGGCGGTGCCGCGGCGTGGGGCGGCGGGGCCTGGTGGGGCGCGACCTGAGGCGGCACGGCTGGAGGAGGCACGGCCGCCGGCGCTGGAGCCATGGGCGGCGCCGCGGCGGGAGGCGGCGCGACGTAGCCCGCACCGGCGGGGGCCTGCGCCGCAGGAGCGAGCACCGTGCCACAGCGACTGCAACTCGTGGAGCGGATGTTGTTCAGTTGGCCGCAGACCGGGCACGCGAGGCCTAAATCCATGTCCCGGGAATCCTTGCGCCGCAGCCGGTGACTTGTCAACCAACGAAGACGCGGAGTCCGAAGGGGACCAGGGATTCCGAGCCCGCGCTCAGGGGAGCGCGAGGCTCTCGGAGCTCGGGAGCAGGGGAGCGAGGCACAGCCGCTCCGGGGAAGTTTGGGCTGGTGTTTGGTCCGGACTCGTGCTGCCTTCCAGGGCGCAAGCGCCCACAGAACGCTGAGCAGCGCGGAGTTCGGCCCGCGTTCCCGACATGCTCGCGCGCCAGGCTTGGGTGATGGCGGCGCGGTGCGGCTCGAGCTCGGCGACGCTCAGGGGCTCGAGGGGCGGGGCGAGGTGGTCGACGAGCCAGCGCTCGACGATGGTGTCCCAGCCGCGCTGGCGCGGGACTGGCGGGGCGTCGACGCCTCCGCCCGCGCGGCGCTCCTCGTCGCCGAGCAGCCGACTCAGGCTCGAGATGGCCGCGTCCCGGGGCAGGCCGCCAGGCCCAAAATAGAGCTCGAACAGGGCCTCGACGCTGTCGTCGCGCAGGCGCTTGGGGTCGACCTGGCCGATCCGCCAGGCCGCGATCGCGGCGATGAAGGGGTCGGGGTCGCGCAGCTGGGGGTGCAGCCGGACCACGCGAAAGTCGGGGGTCAAGGTCGCGGCGGCGAAGGTGCACGCGCGGCGCACGGGCAGGCTGCTCTCCCGCGAGAGGCGATCGAGGGCGACCAGGTCGTCGACGCGCTCGTCGCCGCGGGACAGCCGGGCGAGGCCGAGGCAGGTGAGGGTCAGGGCGACCTCGTCGTCGCGCTTGCGCAGCCGCTCGCGCAGGGGGGCCGCGGCCTCCGTGGAGCTGCTCCGGGCCAGGGCCCAAAACGCGGCCGAGCGCACGCGCGTATCCGTGGACCGCTCGCCGATGATCTCGGCCATGACCGGGATGGAGGCGGGGTCGTCGAGGGCCCCGGCGGCCTCGATGGCGGCGACGCGCGCGGCGATGAAGCGCTGGCGCACGGCATGGGTGGCGTCGCGCGGCGGCGCGAGGTTGGCCCCGGTGCGCGCGAGGTGGACGGCGGTCTCAGGCAGGGCGAGCTCGCCGAGGTGCTCGGCGGCGCTCATCCGGTTGTTGATCGATCCGCGGGACAGCGCCGCGACCAGGGGCCGACGCAGGGCGGCGACGCGCTTGTCGTCGCGCGCGCTGCCGTCCGCGCGGAGCCAGGCCTCGATCTCCTCCCCGTCCACGCGGCCGAGGGTCGAGAGCAAGAAGTCCCGGGGCTCGTCGGCGTTGGGCTCTCGCTTGGTCCGGCGAATCGCGATCTCGAGCACCTTGGCGGTGGTGTCGGTGACCTCGGCCAGATCGAGGGCCCGGGCCCCGGCCTCGCGCATCAGGTCGGAGGGGCCGCCGGCCTCGAGCAGCTCGCGGAAGCTCGCGGCGGCGCCGTCGATGTCGCCGGTGGTCAGCTGCAGCTCGGCCAGGCGCATGCGCGTGCGCGCGTGCTCGGGGTGGGCGTCGAGCACGGTCTGGTAGCACCACATCGCCTGCTCGATGTCGCCGCGGCGCTCGCTGAGCTCGCCCAGGCGCAGCAGGGCTCGGATGCCGCTGCTGCCCTCGCCCAGGGCCCGGACCGCGGCCTCGCGCGCCTTCTCGGGCTCGTCGAGCTCGTGGCTGAGCTCGGTCAGCATCACGAGCACGTCGACCTCGCGGGCGGGGGACAGGGGCAAGAGGCGCTCGAGGGTGGCGACGGCCTCCAGGGGCTGGCCGGCGCGGCGCTGGGCGACGGCCAGCTCCATGAGCCGGTCGGGGTCGTCGGGGAACATGTCCCGCAGCGTCGTGTACATGGCGACGGCGCTCGCGTAGTTCTCCTCCCGGGAGTAGAGCTCGGCCAGGAACAGCCCGGCCTCGAGGGCCTCCGGCGAGGGTCCGGCGCGGAGGGCCTCCTGGGCCGCGCTCAGGGCCTTGGTCCGCCGGGCGTTCTTGTCGGGCAGGGGGCCGACGAGGAGCTCGACGATGCGCGTGCGCGCCTCGGCGCGGAGCAGCTCCTGGCTCGGCCCCGTAGCGACCGTGCGGACCTTCTCCCAGATGTCGAGGGCCAGGTCCGGCCGGTGCCGCTCCTCCTCGAGCATGGCCTGGAGGCGCAGGTAGGTCGGGTTGCTGCCTTGCTTGCGCAGGGCCTTTTCGAGCGAGGCGAGGGCCAGGTCGCGCAGGCCTCGATCCATGGTCGCGTGGTCGGCCAGGATCTCGGCGTGGCGGAACCAGCCCTTGTGCGCGGGGCGGACGAGGGAGGGCAGCTTCTCCCACTGCTCGAGGGCCTCCTTGCGCTGGCCCATCTCCCACAGCTGCTCGCCGAGGGCGACCCGGGCCTCCGCGCTGCGCCCCCGGATCTTGACCAGCGCGCGGGCGGTGTCGAGGGCCAGGTCGCGCTCGTCGACGTTGTTGTAGAACTCGATCAGCAGCAGCAGGGTGTCGCCGTTGCGCTTGCCGTTGTCGCGGATCTCCTGGGCGATCTCGAGGCCGGTGTCGCGCTCGCCGTTGATCAGCAGGCGCTCGGCCATCTCGAGGCCCAGGCGGACCTCCTCGGCGCTGTTGCCCCGCAGCTCGCGGTATTGCTCGAGGGCGGCCTCGGACTGGCCCTCCTCCTCGAGGGCCTCGATGAGCGCGGCGCGGGCGATGGGGTCCCGGGGCGCGAGCTCGATGGCCTTGCGCAGGGCGGGGATGGGGTTGAGGCCGGCGGCTTTTTGGGCCCGAGCGAGGGCCTGCCAGGCCGCGACCTCGCGGCCGTGCTTGCCCTTGCCGAGCCAGGCCTCGAGCTCTTCGACGAGGACCTCCGAGCGGGCTTGCTTGCGGTAGCAGGTCTCGAGGTCCTGCCACCAGCCCTCGCGCTGGTCGCTGCGCCCCCGGTTGCTATCGTCGAGCAGGTCCCACAGCAGCTCGGCCGCGGCTTTGTATTGGTCGGCGTCGAGGCGGGCGCGCGCTCGCTCTGCGCGGATGCCGTGCTTGCGGTCGCCCTTGGCCCGGTTCGCCGCGTCGGCGTAGGCCTCGTCCGCGCGCTGGGCCTCGCCCGCCCCCCGAGCCGCCCGCGCGACCCTCAAGATGGCGTCGACGTCCTTGGGCTGGGCGGCGGCGAGGTCCTCGGCGATGAGCAGGGCGCGCTCGTGCATGGAGGCCCTGTCGGCGAGTTTGTAGGCCCGCTCGAGCAGGGGCGTCGCGTCCTTGGGCTTGGACTTGGCCTTGGCGGCGGCCTCGAGGGTGTCGATGGCCTCGGTCCACGACTTGGCCCGCTCGAGGGCGTCGATGCGCAGGTCGAAGATCTGCTGGTCCCAGCGCTTGGACTTGCCCTCGAGCTTGGCCAGGCGCTCGGCGGCCGCGGCCGGATCGCCCTTGGCGAGCTCACCCTGGGCCGCGAGGATCTGCAGGGCGACGTTGCTGGGGGCCCGCTCGGCGGCGGTGTTGATCTTGCGGAGCAGCCCCTTGCGGGTCAGCGATTTCTCGAGCGCCCGCCACTGCTTGCGGTCGAAGGGGTTGGCCTTGAGCTTGGAGAAGCGCTGCTCGATGAGCTTGGCGTCGTCCTTGCGCGTCTCGAGGGTCCAGTCGTCCCCGGGAGGTGCGGCCTGCGCCGTGACCCCGAGGGCCGCGCAGGCCAGGACGAAGGTGGTGCCGACGAGGAGTCCTGGGGCGCGGGAGCGGCGGGCGTTCGGCACGATTCAAATCCTAGCAGCTGGCGGCGGGGGAGGGCGGGCGCGCGGACCCACCCGTGCCAGTGGGGACGGGCCAGCCTCCGAATTGGTTCCCGCGTGTCTCCAGCCTCGCTCACGAGCCGCGCAACGCGCGAAGCCCACCAAACTCGACCTGTCCGAACGCTCGCTCTTGACCCCGCCGCGCCAAGCCCTACAGTCGGTGACCCATGCCCATCTACCGCTACCGCTGTACCGAGTGTGGTGCCGAGGAAGAGCACATCCAAAAGATCAGCGAGGACCCCATCGAGCAGTGTTCGACCTGCGGCGGGAAGCTGTCCAAGCTGATGACCGCGGCGGCGTTCCACCTCAAGGGCGGGGGCTGGTACAAGGACCTCTACTCGAGCAGCTCGGGGTCTGGCGACTCGGGGTCTGGCGACTCGGGGTCGTCGGGCAACTCGAGCTCGAGCAGCTCTTCGGACTCGTCGAGTTCGAGCAGCTCGAGCAGCTCTTCGGACTCGTCGTCTTCGTCGTCTTCGGATTCGTCGTCGTCGTCCACCTCCTCGAGCGGCTCGAGCAGCTCGAGCTCCGCCTCCTGAGCGCTGTAGTCACCCCCACTCCCGGGTGGTAGGGTGCGCGCCATCGTGAGCGACTCGACGGCGAAGATCCTGGACGGCAAGGCGCTGAGCAAGCACCTGATCGGTGAGCTCAAAGAGCGGGTTTTGGCCTGCGTCGAGCGGGGCGTGACGCCCTGCCTCGCGGTCGTGCTCGTGGGCGAGGATCCAGCGTCGAAGGTCTACGTGCGCTCGAAGGAGCGCAAGGCCGCCAAGGCCGGCATCGCCACAAAAGATCACCGAATGTCGGCGGATACGAGCACGGAGACCCTGCTCGGGGTCATCGCCGAGCTCAACGCCGACCCGGCGGTCCACGGGATCCTCGTTCAGCTGCCGCTGCCCGAGGGCATCGACGAGCAGCGCGTGCTCGCGGCCGTCGATCCGGCCAAGGACGTCGACGGCTTCCACCCCGACAACCTCGGCCTGCTGATGCTCGGCCGCCCGCGCTTCGTGGCCTGCACGCCCCAGGGCTGCATGCGTCTGCTGGCCGAGTCGGGGGTGTCCCCCGAGGGCAAGCGAGCGCTGGTCATCGGGCGCTCGACCATCGTCGGCAAGCCCGTGGCTCAGCTGCTGGTCCAGGCCAACGCGACGGTGACCGTCGCCCACTCGCGGACCCGTGACCTCGAGGCCGAGGTCCGCCAGGCCGACATCGTGGTCGCCGCCGTGGGTCGGCCCGAGATGGTCCCAGGCGCGTGGATCAAGCCCGGCGCCGTGGTCATCGACGTGGGCATCAACCGCCTCGAGCCCGAACAGCCCGGGGCCAAGGGCAGGCTCGTCGGCGACGTGCACTACGCCTCGGCGGCCGAGCAAGCCGCCGCGATCACCCCGGTGCCCGGCGGCGTCGGCCCGATGACCATCGCCTGCCTGCTCGCCAACGTGGTCGAGGCGGCCGAGCGCGTCTGAGCCCAATCAGGGCGCGACGCGAAGGTCCGGGCCGAGCACGCGACCTTCGCGGCTCAGCCGGGTGACCCACACCTCGCTCCGGTCGACCCCCAGCGAGCGCGTCCACGCGACCGCGATGTGGTCTTCGGCCGCCGCGATGGCGTCGGCGCGCTGGACCCTGTCGGCCAGCTCCACCGCTGGACCCCGCGGAGCCCCGTCGGTCGAGAGCTGCGCGAAGTGCAGCGCGCGATCGTGGGGGGAGTTCGTCCACGCGAGCGAGAAGCCGACGCCGTCCCAGGCCAGCTTGGGCGGGCGCTTGGCGTTGCTGCTGCCCGCGACGACGCGCTTGGGCTCGAGGGTGATCTCGCCGTCGAGGGACAGGCCCCCAAACCACAGGCCGCTGTGCCGCTTGGCGAGCCAGCCGAGGCCCAATTCGGCGGGGGACGTGGGCACGAGGACGTTCGAGTACAGGCGCCGCGAGCTCTGGCCGGGGTCGTCGTAGAGGGTTCGCGTCGGGCCCATGTCGGCGTCGAAGCCGACGTCGGCGTAGTGGGAGGCGTACCAACTCGGCGACCAGACCACGCGAAAGCGGCCCTGGCTGTGGACCGCGGTCACGGCGTTTCCGCCGACGAGCTCGGTCTTGTCGGTGAGCGCGACCGGGCCGAGGTGCAGCGCGCCCGAGCCTTCGAAGGCGGCGTAGCGCAGCGAGGTCTCGGTGGTGAAGTCGTTGACGGCCACCGACTCGAACCAGAACACGCCGTAGCCCTCGCCCGGGGACCAGGCGAGGGCGGGCTCGCCCTGTCCGTACCAGCGCGCACCCGTCATCGCGTGGGGCGCATCGACGAAGGCGCCCTCCGGCGAGAGGCGCCCGAAGTGGACGGTCTGCGCCTGGTGGTTGACGTGGGAGCGCCAGGCCAGGCCGTAGCCGCGGCCGTCGAAGACCAGGGCGGGCCGGGTGTTGGCGCGCCGGGCAGGGCTCGTCGTCAGCCGCTGGGGAGGGCCGAGGAGCTCGCCGTCGGCGCTCAGGCGGCGAAAGTAGAGCTCGCTCTTGGCGCTGTCGCTGTCGCTGTCGCGCGCGTCGGCCCAGACGAGGGCGTAGTCCGTGCCGTTCCAGGCCAGGGTCGCGTCGTAGGCAGCGCGCCCGTGGGGTGTCTGTTCGGCTTTGGGAGCTTGGGGCGTCACGGCTCGAGGTGGAGGGGGGCGAGCTTCGTCGAGCGCAGGACAGGACTCCTCGTCGGCGCGCGGATCTTGCCGCTCGCACGCCGGCGAGAGCGCGAGCGCTGCGAGACAGGCGAAGCGAGCGGCCGACTTCATGGGAGCCTAGCCAGGGCGCTTGACCCCGTGAACCTGGCCGAGGATCTCCAGCACCTCGAGCTGCAGCTCCCGCTTGTCCGCGGGCGTGGGCACGACCCGGGCGTGGCGGCGGGCCCGGGCGCGGAGGTCGGGATCGGTGGCTCGGCACAGCGCGAGGCGGGGAGGGGGGCTGGGCCGGGCGTCGAGGCGGGCGAGGAGCTCGAGGGCCACGGGCGGGTTCCCATCCACGTCGATGATCACCAGGTCCGGCGAGCCGACGGCGTTGTCGGCCCCCGCGGTCAGGGCGAGCTGACGGGTCTCGCAGTTGACGAGCGAGCGGATCAGCGCGTGGAGGTGGGCCGAGGCGTGGTCGCTGCGCCCGATCAGATCGATGCGCAGGGGCGAGGCGCGCTGGACCAGGTGATCGATGTGCGCGCCGAGGACCGCGTCGATGTCGGCGAAGCTCAGCCCCATGCCGGCGGAGCCCTCTTCGTTGTCGCGCAGCCGCGTCCACCGGACCCGAGCGCGCAGCGACACGGGCGCGCCGCGGCCCGGGACCTGGAGGGTCAAGGTCAGCTCGGAGCCCACGGGCTCGGGGTCGGGGGTGCTGACGAACAGCCCGCCGCGCGACAGGTTGGTGCAGTAGGAGACCAAGAACTGGCCGGCGTTGCGGTACTCCACGGCCAGCACGATGCCCGCGCGAGGGGCACGAGCTGGATGCGCCGGAGGTCCGCCAGTTGCCGTCACCGCTGGCGAGGGTAGCAAGCCAGGCTCGCCATCCAACAAAAAGTGGGCGCGCCGTCGTCGCGCGCCGAAATTACCCTTCGCCCAGCAGGGCATTGAGGAGGCGCTGGAGCTCGTCGAGATCCTTGTAAGGCAGCTCGATGGTCCCCGGCCCCTTGGGCGATCGGCCCGTACGCAGCTTGGCCTGGACACCCAGGTGCCTGCGGATGCGCTCTTCGAGGTTGCGCACGATGATCGTGTGGCGCTTGCGGTCGTCGTCGGGCTCGGGCTCGGCCTCGTCGGCGGCCTTGCGCGCCGTGGTGCGCTTGCGGACCTCGGCCTCGATCTGGCGCACGCTCCAGCGCCGGCGGATCAGCTCGGCCGCGAGCTCGCGCATGTCGGACTCGCGCTCGAGGCCGAGCAGGGCCCGGGCGTGGCCCATGCCCAGCTGGCCGTCGATGAGCAGCTCCTGGACCTTGGCGGGGAGCTTGAGCAGGCGCAGGCCGTTGGCGATGGTGCTGCGCTGCTTGCCGACGCGGGACGCGAGCTCGGCCTGGGTGTAGCCGTGCTGCTCGAGCAAGGCGGCGTAGGCCTTGGCCTCTTCGATGGGGTCGAGGTCCGCGCGCTGGAGGTTCTCGATCAGCGCGAGCTCGAGGCGCTCGTCCTCGGGCGTCTCGCGGATGAACACCGGAACAGTCTTGAGGCCGGCCAGCTGGGCCGCCCGCCAGCGCCGCTCTCCGGCGAGGATCTGGTAGCGGGCCGCCGCGCCGCCGACCCGGGGCAGGGGCACGACGACGATGGGCTGGATGATGCCGTGGGTCCCGATGCTCTCGGCGAGCTCGGCGAGGGCGTCCTCGTCGAAGCGCTTGCGCGGCTGCTCGGCGTTGGGCTCGACGGCCTCGATGGGCAGCTCGCGGGGCTTGCCGGCGGGGGCAGAGCCAGCCGGTGCGCTCGCGGGGGCCTTGGGCGTCTCGGGGATCAGCGAGCTGAGACCCCGGCCCAGCGCCGGTCGCTTGGGTCGGCTCACGCCTTGGCCTCCGCCTTGGCCTTGGTCTTGGCTTTGGGCTTGTCGGCCTTTTCGGCGGCTTCGATGCGCTGGAGGAGCTCGCGGGCCAGGCTCAGGTAGGCCTGGGCGCCCTTGCTCTCGATGTCATAGAGGAGCGCCGGCTTGCCAAAGCTGGGGCTCTCGCTCAGGCGGATGTTCTGCGGGATGACCGTCTCGAACACCTTGTCGCCGAAGTGGCCCTTGACCTCGGCCACGACCTGCTGGGCGAGGTTGGTGCGCCGGTCGTAGAGGCAAAACACGATGCCCTCGATGACCAGGTTGGGGTTGAAGGCCCCGCGCACCCGCTCGACGGTCCCGACCAGGGCGCCGAGGCCCTCGAGGGAGAAGTAGCGGGCCTGCATGGGGATGAGCACCGCGGTCGCCGCGACGAGGGCGTTGAGGGTCAGGATGCCCAGGGAAGGGGGGCAGTCGAGGATCACGAACTCCCACGGCGCGCCGGCGCTGGCCTTGGCCTTGCCCTTGGGTTTGGGGGCCAGGGCGGCCGAGAGGGCCCGGGCGAGCACGGACTCGCGGCCCTCCACGCCGACCAGCTCGATCTCCGCTCCGGCCAGGTCCGGGGACGCGGGCACGACGTCGAGGCGCCCGAGCTCGGTGGAGTGGACCACCTCCTCTAGAGAGGCCTGACCCAGGAGCAGGTCGTAGGTCCCGCGGGTCGCGGCTCCGCGCGGATAGCCCACGGAGGAGCTCGCGTTGCCCTGGGGGTCGAGGTCGATGAGCAGGACCCGGCGCTCGGCGGCGGCCAGGCTCGCGGCCAGGTTGACCGCCGTGGTCGTCTTGCCCTCGCCACCTTTTTGATTGCTGATCGCCAGCACGCGGGGCCCCTGGGGCGACGCGGAGTTGGATCGTTTCTTGGCCTCGGGCACGGGCGCCAATCCTTACCACCCAGGAACCAGGGATCGGAGTGGGGCCCAGATTTTTTTGAGTGGGTTTCTTGCCTACATGTAGGACAAGACCCTACTGTCAACTCGTCGCCGGGAGCGACACCCCTTCAACCCCCACCGACTTTCATTCAGGACCAACGAGCCATGTATTTCCGCCGACGTTTCAGCAGCTTTGAAGAGTTCCAGCGCGAGTCTTTCGACTTCGGAGACCGCGAGCTCGGGAAAGATGAGATCGAGCTCCTCGAGGAACTGCAGGCTGTGGACGATCAGCTCTACTGTGCTCCGAAGGCGCGCCGCAGTCCCTGGGACTGAGCGCCAAGACTTCCTCGCTCGCGCCGACCGCGGGTCCAAGTCGGTCGACGCACGCTGCACGGGCAGGCACCACGCTGGGTGCCTGCCCACTTTTTTGTTTGGGCTCACGAGCCGGGGCTCGGGGGGGCTTCGATCCAGCTCTCGGGCAGGTCCTCGGCGTCGACCGAGGCGCGGTGCATCGGCTGCTCGAGCATGGGCTTTGGGTCGATGGATGGATCGGGCCAGAGGCGGTAGCTAGACACCAAGACGCCGTCCTCGGTCCAGAGGGTGACCGCTTCAGAGATCGTCAATCCACCATCAGCGAGGGTGCTGTCGTCGGTGCTCAGGTGCAGCGCCGAACCGACCGGACCCGTGTAGGTGTCCCCGGTGAGGATGGCGCGGTGGTCTGGCGCGAGGCAGGTCGCGGGCTCACAGCCACCGGATCCCGCGACGTGGAGCAGGGGATCGAGGCCGGGCGAGTCGAAGCTCGGCGCGTCCCCAATTCGCACGAACTGAAGGTCGAGTTCTACATCGGAGTTGTTGACTATCTCAACGAATTCAATCAGCTTTTCTTGGTCACTTGGGCCCGGTGCATCGGCGAGCACCTCGACGATGACGAGGTCTCCCGGGAGGATCGGAGCGACGCTGCCTTCGCCTCGGTCGCCCGGCTCGGGGTCCGCCTCAGGCAGGGCCCCGGGGCTCGGGTCGCACTCGGCCCAGTCCTCGGCGGTGTTGGTGTCGCCGCTTCCATCGAGAGATTCGATATGGTCGATGGGTCGACATAGCGACCGGCCGGATCCAGGTATGGCTACCGCCGAGCCCAACCAATCGACTGAGTTGATGTCGACGGATTCTCCATAGGCGAGGAGGTCGGCCACCTGCGCCGACGAGCCCACGCTGACGCTCCCGTCGGCGTTGCGCAGTCCGCTCGAGCTCCGGAAGTTCACCGT
Organism: Plesiocystis pacifica SIR-1; assembly: GCF_000170895.1. Lineage (GTDB taxonomy): Bacteria > Myxococcota_A > Polyangia > Nannocystales > Nannocystaceae > Plesiocystis > Plesiocystis pacifica. Next base: position 40,061 of record NZ_ABCS01000008.1, on the reverse strand, counting down.
CACGACGCCAGGTGACACCTGTACACCCGTAGGGTCCGGCTCGAGCTCCTTGGCCCAGCGCTGGATGACCAAGAGGGCGCCCGGCTCGAGGCTGAGCTCCGCAAGTGAGAGGTCCACGCCGTCGAGCTCGGGCCAACTCGCGGCGTCGACGAGGATTCCGCCGAGCGGGATCGGCGCGTTGGTCGGGTTGATGAGCTCGACGAACTCCGCGGAGTTCACGCCTCCATCCTTGCCCTCGGGGTCGGCGAGGACCTCGGTGATGCGCAGGTGCGCGAGCGCCGGGTCGGCCGGGGAGGGTGGGTTACCCAAGTCTCCCGCGCTACCCCCGCTCGTTTCGCTCGTGCTCGTCGTGTCGGCCGCGCCTTCCGCGGAGCTCGCGTGGCCCCCGCCATCTTCGAGCCCGGCGTCCTCGGGCGCGGCCCAGGTGTCGACGCCGCTAGTCGCCGAGTCCGGGGGCGACCATGGTTCGAGCTCGGGCGGCTCGAGGCAGGCGGCGAGGGAGAGACAGGCGAGGGCGAGGCTGGGAAGACGGGGAGTCACGACCCCTCGTCGGCCCGCGCGGGAGTGGCTTTCGCTCCCGGGCCTACGGAGAAAGGCAGCCGCCCACGGGTTCAACGCCAGCTGAGTCCGTGGACGACGCTTTCCTGGATCATGGGTCCCGGCGTGGCCGGGGTGGGCGACTGCTACCGAGAAAGGCAGCCGCCCACGGGTTCAACGCCAGCTGAGTCCGTGGACGACGCTTTCCTGGATCATGGGTCCCGGCGTGGCCGGGGTGGGCGACTGCTAGGGCGCCAGGCCGCAAAAGCCCTGGCCGCAGGTCGCCGGGTCCTCGAGGTCCGCCTGGAACCAGGGCTGGCAGCTCGTCCCCGGCTGCGCCTCGCAGCCCTGGTCGCCCAGCTCGAGGTCACACATCGCCGTGCAGCACGAGAAGTGCTCGCAGTCCGCGAGGTACTCGGCGTTGGCACACTCGAGCCCGGCCTTGCAGTCCTGGGAGCTCACGCAGGACTCCCCGGCGGTGTGCAGCGCGGCCTCGGCGTCCGGCAGGTTCAGGCAGTGGAAGCCCGTCCCGGTCCACCGGCAGGCCTCGCCCTCGGCGCAGCTCGGGCTGGCGGGGTCGCACAGCTCGAGGCACAGGGCCTGGACGCCGTCGACCCCGGTGTAGCAGGCCGATCCGCACGAGGTGAGCGCGGACGTGCCGTCGCACAGCGGGTCGTCGGGCGTGCCGGCGCAAAAGGCCGCGCAGGTGCCGATGAGCAAGCCGTCGACCTCCTTGGCGTTCCAGCAAGAGCTCGACGCGTCGCAGTTGTCGGTCGCCTCGGCGGCGCCGTCGTACCGGCAGCTCTCTCCGGGGGCGCGGTCGCCCATGACGGGCACGCACTTCCTCGCGTCGATCTCGTCGCCGTCGCAGCTGGCGTAGGCCACACACTTCTCGCCGTCGGGACAATCCTGCGCCCAGATGTCGCAGTAGCCCGCGCAGCCGAGGAGGTCGTCCTCGGGGACGAAGCCCATCTCTTCAGCTCGACCGTCGTCGTCGTCCGGGTGGTGCCCGTCGTCATCGTCGTCCGGGAAGCCGTCATCGTCGAGGTCGAGCTCGTCGCCGCCCTCGTCCGCCTCGGCGTTGCCCGTGGTGTCAGTCTCGCCTGGGGAGAGCGGACACCCGGCCAAGAACGGGAGCACGCAAAAGAGTGCTCGGGACCACGGAGCAGAAAGAGCCATGGGCCGATTTTGTGTTTGTTTTGTTGGAATCTCAAGGCGCTGAGTGTCAATTCTCAGCGTTCTTGAGCTTCCGATACAGCGTCGTCCGGTCGATGCCGAGGAGCGCAGCCGCGCGGGCCTTGTTGCCCCCGGTCGCCTCGAGGGCAGCCGCGATGGCCTGCTGCTCGAGCTCGGCCAGCGGCAGGACCTTCTGTGGCGAGACCACGGGGCTGGCCCCGGGCTGATCGGGGTGGGGCCCGGCGTGCTGGAGCTCCGGCGGCAGATCGTCGAGCTCGAGCACCGGGCCGTCGCCGAGCACGAGGGCGCGCTCGACCACGTTGCGGAGCTCGCGGACGTTGCCCGGCCAGCGGTAGTTGACGAGCACCGCGAGGGCGTCGTCGGCCACGGTCTCGACGTGCCGGCCCATGTCGTCGCCGAGCACCGAGCAAAAATGACGGACGAGCTCGGGGATGTCGCCCCGACGCTCGCGCAGCGGCGGCAGCTTGGTGTGGATGACGCTCAGGCGGTAGAGCAGGTCCTCGCGGAACTGCCCGTCGGCGACGAGCTTGCGCAGGTCTCGGTGGGTCGCCGCGACCAGGCGGACGTCGACCTTGACCTCTTCGGTACCGCCGACCCGGGTGAAGCTGCGGTTCTCGAGCACCCGGAGCATGCGGGCCTGGGTGGCCGGGGCCATCTCGGCGATCTCGTCGAGGAAGAGTGTGCCCGTGTGGGCGCGCTCGAACACGCCTTGGTGGCGGGCCACGGCGCCGGTGAAGGCACCCTTTTCGTGGCCAAAGAACTCGCTCTCGAGCAGGTTCTCGGGCACGGCGGCGCAGTTGATGGCCACGAAGGGGCGCTCGGCCCGGGGTGAGCGGGCGTGGATCATGCGGGCGGCGAGCTCCTTGCCCGTGCCGCTCTCGCCGTTGACGAGCACCGTCGCGTTGGTCGCCGCGACGCGCTCGAGGAACACGTGCAGCTTCTTCATCTGCGGCGAGCTGCCGACGACCCGGCCGGGCTCGATGGAGCCGCGCTGGGACAGGGCGGCGCGCAGTTGCGAGCGCTCGGTCGCGCTCTCGCCCATGGCGTCGAGGAGCTGCGCGGCGCACACGAGCAGGGTCAGGGCGTTGTCGTCCCAGGTGCGCGGCGCCGCGCCATGGACCGCCGAGGCCACGGCCTCTTTGGTGCTCCACTCGGCGTAGAACACCAGGTTCTTGGCGGGCGCGGCCATGGCCCCCTGGATCCCGCGGATCTGGACGGAGCGGCGGTCGGCGAGGTCGGGCTCGGACAGCACGTCGCGGACCATGACCGCGCGATTTTCCGAGAGCACCCGGCGCAGCAAGGTGCGCGAGATGGCCAGGTCGACGACGGGCCCCGAGGTCGCGGCGCCCAGGATGTCGCTGCCGTCGGGGCTGAGCAGGAGCGCACGGCTGGCGGGGAGGGCTTCGACGGCCCACTGGCTGGCCGTGCGGTAGACCGCCTGCAGCGAGCCGCAGCGAGCCAGGCGATCCCCGAGGGCCGCGAGCGCGGCCAGGCGACTCGAGCGGGCCTCGGGCAGGCTGATCTCGACGGTCCTCGGCCCGCGCCCCGCAGTACCTTGGCCGCCCGGGCCGTCTACAGAGGGCAGGGCAGGGGCCTCGGCGAAGCTCAGGGTCGTATTGCCGACGGTCAGCGCCGCCCCGGCGGCCAGGGTCTCCCCCCCGGTCAGAGTGCGCCGCTGGCCATCGACCAGGGTCCACACCGGGTTGACGCCTGCGATCTCGACCAGCGACACCCCGGGCGCTCCCGCCCCCTGGACGACCTCGAGGGTGAGGTGGTGGCGGGACACGGCCTGGTCCTGGAGCTGGAGGTCCTCCGCGTCGCCCCGACCCACGCGCAAGCGCTCGCCCATGGCCACGCGGAGCTCTCGGCCCGCGTCGGGACCGGCGCGGACGCTCACCAAGATGGCTGCAGGCACGGGCTCGTTTGTACCCGATGGCGGGGGGTCGGCGGTAGGCGATCCGCAGCCCGAGCCCGCGGGCCGAGCGGGCGCTCGGGCGGGCTTCCAGACACGCCGATGGGTCCGCCCGCTTCGGCCTCAGTGGCCACGCAGCGGGCCAATGGACCCCCCAGACGGCCTTTTCTTTGTGTTGACAGGGGGGGCGCCAATGTTAGGGTCGCTCGGCCCAAAGCGGGCGCCTGGGGCTTGTTTGGGGATGTCCCCGCCTGCCCCCGTCCCTGTTCGCACGCCGCCCGCAAGCTGGGGATCCGCATGACCAACCCGCCGCAGATCGAAGAAATCAAGGACCTCCCGGAAGTCATCTCGCTGCTCCCGCTGCGAAACTCGGTCCTCTTCCCCGGCTCGATCATCCCCATCGACGTGGGTCGCCCCAAGTCGGTCAAGCTGATCGAGGAGGCGATCGCGGCCGAGCGCCCCGTGATCGGCATCGTCGCGCAGCGGCAGGCTCGAACCGAGGACCCGAAGCTCGAGGACCTGCACTCCGTCGGCTGCGCCGTCCGCATCCTCAAGGTCATCAAGCTCGCCCGCGACAACTACTCGGTGATCCTCCAGGGGGTCATGCGCATCCGCGTCGAGGAGCTGGTCGCCGACGAGCCCTTCCTCCAGGCCCGGGTCACCGAGCTGCCCGAGACCGAGCCCTCGCGGGTCGAGTCCGAGGCCATGGTCGCCAACATCAAGGAGACGGCCAAGAAGCTGATCTCGCTGGTCCCCGAGCTGCCCCGGGAGGCGGCCGCGCTGCTCGACAGCGTGACCGAGCCCGGCCAGGTCGCCGACCTGGTCGCCTCCAACCTCGACATCGAGCCCAACGAGAAGCAAGAGGTGCTCGAGGCCTTCGACGTCGGCGTCCGCCTGCGCAAGGTCCTGACCCTGCTGACGCGCCAGCTCGAGATCCTCGAGATCCGCGAGCGCATCAACACCCAGGTCCAGGAAGAGATGGGCCACAGCCAGCGCGAGTACGTGCTGCGCCAGCAGCTCAAGGCCATCAAGGGCGAGCTCGGCGAGATCGACGACGAGAACGCCGACGCCGACGAGTTCGAGCAAAAAATCGCCGAGGCGAAGATGCCCGAGGAGGCCGAGAAGGCCGCCTTCAAGCAGCTCAACCGCCTCAAGCAGATGCAGCCCTCGAGCGCCGAGTACACGGTCACGCGGACCTACCTCGAGTGGCTCACGGACCTGCCGTGGTCCAAGTCCACGGAGGACCAGCTCGAGATCGGCATGGTCCGCGACGTGCTCAACGAGGACCACTACGACCTCGAGAAGGTCAAAAAGCGGATCCTCGAGTACATGGCGGTGCTCAAGCTCAACGCGTCCAAGAAGGGACCCATCTTGTGCCTCGCGGGCCCGCCCGGCGTCGGCAAGACCTCCCTGGGCAAGAGCGTGGCCCGGGCCATCGGGCGCTCCTTCGTGCGCATCAGCCTCGGCGGCGTGCGCGACGAGGCCGAGATTCGCGGCCACCGGCGGACCTACGTCGGCTCGCTCCCCGGCCGGATCATCCAGGCCCTCAAGCGCGCCGGGACCAACAACCCGGTCATCGTCCTCGACGAGATCGACAAGCTCGGCCACGACTTCCGCGGCGACCCGGCCTCGGCCCTGCTCGAGGTCCTCGATCCCGAGCAAAACCACACCTTCTCCGACCACTACCTCGAGGTCACCTTCGATCTCTCGCGGGTGATGTTCATCGCCACGGCGAACACCATCGACCCCATCCCGCCGGCCCTGCGCGACCGCCTGGAGATCCTCGAGCTGCCCGGCTACACGCGCCAGGAAAAGGCCGCCATCGCCAAGCGCTTCCTGCTGCCCAAGCAGATCAGCGAGCACGGCCTGACCCGCGACGACCTCGAGGTCGACTTCTCCGAGGGCGCGGTCATGGAGCTCATCGACAGCTACACCCGCGAGGCCGGCGTCCGGAACCTGCAGCGCGAGATTTCCTCGGTCGTCCGCGGCGTGGCCGTGAAGTTCGTCGAGGGCGAGGTCTCGGGTAAGGTCACCATCGAGGCCGAGCAGATCCCCGAGTTCCTCGGGCCGCAAAAGTACATCCCGGAGATGGCCGATCGCACGGCCTCCCCCGGCGTGGCCACGGGCCTGGCGTGGACCCCCACGGGCGGCGAGATCATGTTCATCGAGGCGACCTCGATGCCCGGCAAGGGCGGGCTGATGCTCACTGGCCAGCTCGGCGACGTCATGAAGGAGTCGGCTCAGGCGGCGATGAGCTACCTCAAGAGCCACCTCGAGGACCTGGGCATCGACAAGGACGCCCTCGACGGACGGGACATCCACATCCACGTGCCCGCCGGGGCGATCCCCAAGGACGGCCCGTCCGCGGGCGTGGCCATCTTCTCGGCCCTCGTGTCCCTGCTCACGGGTCGCTGCATCCGCTCAGACGTGGCGATGACCGGCGAGATTACGCTCCGGGGCCTCGTGCTGCCCGTGGGCGGCATCAAGGAGAAGCTCCTGGGCGCCCACCGAGCGGGCATCCGTCGCATCTTCTTGCCCGAGCGCAACGAAAAGGACGTCGTCGACGTCCCTGAGGAAATCCGCAGCGAAATCGAGATCATCTACGCCAAGGCCGTGCACGAGGTGCTCGGGCGGGCGCTCGAGGACGAGGCGGAGGGCTCGAAGGAGCCGAAGTCGGAGTAATCCGACGAGCCCGACCCGGGAGCCCTCGCCCGAGGGGGGAGGTCGCACCGGCCCCTTCGGGGACGAGCGCACCAACGAACAACGGCGCTCAGTAGGCCCTTGAATGGCCCTTTGAGCGGGTTGCATGTGTTCTTGGCTGACCCACGCGCCATCCCAACGCGTGAGTCCGCGCGCATGGAGCCTTTTGAGCCTCGCCGGTTGACAGGGTTTGGCCTCGACTTAGGTTCCCCGCCGTCCAGTTCCGAGGCCGCGCGGCAGACCGCGATGACGCGAGCGCAGCCGGCCTCCCCAGCACCACGCAATCAGCGCAAGAGAATCAAGGAAGGACCGCATCATGGGCAAGATCATCGGCATCGACCTCGGCACGACCAACTCCGTCGTGGCCGTGATGGAGGGCAACGAGCCCAAGGTCATCACCAACGAAGAGGGCGGTCGCACGACGCCTTCGGTCGTCGGCTTCGAAGCCAGCGGCAACGTCCTCGTCGGCCAGCAGGCGCGGCGTCAGGCCATCACTAACCCCGAGAACACCATCTTCTCGGCCAAGCGCTTCATCGGCCGTCGCTTCGCCGAGGTCAAGGGCGAGGTCGACCGCGTCCCCTACAAGATCGTCGAGGCCGGCAACGGCGACGTGCACTTCGACGTCGCGGGCAAGTCCTACCCGCCCCCGGAGATCAGCGCGCGCGTCCTCATGAAGCTCAAGAAGGCCGCCGAGGACTACCTCGGTGAGCCCGTCAACCAGGCCGTCATCACCGTCCCGGCCTACTTCAACGACTCCCAGCGCCAGGCCACCAAGGACGCCGGGCGCATCGCCGGCCTCGAGGTCAAGCGCATCGTCAACGAGCCGACCGCCGCGGCCCTGGCCTACGGCCGATCCAAGGGCAGCGAGGACGAGAAGATCATCGCCGTCTACGACCTCGGCGGCGGCACCTTCGACATCTCGATCCTCGAGGTCGCCGAGAACGTGGTCGAGGTCATCTCGACCAACGGCGACACCCACCTCGGCGGCGACGACTTCGACGACCGGATCATGGACTGGCTCGTCGAGGAGTTCAAAAAGGACACCGGCATCGACGTCAAGAAGGACAAGCTCGTCCGCCAGCGCCTCAAGGACGCCGCGGAGAAGGCCAAGATCGAGCTCAGCCACGCGTCCGAGACCGACATCAACCTGCCCTTCCTGACCGCCGACGCCAGCGGCCCCAAGCACCTGCAGATCAAGCTCTCGCGGGCCCGCTTCGAGTCGATGATCGGCGACCTGGTCAAGCGCTCCATCGAGCCGGTCAAGAAGGCCCTCGCGGACGCCAAGAAGGACAAGGGCGAGATCGACGAGATCCTGCTCGTCGGCGGCTCGACCCGCATCCCGATGGTCCAAAAGGCCGTCGAGGACTTCTTCGGCAAGTCGCCCAACAAGGGCGTCAACCCCGACGAGGTCGTGGGCCTGGGCGCGGCCGTGCAGGCCGGCGTGCTCTCGGGCGACGTCAGCGACATCGTGCTCGTCGACGTCACCCCGCTGTCCCTGGGCATCGAGACCCTCGGCGGCGTGATGACCGTGCTCATCCCCCGCAACACCACCATCCCCACGCGCAAGTCGGAGACCTTCACCACGGCCGCCGACAACCAGCCCAGCGTCGAGGTCCACGTCCTCCAGGGTGAGCGGAAGATGGCCTCGGACAGCCGCACCCTCGGCAAGTTCAGCCTCGTCGGCATCCCGCCGGCGCCCCGCGGCGTGCCCCAGGTCGAGGTCACCTTCGACATTGACGCCAACGGCATCGTGAACGTGTCCGCCAAGGACAAGGCCACCAACAAGGAGCAGAAGATCACCATCACGGCGAGCTCCGGCCTGTCCGAGGACGACATCCAGCGCATGGTGGACGACGCCAAGGCCCACGAGGAGGAGGACAACAAGCGCCGCGAGGCCGTCGAGAACCGCAACAAGCTCGACGCGACCATCCTCCAGATGGAGAAGCTGCTCGAGGAGAACGGCGACAAGCTCCCGGCCGAGGCCAAGTCCGAGGTCGAGGCGGTGCTCGCCGAGGCCAAGGAGGCCCTCGAGTCCGACGACGCCGACAAGGTCAAGGAGGCCCAGGAGAAGCTGACCGCGGCCTCGCACAAGCTGGCCGAGGCCATGTACGGCCAGGGTCAGGGCGCCCCCGGTGGCCCCGAGGGCTTTGACCCGAGCGCCGCGGGCGGTGCCGCTGGCGGTGCCCCAGGTGCGGACGCAGGCGCGGACGCGGACGCGGGCGACGACGGGGACGTCATCGACGCCGAGTTCGAAGAGAAAAACTAGTCCGGCTCGTCTCGGATGACGCAAGGCGAGGGGCCCTGGGCTCCTCGCCTTTTCTTTTGTTCGCGCCGCGTTCTCGGCGCTTGTCTACAGCGCACCCCCCGCTGTAGGGTGGGTTCCTTCCCATCCGAGACGAGCGAGACCTGCAATGCCCGAGACCGTACGCTGTGGACTGATTCAGTGCGCCAACCCGATCAATGATGAGAGCAAGCCCGTCGCCGAGATCGCCGAGGCGATGGTTCAAAAGCACATCCCCATGATTGAGCAGGCGGGCGAGAAGGGCGTCCAGATCCTGTGCCTGCAAGAGGTCTTCAACGGGCCTTACTTCTGCCCCAGCCAGGACGCGCGCTGGTACGACCTGGCCGAGCCCGTGCCCGGCCCCATGGTCGAGCGCATGGCCCCCTACGCCAAGAAATACGAGATGGTCATGATCCTGCCCATCTACGAGAAGGCCATGCGCGGCGTCTACTACAACACCGCCGCGGTCCTCGACGCCGACGGGACCTACCTGGGCAAGTACCGCAAGCAGCACATCCCCCAGGTCGCGGGCTTTTGGGAGAAGTTCTTCTTCAAGCCGGGCAACGGCGGCTACCCGGTGTTCGAGACGCGCTACGCCAAGATCGGCGTGTACATCTGCTACGACCGCCACTTCCCCGAGGGCGCGCGCTGCCTGGGCCTCAACGGCGCCGAGATCGTGTTCAACCCGAGCGCGACGGTGGCCGGCCTGTCCCAGTACCTGTGGAAGCTCGAGCAGCCCGCCCACGCCGTCGCCAACGGCTACTACGTCGGCGCCATCAACCGCGTGGGCACCGAGGCCCCGTGGAACATCGGCAAGTTCTACGGCACCAGCTACTTCGTCAACCCGCGCGGCGAGTTCGTGGCCACGGGCTCCGAGGACGACGACGAGCTGATCGTCGCCGACTTGGATCTGTCGCTGATCGACGAGGTCCGCTCGACCTGGCAGTTCTACCGGGACCGCCGCCCCGACGCCTACGACGAGATCGTGGAGGAGTAGGCCCATGAGCGAGCACGTCTTGATTCGTGGGGGCACGGTCGTCACCGCCGAGCACGAGGTGCGGGCGGACGTCCTGGTGTCCGGAGAGACCATCGCCGCGGTCGGGCCCGATCTCGACGCGCCCGCGGGGGCGCGGATCATCGACGCGGGCGGGGCCTACGTGATGCCCGGCGGCATCGATCCGCACACCCACATGGAGCTGCCCTTCATGGGCACGGTCGCGTCCGAGGACTTCTTCACGGGGACCTCGGCGGCGGCCGCTGGCGGCACGACGATGGCCATCGACTTCGTGATCCCGGCGCCCGAGGAGCCGCTCATGGCGGCCTACCAAAAGTGGCGCGGCTGGGCCGAGAAGGCCGCCTGCGACTACAGCTTCCACGTCGCCGTGACCTGGTGGGACCAGAGCGTGCACGCCGACATGGAGACCCTCGTGCGCGAGCACGGGGTCAACAGCTTCAAGCACTTCATGGCCTACAAGGGCGCGATCATGTGCGACGACGAGGTGCTGGTGAACAGCTTCCGTCGCGCCGGCGAGCTCGGGGCGCTGTGCACCGTGCACGCCGAGAACGGCGAGCTGGTGTGGACGCTGCAGCAGCAGGTGTTCGAGTCGGGCATCACCGGCCCCGAGGGCCACCCGCTCTCGCGCCCGCCGGAGGTCGAGGGCGAGGCCGCCAACCGGGCGATCCGCATCGCCGAGGTCCTGGGCGTGCCGCTCTACCTGGTCCACACCTCGTGCATCGACGCCCTCGAGGCCGTGACCCGGGCCAAGCTCGAGGGCCAGCGGGTCTACGCCGAGGTCCTCGCCCAGCACCTGGTCATCGACGAGTCCGTGTACCGCGACCCCGACTGGGACCGCGCGGCGCACCACGTGATGAGCCCCCCCTTTCGGCCCAAGCACCACCAGGACGCGCTGTGGGCCGCGCTGCAGTCGGGCATGATCCAGACCACGGCGACGGACCACTGCTGCTTTTGCACGCCGCAAAAGCGCGCGGGCGTCGAGGACTTTCGCAAGATCCCCAACGGCACCAACGGCATCGAGGACCGCATGGCGGTCATCTGGCACCACGGCGTGCGCACGGGCAAGCTGACGCCCAGCGAGTTCGTGGCCGTGACCTCGTCGAACACGGCGAAGATCTTCAACATCTTCCCCAAAAAGGGCGCGCTGCAGGCCGGGGCCGACGCGGACATCGTGGTCTGGGATCCGAACAAGCACCGGACCATCTCGGCCAAGACCCACCACCAGAACATCGACTTTTCGATCTACGAGGGCATGGAGGTCGTCGGCAACCCGGCCTACACCCTCTCGCGCGGGCGCGTGGTCTACGACGACGGCCAGCTCAACACCGAGCGGGGGACGGGGCGCTACGTCGACCGGCCGCCGTGGGCGAGCTTTTGGGCCGCCCAGAAGCTGCGCAACGACCTGAGCAAGGTCAGCCCCGTCGAGCGCGTGCTCCCCACTGCCGAGAGCGAAGGCTGAGATGAGCGACACGGGCCCCGGCGGACTGGCCGCCAAGCTCGAGCTCGAGCGCCCCGACGCCGAGCTCGTCAACGACGACATCCGCCCGACCCCGGCCAAGGACCGGCACTGGTCCGTGCTCAGCATGGCCAGCTTGTGGGTCGGCATGGTCGTGTGCGTCCCGACCTACATGCTCGCTGGCGGCCTCATCGACCAGGGCATGAGCTGGTCCCAGGCGGTCATCACCGTCATGCTCGGCAACCTCGTGGTGCTCGCGCCCATGGTCCTCAACGGCCACCCGGGCACGAAGTACGGCGTGCCCTTTCCCGTGCTCGCGCGGGCGAGCTTCGGGATCCACGGCGCCCACGTGCCCAGCTTGATGCGCGCCCTGGTCGCGTGCGGATGGTTCGGCATCCAGACCTGGGTCGGCGGGGCGGCGATCTTCCAGCTCCTCGACGTGATGTTCTCGGCCGACCTGACGGCCTACGCGGACCTGCCCGTGCTCGGCATCAACGGCGTCGAGCTGACCTGCTTCTTGGCGTTTTGGGCGCTGCAGGTGGTCATCATCCACCGCGGCGTGGAGTCGATCCGCGTGCTCGAGAGCGCCGCCGCGCCCTTTTTGATCGTCATGGGCCTGGCGCTGCTGGCCTGGGCCTACGTCAAGGCCGACGGCTTCGGGCCGATGCTGTCGACGCCCAGCAAGTTCGCGCCGGGCGGGGAGAAGGAGGGGCAGTTCTTCTCCGTGTTCTTCCCCAGCCTCACGGCCATGGTCGGCTTTTGGGCGACCTTGTCCCTGAACATCCCGGACTTCACGCGCTACGCCAAGAGCCAGCGCGACCAGGTCCTCGGCCAGGCCATCGGCCTGCCCACGACCATGACCCTGTTTGCCTTCATCGGCGTGGCCGTGACCTCGGCGACCACGGTGATCTACGGCGAGGCGGTGTGGGACCCCACGGTGCTGCTCGGCAAGATGGGCGGCGGCGTGTCCGTGGTGCTCTCGCTGCTCGCGCTGACCGTGGCCACGCTCTCGACCAACATCGCCGCCAACGTGGTCTCGCCGGCCAACGCGATGATCAACGTCAACCCGCAAAAGATCAGCTTCCGGCTCGGGGGCTACGTGACCGCGGGCCTGGGCATCGCCATCTTCCCCTGGAAGCTGCTCGAGAACACCGACGGCTACATCTTCACCTGGCTCGTGGGCTACTCGGCCCTGCTCGGGCCCATCGGCGGGATTCTGATCGCCGACTACTTCGTGCTCCGGCGCACGCGCCTGGACCTCGAGGGCCTGTATCAAAAGCGCGGGCCCTACTTCTACTCCGGGGGCTTCAACCCCGCCGCGCTGATCGCCTTTGGCCTCGCGGTCATCCCCAACGTCCCGGGCTTCGCCCACGCCGCCGGCATCGTCGACAGCGTCGCGCCGATCTGGGACACCCTCTACGCCTACGCCTGGTTCGTCGGCTTCTTGCTCGGGGGCGGCCTCTACTGGCTGCTGATGACGGCCATGGGCCTCGCCCCCAAGCGCTGACGACCTCTCCAACCCCTTCACACACGAGCACCACCATGAGCGAGAACCTCGGAACCTTCCGCGCCGATAGCTACGCCTTCCTCGAAGTCCCCGCCGCCAAGAACTTCATCGGCGGGGAGTGGGTCGACGGACCCAGCGAGACCCTCGAGGTCATCAACCCCCGCCACGGCAAGGTCATGAGCCGGACCCCGATGTCCGGCGCGGCCGAGGTCGACGCGGCCGTTCAGGCCGCCGCGGCCGCCTACGCCGACTGGCGCGCGACCCCCATGCGCGAGCGCGCCCAGGTCTTTTACCGCCTCCGCGATCGCATGGTCGCCGAGCGCGAGGCCCTGGCCTGGCTCATCTCCCACGAAAACGGCAAGGTCTACAGCCAGGCCCTCGCCGAGGTCGACAAGGCCGTCGAGTGCGTCGAGTTTGGCTGCTCGTTGCCCAACCTCGCCGCGGGCACCCAGCTCGACGTGTCGCGGGGCGTGAACTGCCAGATCAGCTACGAGCCCCGGGGCGTGGTCGCGGGCGTGACCCCCTTCAACTTCCCCCTGATGGTCCCGCTGTGGATGCTGCCCCAGGCCATCGTGGGCGGGAACTGCTTCGTGCTCAAGCCCTCGGAGCAGGTCCCGCTCTCGGTCGTGCGCCTGGCCGAGCTGTTCGCCGAGGCCGGCCTGCCCGCGGGCGTGTTCAACGTGGTCCACGGCGGCAAGGCGGCCGTCGAGGCCCTGTGCGATCACCCGGACATCAAGGCCTTCGCCTTCGTCGGGTCCACGCCGGTCGCCAAGCTGACCTACGGCCGGGCGGCGACGGCGGGCAAGCCCGCTTTGTGCCTGGGCGGGGCCAAAAACCACCTCATCGTCGTCCCCGACGCCGACCTCGAGCTGACCGCCGAGAACGTGGTCGCCTCGTTCACGGGCTGCTCGGGCCAGCGCTGCATGGCCGCCGCGAACCTCGTCGCCGTCGGCGAGGTCGACCACATCGTCGCCGCCATCGCCGAGCGGGCCGCCAAGCTCGTCCCCGGCACGGACCACGGGGCGATCACCAGCGCCAGCTCCGTCGAGCGCATCCGCGGCTACATCGACCGGGCCGAGGCGGCGGGGGCCAAGGTGATCGTCGACGGGCGGGCCAAAAAGGGCGACGAGGCCGAGGGCTACTGGATGGGCGCGACGGTCATCGACGGGGTCGCGGCGGACAGCCCCGCGGCCAAGGAGGAGATCTTCGGTCCCGTGCTCAGCATCGTCCGCGTGCCGACCCTCGAGGCCGCCCTCGAGCTCGAAAAATCCAGCGCCTACGGCAACGCGAGCTCGATCTACACGACCTCGGGCCACGTCGCTCGCGAGGTCATGGGCCGGGTCGAGGCCGGCATGTGCGGCGTCAACATCGGCGTCCCCGTGCCCCGCGAGCCCTTCGGCTTCGGCGGCTGGAACGACTCGAAGTTCGGTCACGGCAACATCACGGGCTGGGACGGCTTTCGGTTCTGGACGCGGCCGCGCAAGGTCACCAGCAAGTGGGCCTTGCAAAAGGATTGGAACTGGATGAGCTGACTGTTTTGCCCCCACAGCCGCTGAGGACCGGGGCCGCTTCGTCGCTTCCGCTCCTTCGCTGAGGCTGGTCCTCAATGACCTTCGCGCCTTGGAGAGGGCATGCGGTCGCCCCCTGAAGGGGGCGTCGAGTGGGCGCAGCGGACAGTGACCTTCGCGCCTTCGAGAGGGCATGCGGTCGCGCCCTGAAGGGGGCGTCGAGTGGGCACAGTGGACAGTTTTGGACTGGGGGAGAGGCCCTCGTCGATCACGGCGAGGGCCTTCGCCTTTGGGTAGACTGGACGCCGCCATGACGACCGAGCCGATGACCTCCGACGAGATGATCCAGACCTGCCTCGAGCACACGATGTTCTCGTGGACGGCGACGGGGAAGGTCTCGCCTCTGCCCATCGCCCGCGCCGAGGGCGTGTACATGTACACGCCAGAGGGCAAGCGCATCCTCGACTTCAACAGCCAGCTGATGTGCGTGAACGTCGGCCACGGGCACCCCAAGGTCATCGCGGCGATGAAGCAGGCCGCGGAGGGGCTGACCTACGTGTTCCCCGGGGCGGCCACGGAGCCCCGGGCGCGCCTGGCCAAGCGCCTGGCCGAGCTGTGCCCCGGCGACATCGACACCTTCTTCTTCACCCTCAGCGGGGCCGAGTCCAACGAGAACGCGATCAAGGCCGCGCGCTTGTTCACGGGTCGCTTCAAGATCCTGTCGAGCTACCGCAGCTACCACGGGGCGACCAACGCCTGCATGCAGCTGACCGGCGACCCGCGGCGCATCCACAACGAGCCGGGCTCGCCGGGCTTCGTCCACGTCATGCCGCCGTGGCCCTACGACTACAGCTTCGGCGACGACGAGGAGCAGATCACCGCCCAGCACCTGCGCTACCTCGAGGAGACCATCATGTACGAGGGCCCGGAGACCATCGCGGCGATGTTCGTCGAGACGGTCACGGGCACCAACGGCATCCTCCCGCCGCCCAAGGGCTGGCTGCAGGGCCTGCGCGCGCTCTTGGATCGCTACGGCATCTTGATGGTCTGCGACGAGGTCATGTGCGGCTGGGGCCGGACGGGCAAGCTGTTCGCCGTCGAGCACTACGACGTCGTGCCCGACATCCTGACCATGGCCAAGGGCCTGACCAGCTCCTACGTCCCCCTGGGGGCCATGGGCGTGCGCCGCAAGATCGCCGAGCACTTCCGCGAGCACGTGTTTTGGGGCGGGCTGACCTACAACGCCCACGCCTACGCCTGCGCCGTGGCGCTCGCGGCCATCGACGTGCTGGTGGGGGAGGGGATGGTCGAGAACGCCGCCAAGCAGGGCGCGGTGATGCGCGAGGAGATGGACCGGCTCATCGCCAAGCACCCCTCGGCGCGGGAGGGGCGGTGCATCGGGCTATTCGGCATGATGGACGTGCAAAAGAACGCCGCCGGCGAGTCCATCGCCCCCTACAACGGCACCCACCCGGCCATGGGCCGCCTGGCGCAATTCTTCCGCGACGAGGGCCTGTTCACCTTCGTGCGCTGGGGCAGCTTCATGTGCAATCCGCCGCTGTGCATCACCGAGGAGCAGCTGCGCGAGGGATTCGCTATCATCGATCGCGGCCTCGACATCACCGACGAGGTCTACGAAGGATGAGGGGACTGGGATGACGACGCGCGCGTATTGGAATGGTTTGTGTCTGCTGGGGGCGGTCGCGCTCGCGGCCGCCGGGTGTACCGACGACGGCGGCGAGGGGGGCGTCGACGAGGTCGGCGAGGCCGACGGCACCACGGAAGACTCGGACTCGGACAGCTCGAGCTCCACGGACGCCGAGGCCGGCTCGGAGTCCATGGACACCACGGGCGAGACGGAGACCGAGACGGAGACGGAGACGGAGACGGAGACCGAGACCGAGACGGAGTCCGAGAGCGAGTCTGAGACGGACACGGAGACCGGGACCGAGACGGACACCGAGACGGGGACGGAGACCGAGTCCGAGTCCGAGAGCGAGACCGACACGGAGAGCGAGACGGACACCGGCGGCATGGGCGACGCCATCGAGGTCGTGATCACCTCCGACAACGCCTACGGCTTCGGCTACGGCACGGAGCTGGGCCTGGCCAACTACTTCGGCGGCATCGAGAACACGACCGCAGGCCAGATCTTCAACTGCAACGGCGGCCCCGAGCTCTACGACATCCCGGCCGAGGCGGCCGACAACGCCACCTACCTCTACATCATCACCTGGGCCGACTCTTCGGTGACCCAGGGCGTCATCGCCCGCTTCCGCAAGGTCGGCGGGCTGATGGGCTTTGGCGAGGACGTGCTCACCGGCGACGAGGGCTGGGAGGTGTGCGCCACGGGCATGAACTACAGCCCGGGCAGCGGCGGCCCCGAGCAAGCGGTCATCGACGATCGCATCCAGGCCTGCAACCTCGGCAACCTCGATCCGAACACCACCAGCGGCGGCTGGGTCGACGAGGTCGGCACGGCCCTCGGCGCGGTCGCGGTCGGCGAGGACAACACCACGCCCTACAACGGCGGCCCGCAAGCGGGGAACGAGTTCCCCCTGGTGTGCCCCAACGTGATGCCCGAGGAGGCGCGCTGGATGTGGTTCAACTGGGACCCGCAGAACGTGGTCTGGCCCCAGACCAGCCCCTTCCTGTGGCCCGGCGGGGGCTCGAACCCCGATCACCAGTTCCTGATCTTCCGCCTCGCGGCCGACCTCATCCCGCCGCCGCAGTGAGCTTTGCCATGACGAAGTCCTTCGTGAACATCGAGCGCCCCTGGTCGAAGGGGCTGACGCTGGCTGCCTCGATCGCCCTGGCCCTGCTCGGGGGCTGCAGCGACGACGCGTCGCCCTCGGCCGACGACGAGGTCGGCGAGACCGACACCGAGACCACCGAGACCTCCGAGACAGAGACTGAGACCGGCGAGAGCTCTGACAGCACGGAGTCCACGGACAGCACGGAGTCCACGGACAGCACGGAGTCCACGGACGCAGAGGAGAGCAGCGAGGAGTCGACGGACACCGGGGAGGACGAGGGCCTCAGCTGCGCCTACGTCAGCGAGTGCGTCGAGGACTGCGCCGGGGACCAGGCGTGCGCGGACGCCTGCGCCATGGAGGGCAGCGCCCTCGCCCTCGAGGAGTACGCGGCCCTGGAGGACTGCGCCATCGAATGCCTCGGCGACGAGGCGTGCATCCTGACGACCTGCGTCGACCTGATCGTCGACTGCTACACCGGCGAGCTGACCTGCTCGGAGTCCATCGACTGCGCGGGCATGTGCGCCGGCGATGCCCAGTGCGCGGAGGAGTGCTTCGCCACGGCGACGGCCCTGGGCCAGATCCAGGCGGACAACCTCGAGCAGTGCTTCTCGGACTCGGACTGCCCGCCCAACGACCTGCCGTGCATCGAGCAAGAGTGCGGCGGGCCGCTCGGAGACTGCACCAGCGGCACGGCCGACGAGGCCCACTGCGTGTTCATCACCGACTGCTTCGGCCTGTGCGAGGGCGAGCCCCTGTGCCAGAGCTACTGCCTGGCGGCCGGGAGCGAGCTGGGGTCCAGCGAGGCCGAGGCGCTCATCGAGTGCGCCATCGACCAGGGCTGCCAGGACGAGGCCTGCCTGATGATGGCGTGCGGGGAGAGC
Organism: Plesiocystis pacifica SIR-1; assembly: GCF_000170895.1. Lineage (GTDB taxonomy): Bacteria > Myxococcota_A > Polyangia > Nannocystales > Nannocystaceae > Plesiocystis > Plesiocystis pacifica. The sequence goes on along the minus strand of NZ_ABCS01000008.1, from coordinate 22,311 downwards.
TTCGACGCGTGCGTCAGCGGCGAGGCGAGCTGCACCGAGACCTTCGCGTGCACCGAGGCCTGCGAGGACTCGAACCAGTGCGAAGAGAGCTGCTTTTACGACGCCAGCTTCGCGGCCCAGAGCCAGTACCAGGACGTCATCGACTGCGCCGTCGCCAACGCCTGCGCCGACGAGGCCTGCGTCCAGGCCAACTGCGGCGGCGAGCTGGCGGCTTGCGGGTTCTAGGCGGCGCAAAAAGTAAGCAGCTTTCACACCGTGGGGGAGCGCCTTTGGACCTTGTCCATCGCCGCTTCCTCCCTAGTGTATGGACCATGCAGCACGTCAAGTCCCTCCTCGCCTTCGCCCTGCTCGGTACGACCTTCGTCACCGGTTGCGGAGGCACCCCCACCGAGGACGATTGCAACGAGTACGCCGATCACATGGTCGGCTTGACCCTCGAGGAGGCCAAGAAGCAGCTCACGCCCACCGGCGACGCGAGCATCGACTCGGCGGCCGAGGCCGCGATGAAGACCGAGGCGGACAAGGCCCACCCCGAGTTCAAGAAGCTGTGCACCGACGAGGGCACCAAGGCCGAGGTCGAGTGCGCCCTCAAGTCCAAGTCCATCGAGCAGATGGAGAAGGACTGCAGCTGAGGCTGCGCCGATCGTTCGAGTCGACTCGGATCGGTTCCATGGGGGGCAGGGCGCAGGTCCTGCCCCTCCGTCTTGGTTGCGGCGCGGGCTCCAGGGTCAAAAGTTGGCGAGCGCGCGGCGCCTGGGCCATCCTTCGGTGGTGAGCCGGGCGCGCACGGGCAGGGGAGGGCGGTCCCTCCATGGATTGGGGGGGGTGGGCTCGGCCCTGGTGTTCGCCGCGCTGCTGCTCGGGGCTTGCGCGACCCCGGGGCGGTGGACGGACTACACCTCCGTGTCCGTCGGCAAGTCCAACGAGGGCCGCATCCATCGCCCGGTCAAGATGCGCCCGCGCGGCCGCGGCTTCCTCGTGCCCTCGACCTGGCGCGAGCGCGGGAACCAGTGGGGCACGACCGAGCTCGTGGGCATGGTCGAGCGCGCGGCGGGCAAGGTCCGCGACCAAAAGCGGGCGACCCTCGGCGTCGCCGACCTCTCGCCCAAGCGCGGGGGCAAGAGCATCTGGCACGCGAGCCACCAGAGCGGACGCGACGTGGACCTCATCTTCTATACCGTCGACGAGCGCGGGAAGACCCAGCCGCCGCCGGAGGTCGAGATGGTCCACTTCGATGGTTCGGGCGAGCCCTTCATTCCCCGGCACATGCGGACCACCGGCTACGAAGAGCCGACTTGGGAGACCCGGCGCTTCGACGACGCCCGCAACTGGCTGTTGATCGAGGCGCTGCTCTCGGACCGCGCCGTGCGTGTCCAGTGGATCTTCGTCAGCAACGCCCTCGAGGCTCGGATGCTGCGCTGGGCCGAGCGCCACGATCGCCCGCGCTGGCTCATCGAGTATGGCCGCGAGATCATGCGCCAGCCCGGGGCCTCGGCGCCCCACGACGATCACTTCCACGTGCGCGTCTACTGCTCCCGGGCCGACCGGGCCCTCGGCTGCGAGGACACCGGGCCGATCTGGCAGCACGAAAAGAAGACCTACAAGTACGCGGGCCCCGAGCGCTACGACCCCAACCTGACCCGCGCGCTCCTGGCCCGACCGATGTTCTTCTTTCATGGCTGAGAGGGCGCGGAGGGGGCGCGGAGATGGCGCGAAGGTGACGGGCCGCTGCAAGGCTCGCCGGCCCGGGCCGAAGAGGGGACGTGGCTCCCCTCGCGTCTCGTCCGCCTGCCCGTCCCCAGTGCGCACCTGCTCAGCCCCTCCAACCCGAAATGGGCCGGCGAGGGGGCGCCGGTCGACGGGCATCTGGGCGCCAGCGCGCAGCCATTGACAGCTCAGAGCTTCGAACGCGACCCTTCCGAGCGTTGAGGCGACTAGGCGAATACGAGCTGCTCCGCAAGATCGGGTCGGGGGGCATGGCCGAGGTCTGGATGGGCCGCCGCGCGGCGATCGGCGGGGCCAGCAAGGCCGTGGCGATCAAGCTCCTCGCCCGGGACATGCTCGACGATCCGGCCTACCGTGACATGTTCATGGCCGAGGCCCGGCTGTCGATGCTGCTCACCCACTCCAACGTCGTGCAGGTGTTCGACGTTGGGGAGAAGAAGGGCGAGATCTACATGGTCATGGAGTGGATCGACGGGATGAACCTCGCCGACCTGCGCCGCAAGATGACCCCCGAGGGCGAGCGCCTCGACGTGGCCATGGCCGCGTACATCACCGGTGAGGTGCTCCGCGGCCTGGCCTACGCCCACGGCCTGCACCACGACGGCGCCGCGGCGACCATCGTCCACCGCGACGTCTCGCCTCAAAACGTGCTCTTGTCGGTGTCGGGCGAGGTCAAGCTCGCCGACTTTGGCGTGGCCCGCCTGGCCCGGGAGGAGACCTCGGGGATGCACGTGAAGGGCAAGCTGCGCTACATGGCGCCAGAGCAGCTGCGCGGGCGCTCGCGCGAGCCCACCGTCGACCTCTACGCCGTGGGCGCGATCCTCCACGAGATGCTGGTCGGCCACAAATTCCGCCAGACCAGCGATCAGGCCGACATCTACTCGCTGGTGCTGTCCGGGGAGTACGAGCCCTTGCCCGACGACACGCCCGCGGCTTTGCGGGCGACCTGCGAGGGCTTGCTCGAGCCCGATCCCAAGCGGCGCCTGGCCTCGGCCGAGGCCGCCCTCGAGCAGCTGCTGGCGTGGCCGGGCTACCGCAACCGGTCCATCGAGCTGGCCCGGGCCATCCGCCGCTGGGTCGGCGTTCGGGCGCCGCGCTCGGGCATCGTCAACACCGACGTGGCCAAGAAGGCGGTGGATACGGCGGCCCGGACCACGGCCCGGGATCGCGATCAGGGCAAGGAGCTCGAGGAGCAGTCGACCCGGGAGCACGGCGAGGGCACCCACGCCGAGCCCACGCAGGAGCTCGCCAAGGAGGCGAGCTCTGGAGCGGAGGCCGCGGAGGTCGAGGTCACCGACAAGCTGCCTCCCGAGGACACGAGCACCGACCCCGACGAGCCCACGGAGGTGGACCACCCCGCGGAGTCGCCGGACACCCGGACCTGGGTCGGCAGCGCGTCCGGGTCGGGGCCCGAGACCGTCGCCGCGATCCCGCGGGCAGCTTCGGCTTCATCAGGAGGGGCGGCAGGGCAGGGGGGGCAGGGCAAGCTCGTCGCGGTGATGGGAGCCGCCGTGGTCCTCGCGCTGGCCTTTGGTGTCGTGGGCCTCGGCTTTGGTCTGGGCTGGTGGGGCGCGCCTGCACCCGAAGAACCCGTTGCAGCCAGCGCAGATGTCGCGGGGGAGGACTCGAGCGAGGCGCTCGCGGTCGCGGGATCCACGAACTCGCAAGATGCGATCGCGGACGAGACCGAGGAGGAAGGTCCCTCCGAGACGGGCAGCTCGACCGAGACCGAGACCGAGACGAGCTCGGATACGGGGAGCGAGTCAGGCACGGAGGATGGCTCCGAGGCGGACTCCGAGTCCGAGTCGGACACGGGCAGCCCGGAGGCACCCAAGGACACCCGGCCGCGTACCATCGTCGTTCGCGCGGGGAAGCACGGCTGGGGCGTGTTTCGGGCGCCGAGGAAGGGCAGCCAGACCATCGAGCCGAACGGCGAGGTCAAGCTTCCCCCGGGCGAGTACACCTTCCGCTTCGATCCCAAGAAGAGCGGGAAGTGGCTCAAGTGCAGCAAGGAAGTCGGGACGGCCAAGCGCTATGAGCTTCGCTGGCTCGACAAGGGCTGCTCGTTGAAGCGGATGTAGTCCACTCGAAAGAGTGTCCTTTTGGCCAAAAGCCTGCGTCTGAGAGCGCAGGCTTTTTAGGTTGGCTTAGGTCTGTAATCTAGACCTCATGTTCTCGGGCGAATGATGGCAGTCCGCGCGCTCTTCGTGGATGCTGAACGAAATATCATTTGTACTTTTAGACAATCCACAGTGATCGATTAAAGCGATCGAGAGAGTCGACTTCTCGATCGCTTTAATCGATCGATATGGGGAGTCAAATGCAGCCTGAGCCAGACTTACATGAGGTTTGTTCAGGTGTTGATGAATCCCGTTGAACCCCAGATTCGGGCTCCTAGACCAGTGTGAGCCTGTACAGGGGTGGCTCTCAGTGCGCTGTGACATTTGAATCGGCGCAAAAAATTTGAATCCACAGAGAAAAACTGCTTCCGTGTCTCCACTGAATAGAGTACATTCGGTCGCGGCCAAACAAGACGATCACATATCAAGATCAGTCCTAGGACCTGCGTTCGAAGCTCTACGCTCTCGCTCCCTCTCCTCGCGCATCTCTTCTCCTGCGCCTCCTCCCGCTCCCTCGTCCGCACGATCACGGCCCCGCCCAATGGCAACCGCTCTTTCGGAAGCGCAGCTGCGCGAGATTGAAGCCGCGAACGCGGACGGGCTCACCTCGCGTGACCTCGTCCGGGTGTTCAGCGAGCACGACGTGCGCTTTAGCGAGGCGAACCTGCGCCGCTACGTGCAGCTCGGGCTGGTCCCGCGCTCCCGTCGGATCGGGCAAAAGGGCAAGAACCAGGGCTCCCGCGGCGTCTACCCGATCCGCGCGGTCCGCCGCATCAACTTGATCAAGAAGTTGATGGCCGAGCGCTACACGCTCGAAGAGATTCAAGACAAGTTCCTCGCCTTCAAGGACGACATCGAGACCCTCGACGAGGCGAGCAGCACCTTGCTCGTGCGCTTCGAGGACAAGATCGCCGCCCAGGCTGCTGGCCACCGCCGCGACCGCCTATTCGACGAGCTGCGCGCGGTCCGACGCGCCGCCGCCGAGCTGCTCGAGGCGGTTCATCGCCTCGAAAAGCTGTTGATCCCCGCCGCTGGCGCCCGCCGTCCCCGAGGGGGCGGCGTCGCAGACCCCACGGAGCTGCTCTGAGCCCCATCGACTGACGCCATTCGCCCTCTGGAAGCAGCCTGCGCCCGGCCTCGCCGACGCAGCGCCCAGGACAGCTGCGGCCTTCGACCTCCCCCCATCACTCCCTCTTCCGACCACTCGACCGACACCGACTCCCACGAGAACTCGCCATGCTCGACGCCACCAACACCACCACGACCTCCTCCTCCCAAGCCCCGGCCGCGCCGGAGATCGTGGCCATCAGCGGCCACGTCCCGCCCATCAAGCGCCGCCGCAAGGCCAAGACCATCGCCATGAAGCGGCTGACCAAGGAGGAGCTGCGCATCGGCGCGCTGCTCTACCCCGAGAAGACCTACTGGCGCCCGGAGTCCCGGGGCGAGTGCGCCAACGTGGCCCGGCCCTGCCCCTACGTCAGCTGCAAGTACCACCTCTACATCGACGTGAACCCGCGCACGGGCAGCATCAAGATCAACTTCCCGGACCGCGAGGTGTGGGAGCTGAACAACTCTTGCGCCCTCGATGTCGCCGAGCAGGGCGGCATCACCCTCGAGGAGGTCGGCGAGATCCTCAACCTGACCCGCGAGCGCATCCGCCAGGTCGAGGTCCGCGGCCTGATGAAGCTCAAGGAGGCCGGCGGTGACGACCTCATGAGCTATTTGATGAAGCAGTGAGCCCATCGCGCGAGGGCGCCGCCGTGTGCGTGGCGCCGTGATGGGGATCTCGTCTCCATCCGTGACGCGGCGAGCCCTGCCAAATTCCAAGACAACCGAGCAATCCGCGAGATTCGCACCTGGGAGGCGAGTCTCGCGGGTTCGCGTAATTTCCGCTCCTCTATTCGCGCCCCCGGCGGTGTGGTACCGGGGCGCCGTGTCGACCCCCGCTGCGCCCATCCGTCGCGCGCTCGTCAGCGTCAGTGACAAGTCGAAGCTCGACGTTCTCGCCGAGATCCTGATTGCCCACAAGGTCGAGGTGCTCTCGACCGGCGGGACCTACCGCGCTCTGTCCGAGCTCGGGGTCGCCGTCGTGAAGGTGTCCGAGTTCACCGGCGCCCCCGAGATCCTCGACGGCCGCGTCAAGACCCTGCACCCCAAGATCCACGGCGGCATCCTGGCCCTGCCGACCGAGGCGCACCAGCGCGAGCTCGAGCTCCACGACATCGCGCCCATCGACCTGGTGATCGTCAACCTCTATCCCTTCCGGGAGACCATCGCCAAGCCGGGCTGCAGCTTCGCCGACGCCATCGAGAACATCGACATCGGCGGGCCGACCATGGTCCGCGCGGCGGCCAAGAACTGGAACCGGGTCGCGGTCATCGTCGACCCCGAGGACTACTCGAGCCTGTCCGAGGTCCTCGGCGAGACCGAGGGGACCTTGCCCGAGAGCTTCCGGCGCAACATGGCGCGCAAGGCCTTCGCGCACACGGCCGCCTACGACGCGGCGATCGCCAGCTACCTCGCGCGTCACGACGACGCCGGCGAGGCCCTGGACGCGGGGACCATCCCCGAGGGCCTGTTCGTGTCCGGCGAGTCCGTGGCCGAGCTGCGCTACGGCGAGAACCCCCACCAGCAGGCCCGCTTCTTTGCGACGAGCTACGCCAGCGACGAGGCCACCGGTCTGGACCAGGCCATCGTCCACCAGGGCAAGGCGCTGAGCTACAACAACCTGCTCGACGCCGACGCGGCCCTGGGTCTGATCCGGGATCTGAAGGCTGGGCTGCCCGAGGGCGGCAAGGCGGCGGCGGTGTTCAAGCACCTCTCGCCCTGCGGCGCGGCGATCGGCAGCGCGAGCGACGAGCTGGCCACGGTCTACGTCAAGGCCCGCGAGGCCGATGCCGAGAGCGCCTTCGGCGGGATCGTGTCGGTCACCGAGTTCGTCGACGCGGCCATGGCCGCGCGCATCAAGGAGACCTTCCTCGAGGTCATCGTGGCGCCGGGCTACACCCCCGAGGCCCGGGAGATCCTGGCCAAGAAAAAGCGCCTGCGCCTGCTCGAGATCCCGGCGATGTTCGAGGGCAGGGACCTCGCGCCCTTGCGCCTGCGCTCCGTGGCCGGCGGCCTGCTCGTCCAGCGCGAGGACCTCATCGGGGTCGCCGCGGCGGCCGGCGAGGTCCCGACCCAGCGCAAGCCCAGCGCCGACGAGCTCGCCTCCCTCGATCTGGGCCAGCGGGTCTGCAAGCACGTGCGCAGCAACGCGATCGTGCTGGTCAAGGACGGCGTGACCGTGGGCGTGGGCGGCGGGCAGACCTCGCGGGTCGAGGCCGTGCGCCAGGCGATCAGCCGGGCGGGGGAGCTGGCCAAGGGCGCCGTGCTGGCCTCCGACGCCTTCTTCCCCTTCCGCGACAGCATCGACAGCGCGGCCGCGGCCGGGGTCGTGGCCGTCATCCAGCCCGGCGGATCCATCAAGGACAAGGACGTGGTCGCGGCCTGCGACGAGCGCGGCCTGGCCATGGTGTTCACGGGCGAGCGCCACTTCCGGCACTGAGCGGGCACTGAGCCTCGAACCACGAACCACGACCTGCGAGGGAGCGCGAGCATGAAGATCTTGATCGTCGGTAGCGGTGGGCGCGAGCACGCCCTGGCGTGGCGCTGCGTCCAGGAGGGCCACGAGGTCCTCGCGGCCCCGGGCAGCGACGCCATCGCCCAGCTGGCTGGAGCGCGATGCGAGGCCGTCGGCGTCGGCGAGCGGACGGCCCTGGTCGCGCTGGCCATGCGCGAGGGCGTCGATCTGGCCATCGTCGGCCCGGAGGCCCCCCTGGTCGCGGGCCTCGGCGACGCCCTGCGCGAGGCCGAGGTGCCGACCGTCGGCCCGAGCGCGGCGGCGGCCGAGCTCGAGGGCAGCAAGGCCGCGGCCAAGGCCTTCATGATCGCCCACGGCATCCCCACGGCGCGCCACGTCACCGTGCGCACCATCGAGGACGGCCTGACGGCGCTGGCGAGCTTCGAGCGTCCCCCGGTGGTCAAGGCCAGCGGCCTGGCGGCGGGCAAGGGCGTGACCGTGGCCGAGACCGCCGCGGAGGCCGAGGCGGCCCTGCGCGAGTGCCTCGAGGGCGGCCGCTTCGGCGAGGCCGGGGCCGAGGTCGTGCTCGAGGAGCGGCTCGTGGGCGAGGAGGCCAGCTTCTTCGTGCTCACCGACGGCGTGAACGCGGCGACCTTCGAGCCCTGCCAGGACCACAAGCGCATCGGCGAGGGCGACACCGGCCCGAACACCGGGGGCATGGGCGCCTACTGCCCCGCGCCCGTGGTCGACGCGGCCGTGCGCGCGAAGGTCCTCGAGCGCGTCGTCGAGCCGACCCTGCGGGGCTTGCGGGACGAGGGCCGGGCCTTCGTCGGCGTGCTCTTCGTGGGCCTGATGATCGACGCGGGCGAGCCCAAGGTCATCGAGTACAACGTGCGCTTTGGCGATCCCGAGGTCCAGCCGTTGATGCTCGGCCTCAAGGTGCCCCTGGTGCCGCGCCTGCACGCCGCGGCGACCGGCGGCCTGCGCTCGGAGCACCTGGCTGGAGATCCCGCTGCGACGATCGTGCTCGCGTCGGCCGGTTATCCCGCCAGCTCGACCAAGGGCGTCGAGCTCCAGGGCCTCGGGGCCGCGATGGAGCGGGCCGCGGCCGACGATGACCTGGCCATTTTCCACGCCGGGAGCCGCCTGGAGGGGGAGCGCTGGCTGACCAACGGCGGCCGCGTGCTCGGCCTGTGCGCCCGCGGGGAGGACCTGGGGGCGGCCCTGGGGGCGGCCTACGGCCTCGCGGACGCCGTCACCCTCGAGGGCGGGCAGCTGCGCCGGGACATCGGCGCGCGGGCGCTGTGAGCCCACGTGTGAGCCCGCGCGGGCTTTTGTGGCGTGGGGGTGTCGAGGCCCCTGGAGTCGACTGGCTCGCCGCGGTATAGGGGCGCTGATGGCCCGGATTCGCGCCTTTCAGGGACTCCGCTATGACTTGCCCAGGGCCGGTGACCCCGCCGACTTGCTCGCGCCGCCTTACGACGTCGTCGACGATGCAGGCCGCGCCGAGCTGGCCGCGCGCTCGCCCCACAACTGCGCCCACGTCATCTTGCCCGTGGCCGCGCCGGGCACCGAGGGCGAGCCCCTCGCCAAGTACAAAGCGGGCGCCGCCGCGTTCCGCAAGCTCATCGACGAGGCCCTGGTCCACGACGAGGAGCCGAGCTTTTACGTCTACCACCAGCGCTTTACGTCCGAGGGCCAGACCTACGTCCGCAAGGGCTTCGTCGGGCTCATCGAGCTGACCCGCTTTGGCCAGGGCCCGGTGCTGCCCCACGAGCGCACGCTCTCGGGCCCCAAGCGCGACCGCCTCGAGCTGATGCGGGCCTGCGACGCCCACCTCGAGCTGGTGTTTGGCATGTTCGCCGACCCCGCCCGCCGCTGGGAGGCCGTGCTGGCCCCGGCCATGGGCGAGCCCGTGCTCGAGGTCGAGTGGGACGGGGTGGGGCACTCCCTGTTCCGCGTCAGCGACCCCGACGCCTGCGCGGCGCTCTCGGCCGTGCTCGCCGACGAGAACATCTACATCGCCGACGGCCACCACCGCTACGAAACGATGTGCACCTTCCGCGACGAGCTCGAGGCCGCGGGCCGGGGCGAGCCGGCGAAGTGGGGGATGATCTACCTGAGCAACCTCGACGACGAGGGCCTGGTCGTGCTGCCCACCCACCGCCTGGTCCACGGGCTCGAGGGCGTCGACCTGGGCGCGGTCGTCGACGCCGTGCGCCCCTACTTCGACGTCGAGGTCCAGGCCATGCCCTCGGCCAGCGCCGACCTGCGCGAGGTGCTGATCTCGACCTGCGCCGCCGCCAACGAGCGGGCGACCTTCGGCCTGACCTTGCCCGGATCGGGCGAGCTGACCGTGCTGACCCTGCGCGAGGACTTCGACCCCGCGGCCGCGGGCCTGGGCGAGCTGGTCCCGGCGCTGCAGCGCCTCGACGTCGCGCTGCTCCACGAGCTCGTGCTCGAGCGCGCCCTGGGCATCACCAAGGAGGCCCAGGCGGCGAAGGCCAACCTCTATTACTACAAGTCCACGGACAAGGCCGTCGCCGTGGGCCGCGACGGGGGCGAGGCCGCGGGCGCGCCCGAGGTCCAGCTGGTCTGCTACATGAACGCGACCCCGGTGCGCGACGTCGTCGCGGTGTGCGACAGCGGCGAGGTGATGCCGCAAAAGAGCACCTTCTTCTTCCCCAAGATCCCCACCGGCCTGGTGTTCCGCGACATCGGTCGGGAATCTTGAGCTCGGGGACGGCGACGCACCCCCGGAGGCCGACATGACCCGCGACGAGCTCAACGATTACGATTGGGATTCGGCGGTCGTCGACACCAGCGTGTTCAACCCGCTGCCGATCGGCGCCCGGGACCTCCTGCCCACGACCTCGCGCCGACGCCGGAGCAACCGCGAGCGCCTGCTGCGGGTGTTCGAGGGCTGGGGCTACCGCGAGATCACGCCGCCGCTGCTCGAGTACTTCGAGGTCCACGCCCGGGGCCTGAGCGCCGACATGGCAGAGCGCTGCGTCCGCTTCATCGAGGCGGGGACCGGTGACGTCGTCGCGCTGCGCTCCGACGTCACGCCGCAGATCGCCCGGGTCATCGCCCAGCGCGTCGGCGGCGAGGTCGAGGCCGGGGATCAGGTCCGCCTGTGCTACGCGGCCACCTCGGTCCGCCTGCCCCACGGCCGCCACGATCGCAGCGAGCTGCACCAGGTCGGGGTCGAGTGCGTGGGCGAGCAGACCCCGTGGGCGGACGCGGAGCTCATCGGCCTGGCCGACGAGGCGCTGTCGGCCCTGGGCTCGACGGCCCACCGCTTCGATCTCTCGCACACGGGCGTGGGCCGCAAGCTGATCGCGGGCCTGGACCTGCCCAAGGCCGTCGCCAAGGAGCTGCGCGCCCGCCTGGGTCGCAAGGATCGCGGCGGGGTGGTCGACCTGCTGGGCTCGCGCTGCGCCCCGGCGCAGGTCGACGCCGTGGCCGAGCTGTGCGAGCTCTACGGCCCCCCGGCCATCCTCGACCGCGCCCGCGAGCTGCTCGCTGGCGTCGACGCGGGTGAGGCCCGGGCGGCCCTCGAGGAGCTGCGCGCCGTCGTCGAGGTCGTCCAGCGCCAGACCCCGGCCGTCGCCGAGCGCCTGCTCGTGGATCTCGGCGAGGTCCGAGGCTTCGACTACTACACCGGCCTGCGCATGCGCGTGTGGGCCCCGGGCGCGAGCGAGCCCGTGGTCCGCGGCGGTCGCTACGACGACATGCTGACCCGCTACGGCGCGACCTTGCCGGCGAGCGGCCTGGCCATCGACCTCGACGCCCTCGACGAGGCGCTGATGGCCGCGGACTCCGGGCAGGCCGACGCGGCCGCGCCGGCGACCATGCTCGCGGTCCAGCCGGGCGAGCCGAGCGGGGCGGGGCAGCGCCGGGCTCGCGCGGCCGAGCTGGCCGCGAGCTTGCGCCGCGATGGCCAGCGCGCGTGGATCTGCGCCGTCGCCGAGGTCGAGTCGGCCCTGCGCCAGGCGAGCCGCCGCGGCGCGCAGGGCCTGGTCTGGTTCGCCAGCGACGGCAGCGTGCAGCGCTGGCGCGAGGGCGCCGAGGGCTGGTCCCAACAGCCGAGCTGAGAGTTCACCGAGTTCAGGAAGAGAGAGTCGAACATGACGACGCGCATCAACATGGAGGCGGGAGCATGAGCACCCTGGCAGTTGTCGGCGCCCAGTGGGGCGACGAGGGCAAGGGCAAGGTCGTCGACGTGCTCGCGGCCGAGGCCGACCTGGTCGCACGCTTCGCCGGAGGCAACAACGCGGGCCACACCCTGGTCGTCGACGGCAAGAAGATCGTCACGCACCTCGTGCCCTCGGGCTGCACCTACCCCGGGACGCGCTGCCTGCTCGGCGCGGGGATGGTCATCGATCCCGAGGTCTTCGCCGAGGAGATCGCGGAGATTCGCAGCCAGGGCCTGCTCCAAAACGACGAGCTGCGGGTGTCCTACGACGCCCACGTCATCTTCCCCTTCCACCGCGAGCTCGACGGCCTGCGCGAGGACACCTCGGGCTCGAAGAGCATCGGGACCACCCGCCGCGGGATCGGGCCGTGCTACGAAGCCAAGGTCGGCCGCCGGGGCATCCGCGTCCGCGACCTGCTGGATCCCGCGCGCTTGCGCGACCGCCTCGAGCTCAACAAGCGCGTGCTCGAGCCCGAGTTCGCCCGCCTGGGCCAGGGCAAGACCATCGACGTCGACGCCCTGGTCGCGCGCGCGGCCGAGTGGGCCAAGTGGCTCGGGCCGATGGTCTGTGACGCGAGCGCCGAGACCCTCGACGCCATCGACGGGGGCAAGCGCGTGTTGTTCGAGGGCGCCCAGGGAGCGCTGCTCGACGTCGACCACGGCACCTACCCCTACGTGACCTCGTCGTCGACGATCGCGGGCGGCGTGTGCACGGGCCTGGGCATCGGGCCGACGCTGATCGAGGGCGTCTGGGGCATCACCAAGGCCTACACCACCCGCGTCGGCGCCGGTCCTTTCCCGACCAAGCTCGAGGGCGAGGCCGGCGAGGCCCTCCGCAAGGCGGGGGGAGAGTACGGCGCCACCACGGGGCGGCCGCGCGATTGTGGTTGGCTCGACCTGCCGGCGCTGCGCCTCGCCGCGCGCCGCAACGGCCTGACCGGGCTCGTCGTCACCAAGCTCGACGTGCTCGCCATGCTGCCCCGCGCCGAGGTCTGCGTCGCCTATGCCGACAACGTCGACCCCGGGCGCGACGGCTTCGACCGCGCCGTCCCGGTCTACGAGGCGATCGAGGGTTGGGGCGATCCAAGCTGGGCCGAGCGGGTGAACAAGGCTCGCGCCCTCGAGGACCTGCCCGGTCCGGTTCGCGCCTACCTCGACAAGATCGCCGAGGCGACGGGTGTGGCGATCACCATGATCTCCGTCGGTCCCGAGCGCGGCCAGACCATTCGTCTGCGCGACGCGTTCTGAGGACGGTGCCCCGGTCGCCGATCGAGTCGTCGAGGAAATCCTCGCGAGAACCCGCGTTCTCGAGTCCATCCACGGCGTTGGTGGCTCGAGCGCGGGTTTTTCCGTGGGCGCGGTGCCCGGGCCGTGGCGCGCACCACCGAGGCGGCGAGCGGGGTAGGGGGGCCGTCCGTCCAGGAGGGCGTTTCTCGCCAGTGACTCGCTTGCAACGTCCTTCAATCGAAGTTGCGTATTCACCGCACGGGTCGGCGGCGACGGCGTTCATCCCGGTTGTGCGCGAACACTTGGTTCCATATACTGGCGCCCCGTCGGCGAGGGATCGGGGTGCCAACCCACCCCTCTCCGGCCGCATGCACGAACCCCCCATGACGCGAACTCTAAGGTTTCCCGACTCGCGGACGGATATCCCCTCAGCGAGTTCGCCCATGACGCTCGGACACCGCAACGGGCGAGGGCAGAGCCTTCGCGCGGCTGGTGCGTGCTCCGATGCGGTGAGCAGAGACCCAAGGCGCGAGAGCGAGCCGTCGAGGCAGGCAGAGGTTTTGTCGTGAGAATCGAATGTGACAAATGTGGAGCGAAGTACTCCATCGCGGACGAGAAGGTCCGCGGGAAGACTTTCAAGATCCGCTGCAAGAAGTGCAGCAACGTCATCATCGTCCGAGACAAGGCGGCAGCCGGGGCCGACGCGGCCGCGAGCGAGCCCGCGCCCTCGGAGGAGCCGCCCGGTTGGCACCTCGCCATCGACGGTGACACCATCGGTCCGATCTCGGAGGACGAGGTCCGTCGTCGCTACGACGCGGGCGAGGTCGACAAGTCGACCTCCGTTTGGCAGGAGGGCTTCGAGGACTGGGTCGAGCTTGGCTCGATCGAGGCCTTCGCCAACCTGCCTGACCGTGAGGCGGGCGGTGGCGCTGCGGTAGCGGCTGCAGCAGGCGCTGCAGCGGCTGTCGGAGCAGCGGCTGCCGTCGGTGGTGGCGATGACCACGATCCCTTCGCCAGCTCGGGCGCCGACGATGCCTTCGCGGCCAGCAGCGGCGAGTTCGGTGGCGGCGCAGGCAGCTTCGGTGGCGGTGACGAGGCTCCGGCCGCGGCGCCAGCAGCAGCCGCTCCGGCAGCAGCAGCAGCCGAGCCCGACGCAGAGGATTCGCCTCGGGTCAGCTCGCTGACCGGTCAGCGCAACGAAAACTCCGTGCTGTTCTCCCTCGACAGCCTCAAGGCCATGGCCTCGGCCCAAAAGCCGGCCAGCGCGGGCCCGGTCCGCTCGGCTCCGTCGACGACGGCTCCGGCCTCCGAGGGCTCCGGCCTCATCGACATCCGTGCCATGGGCGCGATGATGGAGGCCCAGGGCGGCGACGGTGACGTCGGCGGCGGCCTCGGTGGCGGCGGCGGCGGTGAAGAGGACGCGCTGCCGACCTTCGGCGGCGGCGGCCTCGGTGGCTTGTCCGTCGAGCCCCTGGTCACGGAGACCCCGGCCGCGGCCGCTCCGGAGCCCGCTCCTCAGCGCTCGAACGCGCCGATGTACATCCTCATCGCCATCTTGCTCCTCGGCCTCCTCGGCCTCGGCGCGATGGTGATGCTCAAGGACGACACGCCGCAGATCATCGAGAAGACCGTCATCGCCCCCGGGTCCGTGGACAACAAGGACAAGGACGACGACGAGGACAAAGACAAGGACGAGGACGAAGAGAAGGACGAGGGCAAGGAAGAGGAAGCCGCCGAGACCGGCGGTGAGGAGACCGCCGGCGAGACCGGCGGCGAGGCCGGCCCGACCAAGAAGTCGTCCAAGAAGAAGTCGACCAAGAAGGCCACCTCTGGGGGCACGGGCGGCGACACCAAGGCCGCTTCGCCCACGCCCGAGAAGAAGCCCAAGAGCCAGGACCCCGACGTCGACTGTCTCCTGAACCCCAAGCTCGCCAAGTGCGGCGGCGGTGGTGGTGGCGGCGGCTCGCAAAAGGCCGCGGCCGATCCCAGCCTGCCCGCCAAGCTCGGCGCCACGCAGATCAAGCAGGGCGTCGGCGGCGTGAAGGCGGCGGCCAAGGCTTGCGGTCCCAAGAACGGCGCTGCCCCGGGCACCAAGGTCGGCATCAAGTTCTCGGTCAAGGGCTCGAGCGGCTCCGTGGTCTCGGCCACCGCCGTCGGCGAGCACGCTGGCAAGCCCCTCGGCTCCTGCGTCGCCTCGGCGGCCAAGGGCGCGAAGTTCCCCAAGTTCCAGGCGGACCAGCAGGGCTTCACCTACAACTTCCGCATGTGAGCGGCGGGGAGCCTGGCTCCCCAACAAAGAGCGAGGGTCGCCGAGAGGCGGCCCTCTTGCTTTGGTCTTGTTGCGCTAGGCGAGGACTCGGCGGGCGCGCTCGATGACCGCCTCGACGGCGGCGTCGTCGATGCCCAGGTGCACGACGAGGCGAATCTCGGAGTACTTGTTTGGGTAGCAGAGCACGCCGGCTTCGCGCAGAGGAGCGCACAGCTGCTCGGCGTCCCGGCCAGCCTCGAGCTCGAAGATCGCCATGTTGGTCTCGGGCTCGACGGCGCGCCAGCAGTCGAGCGCGCGCAGACCGTCCCACAGCCGACGGGCGCGGCGGTGATCGTCGGCGAGGCGATCGATGTGGTGCTCGAGGGCGTGGAGCCCGGCGGCGGCGAGGACCCCCGCCTGGCGCATGGATCCGCCGAAGGCGTGTCGGGTGCCGCGGGCCCCGGCGATCAGCTCGGCGTCGCCCACGAGCAGGGAGCCGGCGGGGCAGCCCAGGCCCTTGCTCATGCACACCGTCACGCTATCGGCAGGTCCGGCGAGCTCGGCCAAAGGCACGCCCGTTGCGACGTGGGCGTTCCACAAGCGAGCGCCGTCGAGGTGGACGCGTCGACCGTGGCGGTGGGCGAGCTCGCCGATCGCGGTCATGGACTCGAGCGGCCACAAGCGCCCGCCCGCGAGGCCGAGGGTGTTCTCCATCCACGCGAGGCTCAGCCGCGGCCAGCCGCAGCTCTCCTCGCGGATCCGGGCCTCGAGATCGGCGGGCTCGAAGCCGCGGCGGTTGCCCAGGGAGCAGGCCTGAACCCCCGAGATGCGGGCATGGGCGGCGTCTTCGTGGACCTGGACGTGGGCCTCGGCGACGCAGCCGATGGCCTCCCCCGGTCGGGTCTGGCCGCTGACGGCGAGCTGGTTGGCCATGGTCCCCGTGGGCACGAAGAGCGCGGCCGCCTTGCCGAGGCGCTCGGCCACCTGGGCCTCGAGGGCGATCACCGAGGGGTCGTCGCCGTAGCAGTCGTCGCCGACCTCGGCCCGCGCCATGGCCTCGCGCATGGCGGGCGTCGGCTTGGACACGGTGTCGCTGCGCAGGTCGATGATCGCGGGCGTCTGGTCCACGCTCGGGTTGTACCGCCCAGCCCTGCACCTCGACAGCGTGCGTGGGTGTCGCGCCGCGGGAGAGATCCCTCGGAGATTCTCGAGGGCTGCCGCCGCGGCGTCCATCGAGGCGCGAGGCGAGGGCACGAGAGCAGCCTCGAGTCGTGCTCAATCTCGCGCGAAGATGCGCTAGCGCTCCGTTTTCGTCGAAGCCCTGACACCCTGTCCCACGCCGAGGGGAGGGGGCGCGCTGGCCACGTCGAGGCGCCGACGTAGTGCTGGCAAAAGTCGAGGATTTTCGGCATTTTGGTGGAGCAAGAGTCGAGCTCGGGCCAGACCGCGGGGGGTAGACCTCGCTTCGAGGTCGCGCGTTGGCCAAAAAGTTCGTGCCCGCCCGTACCTTTTTCACACGGTTCGTACACGGACGACTCGACTCACACCAGCCAGCCGCAACGTTCAGCACCACGTCGCCCGGACCAGGGAGCCAAGCATCATGTCACGAGAAAATTCTGCTCTGATCGCGCTCGAAGAGCTCAAGAACCTCGAAGCCCAGCGCGTGCAAGACGTCGCCGATGAGCAACAGCGCGTCGAAGACGAAGCACGCCGCAAGCGCGAAGAAGAAGAGCGCATCCGTCGCGAAGAAGAAGAGCGCGTCCGTCGCGAAGAAGAAGAGCGCCTCCGCCTCGAGCAAGAGGAGAGGGAGCGCAAGGAACGAGAGGAGCGCATCCGCGTCGCCGAGGCCGAGGCCCGCAGCCGCGCCGAGCAAGAGGCTCGCCTGAAGGAAGAGCAGATGCGGCTCGACGCGCAGGTCAAGATGGCCGAGCGCAAGAAGACGCCCTACTGGCTGTACGCGACCGCGGGCGTCCTCGCCATCGGCCTCGGCGTCGGCGCCTACTTCCTGTGGCAGAACATGCAGGAGAAGGACCGCATCGCCCAGGAGAAGAAGGCCCGCGAGGCCGAGCTCGAGAAGGAGAAGGTCGCTCGCGCTGCCGCCGAGAAGGAGGCCGCGGAGCTCAAGGCCAAGCAGGAGGAGCTCGACAAGAAGGCCAAGGAGCTCGAGGAGAAGCTGGGCAAGGCCGAGACCGAGGCCGAGCGCCAAGCCCTGCTCGCCGAGCAGGCCAAGCTCGAAGAAGAGCAGGCCGCGCTCAAGAAAAAGCGCAAGGGCAAGGGCGGTGGCGGAGGCGGCGGTGGCTCGAGCACCAAGAAGAAGCCGGTCACCAAAAAGCGCAAGGACGCCCTGCAGCTGGGCGGAGGCAACGGCAACCCGCTCGATCTCTGAGCCGCGCCCGCGCCACGAACGAGCGCCTGGCGGAGCCTCGCTCCCCGGGCGCTCGTCCTTTTGGTTGGCCGCCCTCAGTCCGCGAGCTCGGGGCGAAGGCGGAGCTGTAAAAAGGCTCTTGCGGCCCTTGGGGAGCCGTGTTAGTTCGTCCGTCCCCCGCGGGGCACCCGGCACGGTGGCCAAGTGGTAAGGCAGAGCTCTGCAAAAGCTCCATTCGCCGGTTCGATTCCGGCCCGTGCCTGAGAGAGGGACTCCATCGAGTCCCTCTCGCTTTTGGTTGGCAGAGCCGGCTGGGTCGCTCAGGGCGCGGGCGGGGTCGCCATCTCGACGGCGCGGGGTGCCTTGGGCAGCTCCTGCCAGCGCAGGTAGCTCTGGGCCATCTCGTACTCGAAGTCGCCGATCATCTGGGCCTCGAGGACCTTGCGCATGAGCTCGAGGCTCGCCTCGGCCTCGCCGCCGCGCCAGCGCTGCAGCCCGGCGTAGAAGAAGGCCTCGGAGCGCTGGCGGGTCTGGCCGGCGGCGGCGATCAACGCGTCCCCGTCGAGCTGGCCGAGGCCGTGGCGAGCGAGGGTTTGCGACCAGGGATCGCTCTCGGGGTTCTCGACGAGGGCGGCGAGGTGGGCCTGGGCGTCCTCGGGCGCGGGCGCGCCCTGGCGGGCGCACAGATCGATGACCCACAGCGCGTAGTACACGGCGAGCTCGTCGTCGGTGCCCTCGGAGCCGAGGGCCGCGCTGAGGATCTCGCGCGCCTGGCCGAGGTGGCCGTGGGTGACGGCGAAGATCAGCACGGGCGAGTAGGTCGAGGCCCGCCCGGGGGCGATGTTGTGGGCCGCGCGGAAGTCCTTCATGGCCAGCTCGAGCTCGCCGAGGGCGAAGAACACCTGGGCGCGGCGGGTCAGGTAGTCGACGCGTTGGGGCGCGGCGAGGCCGGGGTAGGCGATGAGGGTGTTGAGCTGGCGCAGGGCCTCGCGCAGGTGCTCGACGCTGGCCCCCGGGTCGTCGGCGAAGCGCTCGATCTCGGCGAGCTGCATCTGGCTCTGGATCTGCCAGTCGTAGCGGTCGAGCTGGTCCGGGAAGGGCAGCTCGGAGATGCTCGACACCCGGTCCCGGGCGACCTCGAGCTGCCCGCGGCGCAGGGCGATGGTCCCGAGCAGCGAAAGCGCGAGGGGGTGGGGCTCGAGCTGCACGGCCTGGCTGAGCAGGGACTCGGCCTGGTCGGGGCGCCCGCGATCGAAGTCCCGCAGGGCCACGGTCATCCACGCGACGTTGAGGCCGGGGCTGACCGGGCGCAGCGGCCAGGCCTTGGCGGCGCGCTCGTGGAAGCCCTGGACGCGCTCGAGGGCGGCGTCGACCTGGGCGTCGCCCTCGGGGTCACCCTGGGTGGTCCGCACGGCGTCCTCGAGCTCGAGCTGGAGCAGGCCGGCGAGCTCGGACCAGGCCAGGTGCAGATCTTCGCGATCGGTCGCCGGCCCCTTGGCGGCGAAGGCCTGCTCGTAGTGGAGGATGGCCGCCGGGACCAGGCCGCGGTAGCGGAGCACGCGTCCCCGGGCCAGGTGGGCGGGCGCGTCGTCCGGGGCGTCGGCCAGGGCCATGCGCGCGAGGTTGTCGACGATGCCCCAGCTCTGGCGGACGATGCTCGGCGGCAGCTGGTGGTCCGGCGCCGGGAGGAACTCGCGCATCAGCTGGGCGATGTCGGGGGGCGAGGGCTCGGCGCCCAGGGTCGCGTCGCGGATCAGCTCGCGCAGCGCCTCGGCGGCCTCGTCGATCTCCATCTGCTCCATGGCGGCGACGGCCGCCGCGGGATCGTCGGCGCGCAGGTGGGCCCGGGCGACGAGGTAGCCGGTGTAGGCCGTGCGCGGGTCGCTGACGCCCTCGGTCTGGGCGCGGCGGAACTGGGCGAGGTAGCTGCCGGTCAGCTCGCGGGTCAGGAAGGGGCTGGGGAACACGCTCGACGCGTCCTCGAGCAGGCGGTCGAGCAGGGCGCCGTAGCGCGGGTCGCCGGTGAAGCCCTCGCTGCGCTCGATCCAGTCTTGGAGCTGGGCGTAGCCGGCCTCGGCCTCGGCGCTCGTCTGGGCGTCGCCGAAGTGCTGCTGGAGGGCCAGGGCGAGCAGGGCCGAGTGCTCGTCACCGGCGGGCGCGACCGAGGCGTAGACCCGACCCGCGAGCTCGGCGATGGCGGGGTCGGGGCGGGGCTGCTGGAGCTCGCTCGCGGTCCACAGCTCGCACAGCTGCTCGAGGCCGGCGATGGCGGCCTCGCTGCGGTCTTGGCCCAGGGCCTCGTCGACGTAGCCGACGACGTAGTCGCGCAGCTGCTCGCGCAGGGCCGCGCGCTGGGGGTCGCCCACGGGCATGAGCGCGAAGGCGTTGCGCGCGGCCGCGAAGTCGTCGAGGTCGCTCAGCTGGGCCGGGGCTTCGAGGCTCGGTGTTTCGAGTTTGCCCTTTTGCGGCCCCACGCAGGCCGACGCCGTCAGCAGGGCCAGCGAGAGCAAGACGGGGGCGCGGCGGAGAAGGACAGGCCAGCGAGGCACCCGGACAGTGTACGGGCCCGATCCGGCCCGAGCCAGAGCGCGCGTGAGGCAGTTCAAAACCTGCCCACATGGGCGAGGGGCGCGAAGGCTCTACTCCGCTCGGGCCCGTTCGGAGCTCGATCTGGCGTCAGAGCAGGCCGTCGGGGCTCCGCTCGGACCAGCGCAGGCCAAACATCAGGGTGTGCACCGCCCCGGTGTAGCGCCCCGCGTTGGTCGGGCGCGCGCGCCCCGAGAGCACGGCGTCGGCCGAGGGGTCGTTGATGTCCGCGCCGCCTTGCTCGAAGGCCACCGCGGCGCTGGGGCTGTAGGCCGGATCGCGCCCCCCCGATCCGACCCGCGTGGGCGCCAGGAAGTCGACGCCGTAGGCCGGGACCAGGGACCACACGCCGTTGCGGCTGGGCAGGTTGAAGCTCGTGCCCAGGGTGGCCTGGAGGGTCCAGCCGTCGGGGTAGGCCGGGCTCAGGGACTCGGGCTGGACCCCCGGCGACATCAAGCCCGCGCCGAGCAGCAGATCCATGCGCGGCACGCAGGACACGCGCTCGCCGGTCTCGGGGTCGACCTCCGAGCCGCTGCACAGCACTTTGAAGTAAGGCAGGTTGGCGCCGATGATGTCGTCGAGGCGATAGCGCGCCCACAGCTCCCCGCCGAACAGGTCCTGGTAGCCGCGGTACAAGGTCGCGTCGGGGAGGGTGGAGGCGTCGCCGTCGAGGCCGACGAGCTCGACGAGGCGCCGGTCTCGGTTGGCGCAGCCCCGGCCCGGGATCCCGCCGGGGCAGCGATCGATCCAGTAGAGGTTGCCGTCGAGGCGCCAGTTGCCGACGTTCCCCGCCGCGCCGATCGCCAGCTCGCGGGGGACGATCTCGGTCAGCGTGGCGGTCACGGGCGTGGCGACTTCACACGCGGGCAGGTCGTTGCGCGCGGCGTAGCCGGGCAGGCACACCGCGGCCTCGCCGTTGACCGTGAGCTCGCCGCCCTCGAGCAGCGGCTGGGTGCGGTAGCGGATCCCGAGGGTCACGGTCTCGCGGATGTCGAAGGCCACGCCGGCGGTCAGGGCGAAGTCGAGGCGGGTCGAGGGGACCTCGCGCAGGCCAAACAGGCGCAGGCGGGTGTTGCCGCGGAAGGCCAGGCGCTCGGCGCACTCGGGGTCCTCGACGGGGTCGACCCCGGGGGCGCAGCCCGTGTCGGAGTTGACCCCGGTCAGGGCCGAGTCGACGTCCTGGGCCAGGTAGGTGCGCTGGCGCGGGAAGTGGACCGTGGCCCCGACGCTCATCCACGGCGTCGCGTTCCAGGCCAGGGACAGGTCGAAGTCCGTGCGCATGTCGACCATGCCGCCGCTGCGCACGGTCGGGCAGATCTGGCCGGAGTCGAGCTGGCAGCCGAAGTCGTCGTCGCCGACGAGGTGGTAGTAGAGCGCGGGGTTGCTGCGGATGCGAAAGCGGCTGTCGTAGGTGTGCACCGCCGCGCCGATCGCAATCGGGTCGAGGAGAAAGCTCGCGCCGACGAAGTAGTCGAAGGTCGGGTTGGCGAGGTTCACCGGGCCGCCGAGGCTGCTGGTCGGCTCGCCGGTGCTCGGGTCGGTGCCGAAGCGCCGGACGTTCAGGTGCTCCACGCCCGCGCGCAGCGTGGCCTGAAAGTGCAGCCCGTCGAGGAATCCGAGCATCGCCGGGTTGTGGTAGATGCCGGTCACCGAGGGCGTCGCTGGCCCCTGGGCGTTCGCGCCTCCGAGGCGGTTGGCGACGCCTGGGGCCGCGTTGGCCTGGGTGGGCGCGAGCACCAGCAAGGCCGAGGCCGCGAGCAGGGGGGCGCTCCAACGCGCGGCGAGGGGGCTCACCCGTGCAGGGTCGCGGCCGTCGAAAGCTGGTTGAAAACGGCGGCGCCCGATTGCCAGCCCGAACGAACGTCGGCCAGATCGCGGCTTCGATCGCTGACGATCGATGCTCCGGCCTCGGTCGTCGGACACGGGCGGAGCATAGCCTGTCTCGCCGAGTTCGGCTCGACCTCGCGCGAGGGACGCGACAGGTCAGGTGGGGATCCCCGTTGACCCCCCGGCAAACAAAGACCTAGGATCGAGCCACATTCGCGCGGCCATCCGGGTCGCCGAGTGCGGCCCGACCTCGGGCCCCCAGGACGGCATGAGCAAGACGGTCCACCAGTTCGAGTGCCGAGACGACATTTGGAAGCGTGTCGAAGCGCTGGCCAAGCGTCGGGGCGTGACCCCCGATGAAATCGTCCAGGCAGCGCTGATTCAGCTGTTCACCCGCAAGAAGAGCCCGACGCAAAAGGCTGAGGCGCAGGCGCAGGCGCAGACGCCCGCGCC
>NZ_ABCS01000009.1 GCF_000170895.1 Plesiocystis pacifica SIR-1 | reverse complement strand
CGCGCGCTCGACACGGCGAGGGCAGGTGAGCTTCGGCTCCCCTGCCCTCGCTGCGTTTGGTGCGCTCTGCTCATTCTGCGCACTTTCATTGAGTGCACTTTTAGTGCTTCCTTCAGTAGCAAATCCGTACGAGTACGTTGTCACCAAGGTTCAATCGGCACGCCTTGCGGACGAGCAAATTACGCCACCAAGCCTACGAGACGGCGCCTGAGTGCCTTTTGGGAACATTACCCTGTAAACCTCGATAAATTTTCAACATGCGCATTTCGCAGGGCTCACAATACGCACATGCGGAAGACACTTTCTATCACCATGTGCGCGCTCGGCCTCCTGGCTGCGTGCGCCGACGACAACAACCCAGGAAACGGGGACGAGCTCGGCGACACCGTCGGCGAGTCCGAGTCCGAGTCCGAGTCCGAGTCCACGACCACCGAGGGCGAGGAGACGGGCACCGCCGAGGGCGAGACCACGACGACCGAGGGCGAGACCACGACGACCGAGGGTGAGACCACCATGGACGGCGAGACCACCATGGACGGCGAGACCACCATGGACGGCGAGACCACCATGGACGGCGAGACCACCATGGACGGCGAGACCACCATGGACGGCGAGACCACCATGGACGGCGAGACCACCATGGACGGCGAGACCACCGAGGGTGAGACGACCACCACCACCGGCGGCGGTGACTGCGAGGCGCCGGCCGAGTACGCCGACTGCGACGGCAGCCCCGGCGCGCTCACGGACGACCCCTTCGAGGCCCTGGGCATCAACTGCGGCAACGATCCCGCGAGCACGGTGATCGCCTCGAACACCCAGATGAACGCCAACAACGACAACTCGTGGCGCATCGCCACGGGCTTCGGATCGGCCCCGGGCGACAACTTCGGCAACCTGCTGTGGGCCGCCAACGACGAGGTCTGGAACAACGGCGAGGAGGACATCCCCTCGAACACCTCCACGGCCCTGCTGGTGCTCAGCACCGGCGTCGTCGCGGCGCCCAACGGCCAGGGCGTCGTGATCGAGGCCAACGGCTCGCAGGAGGGCAACGGCGACAACCAAAACCAGGACAACGGCGGCCTCCCGGCGCCCCTGTCCGCGACGGCGGGCTCGAACATGGGCAACGGCGGCACGCCCTTCATGGACTGCGACGGCGTCAACGACTGCTCGGACAGCCTCGCCGATCAGTGGTTCAACCAGGGCTGGAACGACCCCAACGACAAGCTGTGGATGCAGATGGACCTCACCGTCCCCCCCGGGACCGAGGGCTACGTGTTCGACTTCGCCTACTTCTCGTCGGAGTTCCCGGACTACTACAACACCCAGTTCAACGACCTGTTCATCGCCTGGTCGACCTCCGAGAGCTACACCGGCAACATCACCTTCGTGAACGACGCCCCGCTGACCATCACCTCCCTCGAGGACGCCGGCGCCTTCGCGCACAAGGGCAACGACGCCGCCCTCGCGGGCACCGGCTTCGAGGGCAACGCCGGCACCGGCTGGTTCGTCGCCCGCGGCTCGGCCGTGCCCGAGGAGACCTTCCAGCTCACCTTCTTCATCGCCGACATGGCCGACAGCGCCCTGGCGACGGGCGTGCTGCTCGACAACTTCCGCTGGGAGTGCGCCGGCTGCGTGCCCAGCGAGGTCAACTCCTGCGGCATCCTCCCGCAGTGAGGACCTCGCCACGGACCTGAGAGGGCGCGCTCGGGTCCGCGGCGATCACAACAGCTCGAGGTCGGCGTCGTCGAAGTCGTCGTCCTCGTCCGACCCTGGCAAGCCCTCGGAGCCCTCGGCTCCGGGGGCTTGCTTCAACCCGCGCTCGAGCAGGCAGCGGTCCGGGTCCACGGGCCGACCGCGGCGGTAGCCCTCGAGCAGCTCCCGGGAGCGCTGGGCGAGCAGGCGACGGACCTCCCGGCGCATGCCCTTGACCCGCGGGATGGTCATGGAGTCGTAGCCGGTGGTCTGGTGGCGCAGCCAGGCGATGGTCGCGGCCTCGGCCCGGCGCTCGACGGAGATGCGCTGGGTCCGGGCCACGGTCCCGCTGCCCACGGGCACGGCGTGAGCCGCGATGGCGGCGGCGAGGCGCCGGGCGAGCGCGGCGTGGCGCGGCGCGAAGGCCAGGAACTCGAGCACCGCGCCCTCGAACTCGACGGCGTAGCGGGCCTGGTCCCGGGCCCGGCGCGCCCGGCCGGCCTCGAGGCGCCGGGTGTAGGCCGGATCCTCGCGCTCGGCCGCCAGCTCCCGACGGATCCGCACGATGTGCTCGGCCGGCGCCCAGATCCCCCGGGAGAAGCTCTTGCGCCCCTTCTTCTCCTTGACCGTCCAGCTCGGGCCGGCCTTCTTGACCCGGCGCGTGAGCGCGGCGTCGCCGGGCGGCAGCAAGGTCCAGCCCTCGGGGACCTCGAGGACCTCGCCCGAGGCCGCGCGCACGCTCCGGGGCCGCGGCCCCGGGGCGACTTCTCGGCTTTGCTCGGCCTTGGCCACGGCCCGCACTCATACGGCGCGAGGGCGGCGGACTCAAGCGCGCCCCTGCAACCCCCACGCGCGCGGACCATCGTATGGTTCCGGCCGTGTCCGCCCTGCTCGCCCTCGCCCTCGCCGGCCTCGCGCTGAGTCTGGCGGCGCGCTGGCAGGGCGGGGCCGGGGCCCTCGCGCGCTGGCCCAGCCTCGACTTCGATGTCGACGCGCTGTGCCTGGCCCTGGCCGCGCACCTGGGCGTGGTCGGGCTGCTGGCGACGCTGCTGGCCTGGGCGGGGCTGTTCTCGGCGGGGGCCTGGCGCTCGCGTGCGCGATGACGGCCGCGGCGGTGTGGCCGTGGCGCTCGCCCCCTCCCGACGACGCCGAGCCGCCCGCGCCCAGCAGCACCCGCGAGCGCCTGGTGCTCGCGGCGACCCTGGCCGTGCTGGTCGTGGGCGTGGGCCTGCGCAGCCCGAGCATCCGCGCGCCGCTGGCCGGGCGCGACCAGGGCACCTACGTCCTGCGCGCGCAGCTGACCCTGCGCACCGGCGCCCTGGGCTGGACCGACCGCGCCCTCGCCGAGGCCGCCCGAGCCCGCGAGTCCCACCCCGACGCGCCCGGACCCCGGGACATCCTCGGGCTCTACCCGCGCCACGAAGAGCCCTGGCGCCAGGGCAACTACGAGTCCCCCTACCGACCCGGCGCCTACCTAGCCGAGCGCGACGCCGGCCGGGTCGTGCCCCAGTTCTTCCACCTCCACCCCACCCTGCTCGCCGTCGCGGGCGCGGTCGCGGGCCCGGGCCGGACGGGGTGGATGATGATCTGGATCGGCGCCCTGGGCCTGGGCTGCTTCGCCTGCGTCGCTCGGCGGCTGTGGCCCGCCCGCGACGGGCCGTGGTCCGTGCTCGCCCTGGCCCTGCTCGCCGCCTCGCCCCTGGCGATCTGGACGGCGCGCACGCCCCTGAGCGAGGGCGCGATGGCGCTGTTCGAGATCGCGGCCCTGCTCGCCGCCCTGCGCCTGCGCGACGCCGGTGACGAGCAACGCGAGCCCTGGCGGATCGCCCTGTTCCTCGGCTTCGCGGCCTTCGTCCGGGGCAACGCGCTGATCGTGCTCCCGGTGATCCTGGCCGCGACCTGGCTGCGCCCCCGGGGCGAAGACACGAGCCGAGCCTGGGCCTGGGCGCCCGCGCTGGTGCTCGCGGCCCTGCTCGGCACCGTCGTCCTCCACGCCCTGACGACCTACCCCTACCTGCACGACGAGCTCCTGCGCCGCGTGGCCGAGCGCGTCCCGGGGCTCGAGCCGACGCCCGCCGCCCTCATGGGCCTGACGGCCGCCGGCGCGGGGCTGTGGGTGGTCCTCGATCGCGCCTTCGCCCGCCTGCCCGAGGGCGCGCGCGCGGCCCTGGTGCGCGCCTCGGTCCCCGCGATGGTCCTCGGCACCTTCGCCGCCTTTGGCCTGTGGGCCGCCCTGCGAGCCGGCGCGCCCGACCTCAGCGTGCGCCCCTTCAGCCGCCTCGACGCCGCCCCGATCTTGATCGGCGCGCCCATGCTCGTCGCCGCAGGCCTCGGCCTGGTGGTCCTCGCGTGGACCTGGCGACCCACCCCGCGCGCTGTCTGGCTGGTCGCGCTGGCCAGCCTCGTGCCCGTGACGGCGCTGCTCTACGCCCCCCGCGAGCTCCCGACCCTGGGCTTCTTCTACTACGGCCGCTACCTCGTCCCCGAGCTGCTGCCCGCGGCGATCCTCGCCAGCACGGCGGCCCTCGCTGCGGTCCACGGCTGGATCCACCCGCGCCGGCCCAGGCTCGCGCAGGCCCTCGTCGGCGCCCTCGCCCTGGGCCTCGTCGGGGTCGTCGCCGCGCCCCTGATCCAGAGCCCGCAGCTGCGCCTGCGCGAGTACGAGCCCGCGAGCGCGGCCGTGGACTGGCTGGCCGCGCGCATCCCCGAGGACGCCGTGTTGATCGCCGGCGGCGAGGGCTGGCACCACGACCACACCCACAACCAGATCGGCGGCGCCCTGGCCCTGGCCCGGGGCGCGCAGGTGCTCCCCTACCGGACCCGCGAGGACGCGTGGATCACCGCCTGGGAGCTGCTCGTGGCCGGCCCCGAGCGCTCCGGCGAGCCCCGGCCGCCCGTCTACCTGCTCGTCAACGAGGCCGCCCACCAGACCACGCGCAAGTCCGACGGCGCCCGCCTGGCCCTCGTCGACGATCAGCTGTGGAGCCCCTTTCGGGCCGAGCGCGTCGAGCTGCTCGAGCTCTTCGTCGACGCGCTCACGCCCGTCGGCGACCAGCTGCCCACGCGCGTCGCTCGGCACGAGCTGCGCATGGCCCTGATCCGCCTCGAGGTCGACGAGGACGCCCTCGCGCGGATCGAGCGGGTGCGCTTCGAAGGCGACACCTGCCTGCGCGCCGACGCGGACCTCGAGCTGCGCTTCGAGGCCGACCCCGCGCGCCATCGGCACCTCGCCCTGAGCGTCGCGGGCCTGGGCGACTCTCGCCTGGCCCGCGCGCTCCCGCAGATGCACGTCGAGGTCGACGGCCAGCGCCTGCGCGCCGAGCCGCCCAAGGGCGTCCGCGGCCGCCACCGCGCGACCCTTGGGCCCCTGCCCCTCCCCGAAGCCCACGGCGAGGGCCCCCGGACCCTCCGCCTGCGCATGCCCGAGCTCGAGCCGGGGCTGCTCATCGACGACCCCGCCTGCCCCTACGGCCGCGTGGACGAGCTGCGCTTGCTGCCTCGAGAGCGCGGCGCCCTCGACCGCCTGGCCGCGCTCGAGGACGGGGTCACGGCCGTGTCCATCGCCCCGCGCGACGACCTCGGCCACCCGCCCAAGCCCGCGACCTGGGTGCGCGGGCGCAGCTTGTCTCGCTACCGCGCCGGGACCGAGCCCGAGCCCGAGATCCGCGGACGCTCCATGGTCCTCGCCGCCGGGGAAGCCCTCGACTTCGCCGCCATCGACCTCCCCCTCGACGGCGCGGGCGAGACCCATCCGCTGCTCGTGCTGGTCACGCTGACACGCACGAGCACCGGCGAAGGGGCGCAGCTGGTCCTCGAAGAGCGGAGCGCCGAGGGAGAGCCGACCTTGCTCGCGACCCTCGACATCCCGGCGCAGCGCCCCCGGACCTTCATCGCCGATCCGCTCGCCTGGCGGCCCACGAACGAGCGCGCGCGCATCCGGGTCCGCGTGGTCGATCCCAACCAAGCAGGCGGCGAGGTCGAGCTGCGCGACGTCGCCTTGTTCGTCGACGCGCCAGGCATCCCCAGCGCCCTCGAGCGGCACTGAGCTCTGTTTAGCCCCCACAGCCACCTGGGACCGGGGGCGCTTCGTCGCTCCGCTCCTCCGCTTTGGCTTGGTGGGCAATGACGTTCGTGCCTTCGAGAAGGCTCGTGGTCGCCCCCGCTCGCGGGGGCGTGGATTCGTTGACAGTCCCTGAGCTCTGTTTAGCCCCCACAGCCACCTGGGACCGGGGCGCTTCGTCGCTCCGCTCCTCCGCTTTGGCTTGGTGGGCAATGACGTTCGTGCCTTCGAGAAGGCTCGTGGTCGCCCCCGCAAGCGGGGGCGTGGATTCGTTGACAGTCCCTGAGCTCTGTCTAGCCCCCACAGCCACCTGGGACCGGGGGCGCTTCGTCGCTCCGCTCCTCCGCTTTGGCTTGGTGGGCAATGACGTTCGTGCCTTCGAGAAGGCTCGTGGTCGCCCCCGCAAGCGGGGGCGCGGATTCGTTGACAGTCCCTGAGCTCTGTTTAGCCCCCACAGCCACCTGGGACCGGGGGCGCTTCGTCGCTCCGCTCCTCCGCTTTGGCTTGGTGGGCAATGACGTTCGTGCCTTCGAGAAGGCTCGTGGTCGCCCCCGCTCGCGGGGGCGTGGATTCGTTGACAGTCCCTGAGCTCTGTCTAGCCCCCACAGCCACCTGGGACCGGGGGCGCTTCGTCGCTCCGCTCCTCCGCTTTGGCTTGGTGGGCAGTGACGTTCGTGCCTTCGAGAAGGCTCGTGGTCGCCCCCCCTCGCGGGGGCGTGGATTCGTTGACATCCTCTGTCCTCGCTCAGGCGTTCGGCCGCGGCGCGAGGCCGCAGGCCGGACCCTCGCCGTCAAAGCTGCACGGCTCGCAGTCCCAGCGCAGGTCGTCGAGGAGCACCGCGCTGGCCACGGAGTCGTCGCCGACGTCGGCGAGGTAGATCGTCAGCTCGACGCGCTCCCCCGGGACCACGGGCACGCGCAGCTCGAGCCACCCGCTCCCGCCGTGGCCCTCGAAGCCCGTGCCCGCCAGGGCCGGGTCGTCGCCGCGGTGGCGCATCCAGCCCGCGGCGCTCAGCGAGGAAGCGGTCAGCGCTCGACCCTCGACGAGGGCGACGTTGCCGGTGAAGGCCTCGCTCGTCGACCACACCGCGAGCACGTCGTTGAAGGCCGAGGGCGTGAACTCGGGGTACTCCGCGGAGAAGTAGGCCAGGTCCAGGCGCAGGCCGTGGGTCCCGGGCGGGACCTCGAGCGCCGTGGACAGGGCCAGGGCGTCGTGGGGCTCGGCCCCGTGGGCGAAGGGCTCGGCGAGGCTGCCCGAGCAGTCGAGGGCGCCGTCGCAGCCGGGCTCGCTGGTCAGGGGCGCGAACAGGGGCCCGCCGTCGGGGTTGTGGGTCTCGCCTTGATCGAGGGCGGAGCCGGGCGCCGCGACCACGGCCGCGTCGACGTCGAGGGCGGGCAGGCGGCCGGTCGAGAGCAAGAGCAAGCGAGCGTCGAGGTTGTGGCCCTCGCTGGTCGCGCGCGGCGTCCACCAGGATCCAAAGCGCTCCGCGACCCGCCACGAGTCCGGGTCGACGGCGAGCAGTCCGGCGCCGCCGACCTCGGGCAGCGAGGACTCGTCGGGGCCGGGCTCGCAGCCCAGGCCGAGCGCGCGGCTGGCTTGCTCCACGCCCGGCGCCTCCGACGAAGACGCGTCCGCGGGGCCGCACGCGGCGTAGCGTGTCGGCGCCTCGCACTCCTCCACGGACATCGCCACGGGGCCGCCCTGGGGCTCGACGAGGTCGTCGGCGCAGGCGAGCGCGGCGGCCACGGAGCAGGTGACGAGGGCGACGCGGAGCGGTCGCCAGGCGGGCGGAGTGGGCACCGTTCGGTCCATGACCGGGCCGCCCAGAATCCTTCAGCTCCTTCCGCCCGGCGGCCCCGTCAGTCCTGGGAGGCCCCCGACTCGGGCAGCCGCTCCACGAGGACGTGGTCGATGGCCGCGGCCGTGGCCGGGTTCGTGACCATGCCCATCGCCTCGGGCTCGGCCCACGCCAGGGCCTCGACCTCGACGCGCACCACCCGGTAGCCCATCTCGGCGAAGCCCGCCTCCACGCCAGGGATCAGCGCCACGCGCAGCTGCGCGTGGGCCTCGCTCTCGGGCCCCTCGTCGAGGGCCGCGATGGCCTCGGGGCGACTGAGGCGCACGAGCAGGTGCGGCAGCATCTTGGTCCGCAGCTGCCCCGCGGCGGTCGTGGTCCCGGTGGTCCACGAGTCGACGGACAGCAGCCCGCTGAAGTTCGCGCTCTTGCCCCCAGGCTCCCGGCTCAGGGCCACGGTCACGCGCAGGCCCAGCTCCACGGCCAGGCCGGGTCGGACCACCAGGGCCGCCGGGCGATAGACGATCACGAAGGGCTCCCAGGTCGCCAGGTAGGCCGGCACCAGGGGCTGCCAGCGCACCCACTTGGTGTCGCCGCTGGCGTTGCCCATGACGCCGTGGTGGAGGACCTCCTCGGGGCGCACGCGCACGGGGTGACGGATGACGATGAGCGCGACGAAGTAGGCCAACAGGGCCATCCACAGCGTCGCGCCGGCGGACATGGCCGCGCCGGCCCCGACGGTCCCGGCGATCAGCACCGCGGTCATCACCCACCACGGCGTCGAGACCTCGCGGGTCAGCGCCAGGCCATCCTCGGCCTCGACGACGAGCTCGATGGCGCCGTGCTCCGGGACCGCCACCGCGGTCTGCACCGCCCCCTTGTTCTGCACGGAGATGCTCACCGGCAGCGCCGAGGGGCCGACGGCGGGGAGCGCCAGCGGGCCGCCGCCCTCGTCCCCAGACGGTGCGTCCAACGCCGCGAGGGCCTCCTCCGCCGAGGCCACCCGCCGGTCGAGGGCCGGCTCGACCAGGCCCTCGAGAAACTCCGCGAAGCCAGGGCTCACGTTGACGTGCTCGCGGAAGTCGAGGCGGTGCCCGCTCGGATCGAAGAGGTCCGCCGGGTCGCGGCGCGCGAGCAAGGTGATCAGCGTGGCCCCGAGGGCGTAGAGGTCGGTCGCGGGCACGGGCCGGCCCATGAGCTGCTCGAGGGGCGCGTAGCCGATGGTCCCGATCGCCATGGTCGAGCCCCCGCCCGGGGCCGAGCGGTCGCGGACCAGGTCGAAGTCGACGAGCACGCAGCGCTCTTCGGGGGCCGAGGTCAGGATCACGTTGCCGGGCTTGAGGTCGCGGTGGATCACCGGCGGGCTGAGGCCGTGGAGGTAGCGCAGGACCTCGAGCAAGCTCCGCGCCACGCCCCGGGCCCGGGCCTCGTCAAAGCGCTCTCCGGCGTCGAGGGCCGCCGCCAGCGACCGACCTTCCACGAAGGCCTGGACCGAGTAGGAGACCTGCCCGCCGTCGCGGGTGTCGGTCCAGTGGGCGATGAAGTCGGGGACGCCGGCGTGCTCGAGGCCCTGCAGCACCCGGGCGGCGCGCTCGAACAGCTCGACCTGCTTCCAGTCCGCGGCCTGGGCGAGGCTCAGCTCCTTGATCACGACGGGGCCCCCGCTGTCGAGGTCGTCGGCCCGCAGGGTCCGAGCGCTGGTCTTGGTCGCCAACAGCTCGCGCACGACGAAGCGCCCGCGCAGGCGAAGCGGCGTGGCGCAGCGCGAGCAGGCGCCGCCCAGGTCCGCGTCGGTGTTCTCGGCCAGGCAGCGGGGACACAGGCTGATCCCCCCGCCGCTCATGCCAGCGCGTCCCAGGGCGCGCCGCCGCGCCAGGCCGAGGGTCCGTGGGCCGGCGGCCGCTCCCCCGCCTCGAGCCAGGTCGCCTCGCCGCGGAGCACGGCCTCGCCGCGCGCGGTCAGCTCGAGCTGCTCGCTGGGGAAGTCGCCGAGCATGGTGATCAGCGCGCGCTCGGGGGCGCCGCCAACGGGGGCCGCGAGCTCGCGCAGGTAGGCCCAGTACATCAGGTCGCCGACCCACGGGGCCGGGTCGAGCTCGCCCATCAAGCGCCCGAAGATCTGCGCGGCGAAGGCCGCCCCTTGCTGCGCGCAGGCCTCGTCGATGGCGCGCAGGCTCAGGTGCTGGAGCAGGCCGAGGCCGCCGCGCTCCGCCCTGGGCCCCTCGTCGAGGTGCCGGGCCATGGCCGCGGCCAGGAAGGGCAGCTCGGGGTGATCGAGCTCGCCGCGCTCGAGGGCGCCGCGCAGGCGGGCCGGGCTCGCCTCGCGGTAGGCCACCCAGACCTCGGCCGCGAGGGCGAAGGGGCCGCCGGGGCCCTCGCTCAGCGCCCGCCGCTGTGCGTAGAGCGGCGCGAAGGCTTCCGGACGCAGCTGGCCCATGCCGATGAAGCGGCGCACCGAGGGGTGGGCGTCGATCGAGACCAGGCGCAGCTTGGCTCGCGCGGCCGCCCCGGCCTCGCCCTCGAGGCCAGCGAAGGCCGCGAGCAGCTGGACGAGCATGCTCTGGTCGTAGAGGTCGTGCTCGAACCACAGGCACAGCTCGCCGTAGTCCGCGGCCCGGGCCGCGAGCGCGGAGCAGGGCCCGAGCTTGGCGTCGAGCTCGGCCCGCGGGATGTCCCAGGCGGCGCTCAGCCACGCCCGGCGGGTCTCGAGGTACTCGGCCTCGGAGGCCGCGGGCACGGGCCCCTGGCAGACCGGGTCGCTCCACTCGAGGAAGTCCCCGCCGGCCTCGCCAGCGCCGACGAGCCCCGCCTGGCGCAGGCTGTCGCGGATGTCGCTGCCGCAGCGGACGTGCAGGGTGCGGCTCACAGCGCCTCCCCCACGACGAGCTCGACGGTCTTGCCCCCGGCGACGCCGAGGCTGAGCGTGGTCCCGGGCGCGACCTGGGTCAGCGCGTACCAGCGCGACACGTACTCGCCCCCGACCTCGTGCCCGTCGACGCGCTCGATCACGTCGCCGACGGCGAGCTCGGTGCCCGCGGCCGGCCCCCCGGGGCGAATGAAGGCGACGATCTGCTTGGACTCGCCGGGGTCGACCCCCGGCTTGCGCGACTCGAGGGTGAAGCCCAGGTCGCCGCCGCGCTCGC
This sequence comes from Plesiocystis pacifica SIR-1, assembly GCF_000170895.1. GTDB lineage: Bacteria > Myxococcota_A > Polyangia > Nannocystales > Nannocystaceae > Plesiocystis > Plesiocystis pacifica. Next base: position 149,504 of record NZ_ABCS01000009.1, on the reverse strand, counting down.
CCGGGCCCATGCGGGCGCGCACGAGCTCGATGTCCCCGAGGTCTTGCTCGAGGGGCTCGGGCTCGATGGTCCGCGCGACGTTGCCGCTGGTGTAGCGGCCCTCCTGGCCCGCGCCGCGGAAGAACACCGTGACCATCACCTGCCCCGGCGGCACCTCGTGGAGGACGAAGCGTCCGTCGGCTCCGCTGACGTTGCCGCGGTCCGGATCCGGCGCGGCCCGGCCCCGCGAGCGCGAGCGGATGATGACCGTGCCGCCGGGCACCGGCTCGCCGCTGTCGATGTCGACGAGGCGCCCGCTCAGCTCGATGCGCGGCGACAGGCGCAGCTCGATGCCCTCGCGCACCTCCCCGGCCCCGAGCTCGACCTCGGTCGTCGCCGTGCCCTGGGCCGAGCTCACGGACACCTCGTAGCTCCCCGCCGACACCCGGCTCAGGCGCCAGGCGCCCCCGGTTCGCAAGAAGGAGTCGGTGTAGCGCGTGCCCTGCTCGGCGTCGCGGACCACGAGCTCGAAGCGCTCGGGGGGCTCGCCGCCCTCGACGATCACCGTGCCGGCGAGCTCTCCGGGGGACTCGATGACCAGCTCCACCGTGCTCCCGACCTCGACCCCCTCGACCACGGCCTCGCCCCCGCCGCGGCGATGGGCGCGGACCAGGAAGCGGCCCTCGGCCAGCTCGCCGATCTCGAAGGCGCCGTCGGGATCGGTGAGCACCGGCTCGCTGTCCCAGCTCCAGCGCACCCGCCGGCGCGCCTGGGCCATGCTCGCGCCGGCCCGGTCGGACATGCGCTCGACCTCGACGAAGGCGTCGACCACGGGGCCGCCGTCCTGGTCGACGACGCGACCTTGGATCCGGCCGTCGCGGGACTCGACCACCAGGCGGACCTCGGCGACGGCGTCGGCCCGCACCGCCACGACCTCGCCCTGGACGTCGTCGTCGGTGGTCCCGGGCGCGCGCATGGACTGGCCGCCAAAGAAGCTCGCGCTCGCCTGCGCCTCGACCCGGACCTCGCCCACGCGCACCCCGAGCAGCTCGAAGCGGCCCTCGTCGTCGGTGCGGCCGCGGGAGGCCTCGTAGGCGCCGGTCTGGTTGGCGACGACCGAGGCGCCCGAGACCGGCCGCTCGTTCTCGTCGACGACCACCCCGCGGACCGTGCCCGTCGCGGGCATCTCGATGCGCACGCCCGAGACGTCGCCGCCCTCGAGCTCGATGATCGTGGGCTCCTCGGGCCCCGCCTGGCCGCGCCAGCCCTCGCCCGCGTCGAGCTCGTAGCGCCCCGGCAACAGCCCGCCCAGCTCGAAGCTGCCGTCGGGGTTGGACTCCGCCCCCTGGTTGACCGTGCGCGCCTTGGCGGCCTCGGGGTCCTGGATCGCCCGCGCCACCACCCGGACCTCGTCGACGGGTTCGCCCCTCGAGTCGACGACCTCGCCGCGGATCGCCAGGCCCTCGCGGACCTCCCAGACCAGCCCGACGAGGGCCTCGGGCTCGGTCCCGACCTCGAGCTCCGCATAGGTCTCTTCGGAGAGCATGTCCGAGCAGCTCACGCTCACGCGGTACGTGCCCGGGAGCACCCCCCGAAAGCGGACCATGCCCTCGGCCTCGATGGGCTGCCAGTAGGACTCCTGGTGGTCCATGTTCAAGCTGACGTTGCCCCCAGCGCAGGGCTCGGGCTCCCCGGTGGCGCTGGCGATCACCACCTGGCCCTCGACGTAGGCCCCCGGGTGCGCGCGGATCTCGACGGGGCTCGAGGTCTCGCCCAGGCCCAGGTGGACCTGCTCGGCGGCCTCGCCCCGGAGCGAGTCGGACTCGGCCGTGGGCTTGAAGGTCCCGGGCGCGAGGCCGTCGATGCGGAAGTTGCCCTGCTCGTCGGTCCGCGCCGTGCCCAGGCCCGAGCCCGCCGGAGCGAAGCGCCCGCCCGAGTCGACCGTCGCCCCCGCGACGCCCTCGCCGGTCCGCGCGTGCACGACCCGACCGACGAGCACGGACTCCGGCGTCAAGAACAGCTCCACGAACTCCCCGGGCGCCCGCGCCGGGGTGCTGCCCTCGGCGTAGCCCTCGATCCGCGCCGACACCATCACGTCCCCCGGGCTGGCCCAGATCGCAAACGCCCCCTCGGCGTCGGTGCGTCCCACCGCGGATCCCCGCGCCCGACCGCGGACCATCCAAGAGCCCTCGACCTGGACCTCCGCGCCCTCGATGGCTCCGCCCGCGATGTCCTTGATCACGCCCTCGACCAGGGCCCCGCCCGCCGGCAGCACGATGTCGACGTGCTCGCGGGTCTGCCCGGCGACGAGCTCGAGCTGCCCCTCCCAGCGCCCGTCGATCTGCTCGACCCAGCGCCGGGGCTGGTGCTCGGCCGCGCTCGCGTGCACGGCCGTAGGCACGGGCCACAGCCCCTCGAGGCGGTAGTAGCCGTCGGGACCGGTCGTCGTGCACGGCAGCTCGCGCACGCGCAGGCCCTCCAGTCGACCCTGGTTGGGCATGGCGCAGACCTGGGCGTCGGCGATGGCGCGGCCCTCGGGGTCGCGCACCGTGCCTGAGACCGCGGCCTTGGCCGCCGTGGCGAGGTCGGGCTTGGACCCGATCGCGCGCTCGTCGGCGCCCGAGCGGTTGCCCGCCCCGCCGCTGTCGGCGACGACGGCCGCGTCAGAGCGCTCGTCTCCTCCGCCGCCGCCGCCTCCGCGAGCCATCCACAGCGCGAGCCCGACCACCAGGGCCAGCCCGGCGAGCAGGGCGACGGAGAGCGCTCTTCGAGATTCGGGGGGCTGGGAGTCTTTGCTGTCCGGGGCCATCGCTGAACATCGAGCCCCCCGCTCCCGCGGGGGGTCCGTGCCGACGATGGTGCCAGAAATCGGGCCTGACGGGGCGGGGTGCCCGATTAGCGAGGAATCGCGGGGCTAGCCGCCCACGAGCGAGAGCTCGAACTCGCTGCCCTCGGTGAAGCCCTCGCCGACCACGATCCACGCACCGCCGACGCGCTGGTAGCTCTCCTCGCCCGCGTAGCCGACGGCGAAGCTCATGCCCGCCAGACCGGCCGGGTCGAGCATCGCCTCGGGGCAGGCCTCGCCCTCCCCCGCGCCCAGGGTCAGCTCGAAGGCCCACTCGCAGGCCTCGCAGTCGTCGAGGGGCGTGGCCGTGGCGACCGGCCCCTCGAGGAAGCACTGCTCCTCGCCCATGGTCACGCGGATGTACTCGACCGCGCCCTCGAGGCTGACGCCGGGCGTCACCGTGCCCCACACGTACCAGCCGATGAAGTCCTCCTCGCCCTCCTCCTCTTCTTCATCGTCCTCGAACTCCTCCTCGCCCGCTTCGAAGCCCTCGTCGGAGGTCGTCCCGGCCTCGAGGGTCGTGCCCTGCGAGGCCGTGGCGCCCTCGTCCTCGACGGCCCACCACTCGTCGGTGCCCGTGTCGCCCCCGGCATCGCCGACGCCCCCGCCGGGCGAGTCCGCCTCGCCGCAAGCAGACGCCGCTCCCAACAGCGCCAAGGTCCCGAGCACGAGGGGGATGGATCGCAGCCGCAGAGCGCTCACGCCAGGAGCTCCGTGATCGGGCCGCTGCAGTCGATGCGCTCGCCCATGGCGTTGTAGAGTTCGGTGATCGGCATCGCGTTGATCGGCAGGCCCATGGCCTGGCAGAGGCTGACCAAAAAGCGCTGATGGGGCAGCCCCATGGTCGGGTACTGGTCGTACTGCAGCCCCTGGTAGGGGGTGCTGCGCGGGAAGTGGACGTAGCGACCCAGGCGCAGGCACGCGCCCCCGCCCCCGCCGACGACCACCGGGTAGCGGTCGAAGCCGTGCCACGAGTCGGCCATCTCGCTCATCCACACGACCAGGGTCGAGTCGAGCAGGGTCCCCTCGCCCTCGGGGACGGCCTCGAGGGCCGCGAGGATCTGCGCGAAGTGGCTGGCGTGGTAGTTGCCGTAGGCCGTCATCACGTCCGAGGCCTCCTGGGAGTCGTAGATCCCGTGGGCAAAGTCGGCGTGCACGTCTCCGGGCGGGGCCCCGAGCTGCGCGTTGGTCAGCTGGCCCATCTGGAAGGACACCACCCGGGTCAGGTCACAGGACAGGGCGACCGTGGCCATGCCGAGCTGCGCCGCGAAGTCCGTGTCGTAGTCGCCGTGGGTCTGTGGCCGCGCGGGCACGTCGTCGCACACCGCCTCCGCAAGACCCACGATCTGGGCCTCGAGGGCGTGGACCAGCTCGCGGTGGGCGTCGAGCTTTTGCTGGTCGACGGGGTTGAGCTGGCCCGCCAGGGCGCCGTAGCGCTCGGACAGGGCGTCGAGCACGGAGGCCTGGTTGTCCTGGATCGGCCCGTTCATGCCCGCGCCGAACAGCCGGTCCCACAGCAAGCGCGGGTCGTCGATGACCGGCAGGGGCTGGTTGCGCCCGCGGTAGATCACCGAGCCGTAGCCGTCGTAGGACAGGCCGCCGCCCACGGACAGCTCGAGGGAGCGGTAGCGATCGGGGCGCGCGACGACGTCGGCGATGACCTGGTCGATGGTCGCGTCGCCGGCGTAGGGGAAGCCCCCGACCCAGGCCGCGTTCGCCCCGGTCAGCGAGTGGGCCTGGGCGCGCTCATGGCGAAAGCCGCTGCCGTCGGCCTCGGCCGAGACCAGGCCCAGGCCGTCGACCACGGAGATCTGGCTGCGGTAGGCGTGCAGCGGCGCGAGGATCTCGCCCATCTCGCCCACGCTCCAGCCGGCCATGTCCTCGACCCAGCTGTGGTCCGCGGGCTGGTCGGTCGGGTTCGTCGACCAGCGATCGGGGACCGTGCCCTGGGCCGAGTACATCAGCACGAAGCGAGTCGGCGGGGTCCCGCTGGCCCGGGCGCGGCGCGAGAGCGAGGGCAAGAACAGCGAGCCAGCGCCGAGGCCCATGGCGGTCAGGAAGTTGCGACGACGAACGCTCACTGGCTCTTCTCCCTTCGGGTCCGGAAGGCCTCGCTGGCGACGATCTCGACCAGCATCCCCTCGATGCGGCCGCCGTCTCGCCAAAAGGCCTCCTGCAGCGCCGCGATCGAGTCCTTGTCGTCGGGCGCCTCGTTGCGGTGCATGGCGTAGCGGTACATCTGCTTGACCATGCAGTCGTGGGCCGTGCGGCTCGTCGCCAGGCGCTCGGACAGCTCGACGGCGCCGTTGACCGGCCCGTCGACGTCGGTGCCGAGCACCGCCCCGCTCGCGTCCACGGGGTAGCCGTTGTCCTGGTCGCGCCACGCCCCTAGAGAGTCGTAGTGCTCGAAGGGGAAGCCGACCCCGTCGATGGCCTCGTGGCACACGCTGCACGCCGGGTTGTTGCTGTGCGCCGAGTAGCGGTCGCGGTTGGTCTTGGGCTCCATGCCCTCGAGCTCCTCGATGGGCGGCACGTCGTCCGGGGGCGAGCCCGGCGGCTGGCACAAGATCCGCTCGCGCACGAACACCCCGCGCAGCACCGGCGAGGGGAACACGGGGTGGGCGTGGCCGACGAGGAAGGGCAGCGAGGTCAAGAAGCCCGCGCGCTGATCCGCCGGCAAGGTCGCCGGGTACATCGTGATCTCGTGGACGTCGACCATGCCCACGAACTTGGAGATGGTGATCGACCGCGAGGTGTCGAGGGTCGCGTTGTAGTAGTCCGCGGTGTCCTCCGTGGCCCAGGTCTGGCGCGTGGTCAGCAGCCCCGCCAAGGTCCCGTCGTCGCGCATGAAGTCGCGCAAGAACAGCTCGAACTCGGCGTCGAGGGCCAGGCGGAAGGCCGCGATCTTGCCCCCCGACTCCTCCTCGTCCTCGAGCTCGCTGAAGTAGGTCTCCGGGTCGATGACGATGCCTTCGATCAGGTCGGCGGCCAGCCACTGCTCGAAGAAGTGCAGCAGCATGAAGTCCGCGCGCGAGTTGGCGAGCATGCGCTCGGCCTGGGCGCGGACCCCCGCCTCGGCGTCGAGCTCACCGGCCGCGGCGGCCCGGAACAGCTCCGCGTCGGGCATGGAGTCCCACAGGAAGTAGGACATGCGCGAGGCCACCTCCCAGCCGCTCAGCGGCGTGGAGCCGTCGGCGCCCTCAGCCGCGTCGAGGCCGGGCTGCTCGACGATGTACAAAAAGTCCGGGGTCTGCAGCAGGGTCTGCAGGGCCAGCTCCATCGCCGGGCGAAAGCCCAGGCTCGCGTACCACTGGTCGAAGCGACCCAGGATCCAGCTGAGCTCGTCCTGACTGACCTGGCGCCGGAAGGCCCGGCGGATCATCCGGTCGAGGGTCGAGTGCCCGCAGGCCACGGGATCGCTGCCGCCGTCGCTGGTGCAGTCGAGCCACGGCCCCGGCGCGTCCATGGCCGCCGCGGTCACCGCTTGCATGTCGCGCTGGAGCGACTCGACCAAAAAAGGGCTCGCCTGGCGCGTGACCGCGTTGTTGCTGAAGCCGTGGACCGGGATGTCCGGGGGCAGCTCGACGGCGGGGAGCTCCGTGGTCAGGAACAGGTCCTGGAGGGTGTAGTTGAGCTGGGTCTGGGTCAGCCGGTGCAGGGCCGTGGGCGCGGTCACGGCAGGACCGGCCTCGAGGGGAGCCTCGCTTGGCGGGCTCACGTCCTCGGAGCAAGCCAGCGAGCTCGCCGCGACCAGCAGCGAGGCCAGGACCAAAAGCGAAGCCAAGGTCGGTGCAGCGGGACGACGAGGTCGCCCGCCGCCGCGGAGAAGGGACGTCATGCACCCCTGTCCCCCGCAACGGCGGCGGCGTTACAGATTTTTTTCGGGCCGGCTCAGCCAGCTGCGTCGTCCGTGGGCTCGGGCTCCTCCGGCTCCGGCTCGTCCGCCCGCGCAGCCGCGGCCGCGATCTGCCCCTCGCTCGCCACGACGTGGAAGGCCTCACCGTCCCAGCGCACCTCGACGCGCTCGAAGACCACCTCCCGGTCGGGGATCAACCCGGCGTGGCGCACCTCCAGGGCCGCCAAGCCGCCCCGCTGCACGGCCCACAGGCCCGTGTCGCCAGCGAGGGTGTAGCCGCGGGTCAGCATCGACGCGGCCTCGGCCGCCGCCCGAGCGGCCGCGACCGCCTCGTCGTCGCCGAGCTCCGCGAGCGCGGGGCCCAGGGTCAAGCTGTGCTCGAGGTCCCGCCAGACCACGAAGGTCCAGGTCGTCGGCGCGTCGAAGAGCTGCAAGCGCTTGAGCTCCCGCCCCAGCTTGGCCTTGATCGCCTCGTCGCTCTCCTCGTCGTGGAGCTGCGCGAGCAGGAAGGCCGCGTGCATCCGCGCCCACCGGCGGGGATCGTCGAGGCCCGGGCGGCCCTCGCCGATGGCCACCTGCCGGAGCACCCGCAGGCCCTCGTCGACCCGCCCGGCGCCCGCGGCCGCGCGGGCCAGACGGACGGCGTCCTCGGGCGCGCCGCTGAGGTCGAAGAGGTCGCCGAACTGGCGGTAGGCCTCCTGATACCAGCCGTGGCGCAGGAAGATGTCCCCGAGCAGGCGCCGGGTCTCCGGGCTCTGCGGGTCGTACTCGACGATCTCCGAGTAGATGCGCTTGGCCTCGTCGACCTCGCCCTCGGCGACCAGGATCTCGCCCAGGCGCTCGGCCAGGGCCGGCGTCATCAGCCCGCGCTCGCGCAGGCGCCGACCCGCGGTGATGGCCTCCTCGCGGCGCTCGAGGGAGAAGAGCAGGTCGATGTGGATGAGGTCGAGGTGCAGGCGCTCGGCCGCCGGGACGTCGCGGTAGACCTCGAGGGCCGCCTCGACCAGCTCGAGGGCTTGCTTGTTGGTCGGGGCCGCGGCCACGGCCAGCTCGAGGCGGTCGAGGTCGATGGCGTCGCCAAACAGCGCGCGCTCCAGGGCCCGGGTCAGCTCCGGGTCGACCAGGCGCCGCTGCAGCCCGCGGACCAGGAAGGCCTTGGCCGCGACGTCGGTCCAAAAGTGGCTGACCAACAGCTCGATCTCCGCCTCGGTCTGGACCCCGGCCTGGAGCATGTCGAGGAACACCCGCTGCTGCCGCCAGTTGGCCAGCTCGCAGGTCGAGGCCGCGAGCTCGTAGGCCGACAAGCGCCCGACCATGTCCGGCGCGCGGTCGAGGGCCTGGGCCCACAGCACCTTGCGCTGGCTCAGCGGGCGGGCCGAGGCGTCGCTGCACGGCGCCTTTTGGTTGCGGGCCACGGGCGAGCTCGTCGGCGCGCTGGTCCGCAAGCTCGCGGCCCGCCAGGCCCAGGCGTCCTGGCGCCTGGACTCGCGCTGCCGCTCGGCCTCCTTCTTGGCCGGGCTGCGGTCCTTGTCCGCGTCCGCGCCCTGCTGGAGGTTCGCCTCGTCCCGGCCCTCGGTCTTGGCGACCTCGAGCTGAGCGAGGAGCCCCTCGACCGTCTGCTCGACCTCCGCCGGCGCGTCCATGGCTTTGTTCTCGGTGTTCTCGAGCTTCTCGACCAGGCCGTTGTCGGCTCCGTAGCCGCTCTTGCCACCGCCGCCGCCCGAGCCGATGAGGCCGACCCCGCCCAGCCCGGCCGCTTCGCCGTCGGCGAGGAAGTCTCCAAACTCCCCGGAGGTGGGCTCGGGCGCGGCCGCAGGCGCAGGCACCCCGCCCGGCACCCCGCCCGCCATGCCCTTGGCCCGCGAGCCGGAGCTGCGCTTGGACTTCGCCGTCGCCGGCCTGCTGGGCGGCGGCGGGGCCTCCTCCTCTTCCTCCATCATCTCTGGCTCGGCGTCGGCGGGCTCGCCCATGGCCGACGCGTCGTCCATGCGAGCATCGGAGGCCGGGCGCGACTCCTCTTTCTTGGCATCGTCGGCGCTGTCCTTCCCGCCCCCAAACATCTGGGTCCGAGAGGCCGACACGTCCTCCTCCTCGTAGAACTCCCCGCTGTCCGCGGGCGCGCCCACGCAGCCCCACGGAGCCGTCAGCGCGGCCCCGAGCAGCTCGCCCGCGCTCGCGCCCCCGAAGGGCTCGGGTCGGCGGTGGTCCTCCATGCGCTGCTGGTGCGGCAAGACCATGGCCGCGCCGAGCAGCTGACGGTCGAAGGCCCGCTCGCGCCGCTCGATGCCCTTGCGCGTGTAGGCGTACTCGCTGTCGAGGGCCAAGAAGGAGGTGAAGGGCGTCATCAGCCCGTACTCGAGGCCCAGGGCCAGGACCTTGCCGCGCACGGCCTGGGCCCCGCGGCCGTCCCCGAGCAGCCGCTCGATCCGCGCCTGGGCCCACAGCTTCGGGACCACGAAGTCGATGGCCCCCTCGGTGCGCACCAGGGGCAGCTCGACGTCGTGGTCCTCACCGGCGAGCTCGTAGTGCACGCTCAAGTCCTCGGGCAGCTCGCCGTGGGTGCGCGCGAGCAAGACCAGCTCCTCGCCCCGGGCCAGCTTGCCGGTCGCGTTGGAGAAGGGGTCGTCGAGGAGCTGGGTCAGCGCCGTGCCGTCCGTGGTGGTCAGGCGCAGGTCCGTGAGCGTCGGGGTCTTGATCGCCCCGGACAGCTCGAGGGCCCGGACCACGGCCTGATCGGGCGTGGACACGCGCAGGCTCTCGCCGCCGCCGACCCGGGCCAGGCGCTCGAGCAGGGAGTCGTCGATGGTCGGGCCCACGCCCACGGTGAACAGCCGCGCGGGCGAACCGCTCAGGGCCCGGCGCAGGCGCTCGCTCAGGTCGTCGCTGCCGCGCTCGCCGGAGGTCGCCAGGCCGTCGCCGATGTAGACCACCGCGGGCTGGTCGGCGTCGTGGACCCGGTCGAGGGCGCGCTCGAAGATCGCCCCCAGGTCCGTGGCGCCGCCGTGGCGCCGCTCGCCGAGGGCCTCGAGGGCCGCGTCGATGTTCTCCGTGGACGCCGGCGTCATGCCCTGTTCGGGGTAGAGCACCTCGGCGGTCAGGTCGGCCGAGACCACGGCGAAGTTGTCGGACTCGCTCAGCGAGCGCAGCAGGGCCTCGGCGACGGCCAGGCGGCTCTGGTGCTCGGCGTCGTCGCCAAAGGCCGAGGTGTCCACGACCACGACCACGTCGGCCCGCGGCGGCGGCAATTTGTCGAACTCGATGTCCGGCAGCCAGCGCAGCATGACGTAGCGGGCCTGGTCCTCGCCGGGCGAGAAGGCGCTCAGGCGCAGCGCCGGCTCGTCCTCGCCGTGGCCGCCCCCGTGCTCGTGCGTGCTCGCCAGCTCGAGCTCGAAGTCGGCCCGCGGGGTGAACCCGCTGCGGCGCATGGTCACCAGGCGGTTGTCGCCGGACACCGAGGCCTCGCCGAGGGTCGAGATCGCGTGGGTCCGGGCCAGGTCGCCGCGCAGCTCGACCGCCAGCGCGAACTCCTCGATGGTCACGGCCTCGCGGGCGTCCGGGGCCGCGAGCGGGTAGGTGTAGCGCAGCTTGCCGTCGGACTCGCTGAGCAGCTGCTGGTAGCGGACCACGATGCGGCGCTGGCCCAGGGCCGGCACCGGGTAGATCTTCGCCCGCACGGTCCGCTCGTCGATCCACTCGAGCAGGGCCGGGTTGTCGTTGGTGACCTTGGCCGAGGCGTAGGTCGCCGCCGCCTGCTTGCGCTCGACGATCTCGCCGGCGATCAGCTCCCCGTCGGTCTCGAGCTCGAAGCCCACGAGCATCGCGCCCTCGGGCACGGTGAACCAGTACCAGCCCTCGACGTCGCGGTCCGAGGGGTTGAAAAAGCGCTGGTCGACGCGGGTCTCGGCGAGGTTGTCCTCGATGGCCACGTCGACGGTCTGCTGGGCGATGGTCAGGGGCAAAGAGGGCGTCCCGGGAGGCGCCGCGTCGTCGACGGCGTAGAGCGCCCCGGCCCCGCCGCCGATGCGCCCGCCCGAGCGCCGGTCCGCCATGCCGCCGGTCCAGTCCTCCCAAAAGCTCACCGGCTCGACCTCGGGCTTGGCCCCGCTCGCCGGCACCAGGGCCCGCTCGCCCGAGCTCAGCTCCTTGCGCTCGGCCTCGCTGGCGACCGTGGCGACGCCCTCGGCCACGTAGACCGTCGCGTCGCCGCCCTCGATGAGCGCGAGGTTGGCCCCGCCGTCGGTCAGCACCACCGTGGCCGCGCCGACGCGGTGGCTCATGGGCTCGCGGCCCTGCTCGAGGGGCGGCGCGTCCAGCCACAGCTCACCGGCGAGGAGCTCGAGGGCCGTGTCCTCGCCCAGGTGCACCTCGGAGTTGTCGCGGATGAAGATCCGGCTGCCGTCGGCGAGGCGGACCAGGGCCCGGGCGCCGGGGCCCGTCTTCAAGGTCGCGCCGATCGGCAAGGGCGTGCCCGAGAGCAGGCGCTTGGTCGCGCTGCCGTGCTCGCCCCCGCCCTCGCCCTCGCCCGAGACCAGCGTGACCTCGCCGGCCGCGAGCTCGAGCTTGGCCCCGATGGTCTCGGCGGCGACGGCCGGCGGCGCGCTCGAGAACAGCTGCGACGCGAACAGGCCGCCCGTCGCAAACAGCCCGAGCACGACGAAGCCCCCGACGACCTTGGCTCGATCGAGCCAGTTGACCTGCGGGGGCTCTTCCTGGTTGTCGCCGTCTTTCCGGACCATGGCCTCGGCCATGTCGTCGAGCTCTCGGTCGAGGGCGTCCGACGTGTCGGGAGTCTCCGGGGCGTCGGCGGAAGGGTTGGACTGCTCGGGGGCGGACTCGTCGGCTCGTTCGTCGCTCATGGTGGGGAGAACCTCAAAGGCAGCGGGTGGCGCTGGAGGCGGCGCCAATGCGTTGCTCACGCATGGTACCGCAACCGCGCGTGACGCGGCGGGCCCCCAACGCCGCGTCGAGCCCCCAGCTTTCAACCCGCCTTCAGCCCCCGATCACCCCCTCGAGCAGGACCGGATCGTCCGTCATGATCCCGTCCACCCCGTCGGCGATGAGGTTCTCCATGTCTGCGGCGTCGTTGACCGTCCACGGGTGGACCTTGAGGTCCAGCGCGTGGGCGAAGTCGATGAGCGCCTTGGAGGTCAGCTCCCAGGGCGACTGCACGAACTCACAGGGCGGCACGTAGTCGGGATCCCGGTCGTTGCTCGCCTGTTGGTAGGCCAACATCTCGGCCAGGGCCATGGCCGTGAAGGTGTCCGGGCTGGCCTCGCGGAACTCCTGGATGGTCGCGTCGCTGAACGAGGCGACCACGATGCGATCGGCGATGCCGTAGTCCTCGAGCACCGCCGCGAAGGTCGGCACCAGGCTCGGCTCGGTCTGCTTGATCTCCATGAGGTAGTAGGCGTCCGGGAAGGTCTCGAAGATCTCCTCGACCCGCGGAATCTGGATGCCCATCCCGCGATAGGGGAAGGTCTCGCCGTCGTCGGTCGTGAAGTCGTAGCCCGCGTCGAGGGCCCGCAGCTCGTCGAAGCTCATGTCCTTGACCGGGCCCGTGCCGTCGGTGGTCCGGTCGACGGTGTCGTCGTGGAGGACCACGATCACGCCGTCCGAGCTCATGTGCAGATCCATCTCGATGACGTCCGAGCCCACCGAGAGGGCGTGCTCGAAGGCGGGCAGGGTCGCCTCGGGGCGCTCGCGCCGGCCGCCGCGGTGGGCGATGTTCAAGACCGCGTCCGAGAGCAGCGGGTTGCCGCCCATGCCCGTGTCCGACTCGCCCTCGGACTCCGTCTCCGTCTCCGTCTCCGTTCCGGTCTCCGTGCCCGACTCGCTCTCCGTCTCCGTCTCGCTGTCCTCCGAACCGACCTCGTCGCCCCCAGGCCCGTCCGAGTCGTCCGCAGCCGGGCAGGCGCAGAGCATCCACGCGAACAACGAGCCGATCAAAGCCGAGGAAAAGCGACGCATGGCCGCATCATCGCTCAGCTCCCCCGGGGAGACCAGCGAGCGCGCGCTCAGACGCCCTCGTCGAGCCAACCGTAGTTGCAGGTCTGGCTGACCGAGGCCAGCTCCCGACGCATGCAGTCGAAGCGAGCCTCGGCCTCCGCCTCGTCGAGGCAGTCCGCGTAGCTCGCAGCCTCCGACAGCTCGCCGAACACCGCCGCGTTGACGACGAGCGAGAGGTCCTCCTGGCCCCAGTCGCGGCGCACCGCGGACCCGTCGGAGCGGATCCGGACGTAGCCGAGGTCCGTGTACTGCCCCTCGAGCCCCGTCCACGACCAGGCGATCCACCCCGGCGTGCGCTGAGCCAGGGCGTCGAGGGCACAGCTCAGCGCGTCCTCGTCGACGACGAAGGGCCCAGACCCCTCGCTGCCCTCCGACGCGACCACCGTGGGGCACAGCGCCTCTTCGCAGCTTGGCTGCGCGGGCTCCCCGGGGCCGAACTCGACGGGGATGCACTCGCAGCCCTCGAGCACGGCGGGCTCCTCGGAGCACGCCCCGAGCGCCAGCGGGCCCAGGGCCATCCCGCAAAAGGCCGCGATCAAACTGATGGTCCGCGCAGGGTTCCAGGTCATGGCGAGGCTCTCGGCCACAGATTAACCCACTCGACCCATGGGGGCCCTCCCGCCGCCACGGAAAGTGCTGGCCCGCTGGCCCGTCGCCATTCGACACTATCTCTCCGTCCTCGCAATCCCGGTAGCGGGCGACGGTACTCCCCGAGTGGAACCCGGGAGTCTTTGCCATGGCCAACGATTTCATGCCCCCCGTCGCGCCCAAGCCCGCCGCCGCGCCGCGTCCCCCCGTGCCGCCGCCGACGCTGCGCGAAAGCCCCGCATGGTTGGACCTGCTCGAGGCCGCGCCCGCAGACCTCAACAAGAACCACTCGGTCTATACCAAGCGAGAAAAAGATCTGTGCGCCGAGCTGATCCAGGCCTGGCAGGCCGCGGGGGGCAGCGTCCCGGCCCTCATCGCGCAGGCCACGGAGCTGATCGAGGGACCCGAGCCCCAGGACGTCCACGACTACGAGAGCCGCTGGGCCACGGTCAAGCAAGCCGCCACCGTCCTCATCCACATCCGCGTCCGCTTCGAGACCCTGTGCCCCGACCACGACTGGGGCCTGACCAATACGGCCGTGTGGAAGAACCTCTCCCGCTGGGCGCGGAGCCAGTACAGCGACTACATCGGCGAGGACCAGGACCACCACCGGGCGCTGATCGCCTGGCGCAAGGGAAAGTTCGCCCTGGCGGCGCTGCTGCGGGTCATCCGCGAGCTGTGCCCCGACGACAAGGACCGCCTCGAGCGCTTCTTCAACTGCCACATGAGCTCGTTTTGGCGGGCCTTTTACCTGTGCGGCCCGGTCATCTGGGGCGCGCTCAAGAACGACGCCAAGCCCTACTTCGGCGAGGTCCGCAACTACCGGGCGGGGCACAAGCGGATCGCCTACGAGCACATCATCTACTGCCTCGACGAGGCCGATACGGAGTTCGCCCAGCTCCCCCACAAGCCCGACCGGGCCGTGCTCTTCCTCGAGACCCACGAGCTCGGCTTTCCCCAAGACAAGGAGCTGCGCGAGCGCATGTGGCGGGCGCTCGCGCGCTACCTCGGCGACGGCGACCCCGAGGGCGAGCGGACCGTGCGGATCTGCGTCGCGCTGTTCGGCGAGGCCGAAGTCATCGAGCTGCTGTGCAGCTCCAAGGGGCTGCCCCCAGGGCTGAGCACCTGCGACCCGAGCATGCAAGCCGCCGAGATCGGGCGCATGCTGCTGACCTACATCCCCGGCTTCGCCGAGGGCTGGAACACGAGCACCTGGCTGCGCTCGGACACCCTGCCCTACCTCCTCGCCGCCGCCAAACAGGGCCGCAGCTCGGTCCGCGAGGCCGCCCGCGAGCTGCTGCGCGGCCAGGAGCTGGGCGTGTTCTTCAAGCACCTCCACGAGGTCATGAGCCACCCGCGGGAGGACGGCGGCCACCCGAGCCACAGCCAGGTGTTCGAGCAGATCGAGCTGATCCACGGGGACGGCGAGGCCAAGAGCAGCGAGTTCGTGGGCGCGCTCCTGTCCAACCGCTACTTCTCGCGCCTCGACAAGGCCAAGCTGCTCCTGGGTCACCCGACGTTGCTCGAGCACCGCTGGCATTCCGAGCGCGCGCCCAACCATCGCAACCTCTTGTGGGTCATCCGCGCCGCGGCCGTCGAGGGCACGGAGACCCAGCTGCGCAAGCAGGCCCAGGAGTTCCTGCGCCGCAAGTCCGGGGACATCCGCAAGCAGTTCGACCGGGCCATGAAGCCCGAGAGCCGCGACGACACCCAGGCCGCGGACATGATCGCCAGCGCCGTCGAGTTCGGCACCGAGGGCTCGCTCAAGAGCATCCTCGACCGCTGCGTGCGCTGGGTGATCACCCGCCAAGAGCAGCTGCTCCTCGACCGCGCCGCCCACCACCTGCGCACCTCCCCCTCGGCCATCCCGGCGCTGATCCAGCTGATGATCCGCCTGCCCGAGCCCGACGTCGAGCACGTCAGCAAGTCCGTGCGCCAGGCCGTGCTCGACAGCCAGCAAAACCCTGCCCTGAGCCGCGTGTTCACCCCCGCCCGCGGCGACCAGGGCACCAGCGACCTCCTCGACCAGGTCACGACCGAGGCCCTCGCGCAGTGGTGCTACGGCCAGCGCGAGCGCTCCAAGGGCTTCGCCAGCACCCTGTCGCGCTACGAGGACAAGCTCGAGACGACCACCGGCGCGCTCTCGGGCCAGCGCGTCCGCGCCCTCGCCTCCGAGCTCGTCGCCCTGCTCGAGCAAGAGGAGCTGCGCGAGCGCCAGGACGAGGCGCGCTGCTGGGTGAGTCAGATCCTCGCCGAGATGAGCGACGCCTCGAACTTCACCGACATGTCCGCGCTCTACCGCGAGCAGATCAAGCCCCAGCTCCTGCACCAGGCCGTCGAGCCCCTGAGCCGACAGCTGCGCACGGAGCTCAACATCGACGTGCGCGAGAACGTGGTGCGCATCCTCGGCAACATCGGCGGGCGCGTGGCCGTGGACGCCCTGGTCCGCGCCGTGACCTCCGAAGAGCGCGAGCGAGCCGCCCGCCAGGACCTGCTCGCCGAGTACTACCTCAAGCCCTCCAAGGCGCGCAGCGAGGAGGCCTCGATCCTGCTCAAGGACGCGGTGTCCGACGCCAAGCAGACCATGCGCCTGCTCCAGCGCCTCAACGTCGCGACCTTCGTGCTCGGCGTCACCTTGATCTTCGGCGGCGTCGCCCTCGGGGTCACCAGCGAGGCCATGGCCGGGCGGGTCACCGGCGCGCTCGCGGGCCTCGGGGGCCTCGGGGCCGTGCTCACCCAGTTCCTCAAGGATCCCCTCGAGCGCATCCAACGGGCCATGGCCGACCTGGTCCAGATCCAGACCGCGTTCACCAGCTTCGTGTGGGAGCTGAACCTCAACGGCACCTACATCCAGAGCCAGTACGTCGCCCAGGGCGAGCTCAAGGACTACGACCTCGCCCAGACCAGCGGCCGCATCGAGAACGCGATGCAGCGGACCATCCACCTGATCCAGATCTACGCCAACGGCGAGGTCCAGGACATCACCCCCGAGCTGAACTACCTGCTGAGCGAGGGCGAGGGCAAGGGCGTGGTCACGGTGTTCGGTCGGGCCCTCGAGCCCCGCGTCGGCGCGACCCCAGAAAAGCGCGCCAAGGCGTTCAAGGTCGCCGTCAACGGCACCGTCGTCGACGCCACCGTCGAGGCCCGCTCCAACCAGCACGCCCTCGTCGACCTCAGCCGCGTGCTCGCCCGCGACCACGCCGGCGCGACGCGGGTGTGGGTCAGCCTGGTCATCGACGAGGTCGAGACCAACGCCCTGCCCCTCGACCTGTGACCCCTCCCAGCTCGGGGAGGGGACTGGCCATTGGACGGGTAACTGGCAATGAGCGCAACGTGCATTCACTTTGTGTCATAATTAATTGTTAATACTTTCGCGAATGCGCGTAACCGCGTCGAATGAGCCGCCGTAGCCCCGGCATCAGGGATTCACGCCTATGCTCGTACGACCCAAGCCATATCTGTACCCTCTGGCCCTCAGCGTAATTGCAGTGTTCAGCCTCGCCGCTTGTAGCGACGGAGGCGACGACGGCGGCGATGACGACGTCGGCGGAGAGACCAGCGCCGAGGACGAGGACACCGACGAGAGCACCGATACGGAGGGAGAGGAGTCCACCACCGAAGAGGAGTCCACCACCGAAGAGGACACCGGCGGTGAGCCCAGCCTCGACGACCAGCTGCGCGAGCTCCTGGCCGCCGAGGGGGTAGAGCCCGTCCCTTTGCCGGCGCCCCCCGACGAGGCCAAGTTCGAGCTCGGGCGCCTGCTCTTCTTCGACAAGGAGCTCAGCGGCCCGCGCAACATCTCCTGCGCCACCTGCCACCACCCCCTGCTCGGCAGCGCCGACGCCCAGGGCCAGTCCAAGGGCCAGGGCGCCGTCGGCCTGGGGCCGTTGCGGGTCCACAGCGGGCCGAGCCTGTTCCTGCCCCGCAGCGCGCTCTCGCTGTGGAACCGCGGCGTCGAGGGCTGGGACACCATGTTCTGGGACGGGCGCCTGGGCCAGGCCGAGGACGACAGCTTCTTCTCCCCCGCCGGCGACGCGACCCCGCAGGACTTCGACAACGCTCTGGCGGCCTTCACGATCATCCCGATCACCCCCGACCGCGAGATGCGGGGCTTCTCGGATCAGCTCGACGTGTTCGATCAGCCCAACGAGATGGCCGGGCTCACCGACGCGGACTTCGAGGACATCTGGGGCGCCGTGGTTGCCCGCGTGATGGCGATTGACGCCTACGCCGACATGATCGACGAGGCCTTCCCCGAGGTCGCGCCCGAGGACGTCGACATCACCGTGCTGTCCAACGCCATCGGGGCCTTCGAGGGCGAGGCCTTCCTGGCCCTCGACGCGCCCTTCGACCGCTACCTCGCGGGCGACGACGACGCCCTCCCGACGGCGGCCAAGCGCGGCGCGCTGCTCTTTTACGGCGAGGCCAACTGCAGCGGCTGCCACAGCGGCTCGCTCCAGAGCGACTTCGACTTCCACAACATCGCGGTCCCGCAGGTCGGGACGGGCAACGACACGGGGCCGATGACCGGGGACGAGCCCGAGGCGCCCCTGGACCTCGGCCGCGCGCGGGTGACCGGCGAGGACGCCGACCGCTTCCAGTTCCGCACGCCCTCCCTGCGCAACGTCCTGCTCGAGAGCCCCTACGGCCACAACGGCGCCTACGCGACGGTCGAGGGGATGATCGCCCACCACCTCGACCCCGAGGGCTCGCTCGCCAGCTACGACGACAGCCAGCTCGACCCCGAGCTGGTCGGGTCGCGGGCCGAGGTCCTCGCCGAGGTCCCGGACATCGACGCGCAGCTCCTCGACAGCCTCGATCCGCTGCTCATCCCCGCCGCGCTCAGCGACGCGGAGCTCAGCGACTTGGTCGCCTTCTTGTCCGCGCTGGTCGATCAAGACACGCTCAACCAGCTCGACCTGGTCCCGGCGAGCGTGCCCAGCGGGCTGCCCGTCAACGACTAAACCAACGACTCAGGGACTGTGAAAATTTCACAGCCCCTGTCCATTTTAGCCGTCGTGGACGACGCCACGCCCTCCCTGCCCCACGTCCACGACTCAGCCGCGCCGCTTGCGGCTGGGCTTGCGCCCCGAACGAGCCTTGGACTTGGCCTTCGAGCCGAGCCCGGGCCGCCGCCTGCCCTCGCCGGTCTCCCGCGGGGGCAGGCCCGTATGTTGGGTCAGCGCGGTGCCGGGCTTGGGCTTGGTCGCCCCCTTCGCTCGCCCTCGCTTCGGCCCGCGCCCTCGGCCGTGGCCGGTGCCCTTGGGCTGGTAGCTCGGGACGAGGTGCTCCTCGCCGTTGCCGATCAGATCGGCCCGGCCCATGCGCTGCAAGGCCGCCCGCAGCATCGGCCAGTTGTCGGGGTCGTGGTAGCGCAGGAAGGCCTTGTGCAAGCGCCGGACCTTGGCGCTGCGCGGCACGGCCACGCGCTCGGCGGAGTCGGCCCGGCTCACCTTCTTCAGCGGGTTGCGCCCGGAGTGATACATCGCCGAGGCCGTGGCCATGGGCGAAGGCAAGAAGGCCTGGACCTGGTCGGGCTTGAAGCCGTTTTGCTTGAGCCACAGGGCCAGCTCGAGCATGTCCTCGTCGGTGGTCCCGGGGTGCGCGGCGATGAAGTAGGGGATCAGGTACTGGCGCTTGCCGGCCTGCTTGCTGTAGCGGTCGAACAGGGTCTTGAAGCGCTCGTAGGTCCCGACCCCGGGCTTCATCATCTTTGACAGCGGCCCCTCGGCGACGTGCTCCGGCGCGATCTTGAGGTAACCGCCGACGTGGTGCCGGGCCAGCTCGCGCACGTACTCCGGCGACTCCACGGCCAGGTCGTAGCGCAGCCCCGAGGCGACGAGGATCTTCTTGACCCCCGGCAGCGCCCGGGCCTTGCGGTAGAGCGCGATCAGATCGCTGTGGTCCGTGTTCAGGTTCTCGCAGATGCCCGGGTAGACGCACGAGGGTCGCCGGCACGCGGCCTCGATGGTCGGGCTCTTGCAGCCCAGGCGCCACATGTTGGCCGTGGGCCCGCCGAGGTCCGAGATGACCCCGGTGAAGCCGGGCACGGTGTCGCGGATCTGCTCGATCTCGCGGAGCACCGAGTCGGGCGAGCGGCTCTGGATGATCCGCCCCTCGTGCTCGGTGATCGAGCAAAACGAGCACCCGCCAAAGCACCCGCGCATGAGCATGACCGAGGTCTTGATCATCTCGTAGGCGGGCACCTTGCCGGCGTCGTCGTGGCGCGGGTGAGGCCGCCGCTGGTAGGGCAGCTCGTAGACCGCGTCCATCTCCTCGGTGCTCAGGGGCACGGGCGGCGGGTTGATCCACACCTCGCGGTCGCCGTGGCCCTGGACGAGCACCCGGCCGTTGTGCGGGTTGGCCTCCTGGTGGAGCACGCGCGAGGCGTGGGCGTAGAGCACGGGGTCCTCGCGGACCTGCTCGAAGCTGGGCAGGCGGATGGCCGTGCGCGCCCGCGGGTGCTCGAGGACCTTGCGCCGGGCCTTGCGGCGCAGCTGGACCAGCTCGCCCTGCTCGCCGCCGTCGACCTCGCTCGAGTCGAGCTCGGCCCAGCCCTGGGGCAAGGTCCCCGCCTTTTGCACGAAGGCCGTGCCCCGCAGCCCGCGCATCGCGTCGAGCCCCCTGCGCTCGCCGAGGCCGTGGGCGAAGTCGACGATCGCCCGCTCGGCGTTGCCGTAGAACAGCACGTCGGCCTTGCTGTCGACGAGCACGCTGCGCCGGACGGCGTTGGACCAGTAGTCGTAGTGGGCGATGCGGCGCAGGCTCGCCTCGATGCCGCCGATGATCACCGGGACCTCGGGGCCGCCGACCTCGCGGCAGCGCTGGCTGTAGACGATCACCGCGCGATCGGGGCGGGAGCCGGATCCCCCGCCCGCGGTATAGGCGTCGTCCGAGCGGCGCTTGCGGTCCGAGGTGTAGTGGTTGACCAGCGAGTCCATGTTTCCGCCGGTCACGCCCCAAAACAGGTTGGGCACGCCCAGGCGCATGAAGCCCTCGGCCGACCGCCAGTCGGGCTGGTCGAGGATGCCCACCCGAAAGCCGGCGCGCTCGAGCACCCGCCCGATCACCGCCGCGCCGAAGCTGACGTGGTCGACGTAGGCGTCGCCGGTCACGATGATCACGTCGCAGCTGTCCCAGCCCAGCGCGTCCATCTCCTCGCGCGAGGTCGGCAAGAAGGGCGCGACGCCGAAGCGTTTGGCCCAGTAGGGGCGGCGCTCGAACAGGTGCGGCGCGCTGGCGCGGGAGGCCGGCATCGCGCAAGGGTACTGTTTTTTGCGCGCTTGTCTCGGTGCGAGTACCGCGTGTGCGTGGTGTTCGCGGCCCTGCTGGGCGGTGCAGCATGTACAACCCGGACTTCACCCCCCTCGCCGACGACGGCGCCGCCGAGGACGCGGACGCGGACGGGACCTTCATGGTCTTCGAAGAGGGCGACAGCATGCACCTGACCCTGCTCGATGACTTTCAGCAGATGTTCGAGCTCGACGTCGCCCTCCCCTGCGTGGAGGGGGCGCCGTCGAACAACACCGACATCAGCTACGACGGCTCGACCTACTACGACTCGGCCATGAACCTGCCCGCCGGGGTGTGGCTGTAGGCTACTCGGCCGCGCTCGCCAGGCTGTAGTCCAGGCGCCCGCTGTGGGCGGCCTCGAGGGAGAAGTCGAGCTGGTGCTCGAGGCTGTCGAAGACCACGTCGATCATCTGCTCGGCGACGGCGAGCTGCTCGGCGTCGAGCTCGTGGGCGTGGAAGGTCCCGCGCAGCAGCGCGTCGAGGTCGACGCCGCGCTCGGGGTGCTCGCCGCCGTGGCGATCGCCGAGGTAGTCGAGGGGCCCGGCCAGCTCCCCGGAGGCCTCGGCCGCGCGGGCCAGCTCCCGGGTGTTGGCGAAGAAGGCCTCGCCGCTGGCCTCGAGCGCGCGCATCATCCAGTAGCGCAAGCTCGGGTGGTCGTGGCGCAGGCCGAGCTTCATGAAGCGCATGATGTTGTGGCGGTGCACGTCCATGGCGCGGTCGAAGAACAGGAACTCGAGGGTCTCGCTCGCCGACCAGCCCAGGCGCTCGTCGAGGCCCAGGGCCTGCCAGTCGCGCAGGAACAGCCCGCTGTGGGTCTCGAGCTCGTTGACCCAGGCGTTGATCAAGCGGGCCTCGGGGGCGCGGGCGTGGGCGCTCGCGCCCTTGGCGTAGTGGAACACGAAGTGGTTGAGGTCGCGGTAGCCGAGCACGTCCATGGACCACAGCGGCATGAAGCGGCGCAGCTTGTCCGCCGCGGGCACCGAGGCCTCGCGCATCCACGCGTACAGAGGGTGCGCGGCGGCCTGGGCCCGGCGCGCGTCGAGCTTGGCCAGGAGCCGCGCCGCGCTGGATGACACGTCGCCCTCGGGCGCCGCGAAGCCCGAGAGATCCTCGACGGGGTGACGCGGCAGGTCGCAGCTGTGGGCGCCGTGATCGGCCGGGGCCTGGGGCACCGTCCCGCCTTCGACGTGGGTGTGGGCGTAGTCGAGGAAGGCGTCGAAGATCCCGTGGAACACGTCGAACATGCGCCCGCCCAGATCCACCGCCTTGGCCAGGCCCGCCTCGTCGAGGACCTGGTTCACGAAGTCCTCCTCGGTGTGCTCGACGTGGCTGAGCTCGCGCTCGAGGTGCTCGGTCCCGAAGTAGCGGTAGGTCTTGCCCTGGGCCTCGCCCAGGGCCACGGCGGGGTGGACCGAGTGGCTGAAGAAGACCATCCCGCAGGCCTCGCCCGCTTCCGAGTGGGCGAAGCGGAGCAAGGGATCGCCGCCGTCCTCCACGGAGAAGCGCACGAACTCCACGCCGTACTCCCGGAAGCGCTCCTGGTCGGGGCTGTGGAACAACCACCACAGGGTGTCGCTCGCCGACCACCGCAAGCGCGCGTCGAGGCCCATGCAGCGCCAGTCGTGCAGGAACAGCCGCGAGTGGCCCTCGTCCTCGAAGGTGTTGCCGTTGATCAGCGACCGGAAGTGCTCCTCGGCCTCTTCTTCAAAGCGCAGGACCCAGAGGTTCACGTCGCGAAAGGCCATCACGAACAAGGCCATGACCGGCGCAAAGCCGAGCTTGTCCTCGAGGGCGACGTTGTCGGCGTCCAGCCAGCTGATAAAGGGGTGAGCGTCGAGAATTTCGGTCCGCCCGTGCTTGTATTGCATGAATCGCTTCATCGAGACTCCTCCCCCCGAATGGGGGCCTCATTGGGCGCACTGGCGGTTCGACCAGTGTATCCATTGCGCGCGCTGTCGATCATCCGGCGAAGCGGCGAGCAGGCCCGCAGGCCGCCTCAAAGTCCCAAATCCGTAGGACCCGATGGTAGCAGGGGTGCTTTTCTCGCCCCTGGGGACACGGTCGCAAATCAACACTCAAATATCAACATGCGCGTACCGCTCCGGTCTACTGCGTTCTACGCTATCGAGATCATCTCGCGAAGTCTTTGACATCTGTCAGGCGATTGATTTCTTGGCCTTAGATGTGAGTTTTGGCGGCTGTGGATCCGCCCCCGCCGCGCCCAATCCCCACAAAGTTTGAAAAAAGCCTGCCGACCGGGCTAATTTTACGGTCCGTGGAGTCCCTCCACACGCTGAGCTTCGGCTTCGTGCAAGACGTCTTCTTGCTCGTCCACAAAACGCCGCTCCCCAACCAAGAGGAGTGGGCGCGGATGATGCAGGTCGTCCGCGAGCGCGAGACCCTCGCGGGCGTCCTGGTGATCGCGCGAGACGCTCGGCCGGGCCCGGACATGCGCAAGGAGGTCCAGGCGGTGACGCGCAAGTTTGGCTGCAAGACCGCGGTGATCACGGACTCGGTCGTCGCCAAGGGGGTGATGGTTGCGATGACCTGGCTCAACATCCCGATCGGCGGTTTCCGCACCGACGAGCTCGACGACGCGATCCGCTACCTCGACTACGAGCCCCACGCGGACGCCCTGCGCAACGCCATCGAGCCCTTCCTCGATCGCTCGGTGAGCGGGACCCTCTAGCTCGACCCCTCTACCCCTGCCAGGGGTCGATGATCTCGGGGGAGAAGCGGTTGTCGCGGACGACCTCGTCGTCGTCGGGCGCAGCGGCGGGCTCGGCCGGGGCCGCCCCCGAGTCACTCGGCGCTTCGGGCTCCGGCTCGCTCGGGCTCGGGCTCGGGCTCGGGCTCGGGCTCGAGGCCTTGCCAGAGTCCCCCGCCTTGGAGCCCGAAGCGCTTCCCGTTGGCTCGGGCTCGACCTTCGCCTTGGGATCGACGACGAGCTCGAAGCTCAGGGCCTGGTCGCCGTCGGGGGTCAGCTCGAACATCAGCTCGCGGTAGCCCGGCGCACGCAACAGCAGGCGCACGGGCTCGTCGGAGCGCGGGAACTCGAGGGTCGGCGCGTCCGGGCTCACGCGGCCGACGAGGGCCTGGTCGACCGCCTCGTAGACCGTGGCCTCGTCGACGTTGATCTCGAAGGTCACGACGGCGGCCGTCGCCGCGCCCTCGCCCGTGTCTGCGACGACCGGCGGCGGGTCCTCGGCCCTCGGTGGCGCCAGCGCCTCGTTCGCCTCGCTCGCCTCGTTCGCCGCAGGACCAGCCTGGCCCCCCCCCGCCTTCACGGCGGTCTCGTCGCCGCCACTGGGGCCGCCGGGGCCGAAGGTCGCCCAGGCCATGCCCCCGAGGCCGGCGACGAGGGCGACGAGCACCGCCGCGAGGATCAACCCCATGCGCGCGTCCGAGTCGGTGTTGGAGCCGGCGCTCGTCGAGCTCGAGGCCGTGGCCACCGACGAATTTCGCCAGGTCATCGAGCCCGAGCCCGAGCTCGACGCCCCCGAGTCGACGGCAGCCCCAGCCCCAGCCCCGACCTCGAGTCGGGGCTGAGCCCGCGCGCTGGCCCCCTGGCTGAGCCGCCCGCCGACGCTCAACATCGAGGTCGGCGAGAGCAGCCCGGGACCGGGCAGGGCCTCGGTCAACGCCACCGGAGCCGCACCCGTGCCGACCGCCGCGATCGCCTCGCCCATGGCCGCGATGCTCGCGAAGCGATGGCTCGGGTCCTTGGCCAGGGCCTTGAGCGCGATGGCGTCCATCGCCTCGGTGATCCCCGCGTCGGGAGCGTGCTCCGAGGGCGGCGCGGGCGGGACCAGCAAGTGCTGGTTGCGCATCGCGATGAAGCTCTTGGCCTTGAAGGGGGTCCGGCCGCACAGCAGCTCGTAGTAGAGGATGCCCGCGGCGTAGATGTCGACGCGGTGATCGATGGGCGCGCCGCGGGCCTGCTCGGGCGCCATGTACTCGGGCGTGCCCAGGACCATGCCGGTCCGCGTGAGCCGGAGGCCGCCGCTGGCCTGGATCTTCGCCAGGCCAAAGTCGAGGACCTTGACGCAGTCGACGTCCTGGCCCCGGGTGGTCCGCAGCACGTTGTCGGGCTTGATGTCGCGGTGGACGATGCCCAGCTCGTGGGCCGCGCTCAGGGCATCGCACAGCTGCCCCATGATGTGCCGGACCCGGGACCACGGCAGGGGCGCCTGGGTCTTGCACAGCACCTTGAGGGGCTCGCCGCGCAGGTGCTCCATGACCAGGTAGGCCGAGCCGTCCTCGGCCGTGCCGAAGTCGACCACGCCGACGACGTTCTCGTGGTCGACCAGGCTGACGGCCCGCGCCTCTTGCAGGAAGCGGGCGGCGACGTCCTCGCGGCTGGCGTAGCGGCGGTTGAGCAGCTTGACCGCGAAGGTCTTGGGGATCGAGGTGTGCTCGGCCAGGTAGACCGTGCCCATCCCGCCCTTGCCCAGGCGCCGCAGCAGGCGATAGCGGTCCTGGATGATCTCGCCGCAACGATCGAGCTCGCCGCTCTCGCGCCGCCGACCGCTGAGGGCGGTGGGCGCGTCCATGGCCGCGTCTGGGTGCGTCGTGACCGTGTGCGCCAAGGTGTCGGACAGCTCGCCAAAGATGTCCGTGACCGAGTCCGCCGAGGACACGGCCTCGGACTCGAGCACCTCCTGCTCACCGACCCCCGCGAGGCTCTCGGGCGGCAGCGTCATGGTGCGGCCCCCGTAGCGTGTGTCGATCGCCACCGAGCGTGGTTATAGCCCGTGCTCGGAGCGCGTGCGGCCTCGACCCTGCCCAGGAGCACCGCTCGACCCGAGAGCCAAACGCGCAGCCGGGCGTCGAACGTGCGGGTGATGCAGGCCCGGCGACCTCCCTCGACCCCGACCCGCGCGCGGGCACGGCCTCGCAAAGTGCGGCACAATGCGAGCCTGGCCCCCGCGATCTCCATGGCGAAGCCCACGCTCGCGCTGTCTTTCGTCGCCCTCCTGTCCGCTGGCTGTGTCCAGACGGTCGCGGAGGTCGACCCGCAGCCTGCGGATCCGGACATGCCCGAATCCGCCGACAGCGCGCCAGTCCTGCACGAGTCTGCCCCCCTCGGATCCTCTACCTCCGAGCCAGCCCCGGCTCCAGCGCCCGAGCCCGCTCCGGCGCAGCCGCCCATCGAGGTCGCCGACTCCGAGCTCGTCGCGGGCGCGCAGATCGACCCCAACACCGCCCCCGGGCTCCAGGACTTCGCCGACGAGTTCAGCCAGCTCTACGCGGGCGGGTCGCTGTGGGTCGGACCCCTCGAGGGCAACGGGGGCCGCGACGTGCTGATCTTCATCCCCCCGAAGGCCGATCCGGCGGCCGAGTTCGAGCTCGTCTTCCACTTTCACGGGACCTACAGCGAGCTCGTCCAGCGGCGCACCGACGCGATGAAGAAAAAGCGCGAGTGGGTCGGCTGGGACCGCCTCGAGCAGACCCTCGCGGCCATCGACCAGCTCGCGGGCGAGGCGGACCACAACGTCGCGCTGATCTACCCGATCAGCGCCGGCAAGCGCCTCGAGCCCGGGCACCGCGGGTGGAGCAACGTCGCCTACGACCGCATGTGGATGCAGCCGGCCGCGCCCGCCGACCCGGCCTACCGCGACGACTTCGACCGCCTCCACGCCGACAGCCTCGAGGTCCTCGTCGAGGCCCTCGGCGTGCACCCCAGCAAGCTGCGCGGGGGCGTCATCGTCGAGGGTCACTCGGCCGGCGGCCAGGCCGTGACCAACGTGGCCGTGCGCGGCTCGACGCACGTGGGCGAGTACCTCTACCTCGACGCCTCGTTCATGGGCTGGTCGGACGTCGCCCACGAGGCCCTCGCCGCGCGCAACGATCCCGCGCTGCTGACCATGGTCGTGCGCGACGGCGGCATCGCCGATCCCTTCGAGGGCCGCGACCCCTGGTGCTTGGTCATCGAGCACCACGCCAAGCTGTGGACCGAGCACGCCGGCACCTGCGGCGACCAAGGGCCGGCGCACGAGCTGAAGCTGCGCGACCACGCGGGCGAGCGCGAGACCGTGGCTTGCGAGGACCTCGAGCTCGACGCCGAGAGCTTCGACGAGCTCGAGGATTGGTGCCGGGAGATGGCCGACGAGATGCGCCAGGTGCCCCGGGTCACGCTGATTCGCACAAAGGTGGTTCACGCCAAGCACCCTCGGAGTTTCTCGGGGGGGCTCGGCCTACCAGAAGATCGCGGGCAGTGAATTCCCGGGTGTGGGCCGGGGTTGCTACGCGCCCAAAAGCTCGACCAGATGCGGTAGACGGGGGCATGCACTCGCCTCGCTCGCTCTCGGTCGCCCTCGCCCTCGGCACGGCCCTCGCGTGTTCGTCCGGCACCGGCTCCGATCCCCAGGGCCCCGGCGCCGAGGAGGTCGGCGACACCGTCGGCGACACCGAAGAGGGCACGAGCTCCGAGTCCAGCGACGACTCGAGCTCGGACTCGACGGGCGAGTCCACGAGCGCGGACGAGTCCAGCGACGACACCGGCGGCGTGTGGGAGCAGCAGCTCGTCGAGGTCGGCCACGCGCGCGAGTTCCGTGGGGTCTGGGTGACCACCGTCTACAACATCAACTGGCCCAGCAGCCAGGGCCTGTCCGCCGCCGCGGCCCAGGCCGAGCTCGCGTCGATCGTCGACACCGCCGAGGCCGTCAACCTCAACGCGATCGTGTTCCAGGTCCGGCCCGAGTCCGACGCCGTCTACGAGTCCAGCCTCGAGCCGTGGAGCCGCTACCTCAGCGGCAGCCAGGGCGGCGACCCGGGCTTCGACCCCCTCGCCTTTCTCATCGAAGAAGCTCACGCCCGCGGCATCGAGGTCCACGCCTGGTTCAACCCCTACCGCGGGGCCGCGAGCGCCGGCATCACCCTCGCCGAGCCGCACATCGCCCTGCAGCTGCCCGAGCACGCCCACACCTACGGCAGCTCGCTGTGGATGGATCCCGGGGCCCTCGACGTCCGCGAGCACACCGTCGACGTGGTCCTCGACGTCGTCGAGCGCTACGCCGTCGACGGCGTCCACCTCGACGACTACTTCTACCCCTACCCCAACGGCGACGACTTCCCCGACGCCCTGACCTGGAACGCCTACCTCGCCGACGGCGGCGCGCTGAGCCAGGGCGACTGGCGCCGGGACAACGTCAACGCCCTCGTCGAGGAGCTCCACGACACCATCGCGGCCGCCGACCCCGACGCCCGCTTCGGCATCGCCCCCTTCGGCATCTACCGCCCCGGCATCCCCGAGGGCATCGTCGGCCTGGACCAGTACGCCGAGCTCTACGCCGACCCCGTGCTGTGGATGGAGGAGGGCTGGGTCGACTACCTCGCCCCGCAGCTGTACTGGCCGACCTACAGCGCCCAGCAGACCTACGAGGTCCTGCTCGACTGGTGGAGCAGCATCGACCCCGAGCGCTACGTGTTCACCGGCAACTACCTCAGCAAGCTCGGCGACGACTGGACCCTCGACGAGATGCTCTACCAGGTCGAGCTCTCGCGCCTGTACAGCGACCAAAACTCCATGGGCAACGTCTACTTCCACGTCGAGCCCCTGCAGTCCGACACCCTCGGCATCAACGCCGCCCTGCTCGACGAGTTCTACGGCCGCCCCGCCCTGACCCCGCCGCTCGCCGACCACCTCGACGACCTCGTCGCCCCGCCCCTGGTCACGCCCAACCTCGAGGGCGACGGGGCCTTGGTCGAGGACGTCGTCGAGCAGAGCCTGCGGGCCTTCGTGGTCTACGCCGACCAGGGCGGCGCGTGGGCGCTCGACCGCATCGTGCCGATCCCGGATGGGGAGTTTGGCTCGACCTCGCTGAGCCTGGACTCGGGGACCTATGCGATCACCGCGGCGTCCCGGGCCAACGTCGAGAGCGACGGCGTCGTGCTGGTCGTGCCCTAGGGCAGCATCTCGACCGCCATGCTCACGCTCTGTTCGGGCGCGCCGACGGCGTACACCATGTACCGACCTGGCACGAGCGTGAGGGTGTTCGATGGCTCCAGAGCGCGAACATAGCCCGCTCGCATCGTCGACGTCGTCGGAGGTACGTCGCCCCAAGCCGGGTCTCCATCCTCGGGAGCAAGCTCCAGAATTTCGTCGGCGCAGCGGCGAATCGTCGCCGAGACTCCCTCGAAGCTGACAGCGTAGTCTCCAGCCTCGGTGAGCGTGACTGTCCGCGCCGTCCCGCGCACACCGTCTCCTCCGTAGACATCGTCGCTTCCGCAGTCCAGACGAACGCTCGCCTCCCACCGGCCCTCGTCGACGGCGGGCAAAGGGTCGACCTCGCAGCTAGTCAACGGGGGATAGCCGTACGGGAGCTCCTCGAAGAACATCGCCTCCGCGCTTTCGGGGCTCATTCCGTAGACTGCCTCGAAAGCCTCGAGGGGCGGGCGTTCATCCTTCAAGATTGCAATGAAGGCCTCGGCCCCAAAACGCTCCCAGAGCCAGCGCATGAACAAGCCCGCGCTGCCGTAGTCCACCTCGCCACCGCTGAGCTCGAAGTTGGCGAGAGGGTCGGGCTGCTGAACGCTGACGAGCCGTCGTCGCCGCAAGGCCTCGGCTGACCCTTCATCAAAGAAGCCTGGGGGGCGCGCGAACCCGTACACGACGGCGTGGACGAGCTCGTGATCCAGCGCGAAGGAGGTCGTGTAGATGGCGTTCTCATCGGGGCTGTAGCAGCCTTGCGGACCCTCCCCGCAGTAGCTCGAGGGCGCGTCCTCCCACAGATAGACCGTGATCGGCTCGTCGACCGTCGTCGAGAGCAGCGACTCCAAGCCCACGACTTGCGCCTCATAGGCGGCCAAATCTCCCGCGCAAAGAGGGTAGTCGAAGCCCGTACCGATCTGTAGGTGCTCGGTCTCATAACGGATCGCCAAGGGCGCCCCGTCCGAGCAACTCAAGCATGAGGCGACGATGCCAATCGCTCCCAGAGCACGGACGAAGGCCCCCGCGCGCGAGGGCCTTCCCGAGCGAGGCTGAGGGGGCGGCGGGCTCATTCGACTCGATACGAGAGTACCATGACCTCTTCACCGCGCATCCCGTTGAGCTGAAACTCGGACTCTCCCTCGATGAGCTCCAGAACATTCGAGAAGCTGTCCAAGCCTCGGATCTCGTACCCGTTGAGGGTGATGAGGACGTCTCCGACCTCCCACCCCATCGCCGCTCCCAAGGGGCCCATGCGCGTCACCCGATAACGACCGTCTTCGACGAGACCGAGGTGGGTCTTCTCTTGAAACAAAGGCGTTGGATCGCGCTTCAACTCTTCTAGGGCCTCCAAGTCGATCACGAAGACTCCCGACTCGATGTCGAGTTCGACGAGCTCGGAGGGGCTCCAACTCGACTGCTCAGAGCCGTCTTCGCCCTCGCCTGCTTCATCGTCCCCTCCACCCAGAGGACATACGTCAACCGCTTTGGCGACACCCCCCGCTTCGGAGCAGGACAAGGACGCGACCGCGACGCTGGGCGCACACAGAATTTGAATGTTGCCAGCGTTCAATTCGCAGAGAACTGCGCTTTCTCCTACCAAGCAAGCATCCGTGCAAGGGTCACCA
This sequence comes from Plesiocystis pacifica SIR-1, assembly GCF_000170895.1. GTDB lineage: Bacteria > Myxococcota_A > Polyangia > Nannocystales > Nannocystaceae > Plesiocystis > Plesiocystis pacifica. The sequence goes on along the minus strand of NZ_ABCS01000009.1, from coordinate 119,379 downwards.
TCCGGCCCCTCCTTGAGATCCGGCCCACAGGCGGCCATGGAGAGGCATGACAAAGCAAGAGTGAGTGTTGCGGACCGGAAGATGTTCATGGGAGGCTTGTCGTAGGCCTCTCGAGTACCTGCGTGTGCGTGAGATCGGGACCAGACTATCCGGAGTGGAGGTGGTCTGGCTCAATACCACCCCGCGAACGCGCCACCGGCCATGGTCGCCGCCGCGATCAACAACCCCAACAACAACCACACCCGCCGCCGGTTCGGCGCCGCCTCATCCTCCTTCGCGACCACCTCCGTCTCCTCCCCGATCGCCCGCCGCAGCTTCGCGACCAGGTCGTGCAGGTCCCCCCAGCGCTTGCCCGGGTTCGTCGCCAGGGCCCGCATGAGCGGATCCAGGATCGCGTCCGTCGGCTTGCCCCCGGTCAGCCGCGTGGTCTTGCCGTCGAGGGCCTGCAAGAGCGCCGAGGCGTAGGCGTACTGATCGCTCGCGGCCGTCGCCGGCTTGCCGGAGCCGAGCTCCGGCGCGAGGTGGCCCGGCGCCGCGTCTTCGGGGATGTGCGGCAGGGCGAAGTCGACGATGCGCGGCCGGGCGTCCTCGTCCTCGGCGTCGGCCTCGGTCGCAAAGAGCACGTTGCCGGCCTTGAAGTTGCGATGGGTGAGGCCGCGGACATGCGCGACGGCCAAGCCCTCGCCTACGTCCACGAACACCGACACGATCGCCCGCCAGTCCCGGGGCTTCGCGCGCAGCCAGGCGTCGAGGGAGGGGCCGGTGCACAGCTCGGTGACCAGGTAGGCCGTGCCCGCCTCGCCGTGGTCGGTGCAGGCCTCGTCGAGGCCGCTGTCGAGCAGGCGCGCCACGCAAGGGTGGATGCGCCGGGCGAGGATCCGCGCCTCTCGGGCCCGAGGCCCGTCGAGGCGCTCGCCGAGCAGGCGCAGGGCCACGGCCTCGCCGTCCTTCTCCGCCGCGTGCACCGAGCCGCCGTGGCCCTCCCCCAGGCGCTCGCCGAGGGTGTAGCCGCCGATGGTCCGGGCCTCGCTCACGGGACCCAGTGTCGCAGATCCAGCTCGGCGTCAGCTAGATTTGGATTCTCAGGAGGGCGTCCACTGCTTGGCGGCACACTTGCCGTCCTGGCACAGGCACCCGCCGAAGCAGTCGAGGGTCCCGATCTCGCAGCTCATGGTGCAGCTCGTGGCCGAGCAGTCCGGCGCGTCGTGGGGGTTGGTGCACGCCGTGGGGTGGCAGCAAGTCGCCGGCACGCAGTCCGAGTCGTCCTTGCAGGGCGCGTCGCCGACGACGACGGTGGTGGTCGTGTCGATGGCCGGCTCCGCCTCGCCGCCCGCCTCCGCGGCTGGCTCGGGCTCGCTGTCGGGGATCATCGGCTGGGCGTCCGGCTCGACGCCGGGATCTTCGACGACCGGGGTCGAGCCCGGCGAACCAGCCGCGTCGCCCTTGGGCACGTCGCCCGGGCCCTTGTCGTTCTTGCACGCCGCGACGCCGACCAGCCCGGCCAGCATCACGCACAGCGCCCAGCTCGGCCGGGAGCTCACTCGGCCGCCGCTTCGGCGCCCGAGTTGGTGCCGGTGGGCACGAGGTCAAAGACGATCATGCCGACGGTGCCGATGCCGAGCGCGACGAAGATGACCGTGGCCAGGATCATCTTGGAGGGGTTGAGCTCGAGGTTGGGGTCGTACTTGGCAGCCGCCATCGGGCGGAGTGTAGCGGAGCGCTCGGGGCTGTGAAGAGCGCAGAGTGCTCCGCCATCGGCGCCCTCGACGGGCGGATTGAGGCCCGGAACACCGTTGACATCCCCCCGCGGGATCGGCACTCTCCCCGAGGTGACTGACAGTCAGTCAGTTGAGCTTGGCGCAGGTCACGCAGACCCCGCCGAGCCCAAGAAGGTCAGCCGGCGGCGACAGATCCTCGCCACGGCCAAGCGCCTGTTCCTCGAGCGGGGCTTCGAACAGACCAGCGTGTCCGCCATCGTCCGCGAGGTCGGCGTGGCCCAAGGGACCTTCTACCTGTACTTCAAGGGCAAGCAGGCCCTGCTGCCCTACCTGCGCGGCGAGGTCCTCCAGCACTACCTCGCGGCCTTCGACGAGAGCGCCACGGACCGCAGCCAGCCCGCCGACGTGCGCCTCGCGCGGGGTCTGGCCCGGATCCACGCGACCATGGCCGAGCACGTCCCCATGGTCCGGGTCCTGCGCCAGGCGAGCTCGTCCGAGGAGGTCGAGCGGATCTGGTCCGAGGGCCGCGAGACCCTCTCGCGCCCGCTGACCCAGCTGCTCGCCGAGGGGCGGACCGACGGGAGCTTCTCCCTGGACGATCCGCACATGGCGGCCCACCTCGCCCTCGCCCTGCTCGACGATCTCCTGTTCGAGTCCCTGGTCTGGCAACGCCCCGCGCCCCCGGCCCAGACCCTCGCCCACGCGACCCGCTTTTTGCTCCGCGGCCTCGGCTCGAGCCCCGCCCGCGTCGACGAGCTCGTCCCCCTGCCCGCCTCCTCCCAACCCACGACGGCATCCCCATGAGCCACTACCGCTCCATCTTTCACCCCAAGCTCTTCGCCGATCAGACCTTCATCGTGACCGGGGGCGGCAGCGGCATCGGCCGAGCCACCGCCCACGAGCTCGCCAGCCTCGGCGCCCACGTGGTCTTGCTCGGGCGCAAGGTCGCCAAGCTCGAGACCGTCGCCGCCGAGATCCAAGCAGACGACGGATCGGTCAGCTTCCACGCTCAGGACATCCGCGATGAGGCCGGGGTCCGCGACACCATCAAGGCGATCCTCGCGGACCGGGCCGAGCATGGCCAAGGTCAAAGTCGGGGCCGCGTCCACGGCCTGGTCAACAACGCCGGCGGCCAGTACCCCGCGCCCCTCGAGGCCATCAACCAAAAGGGCTTCGAGACCGTCGTGCGCACCAACTTGGTCGGCGGCTTCTTGATGGCCCGAGAGCTCTACAGCCAGCACCTACGCAAGCACGGCGGGGCCATCGTCAACATCGTCGCCGACATGCGCAACGGCATGCCCGGCATGGGCCACTCCGGCGCGGCGCGGGCCGGCATGGTCAACCTGACCCAGACCGCGGCCCTCGAGTGGGCCAAGTCCGGCGTGCGCGTCAACGCCATCCAGCCCGGGTGGATCGCCAGCTCGGGCATGGAGACCTACCCCGACGCGGTCCGGGCGATGATCCCCATGCTCGCCAAGGCCGTGCCCCTCAAGCGCCTGGGCAGCGAGGCCGAGGTGTCCGCGGCGATCTGCTTTTTGCTGTCCCCGGCCGCGGCCTTCATCAACGGCGCGACCTTGCAAGTCGACGGCGGCGCGCCGCTCATGCCCCACCACTGGCCGATGCCCGACCACGACAAGTCCAAGGCCTTCGCGGGCTTTCACCGCAACACCCTGTCCGCGGACCTCTCGAAGCTCGCCGGGCTGCCGATCAACGAGGCGGGCGAAGGGGAGGCCGGCTGATGGCGGTCCTGCGCAGCACCCTCGACACGCGCGGCGAGGCCTACCAGGCCCAGCGCGCCGAAATGCTCGCCCTCGTCGAGGCCTTCCGCGCCCTCGAGGCCAAGGTCGCCGCCCACGGCGAGGCCAAGCGCAAGAAGTTCGAAAAGCGCGGCCAGCTGACCCCGCGCGAGCGCGTCGCTCGGCTCCTCGACCCCGGCAGCCCCTTCCTCGAGCTCTCGACCCTCGCCGGGTTCAAGATGCACGACGACAACGGCCGCAAGGACACCCTGGGCGGCGGCAACATCACGGGCGTCGGCTTCGTGTCCGGGGTGCGCTGCATGGTCACGGCCAACGACAGCGCCATCAAGGGCGGCTCGATCGCCCCCATGGGCCTGCAAAAGAGCCTCCGGGCCCAGCGCATCGCCGTCGAGAACAAGCTGCCCTCGATCTCCATGGTCGAGAGCGGCGGGGCCAACCTCAACTACCAAAGCGAGCTCTTCGTCGAGGGCGGCAAGGTGTTCTGCAACATGGCGCGGGCCTCGGCCATGGGCCTGCCGCAGCTCACCGTGGTCCACGGCTCGTCGACGGCCGGCGGCGCCTACCTGCCGGGCCTGAGCGACTACGTGATCATGGTCCGCGACCGGGCCAAGGTCTTCCTCGCCGGCCCGCCCCTGGTCAAAGCCGCCATTGGTGAAGAAGCGAGCGACGAGGAGCTCGGCGGCGCGGCCATGCACGCCGAGACCTCGGGCCTGGCCGAGTACGTCGCCGAGGACGACGCCCACGGCATCGCCCTGGCCCGGGAGCTCCTCGCCAAGCTCGACTGGGACAGCGACGGCCAGCCGAGCGCGCCCCGGAGCTTCGCGCCCCCGCGCTACGACGCCGAAGAATTGTGTGGCCTGGTCCCGCCTGACCCGCGCATCCCCTGGGACATCCGCGAGCTCATCGCCCGCCTGGTCGACGGCTCGGACTTCCTCGAGTTCAAGGCCCGCTGGGGCAGCGACACGGTCTGCGGCCACGCGGCCATCGAGGGCCACGGCGTCGGCATCATCGCCAACGCCGGCCCGATCATGCCCGAGGGCTCGTGCAAGGCCGCGCAGTTCATCCAGCTGTGCTGCCAGTCGAACATCCCGATCCTCTACCTCCAGAACACCACGGGCTACATGGTCGGCAAGGCCGTGGAGCAGCGCGGCGCGGTCAAGCACGGCGCCAAGATGATCCAGGCCGTGGCCAACGCGACCGTGCCCCAGCTGACCCTGCTCGTCGGCGGGGGCTACGGCGCGGGCAACTACGGCATGTGCGGCCGGGCCTTCGACCCGCGCTTCATCTTCGCCTGGCCCAACTCCAAGGTCGCGGTCATGGGCGCCGAGCAGATCGGCATGGTCATGGAGATCATCACCAAGGCCAAGTTCGCCGCCACGGACCACCTGCTCGACGACGCGGCTCGTGCCGCCCGCGACGAGAACGTCGCCAAGATGCGCGAGGTCCTGGTCAAGCGGATCGAGTCCGAGTCCAACGCCCTGTTCGCCACGGCGAGGCTGTGGGACGACGGCATCATCGACCCCCGCGACAGCCGCAAGGTCCTGGCCATGGCCCTGGCGACCTGCCGCGAAGCCCAGTCTCGAACCCTCTCGCCCAACACCTTCGGCGTCGCGCGCCTCTAGCCGCCGCTCCCTCTCTTTTGGCCCCCCACGCCCCAGTCAGGAGTCCACGATGAAGTTCACCGAAGAGCACGCGCTCATCCGCAAGACCGTCAATCAGATCATCGAAAAGCACATCAACCCTCGGGTGGAGGAGTGGGAGCAGGCCGGCGCCTTCCCGGCTCACGAAGTGTTCAAGCTGTTCGGCGAGCAGGGCCTGCTGGGCCTCAAGTACCCCGAGGAGCACGGCGGCGCGGGCCTCGACTACTCCTACACCATCGCCATGGCCGAGGAGCTCGCCAACATCGACTGCGGCGGCGTGCCCCTGGCGATCGGCGTGCAGACCGACATGTGCACCCCTGCCCTGGCCCGCTTCGGCTCGGCCGAGCTGCGCAAGGAGTTCCTCGAGCCGAGCATCGCTGGCGACCTGGTCGGCTGCATCGGCGTGTCCGAGGTCGGGGCCGGCTCGGACGTGGCCTCGACCAAGACCCACGCCCGCCGCGACGGCGACGACTTCGTCATCAACGGCGGCAAGATGTGGATCACCAACGGCTTCCAGGCCGACTGGATGTGCACCCTGGTCAACACCGTCGAGGGCGTGGCCCCGCACAAGTCCAAGAGCCTGGTCATCATCCCCATGGACGCAAAGGGGGTCGACCGCTCGACCAAGCTCGACAAGCTGGGCATGCGCGCCTCGGACACGGCGCAGATCTTCTTCGAGGACGTGCGCGTGCCCCAGCGCTACGTCATCGGCCAGGAGGGCTTCGGCTTCGTCTACCAGATGATGCAGTTCCAGGAGGAGCGGCTGTGGGGCGCGGCCAACTCGGTCCGCTCCATCGAGCGCATGCTCGAGATGACCGTCGAGTACACGCGCCAGCGCAAGGCCTTTGGCCAATCCATCCTCGACAACCAGTGGGTGCACTTCAAGCTCGCCGAGCTCGAGACCGAGCTCGAGGCCCTGCGCGCCCTGGTCTACCGAGCGACCGAGCTCTACGTCAGCGGCAAGGACGTCACCAAGCTGGCCTCGATGTGCAAGCTCAAGAGCGGCCGGCTGTGCCGCGAGGTCGGCGACTGGTGCGTGCAGTTCCACGGCGGCATGGGCTACATGATGGAGACCCCGATCAACCGGGCCTACCGCGACGCTCGCCTGGTCGCGATCGGCGGCGGCGCGGACGAGATCATGATGGGCATCATCGCCAAGCTCTCGGGCACCCTGCCCAAGCGCAAGAAGGGCTGAAGGTCATGCGCGACGCCGACTTCGAGCTCCCGAGCACCGAGCACCTCGCCCTGAGCCTCGACGGCTGGGTGCTGACCGTCACCCTCAACCGCCCCAAGGCCCGCAACGCCATGAGCTTCGCCATGGTCGAGGAGCTCGTCGCGGTGTTCGACGCGATCCAGGACAGCGCGCAGATCCGCGCCGTGGTCCTGCGCGGCGCCGGCGGGCACTTTTGCGCCGGCGGGGACGTCAAGGACATGGCCAAGGTCCGGATGCTGCCGGCGCCCGACGAGCTCGGCGGCCCCGACGACGCCATGGCCACGAGCAACCGCAAGTTCGGGACCATGCTGTCGATCATCGAGGCGGCTCCCCAGGCGGTCATCGCCGTGGTCGAGGGCGCGGCCATGGGCGGCGGCTTCGGCCTGGCCTGCGTCGCCGACGTGACCCTGATCCGCGCCGACGCCAAGCTGCGCCTGCCCGAGACCTCCCTGGGCATCGTGCCCGCCCAGATCGCGCCCTTCATCGTGCGCCGCATCGGGCTGACCCAGGCCCGGCGCCTGGCCGTGACCGGCGGCCGCCTCGACGGCGACCAGGCCAAGGTCCTCGGCATCGCCCACGAGAGCTACGCCGACGCCGAGGCCCTCGAGGCCGGGCTGGCCGCGACCTTGGCCGACATCCGCCGCTGCGCCCCCGGGGCCGTGGCGCTGACCAAGGACCTGGTGCTGTCCGCCCTGTCCGAGAACCTCGAGGTCCTCCTCGACCGCGCCGCGCGGGACTTCGCCATTCAGATCCGCAGCCCCGAGGGCCTCGAGGGGACCATGGCCTTCGTCGAAAAGCGCGAGCCCGAGTGGGCGCGCAGCGACGCCTGACCCCCTCTCGACGACCCCGAGAACCAGCCGCGAAACCCAGCCGACATGCCCGCCTTCGAAAAGCTCCTGATCGCCAACCGCGGTGAGATCGCCGCCCGGGTCATCCGCACCGCCCGCGCCCTCGGCTACGCCACCGTCGCCGTCTACTCCGACGCCGACGCCGACGGCCTGGCCGTGCGCGAGGCCGACGAGGCAATCCGCATCGGCCCGGCCAACGCCGCCGAGTCCTACCTGTCCGTCGAGGCCATCCTCGCCGCGGCCGCGCGCACGGGCGCCGACGCGATCCACCCGGGCTACGGCTTTTTGTCCGAGAACGCCGGCTTCGCCCAGGCCTGCGCCGACGCCGAGGTCGTGTTCGTCGGCCCGCCGCCCGCCGCCATCGAGGCCATGGGCGACAAGGCCCGGGCCAAGGCGCGGATGATCGAGGCGGGCGTGCCCACGGTCCCCGGCTACCAGGGCGACCAGTCCGTCGAGGTGCTGACCAAAGAGGCCGCGCGCATCGGCTACCCCGTCCTGCTCAAGGCGTCTGCGGGCGGCGGCGGTCGAGGCATGCGCCGCGTCGACGGGCCCGAGCAGCTCGCCGACGCCGTCGCGGGCGCGACCACCGAGGCTCAAAACGCCTTCGGCAGCGGCGAGCTGATCCTCGAGAAGCTGGTCGAGGGGGCGCGCCACGTCGAGATCCAGGTGTTCGCCGACACCCACGGCAACGCCATCCACCTCGGCGAGCGCGACTGCTCGGCCCAGCGCCGGCACCAAAAGATCATCGAGGAGTCCCCCTGCCCCGCCGTCGACGCGGACCTGCGCGCGCGCATGGGCGAGGCGGCCGTGGCCGCGGCCAAGGCCATCGGCTACGTCGGGGCGGGCACCGTCGAGTTCCTGCTCGGGGCCGACGGGGCGTTTTACTTCCTCGAGATGAACACCCGCTTGCAGGTCGAGCACCCCGTGACCGAGGAGGTCACCGGCCAGGACCTGGTCGCCTGGCAGCTCGACGTCGCCGCGGGCCAGACCCTGCCGCTGACCCAGGAACAGGTCGCCCTCGACGGTCACGCCATCGAGGCGCGGCTCTACGCCGAGGACCCGCGGGCGGGCTTCCTACCCCAGACCGGCCCCGTGCACGCGTGGCTGCCCGCGCAGCTCGAGGGCGTGCGCGTCGACCACGGCTTCGTCGAGGGCGTGGACCAGGGCATGGCCGTGGGCTCGGACTACGACCCCATGGTCGCCAAGGTCATCGCCCGGGGCCGCAGCCGCGAGCAAGCCCGGCGCCGGCTGATCCGCGCCCTCGAACACACCGTGCTCCTGGGCCCGGTGACCAACAAGGCCTTCCTCGCCGACCTGCTCGCCCACCCGCGCTTCGTCGCTGGCGAGGTCAGCACGCAGTTCGTCGAGAGCAGCGAGGGCGTCGAGGCCGAGCTGGGCGCGCGACCGGGGGCGAGCGCGGCAGACTTCGCCGTGGCCGCGGCGCTGTGGGCCGAGGGTCGCCGCGACCTCAGCCTGACCCGCGCCGGCCTCGAGCCAGGCTGGCGCAGCGCCCACTCCCGGGCCAGCGTCCTCGAGCTGCGCGAGGCCAACACCGAAGACCCCGCGCGCGTCGAGCTGACCCCCGAGGCCGACGGCTGGTCGGTCCGCGTCGACAACGGCGAGCCGAGCCGCGTCCGCGTGCTCCGGCGCGACCCCAGCCGCGCCCGCGCCCGCGTCGACCTCGACGGCCTCCAGCGCGACGTCATCACCCTCGACCAGGGCGAGGCGCTCATCCTCGAGCGCGACGGCGCCGCGCTGCGCTTCTCCGAGCACCGCCCCCACGACAACGCGGGCGACGCGGGCTCCGACGGCCGCGACGGCATCATCCGCGCCCCGACCATGGGCCGCGTGCTCGCCCTGGCCGTCGCCGCGGGCGAGCGCGTCGAGGCCGGCGCCCGCTTGCTGACCATGGAAGCCATGAAGATCGAGTCGACCCTGACCACCCCCGTCGCCGGCACCATCACCGAGCTGCGCGCGGCCGTGGGCGACCAGGTCGACAACGGCCAGGTGCTCGTCGTGCTCGAGCCCGAGCCCGAGACGGCCCCCGAGACAGCCCCCGAGAGCTGAAACCTCCCCCACCTCCCAAGCGACTCCCCGAAGGACGACCGCGACCATGACCGACAAAGCCGCCCTGACCTGCGCCCTGACCGGGGTGCTCACCAACCCCAAGCAGCACCCCGTTCCCGTCACCGTCGAGGAGATGACGCAGGCGGCCAAGGACGCCTTCAACGCGGGCGCCTCGATCATGCACGTGCACTTCCGGGACCAGCGGCCCAACATGGGCTTTCTGCCCACCTGGGAGCCCGAGATCTGCGGCGAGATCATCGACTCGATCCGCGCCGCCTGCCCCGGGGTGATCATCAACATGAGCACCGGCGTCGTGGGCGAGGACATCTCCGGCCCCGAGGGCGCCATGCGTCGGGTCAAGCCCGAGATCGCGGCCTGCAACGCCGGCAGCCTCAACTACCTCAAGGTCCGCAGCAACGGGAAGTGGGCCTGGCCGCCCATGCTCTTCGACAACCCCGTGGCCAAGATCGAAAAATTCCTCGCGGTCATGAAGGAGACCCAGGCGGTCCCCGAGTTCGAGTGCTTCGACGTGGGCATCGTCCGCTCGATCGGGCTGTTCGTCAAAGCCGGGCTGACCGAGGGCCTCGCCCAGCACCCCGACTACAACTTCGTCATGGGCGTGGCCTCGGGCATGCCCTCGGACCCGCGCCTGCTCGAGCTCATCGAGGGCTACCGCGTCGAGGGCAGCACCTGGCAGGTCACCGCCATCGGCCGCCAGGAGGTCTGGGACCTGCACCGCAAGGCCGCCGAGCTCGGCGGGCAGCTGCGCACCGGCGTCGAGGACACCTTCTACCTGCCCAGCGGCGACAAGACCACGGGCAACGGGCCGCTGATCGAGGCCCTGGCCACCTGCGCCCGCGAAGCCGGCCGCGCAGTCGCCACCCCCGACGAGGCCCGCGAGATCCTCGGCCTTCGCCCCGCTGCTTGAGTATGGCAAAACCGGGGGCATGAGCGACGAGCGCTTCTACCCCATCGGCACCCCCGGCCAGCCCTGGACCGAGGCCGACAAGGCCACCTGGCTCGGCCAGCGCAACATCGAGCGCAGCTACAAAGACGAAGTGCTCGCCAAGCTCGAGGGCGTCGGCGGGCCCGCGCTCGCCCCGGGCTTCCTCGTCGAGCAGTACGGCGCGCTGAGCATCGACGCCGCCCGCTACCCGCTCTTCGTCGCGCGCCCGGCCGAGCCCAAGGCCGGGCTGCCCTGGGCGCTGATCACCGGGGGCGTGCACGGCTACGAGACCAGCGGGGTCCAGGGCGCGCTCGAGTTCCTGCGCGAGCACGCCTCGGCCTACCTCGACCGCCTCAACCTCGTGATCGCGCCCTGCGTCAGCCCCTGGGGCTACGAGGTCATCAACCGCTGGAACCCCGAGACCCACGACCCCAACCGCTCCTTCGTCGCCGACTCGCCCGCCGAAGAGTCCGCCTCGCTCATGCGCCTGGTCGCCGATCTCGAGGCCGAGCACGGCGCCGTGTTCCTCGTGCACATGGACCTGCACGAGACCACCGACAGCGACGAGGACGAGTTCCGCCCGGCCCTCGCCGCCCGCGACGGCAAGGCCTTCGAGCCCGGCCTGATCCCCGACGGCTTCTACACCGTGGGCGACACCGAGAACCCCCAAGCGGGCTTCCAGGGGGCGATCATCGCCGCCGTCGAGCAGGTCACGCACATCGCCCCGGCGGACGACAAAGGCGAGATCATCGGCTGCCCCGTGGTCCAGCGCGGCGTCATCAACTACCCCCTCGACGGCCTGGGCCTGTGCGCGGGCGTGACCGGGGCCCGGTTCACGACGACCACCGAGGTCTACCCCGACAGCCCCAAGACGACCCCCGAGAACTGCAACGCCGCCCAGGTCGCGGCCGTCCGCGGCGGCCTGGACTACGCCCTGGCCCAAGCCTGAGGTCGAGCGCATGACCGACGCCTACAGCCAGCGCGTGCGCGCCGAGACCCTCGGGTGGATCGAGGACTTCGTCGTCGGCCTGGGCCTGTGCCCCTTCGCCAAGGCCCCCCTCGACGCCGGCGCCCTGCGCATCGAGGTCACCGACTGCGACGACCCCCGCGAGCTCCTCGTCCTCCTCGACGAGGCCATCGCTCGGGTCCTGCGCGCGCCCGCCGAGGTGATCGAGACCAGCGTGCTCGTCCACCCCGAGTGCCTCACGGACTTCGCCGACTACAACGACTTCCTCGCCGACGTCGACGGCCTGCTCGAGGCCCGCGAGCTCGTCGGTGAGGTGCAGATCGCCAGCTTCCACCCGGACTACTGCTTTGGCGACGCCGAGCCCGACGACCCCGCCAACGCGACCAACCGCTCGCCCCACCCGATGCTCCACATCCTGCGCGAGGCGAGCGTGAGCCGGGCCGTCGACGAGCACCCGGACGTCTCGGCGATCCCGGCCCGCAACGTGGCGCTGCTGCGGGCGCGGGCTCGCGAGATCTAGCAGCCCAGACCAAACCCGGAGCGGGTGGCAGCGGATGCAAGCGAGGCTCCCGGAGGATCGAATCGGCGCGCCCGTGGCACCTCTCGACGAGGGCCGCGGGCGCTCGGGAGCACCGCCAACTTTTCCAAATGAACCCCGCCAGCGACGGACAATGGATCGGGATGCGTCCGTCCCGCGAGACTGAGGCCGAAGTCCGAGGAGGAGTGACCCGGGGCCGCTTTGAGGCGATCGTCGAGCCTGGACTGCCCCGATGGCTACGATTGCTGGGACGACGGAGAGCTCGATCTGGGCCTGACGCCGGGGCCGATCCTCGAGTCGGGCTTCTGCGCGCGGCCCAAGTAGCCCGGCACGCGCGGGGGCTCTACGAGCGGACCCTGCGCTTTTACCGGGGTCTTACCGGCCCAGAGCCGATGCCTGCCTAGGCTCCGAGGGTGAGCCCCGCCTCCTCCACGTCAACGTCCCAGCGCGCCCAGCTCTTCGTCTTGGGCGCGCTGCTCCTGTGTGCCCCGAGCTGCACGGACGGTCCTTCCGAGTGCCAGGAGTTGTCTGCCGGCCCGCCGACGACGGTGGTGATCCAGGCCGGCGAGGAAGGCCTCGCCCTCGCCGGGCCCCGGGTGCGGGTCGACGGGATCGCCTCCATCGACGTGTCCCCGGACCTCGTCGACCTCCACGTGACCCTGAGCGCCGAGGCGAGCGCGTCCACGGACGCCGTGGCTGCGGTTCGAGAGCAGCGAGAGGCTCTGGCCGCGGCCCTGCGCGAGGCCGGCCTCGACCCGGACGCGATCCGGGTCGGGCACCTCTCGGTCAACCCGGTGTGGAGCGACTACCCGCACCGAAAGGTCCGCGCCTACTCGGCCTCGGCGAGCGTGGTCGCAACCTCGGGGGAGCTCGAGCGCGTCGGCGAGCTGGCCGAGATCGCCGCGGGCTATTCGATCAGCTCCTTGAGCACGCAGTACCGCAGCTCGCAGATGACCCAAAAGAAGGTCGAGCTGCGCGAGCTGGCCCTGCGAGCGGCCCGCGACAAGGCCCAGCAGAGCGCGCGGGTGCTCGACGCCAGCCTCGGGGAGGTCGTCGCCATCGAGGAGGGCCAGCAGGGCGGCTGGGGTGGCTGGGGCATGGCCAACATGGTCGTCAACGAGGCCCGCGGCGCGGACGCGCCCGACGGGGCCTTGGCGCCCGGAGCCGTGACGCTGCGCCTGAGCGTGCACGTCGAGTACGCCCTCGTGGCTCACCCGCGGGGCTAGCAGGGCATCGGAGAAGGCATCGCGGCTCCTCGCGCCGTGGATTTTCGTCGAGATCGCGGAGCCAAAACGCCGCTGTGGTGGATCCACCGCAAGTTTTGGCGACAAAGAGCTCGGCGAAAAGACCAAGCGAGGTGTCGTGAGGACTTCTCCGATGTCCTACCGAGAAAGGCAGCCGCCCACGGGTTCAGCGCCAGCTGAGTCCGTGGACGATGCTTTCGTGGATCATGGGTCCCGGCGCCGCCGGGGTGGGCGACTGCTAGAGGGCTTCGCCGTCAACGCGGCAAGCCGCGCAAGAAGGCCAGCACGGCCTGGTTGAACGGCTCCGGCGCGTCGAAGTTGCTGTTGTGACCTCCGCCCGGGACCACGTACAGCTCGAGGTCCTCTGCGGCGGCCCAGCGCTGGGAGTAGGCGAGCACCTTGCCGGTGACGTCGAGCTCGCCGACGACCAGGAAGGCCGGGCACGCGAGCTGAAAGCGTCGATCGGCGTAGGCGAGCAGGCCGCGGTAGACCTCCGCCATGATCCGTCGAATCTCCGCCTTGCCCATCCCGGCGAGCACCTCCCGCATGTACGCGCGCCCGGCCTCGCTGGCCGCGGAGTTTGCCGCGATGCCCTCGACGAGCATGCCCTGGGGGTAGAGGGCGAGGAGCGCGGGGGTCACCGCGAGCAGCAGGCGATCCACGGTCGAGTAGTAGCTGGCGTCGAAGGGCGAGGTGTCGACCCCGACGAAGGACGCGACTCGGTCCGGGTACTCCAGCGCGAGCACCTGGGCGATGTAGCCCCCCATCGACTGGCCCACGAGGTGCGCCCGCGCGACGCCCTCTCGATCGAGGATCGCCGCGACCTCCCCGGCGCAGCGCGCCAACGAAAAGGGCGCGTAGGGCCGCGAGCGACCGTGCGCGGGCAGGTCCACGGCGAGCACGCGAAAGTCCGCGGCGAAGGGCTCGAGCTGGTGCTGCCAGAGCCGGTGATCGACGGTCGCGCCGTGGAGCAGGACCACCGCCTCCCCCGTGCCCGCGCTCCAGTAGTGCACGGGGCCGCGCGTGGAGGGGTGGACGCGGTGCTCGAGTTCGATCGTCATCGGTGGGGGCGACGGTCCTCAGTATCACACCAGCGTGAGCTCGAGGACCTCGCCACCCGCGGGGCTCGCTGGCTCGCTAGGGCCGCTGCGGACCCAGCTCCTCCTCGTGGCTCCACTCGGGCGGCATGACGAGGTAGCGGAGCTTGTCGGCCCAGGTCGGCGCGGAGCGGGTCCGCGCGAGCAGCCACGCGAAGCCTGCGACCTCGATCCGGGCGGGGTTGTAGCTGTCGAGCGGCGTCGTCGTCCCGTAGCGAGGCTCGTGCTCCTCTGCCTGGTAGGTCCCGAACAGGTGGTCCCAGACCATCAGCACCTCGCCGTAGTTCTTGTCGATGTACTGCGCGTCGACGCCGTGGTGGACGCGGTGGCTCGAGGGCGTGGCGAGGACGCGATCGAGCCAACCCAGGCGCGGGATCAAGCGGGTGTGCTGGACGATGCCGAACACGCTGACGAGCACCCGAATGACGATGAACTGCAGCGGCGCGACGCCGAGGACCGGCAGCAGGTAAAACAGCGGCCGCGAGATCGAGTTGTCGAGCAAGAAGCCGCGCGAGGCCACCGTCATGTTGAACTCCCGCGACGAATGGTGGACGTGATGCATCGCCCACAGCAGCCCGACCCGGTGAGCGAGGCGGTGGTCGACGTACCAGATCAGGTCGTGGAGCAAGAAGGCGATCAGCCACCCCAGCCAGCCCCCCAAGGTCACCACCCGAGCGTGCTCGTAGAGCAGGGTCATCAGCGCGAGCGGCAGCAACCAGCCGATCAGCACGTCGAGGCCGAGGTAGGCGACCGTGATCGCGAGGTTGGCGGCGCCGTCGCGATCGTCCCACTGGCGGTCGCTGGTGAGCTCGTGGGCGATCCGCTCACCGAGGAGCAGGACCGTATAGGCGGGCAGCAAGATGAGGTAGGTCTGTCCCTCGGCCGCGAGCTTCACCAACCCGTCCATGCACCCCAGCTTGCGGGCACGGAGCCGCGACCGCAAACAATCTCCCACGGGGAGCCCGGACTCCGAGGGCCGCGCACGCCGACGCCCCTGAATCAGGCGCTCACGGCGAGGGTGTCCACGCACGCGCGCAGGGCCTCGCCCCGCGAGAAGGGCTTGTTGACCAGGGTGTAGTGGCCCAGGGCCACGTCCCGGCGCAGGACCTCGTCGTCGGAGTAGCCCGTGCACACCAGCACCCGGGTGCTCGGGCTGTGCTCGATGAACCACGCGACGAGCTCCCCGCCCCCGCCGCCAGCCATGACGACGTCGGTCCACAGCAGCTCGAAGGGCTCTTGGGTCTGCTCGGCCAGGGTCCGCGCCGTGGTGATGTCGCCCGCGTCCGTGACCCGAGCGCCCGCGCCGGCGAGGGTGGCCGTGACCACGGCGCGCACGCGGACGTCGTCGTCGACGACCAGCACGCGGCGACCGTCGAGGCGCAGGGCAGCGTCGTCGTCCATGGACGCCCCGCTGCCCTCGACCTCGGCCAGCTCGATGCCGGGGAGCTCGATGACGAAGCGCGTGCCCTCGCCGAGCGCGCTGTGGCATTCGATCTGCCCGCCCAGCGACTCGACGATGCCGCGGACCGAGGGCAGGCCCAGGCCGGTGCCCATGCCCACGGCCTTGGTGGTGAAGAAAGGCTCGAAGATCCTGGCCTGGGTGAGCTCGTCCATGCCGCTGCCCGTGTCCTCGAACACGAGCACGGCCCGCTCGCCCGCGCGATCGACCCGGACCCGGAGCACGCCGCCCTCGGTCATGGCGTGGGCGGCGTTGGTCCCGAGGTTGAGGGTGAGCTGCTGAATCTGGTTGGGGTCGGCGCGCACGGCCGCGGGCTCGGCCACGGACAGCTCGACGGTGATGTCCTTGGGCAGGGTCCGCCGGAGCATCGCGCACGCCCGCTCGAGGGTCGAGGCCAGGGCGATGGGTCGGACCTGCACGACCTCGCGGCGGCCCATCGCGAGGAGCTGGCGGGTCAGGCTGCTCGCGTGCTCGACCGCGTCGGTGATCGCCTCGGCCTCCTCCGGCGCCTGGTCGTAGAGCAGCCCGGCCTCGCCGAGGACCACGGTCAGGGCGTTGTTCATGTCGTGGGCGATGCCGCCGGCGAGCTGCCCGAGCAGCTCCATCTTGCCCGCGCTGACCAGCTGCTCCTGGGCCTGCTGCAAGGTCGCGTGGGCCTGCTCGAGCTCGTTGAGGGCCTCGGTCTGCTCGGCGAGGGACTCGCGCAGCCGGCCCATCAAAAACGCGATGCTGACGATCGTGATGCTGCCGAGGATCAGCAGCGAGGCCGCGTTGCCGCCGAGCATGGCCCAGGGCTCGAGGGGCGGCGGGACGTCGGGCACCAAGACCACGTCGGCCCACCGCGACCAGGCCACGAAGCCGAGCAGGCCCGCGCCGAACACCAGGTAAGCCATGCCCGCGCGCCAGCCGAGCAACACCACGGCCAGGATCTGACCCGTGAACAGGTAGAGGATGCCCGCGCCCACGTCCGCGCCCACGAGCAGGCTGACCCCGCCGGCATAGGCCAGGACCAGCAGGAGCAGCGCCCCGCGGACCATGGTGGGGACCCGCTGCCACAGCGCCACGCCGGCCAGCGCGCCCGTGGACAGCAGGCCGACCGCCAGGCTGACCGGGGTCAGGGTCGAGGCGAACACCAGCATCAGCACCCCGCCCGCGCCCGCCAGCAACGAGAGCAAGCGCCGCGCGATCAGGGCTCGCCAGGCGTCGAGCTGCGCGTCGGCGTGTGCGAGCCTCGTGACGTCCCGACCCACGAAGCCGCACCTTACCCCAGCCGAGCTCGGGCCAAAGCGGGCGGCAACCGCACACATCTGCGCGGCCCGCCCGCAGATGGTGAGGTGGGCCACTGCGGCGATTGCACCAATCCGAGCGCGGTGCTCAGCGGACGGAGCGGATCAAACGTCGGAGCGCGCGTCGGGTGCCCTCGACCTCGACCCCGAGGGCGTCTGGGTCGGCGCCGGTGAGCAGCACCTGACCCAGGCCCAGCTCTGGTCCGCGCAGGGTCAGCTCGGCCCCGCGGCGTTGGTGCTCGAGGATCTCGAGGGTCTCGCCGTCAGCCTCGAGCACGTGACGCTCGCCTCGGCCCCCCTCGACCTCGAGGACCACGCAGCCCTCGAAGCCCCCTCGGTAGCGGCGACGCATGGCCAGCAGGCCCCAGCGCAGGCGCCTGTCCAGATCTCCCGGCCGCGCGACGGGGCCGGCGTGCGCTTCGGCCCAGCCCGCGAGGGCCAAGAGCGCGGGCTCGAGGGCGCGGCCGGCCTCGCTCAGGGCGTAGACCCGGGTCCGCCCCGCGCTGGGCTCCCGGATGACCAGGCCGTCGGCCTGCAGCTGCTCGAGGCGCTTGGCCAGCAAGTTGGTGGTGATCCCCGGCAGCCCCGCCATCAGCTCCGAGTAGCGCTGCGGGCCGACGAGCAGGTTGCGGACGATCAGCAGGGTCCAGCGCTCCCCGACCACGTCGAGGGCGCGTGCCAGCGCGCACAGCTGGCGGTAGCTTCTGCGCTCGCTCATACTTTACTTAACCATAGCAACTGCTATTTAAAAGTAAAGCGCCATGAGCACCCCCGACTTCACCGCCTCCACCTTCCTGGTCGTCGCCTTCATCGCGGTGGTCGCCGGCACCCTCACCGGCCTCGTCGCCTGGCTGCGCCTCGCCGCCCGCACCGGCGCCCTCTCGCCCCGCTCGGTCCGCCCCGTGCTCGGGGCCCTCGCCGCCTGGATGGTCGTCGCTGGCGGCCTGTCCCTCGCCGGCGTGTTCCACAGCGAAGCCTTCCCGCCGCCGCTGATGATCCTGCTGTGGATCGCCGCCGCCGGGGTCATCGCCGTGGTCGCCGTGCCCCGCTCGCGCCGGGCCATCGTCGCCGCCCCGCTGTGGGCGACGGTCCTGCTCCAGTGCTTTCGCCTGCCCCTCGAGCTGGTCATGCACCGCGCCTTTGTCGAGTCCGTCATGCCCGCGCCGATGAGCTTCGACGGCCGCAACTTCGACATCGTCACCGGCGCGCTCGCCCTGGCCCTCGGCCTGTGGCTGTGGTCCCGAGAGCGCGCCGGCAAAGAGCCCCCGCGGGCCGCGGTGTGGGCCTACAACCTCGTCGGCATCGGCCTGCTGGTCAACGTGATCGTCGTCGCCGTGATGTGCATGCCCGGGCCGATGCAGCGCATCGTCACCGATCCGCCCAACGTGTGGGTGACCTACCTGCCCTTCGTCTACCTGCCCGCCGTGCTCGTGCCCCTGGCGCTGTGGGGGCACCTGAGCACCTTCGCGTGGCTGCTTCATGATCGAGCAGATCGGGCGAACCGGGGCGAAGCGAGCTAGAGCGCCTACCGAGAAAGGCAGCCGCCCACGGGTTCAACGCCAGCTGAGTCCGTGGACGATACTTTCGTGGATCATGGGTCCCGGCGCGGCCGGGGTGGGCGACTGCTAGGCTGATCCCGATGGCGCGGGACGGGCGAACGGAGCGGGAGGGGTTGCGCAAGGTCTTGGCCGGCCTGCTCCGCGATGCACAAGGCCAGAGCGAGGGCCCGCCCCAGCGGGACGTCGGCTCGCTCCTCGACGGCGCCGTCGAGCAGGTCAGCTCGACCCTCGAGCGTTGGTCCCGGGGCGCCTCCCTGCGCCGCTTGCTCGGCGGCCTCGCCCGCGATCACCTGACCTCCCCCGGCGAGTGGCTCGCGCTCGAGGCCGAGCTCGGGCTCCCGGGGCGCCTCGCCGGAAAGGCCACCTTCAAGCTCGACGACACCGTCGTCGCCGAGCTCGAGATCGGCCGAGGCCCGCGCTTGCTGGCCATGGTCCGGGCGCCCGAGCCCGGCATCTACCGAGCCAGCGTCGAGCTCGACGGGGTCGCCCGCGAGCTCCTCGGGAGCGCCTGGGTCCACGTCGCCGGCCCGCGCCCGCTGATCTTCGTCGACGCCGAGCTCTTGCTCGAGACCAACGACGGCGCGGACACCCGCGAGGTCCTCGAGCTCGTCCGCGGCCTCGACCGCGCCGGCTTCGACCTCGCCTACTTCGACGTCGCCGAGGCCGAGCGCGAGGCGGCGATCCGAGCCGCCCTCGCCCGCGCCCGCCTCGACCGCGCCGCGCTCACCACCTACGCGACCAGCGACCGCGGGATCGAGAGCCTCGGCCTCGACCTCGGCGAGCTGTTCGGGGTCGCGGCGCTGCGCGAGCTCCACGCCCGCGGGGTCCCGGTCTGCGCCGTGATCACCCCGCGCTTTTCGGCCTCGCGCAGCGCCTTCGAGCACGTCAGCGTGCTGCCCCCCGCGGCCGCCGTGGCCGGGCTCGCGCGCGACGGCCTGGCCCGCGAGCGAGGCTGGGCCGAGGCCTTCCGCGCCGAGCGGGCGGCGGCCGATCGCGTCGAGTGGCGCTTTGATCATGCGACGGACTCGCGCACGACCCACGGCAACGCGGCCGTCGCCGAGCTCGACAACCGCCGCGCCCGCGAGCGCCTGTTCGAGCTGATCGACCAGGCCGAGCGCTCGGTCCACTTTCAGGTCTACATCATGCGCCCGGGTCGCTTCGCCGACGCCCTCGTCGTGCGCCTGATCCAGCGCGCCCGCGCCGGGGTCGAGGTCCGGGTCATGGTCGACGCGCTCTACTCCGACCAGGAGGTGTTCGGGCGTCGAAACCCGCTGCTGCAGGCCCTCGAGGCCGAAGCGAACATCGAAGTCCTCGCGCTCAGCCCCATCGAAGGCCGCCGCGACCTCGACGTCGAGCGCCTCAAGGGCCGCGACCATCGCAAGCTGGTCGTCATCGACGGCTGCCGCGCGCTGGTCTCGGGCCGCAACGCCGACGACGAGTACTACTTCGGCTTCGACGAGGTCGCGATCCACGACTACACCAACCACTCCCGGATCCCCTGGCTCGACGCCCACCTCGAGCTCGCGGGCCCCGTGGTCGCCGACATTCGCCGCTGCTTCCTCGACACCTGGGCCGAGGCCGGCGGGGCCGAGCCGAGCGAGGCGCCGGCCCCGTGTCCACCGCTCGAGCCCGGCAGCGGCTGCGCGGCGCGCTTCGTCGTCCACCGGGGCCTCGTCGACGCCAACGGCCTCGCCATGTACGAGGCCATGCTCGAGGTCGCCGAGGACCACGTCTACATCGTCAACGACTTCCCGATCGTCTCGACCCTCGAGCGGGCGATCGAGCGGCTGCTCGCCCGTGGGGTCCGCGTCGAGCTGCTGACCGGCAACGCCGCGGCGCGCCGCTTTGACGGCAGCCTGTTCCCCGCCCCGATCTACCGGACCTTGTTCGAGCACATGGTCAAAGCTCGGCTCGAGCCGCTGATGCAGGCCGGCGTGGAGGTCTACGAGTTTCAGACCAAGCCCTCGGCGCGGGTCGTCGCCCGGGGCGGCTGCGTGCGCCCCTACGTGCACGCCAAGCTCGTCTGCGTCGACGGCGAGCTGTGCACGATCGGCTCGGCCAACCTCGACGCGACGGCGAGCTTTTGGGAGAGCGAGGCCAACGTCGTGGTCCGGGACCGGGCGTTCACCACGGCCCTCGAAGATCAGCTGCGCGAGCTCATCGCGGGCAGCGTCCGCCTGGACCCGGGCTCGGAGTACTGGGCGCGCGAGCGGGCCCAGCGAGCGGTCGTGGGCAAGCTGTGGCCCGGGGCGCTCTACTCTTGACGGCTAGCGACCCGACGCGTCGCACCACGCGTGGAAGCCCGAGGCCTCGGCGTCGTCGTGGCGAGCCCAGTCGAGCTCGAAGCGCGTGAGCAGGTCGATGTCGGCCTGGCCCTCGCGCAGGCGCACGGCGATCTCGCCCGCCAAGGCCCGCAGCTGCCCGTGCTGACGGCGCAGGTCCTCGACCTCGCGGGCCCGGGCCTCGACCTCTCCGGGCGTCGCCCCGGCGTCGACATAGACCGGGAACAGGACCTCCTCCTCCTGGCCCATGTGGCTGTCGAAGGCGACCATGAAGCGCCCGTGGGCCTCGCTGGCGATCGCCCGCTGCCCCTGGCGGACCGACTCGAACACCAAGAGGAACAGGCTCTGGAGGCGCTCGTGGGAGTAGGGGTCGAGCTTGCGGGGGCTCAGCGGCGACATCGCTCAGACCATACGAGCGCTAGCGAAAAAGTCACCGCGAAGGAGCTGCGCCGTGCGTGCGTTTGCCACGCTCTGCACGCGCCGCCAAAGGCGTCCTCGTGCACGAATTCGCGGTCCAGCCGTCCCACCGGTCTGGTGCCTCGGTGTCCGCCTCGTTTACCCTGAGCGACCCGAAGCCATGGCAGCCCTCGACAAAAAGATCACGCCCTTCGGCTACGCGAAGCTCAAGGCCGAGCTCGAGGAGCTGTGGAAGGTCGAGCGGCCCCGCGTGACCGACGAGGTCGCCGCCGCGGCTGCCCTCGGCGACCGCAGCGAGAACGCGGAGTACCAGTACGGCAAGCGGCGCCTGCGGGAGATCGATCGCCGGGTCCGCTGGCTCAACAAACGCCTGAAGGAGCTCACCGTCGTGCGCGGGGCCCCGGCCGACGGCAAGGTGCACTTTGGCGCCTGGGTCACGGTCGAGGACGAGGCCGGCGAGCAAAAGCGCTGGCAGCTCGTGGGCAGCGACGAGTTCGACGTCAAAGACGGCAAGATCAGCGTCAACTCGCCCTTTGGCCGGGCCCTGCTCGGGCGAGAAGTGGGCGACGACGTCGAGGTCCAGCGGCCCAAGGGCGACCTCGAGCTCGTGATCTTGGCGATCGACTATCCCGAGTATTCAGACGAGGACGGCTGATGTCGCTGCATGCCGGCGCAGCGCTCACGGCGTCGTGGCTCCAGCCATATGACGACTTCGAGCGAGCTTGGCCCGAAAGCCCCGCTGGACGACCGACAGTGCCTCTTCGTCTGCGCTGAACAACTCCTCGAGCGCCATCGCCAACATGGGATCGTGCTCGCGGAGGAAACGGAGCGTCACATCGCCGCTTTGATAGTTGAGCAGGTAGCCCCTCCGCAAGCGCACGATCTTGGGGTTGTCTGCGAGCTTGAACCTCCTCATCGTCGCCTCTGCGCGAGTTCGGTGCGGCTCGGGAACGGCTTCGGTCAGTAGCTCGACTTCCAAGCTCGGAAGTCGAAGTCGAAACCAACCGGCGGCCTGCACGTCATAGGGATCGAGCAAGTCGGGCCGTTCACCCTTTGAGCTGTTGAGCTCGGGCATCGCGTAGCGGTAGTTCGTCCACTCGTAGATGAGCGAGGGATTCCCACCTGGTTCGAGGCACTTCGTCTGACTGACCCAGTGCTCCACATGGCCGCTCGAGATGCGGATCGCAGCCCATCCACAGCGCCCTCGAAACACTTCGCGCAAGTCGCCCTCGCACGCGCTCCACTAATTGGGGGGTCTGCGGTTCGTTCCGCGGGCAGCCGTCTTTTCGAGCCACCGTCGACCCCTGTCTCGAACGTCGGCCTCGAAGCTCGGCGGTTCGAGCTGTCGCTCGACCGGGATCACTCCGGCGCCTCGTCATCGTGCACAAACCACTGCACCCAAAACGGGTCACTCGGCGCCAACACTCGCCGAAGCTCTGCGTCGATGGCGTTGGCGCTCCGAAGCTCTACCGGTAGCTGTTCGAGGCGCCCGTTCATGAACATCTTCGCGTGCCGCATCGCGCGCTCGGCCTCGCGGGATCCGCCGCTGTCGAGGCCAAACACCTCCGAAGTCAGCCAGCCCACGGCGTCTCCTTGCTTGACCCACTCGAGCTCTTCGAGCTCTGGCGCTCCGGCGTCAACACCGAAGTGAAACAAGCGATCCTTGGCGGGCTCGACCAGGGTCTCCCCCGACGCCAGCACCAACGGCGAGTGCGTCGTGACGAACATCTGCACCTGCAGGTGCGGATCGAGCTCCTTGGCGACAGCCTCGAGGGCCGGCAAGATCGCTCGTTGCCAGCGCGGATGGAGGTGTTGCTCTGGCTCGTCGACGAGCACGAACAACAGCCTCGAAGGCTCTTGCCCCGTGATCTTCTCGTACTCGAGGCGCTCGAGCCAGGTCCACACCAGCAAGTAGCTCAGCTCGAGGATCCGTCGAACCCCAGCCGCCGCGAGGGTGATGGGCACTGGCTCGGCTTCCCAGGGCGTGACCAGGGTCGGAATCTCTCGGGAATCGTCGAGAAAGACCCTCCGCGCCTTGCCGAGCTCGAGCGGAGTCGTGTCGGGTGCAGACAAGACCCGCAGCACCGCCGAAAAGATCTCGAAGGGGTCCGGCCCATCAGGGTCGGGGCGCAAGCGTTGCCACGCCGCGAGATCCCGAATCAGGCCATTGCACAAAAATTGACTCGAAGGACCGCTCTTCCCATCCCACAACTCCCTGCCGACGAAACGAAACGCATCCCCTTCGGGACGAGCAGATTCGGGGAACGAGCTGGGAAAGCGATTGCGTCCGTGGACGAAGCTGGCCCGCCGATCCGCCCCGATGTACACGACCGAGCCCAAGGGGGCGCGGCCCCGGACAGAGTCCCAGCGCCACCGCTGCTCACCCGCGTCAAACTTCGAGTCGTAGTGGAGGGCGTCGTCGTAGACGCCAAAATCGAGCGCTGGGGCGACGGCCACGGCGCTCGCCTGTCCGCTCGACCGCCGACCCGCCGCCTCTACCGTCCGATAGCTCAAGCTCGCGCTCTTGTTGCCGGGCAACGCGATGGGCCCTGCCCAGCTCCCCGTCAGCACCCACCAGATCAGGTCGAGCACGAAGGTCTTGCCCAAGCCGTTGTCCCCCGTGAGCACGTTGAGCCGCGGCCCAAACTCGAGCGTCATCTCGGCGATAGGTCCCACGCCGCGGGTGTGGAGAGAGGTGAGCACGCGCCGAGTGTATCGGCGCCTCTCGCTGGCGTCGACAGGACCAGATCCATTCTCAGCGCTCCATCGACGCGATGAGTTGGGTATGATGGCGCCATGGGCGAGGCGGGCACGCAGAATTCGAAGACAGCGGCGGAGCAGCCGAGCGCGCTGCTGGCTCAGCTCGCCGACAACCCCGACGACGAGGCCCTGCGCGAACGCGCCGCGATGGCGCTGACCCACGCCGGCCGCCACGCCGAGGCCGTCGCCGTGCTCAGCGAGCGCCTCGTCAACCTCACCGCCCACGACGGCCCGACCCTGCCCTCCCTGGCCAAGCGCTACCTCCAGCCCGAGCTGGCCGAGGCCACCGCGAAGCTGCCCGACTCCGACGAGACCGAGGCCTTCGTGCGCCGCTTCGTCGTCGCCAACGGCCGGGTGCTCTACTACTGGACACCGCGGGCCATGGCCGATGACCCGGGCCTGCGCCACGCGATCCGCTCGCGCCTGGCCAAGCGGCTGAGCAGCGCGCCCGCGGGAGGCCAGCGATGAGCCGCCGCAGCCCCATCGAGCGCGGGTGCGGGGACGCGCTCATCGATCTCCTCGATCCCGACCCGGTCCTGCGCCGCTACGCCGTGGACGCGGTGCCCCTCGACACGACCGGCCTCTACGCCCTGCGCGAGCGCCTGCTCGACGATCGCCACGGGCCCGTGCGCGCGGCCGCGGCCGAGCGGCTGGCCCGGGCTGCCCGGGCGTCCTTCGACGACGCAGGCGAGCGCAGGCCCACGCGCGCCGAGGCCAACCGGTGGATCGTCGAGGCCCTCGGCGACCCCTTGCTGAGCGTGCGCGTGATCGCCTGCCGCGTCGCCCTGCGCCACGCCGGTCGAGACGCCGCCCTCGAGGCGCGGCTGCGCCAGATGGTCACCCAGGACCCGGCGTGGCGCGTGCGTCGAGCCGCGGCCCGGGCCCTCGCCGGGGTCTCGGGACCCGACGCCATCCCGGGGCTCATCGCCGGACTGGACGACCCCTTTTGGCGCGTCCGCCACGGCGTGGTCCAGGCCCTCGGCTTCGTGGTCTCGCGCAACCCCGAGGACCAACGCGGCGCGCTCCGGTCGCGCATCCTCGAGGCCGGCCGCGACCTCGACGAGGCGCCTCGGGCCGCGCTGCGCTACCTCGCCCTCGAGTGGGCCGGCGAAGAGGCGGCGCTCGGCGACCCCGAGCTCGGCGAGCAGCGCTCGCGCCTCGCCCAACTCCTCGGCACCATCCCCGATCCGGGCGCGGGCCTCGAGCTCAGCGACCCCGACCCGGCCGTGGTCACGGCGCGGCTACAGGCTTGCGAGCGCGCCGGCGCCCCCGAGCTCGAGCCCGCCGCGCTGATCCCCCTGCTCGCCGAGTCCCACGTGCCCCTGCGCGACGAGGCCGCTCGGCGCCTCGCCCAGCTCGACGATCCCCGGGCGTTGCTGCCGGCCCTGGCGTGGCTCGAAGACCCGCGGGTCCCCAACGCGCCGGGCGAGGTCCGCCGCCTGCTCGGGCGCCTGGGACACCGCGCCCGGCCCCTGGTGCTCGCCGTGCTCGAGCTCGACGACGATCGCGTCGTCGCGCTGGGCTGGGCCTGCTCGTGGATCGCCGCGCACCCGGCCGAGGACCTGCACGGGCGCGTGCTCGAGCTCAGCGCCCACCGCCACCCGCAGGTGCGCGCGGCCGCGATCGCCTGCCTCGGGCAAGTCGTGCGACGCGAGCGGGCGACGAGCGAGACTTCGAAGAGCCTGCGCGAGGCCGTGCGCCGGGCCCTTCGAGACCCCAGCGACCTCGTCCGCGACGCGGCGGCGCTGGCCGTCTACGGCCCGGGCACCGCGACCTTCCCCGAGCTCGAGCCGCCGCCCCTCGAGCCGGCGACCTTCGCCCAGCTCGGCGCGACCGTCCGCGCTCGACTGGTCGCCGCCGGGCTGCCAGAGGCCTGCCTCGAGGTCGCCCTCGAGGATCCCGACGCCCGCGTGCGCGCCCTGGCCCACGCCTCGCGCGACGCCGGAGCTCACCAGCCAGACCCGGACCCCTGGGTCCGCGCCGTGCAGCTCGACCTCGCCAGCGCGCAGGCGCTGTTCGAGGCTGAGGTTGAGACCGAAGCCGATCCGGGCGTCCGCCGAGGCGCCGCGCGCCTGCTCGTGCGTCACCGCGAGACCCTCGCCCTCGAGCGCGTCGTCGCCCTCGCCCCGCGCCTGTTCGCCGACGCCGATCCGTGGATCCGCGCCCGCGCGTCCGAGCTCGTCGACGCCCGCGCGGCCGAGTCCGAGGCCCTCCTCTCCCTGCTCCTGCGCGCGACCCGAGACGGCGCCGCCATGGTCCGACTCAGCGCGACCGCCAGCCTCGATCGCACCCCGGGGCTCGACGCGGCCCTCGACGCGCTGCTCACCCGCAGCAGCGACGAAGACCTGCGCATCGCCGCGTGGTCGCGGCGGGTCTCGACGGCCCTGAGCGCGACGGACTCGAGCGTTCCCGAAGCGGTGCTCGCCCGCATCCGCGACGCGCCTTCCGAAGGTCCGCGCGTCGCCGCGCACCTCGACGAGCTCGCCGTCGCCCTCGGCGCCGAGCCCAGCGCGTCCGCCCTCGAGTCGGCCGCCCAAGCCCGCGTCGAGCTGAGCCACGCCCCGGTCGAGCCGCGCCCGCGCCCCCACCTCGGCCCCGGGGTCACCCGTCGCCCCCTCGGCCGCACCGGCATCGAGCTCGCCCCCCTGGTGGTCTCCGGCGCCTTCGCCCCGACCCCCTCGTCCCTCGCCCACGCCGTCGAGCGCGGCGTCGACACCCTGTTTTGGGAGCCCCGCTACGCCAGCGCGACCCGCTTCCTCCGCCAGCCCAGGCGCCGCGATGTCCAGGTCATCGCCGGCAGCTTCCACGCCGACCCGGCGAGCATCGTCGCAGACCTCGAGACCGCCCTGCGCCGCCTGTCTCGGGACCACATCGACCTCTTCCTGCTCTACTGGGTCCGCTCCCCCGCCCGCCTGAGCCCCGCCGCCCGCGACTGCCTGCGCGCGCTCCAGGCCCAGGGCAAGATCCGCAGCTTCGGCTTCTCCACCCACGACCGCGCCATCGCCTGCGCGGCCGTCGAGACCGGTGACTGGCCCGTGATCATGACCCGCCACAGCGCCGCCCACACGGGCGCCGAGCTCGAGCTCTTCCCCGCGGCCGCGGCCGCTGGGGTGGGCCTGCTGGCGTTCTCGTGCCTGTGCTACGGCCGCATGCTCCGGCCCTCCTCGGTGTTCCCGAGCGGGCCCGCGGCCCTCGACTGCTACCGCTACTCCCTGGGCCAGCCCGGCGTGAGCGCGTGCATCAGCGCCCCGCAGCGCCACCGCCAGCTCGCCCAGAACCTCGAGCTGCTCCAAGCACCGCCGCTGGGCGGGCTCGAGCTCGAGGCCCTGCGCGCCCACGGCCGGGAGATCTACGCGGACAACAAGCGCTTCGATCGACTCCTGCGCCGCGGCGGCGCCGGGCCCCTGCGCGAGGCCCTGCTCGAGCTCTTCGAGCGCAACCGCGTGGACACGGCTGACGACGCCGCGGTCGAGCAGCGCGACGATTGAGCCGTAGACAAAGGGGCACAGAACTCGTTCTGGACGACCCTCCGAGCGTGGCTCCGGCCGCGGAGGTCACGGAACGAGCCGTGCCTCCCCTCCTTCGACGGCGACGGATGGACGTTACGGCGGCCTTTCGCCCCGGCGGACTGTCCCAAGGGCCACGCCCTGATCCGAGGTCCCCGCGCTCGACGAGCGCGGCCGTAACCTTTTGTCGCCCCAACCAATCTCCTGGGGGCGATGACTCGCGGCTGCAACGTCCGCGAGTCCTCGCCGCCCTAGACTGGGAGGCCCCTCCCCTCCCGCTGACCACGCGAATCCCCGTCCATGACCACCAAGCGCCCCGTCAAGATCGCCACCTTCTCCGAGCTCGAAGATCGCACCCCCGCCTACGCCCTCGTCGCCAAGGTCGACCTCGTCGTCATCCGCCACGACGGCGCGGTCTCGGTGCTCTACGGCCGCTGCCTCCACCGCGGCGCCCTATTGTCCGACGGGCACGTCGACGGGCCCAACCTGATCTGCGGCCTGCACGGCTGGGACTACCGCTACGACACGGGCGTGAGCGCCTACAACAACGAAGAGGCGCTGCGGCGCTTTGACGCGTGGGTCGAGGACGACGGCGTGCTCGTCGACGAGGCCGAGGTCGCGGCCTGGGAGGTCGACCACCCCCAGCCCTACGAGCGCGACGCCTACCTCGGCCTCTACGAGGACCACCACGGCGGCCCCGAGGAGCCCTACAACATCCGCACCCGGCGACTCGCCGTGCTCGGGCCCGACGAGGCCGGCCACCACGGCCCGGTCTCGTCCATGGGCGTGCCGCTCACCGAGCTCCCGCGCTGGGAGTCGCTGCAGCTGCTCACGGCCCAGCTCGCGCGCAAGCCCAAGCTCGACCACGATCCGGTCGGCACCGAGATCGTCATCGGGCCCAACGCGGCCAAGCCCCTGACCCTCGCCATCCCCATCTTCGTCAGCGACATGAGCTTCGGGGCGCTCAGCGAGGAGGCCAAGGTCGCCCTCGCCAAGGGGGCCGAGGGCGCGGGCACGGGCATCTGCTCCGGCGAGGGCGGGATGCTGCCCGAAGAACAAGCCGCCAACTCGCGCTACTTCTACGAGCTCGCCTCGGCCAAGTTCGGGTGGAGCATCGACAAGGTCAAACAGGTCCAGGCCTTCCACTTCAAGGCCGGCCAGGGGGCCAAGACCGGCACCGGCGGGCACCTGCCCGGCGAGAAGGTCAAGGGCAAGATCGCCAAGGTCCGCGAGCTCGCCGAGGGCACCCCCGCGATCAGCCCCTCGACCTTCTCCGACCTCGACACCCCCGCGGACTTCCAGCGCGTCGCCGACGAGGTCCGCGAGGTGTCCGGGGGCATCCCCATCGGCTTCAAGCTCAGCGCCCAGCACATCGAGGCCGACGTCGACTTCGCCCTGGCCGCGAGCGCCGACTACATCATCCTCGACGGCCGCGGGGGCGGGACCGGGGCGGCCCCGGAGGTGTTCAAGAACAACATCTCGGTGCCCACGATGATCGCCCTGGCCCGGGCCCGGCGGCACCTCGACGCCCGCGGGCGCCGGGACGTCACGCTGATCATCACCGGCGGCCTGCGGACCGAGTCGGACTTCGTCAAGGCCATGGCCCTCGGGGCCGACGCCGTCGCCGTGTCCAACGCGGCCATGCAGGCCATCGGCTGCCTGGGCATGCGGGCCTGCCACACCAACAACTGCCCGGTCGGCATCGCCACCCAAAAACCCGGCCTGCGCTCCCGACTCATCGTCGACAAATCGGCGCAGCAGCTGACCAATTTTTTCCTGACCACGGTCAACCTGATGAAGGTCCTGGCCCGCGCCTGCGGCCACGCGCACCTCGACCAGTTCTGCCTCGACGACCTGACCACCTACGACCGCGACCTCGCCTACCTCACCGGGGTGCCCTACGCCGGCGTCGTCCCGCTCTGAATCCGCGCTCTTCCAGGACCAAGCACCATGTGGACCACGCTCACCGTCGACCCCACCTCCCTGACCCAGGCCCGCCTCGCGGCGCACTGGGCCAGCCAGATCATCGCCGCCGTCGGCACCCACCTCGTCCCCGCCAAGGCCGACTTTGGCCACACCAACCTCGGCTGGGAGCACGCGACCCAGGCCGTGACCGGCCGCGCCCTCGATGATCTCGGCACCCGCGTGGGCCTGCGCGTGGCCGACATGACCCTGCTCGTGCTCCGCGGCCAGGACACGCCCGAGGGCCTCGCTACCCTGAGCCTGCACGGGCGCACGCTGAGCGAGGCCCACGCCCTGCTGCGCGCCGCGTTGAACGAGGCCCTTGGCAAGGACGTGGGCGAGCTGCCCCTGCCCGACTACGCCATGCCGGCGCACCCCGTGCGAGACGGGGCCGCCTTCGACACCGAGGGCCTCGATGAAGCCCTCGGCGCCCTGGCGCGGTGGATGGCCAACAGCCACGACCTGCTCGAGCGCTTCGCCCGGGGCGACGAGCAGGCCTCGGAGGTGCGCCTGTGGCCGCACCACTTCGACATGGCCACGCTGACCACCCTGGTCCCCCACGCCGACGCCGAGAAGGCCAAGTCGGTCAACGTCGGCGTGAGTATGGGCGACGGCAGCTACCCCGAGCCCTACGCCTACGTCAGCCCCTACCCCTACCCGCCCAGCCGCGAGGAGGCGCCCGCGCTGACCTTCGGGCGCTGGCACACCGAGGGCTTCTTCGCCGCGGTGCTCACCGGCAGCGAGCTGCTCGCGGGCGGAGCCGAGGGCCAAGCCCAGCGCCTCGAGAGCTTCTTCGTCCAGGCCAGCGGCATCTCGCGGACCTTGCTGGGCGTCGGCGCGGCGCCCAGGCGCAGCCCCAAGCTGGTCTGGTACAAGGCCGCCGAGATCGAAGAGCTGGGCGAGGGCCGGGTCAAGAGCGTGAACGCGGGCCACCGCGGGGTGTGCCTGACCCGCCACGAGGGCTGCTACTCGGCGCTGACCAACGCCTGCCCCCACCAGGGCGGGCCGCTGGGCGAGGGCTCCATCGAGAACGGCTGGCTGCGCTGCCCGTGGCACGGCTGGGACTTCCACCCGCGCACCGGCCAGTCCCCCGACGGCCACGACGACGGCCTCGAGACCTTCCCCGTCGAGGTCCGCGAGGACGGGGTCTACGTCGGCGTGGCCCCCGAAGACCCCCACGCGCGCGACGCCTCCGACGTGATCGCCGAGACCCTGACCAACTGGGGCGTGCGCTGGGTGTTCGGCATGGTCGGCCACTCCAACCTCGGCCTCGCCGACGCCCTGCGCCGGCGCACGGAGACCGGCGAGCTGGGCTACGTCGGCATCCGCCACGAGGGCGCGGCGGCCTTCGCCGTCTCGGCCTACGGCAAGCTGACCGGGCGCCCCGCCGCCTGCCTGGCCATCGCCGGGCCCGGGGCCACCAACTTGCTCACCGGGCTGTGGGACGCCAACGTCGACCGGGCCCCGGCCATCGCCTTGACCGGGCAGGTCCAGAGCCAGGTCCTCGGCCGCGGCGCCTTCCAGGAGATCGACCTCGAGGCGGCCTACGGCGGGGTCGCCCAGTTCTCGGCCAGCGTGCTCCACGACTCCCACTTCGCCGAGCTCGCCAACCTCGCGTGCAAGCGCGCCATCCTCGGCCGCGGCGTCTCGCACCTGGTGTTCCCCGACGAGGTCCAGACCCTCCCGGCCCCCGACGCCGCCGCGGGCACGCCCGAGGGCCGCATGCCCGACCTGCACACCGCCCCCTCGCCGGCCTCGCTCGACGCCGCCGTCGAGGCCCTCGAGGCCGCCGAGCGCCCGGTCATCATCGTCGGGCACGGGGCCCGCTTCGCCATGGCCGAGATCGTCGCGCTGGCCGAAGAATTCAACATCCCGGTGGTCACCACCTTCAAGGCCAAGGGCCAGATCTCCGACGCCCACCCCCTCGGCTGTGGCGTACTCGGGCGCAGCGGCACCCCCGTCGCCAGCTGGTTCATGAACGAGTCCGACCGCCTGCTCGTGCTCGGCTCGAGCTTCTCCAACCACACCGGCATCACCAGCTACAAGCCCATCGTCCAGGTCGACTTCGAGGCCGAGGCCCTCGGCCGGCGCCACGCCGTCGACGTCCCGGTGCTCGGGGAGATCGGCGTGACCGTCGGGCTCCTGCGCGAGCGCCTGCGCGCGGCCAAGCTCGCCTTCATCGACCAGCGCGAGGAGGTCGCGTCGCGCTGGGCGATCTGGCGCGAGGAGAAGCGCAGCCGCCTCGACGACGACATGGGCAAGGGCATCAACAGCGCGGCGATCTTCGACGCCCTCGGGCGCAAGGCCCCTAGCGACGCCATCATCGCCGTCGACGTCGGCAACAACACCTACTCCTTCGGCCGCTACTTCGAGGCCCGCGAGCACACCATCTTGATGTCGGGCTACCTGGGCAGCATCGGCTTTAGCCTGCCCGCGGCCATGGGCGCCTGGGTCGCGACCCAAGAGGACGATCCGGCCTTCAAGGGCCGCAAGGTCATCTCCGTGTCCGGCGACGGCGGCCTGGGCCAGTACCTCGCCGACTTCACCACCTGGGCCAAGTACGGCATGAACATCACCCACGTCCTGCTCAACAACGGCGAGCTGGGCAAGATCAGCAAGGAGCAGCGCGTGGGCGGCTGGGACGTGTGGCAGACCGGGCTGCACAACCCCAACTTCGCGCGCTTCGCCGACAACTGCGGCGGCCTCGGGATCCGCGTCGAGACCCTCGACGAGCTCGACGCGGCCCTCGAGCGCGCCCTCGCCCACGAGGGGCCGGCGCTGGTCGAGATCATGGCTGACGCCCTGCTGTTTTGAGGAGGTGAGGCAAAAAATCTCGCAAACCCTTAATCCATTCGCGGGTCCGCGGGTACTACTCCAGTGAAGGGCGCCTCGGCGTTCATCCCTCCATCCAAGCAAACCCGTTCATCCTCCCGCGCGGCGTCTCGGACCATGGACGCCGCGCGGGGTCCCATCCTCGCAACCGCTCTCCCCGACATCTCCCCCGTCTTGCGGGTCGTCATGGCCGATGCTACTCGCAGCGGATGCCAGCACTGGCGACTCCGACCACGCTGTGGTTGGCGCGGACCCACGCGCCCGACCAGACCCCCTTCGCGGCCACGACCCTGCGCTGCGCCACGGCGGGCGAGGTCCCGGGGCCCAACCAGGAGTGGGAGCCGATCGCCGACGTGGTCCAGGCCCTGCGCGCGTCGAGCGAGGGCGCCGATCTGCACGCGGCCGTCGCCGAGGCCCAAGCCCTCGGCCCCGCGCAGACCCTGTTCGAAGACCAGGCCGTGCTCGCCCCGCCCCTGGCCCCGACCAAGGTGTTGGCGATCGGTCGCAACTACGCCGCCCACGCCAAGGAGCTCGGCAACGAGGTGCCCAGCTCGCCGCTGAGCTTCTTCAAGCCGCCCTCGTGCCTGCTCGCCTCCGGCCAGCCGCTGTCGCTGCCCCGCGGCTACGCGCGCATCGACATGGAGGCCGAGCTGGTCCTCGTCATCGGCCGACGCGCCCGCCAAATCGCAGCCGCCGACGCCTGGGCCCACGTCGGGGCCTACCTCATGGGCAACGACATCTCCTGCCGAGACCTCCAGCGCAGCGACAAGCAGTGGACCCGCGCCAAGGGCTTCGACGGCTTCGGCCCCGTGTCGGCCTTCGCCCGGCTCAGCCCCGCCGCCGAGCTCCCGCCCGTCGACGCGCTCCGCGTCCGCGGCCTGCTCGGCGACGAGCTCGTCCAGGACGGCCCAACGAGCGCGATGATCTTCGACGTCCCCACCCTCCTCGAGCACCTCAGCGCGTGCATGACCCTCGAGGTCGGCGACTTGATCTTCACCGGCACCCCCGCGGGCGTGAGCGCCCTCGAGCCCGGCATGGTCACCCGCGTGGAGCTCGACGGCCCGCCGAGCTTCGCCCTCGCGCCCGTGGTCACGCCGCTCACTTGAGCTGATCGAGGGCCCGCTTGGGCGCGACCGTGGTGTAGCCCTCGACCAGCAGCGACTCGACCTCGGCCCAGTTGGCCCTGGGCACGAGGCGGACCCCCACCCAGCCCTTGTGGCCCAGATACTTGGGCCGATAGAAGCGATCGGGGTCCGTCGCGATCAGGTCCTCTTGCGCGCCCTCGGGCAGCTTGATCCACACCCCCGGACGGCCCTCGTCGTAGGACCCCGAGTGGAAGGTGGCGAAGGTCCGCTTCCCGCCCCACCAGGTCGGCGAGCCGTGGGAGAGCTTCTCCGAGGTCTCTGGCAAAGCCTCGATGATGGCGCGCACGCGCCCGAGCAGATCGTCGCTCATGTCCGAATCATGCCCGACATTTGGGCTCACTTCTGGGGGCAGTCGAGGACGTGCGCCGGATCGTAGTGGAAGACCCACGCGATGTTGGCCTTGGCGTCGATCCACTCACGGCACGAGCCGACGTGAAAGCGGTGCTGCTCCACGCCAGCGACGGGCTCGAAGTCGCCGAGGGGCGGCGCGTCGCCGTGGGAGCAGGTCAGCGTCGAGCCGATGTCGGCCATGAGCTCGACGCCGCTGGTCGGGCTGGTCAGCACCAGGTCGACCCCCTCGCGCTGGCCCTCGGAGGCGGACAGCTCGGTATACATGCGGACCTCGTAGCGCTGCTCCTTGCCAAAGTGCGCGCCGGCCATGGCGATCTGGTAGCCGCTCAGACGCGAGAGTCGGTTCGCCTCGAGCTCGACCACGAAGGGCTTTTCGGCCGCGCTCGCTTCTTGGATGCAGCGGCTCACCGCGTCGGACAGGGGCAGCCCCGAAGAGCCACAGCGCTCGAAGTTGGTGTCCGGCGTATCCCGAAACAGCATGCCGTTGAGGCTGCACGGTGGCGCAGGCTCCGCCTCGGACTGAACCCCCGGCGCGTTGCCCTTGCAGCTGACCATACAGGCAAGAACGGTCAGAATCGCCGCTCGCCCGCAGACACTGGCCTTCATGGCACGAGTCTACACCCTCTACAGTGGGTCCCAGCATCGGAATTTTCAGAAAAAGCGCAAGTTTTGCGCTGTCGAGTTTTCCTGGCCAAAAAACTGACTCGATCTACGATTAGAGTCATGAATCGCTGGCAAGTGTTTCGAGAGCTGCGTTCGGCCATGCGCGACCCCAACCGCCTCGGGGACGTCGCCGCCTACAAGAGCGAGCTGGGCGGCACGCGGGCGCGGCCCGAGGTCGAGGCCCAGCTCGACGGTGTCCGCGACTACCGGCCGCCCGTCGACCTCGACGCCCTCGAGCAGCTCCCCGCCGGCACCCTCGGTCGGGAGTACGCCCGCTTCTTGAAGGCCAACGGGCTCAACCCCTTCCTGCTCTCCGACCAGGTACCCGCGGACATCGTCGCCCGCAACGCCCTGGTGATCCGCTACGGGATCATCCACGACATGGTCCACGTGCTCACGGGCTTCGACTCGAGCTGGCCCGGGGAGGTCGGCGTGTGGGCCTTCGTCGGCGGGCAGTACTACAGCCGCGGCCTGCAGATGGCCTCGCTCACCGCCCTGCTCGTCGCGCCCCTCTTCTCGCCCCTGCGCCTGGGCCAGGCCTTCCGGGCCTTCCGCCGCGGCTGGGCCATGGGCAAGGCGGCGAAGCTGCTCATCGCCGAACGCCTCGAGGAAGACTTCGACACGCCCCTCGAGACCCTACGCGCGCGCCTGGACATCGAGGGCGCCCGCGACGAGTACGTGGCGGCGGAGGCCCTCACCGCCTAGCAGTCGCCCACCCCGGCCGCGCCGGGACCCATGATCCACGAAAGCATCGTCCACGGACTCAGCTGGCGTTGAACCCGTGGGCGGCTGCCTTTCTCGGTAGCAGTCGCCCACCCCGGCCGCGCCGGGACCCATGATCCACGAAAGCATCGTCCACGGACTCAGCTGGCGTTGAACCCGTGGGCGGCTGCCTTTCTCGGTAGGGCATCGGAGAAGTCATCGCGGCTCCTCGCGCCGTGGATTTTCGTCGAGATCGCGGAGCCAAAACACCGCTGTGGTGGATCCCACCGCAAGTTTTGGCGACAAAGAGCTCGGCGAAAAGACCAAGCGAGGTGTCGTGAGGACGTCTCCGATGTCCTGCTAGAGCCCCGATCGGTTGTTTGAGCGCGCGGCCCAGGGTGCGTCTGGAGCCTGTGGAGAAACCCAACGCGGCCCAGGGTGCGTCATCGCAGCCCCACCCCAGCGCTCACCGACTACTCAGGCGCAGCACCGAAGACGCACTCGCCAAAGTCCACGTAGGTATCCCCGCAGTAGAGCTCGGACTCCTCGAGTTCCTCGCAGGTCAGGTGGCGCTTGCAGTTGAGCACCGCTGCCGCCGCCCACATGCAATCGGGCGGGACCACGTCGCACTCGGCGATGCACGAGTCGAAGTCCTGAAGCCCGCACGCGTCGTCCATCTCGCAGGCTTTTTTGCAGGGCCCTTTGGCCATGCCGGGGACGAACTCGAGGTCCCGAAGCTGCGTCTGCTCACCGACGGTGGTCTCCCCACCCTCGCAGGCAGTGAACAGGAAGGCGGACACGAAGAGGGTGGCCGTGAGAGTGATCGACTTTCCAAACATCGCAGTAGTCTAGTGTGATTCGAGGGTCGGCGAGGTTGCGATCGACGCGTATTTCCTGCGACTTCGCTCCCTCGAGGCGGTTGGAAACACCCACGCCGACCGTGGCCCACCTTCAGGGCGGCGAGCGGCAGTCCGCGGACTCGAGTTCGCCCTGGTGCTCACGCGCTGGAGCTTCCCCAACCCCGCGCGCGCCTTCACGCGAGGACGTCGAGCTTGGCCCAGCGCTGGGTCGTAGCGGATTTCATCACCGCCTAGGCCCTCGCGCGACGGCGGACCAGGCCGGCCCCGAGGGTGAGCGCGAACAGCCCCAAGGCGTTGCGAAGGGGCGCGCCCTCGGAGGCGCTCGAGCACCCGCAGCCCTCGTCGTCGAGCAGCCCCCCGGCGTCGTCGGCCCCCGTCGCCTCGCCGCCGACCTCGTCGGCTCCGTCACCGCTCGACCCCTCGCCGTCGCTGCCGCTCTCGTCGCCCGAGCTGCCCTCGGACTCCGTCGACTCTTCGGTCTCGGTGCCCTCCGTCGACTCCGCCGTGCCCGTCTCGTCTTCGGCCGTCGGGTTGACCACGATCACCGGCTCGGCGAACAGCTGCCCCTCGCCCTCGTCGGGCTGCGCCGCCCAGTTTGCGACGTTGACCACCTGCGTGCCGTCGGGCACCTCGGCGAGGATCATGTCGACGACCACCGCGGTGCTGCCCCCCACCTCGACCGCGATGTCTTCGACGACCAGCGTGTCCTCGGTCGACGCGTCCACGCCTCCCCCGGCGTCCACGAGGGCCCAGCTCTCGATCTCGGGCGGGATCGGGTCCTCGAGCGCGACCGTCCCCGGCGCGTTGCCTTGATTGGTCAGGCTGATCGTGTAGCGGATCGTGTCGCCCGGCGAGGGCTCCCCGTCCTCGTCCGCGTCCTCGCTCAGGGTCCAGGTCTTCGCCGACTCCGACTGGAAGTCCGGCGCGAACACGTTGACCGCGACGATGTTGTAGGCGAGCCAGTACTTGTCCGTGCCCGCGCTGTAGGTCGTCAGCACGGTGTCGTCTCCGGGGCTGATCGCCGCGTCGATCGAGAACTGATCGATGTCCACGCCGAGCGCGTCGGTCTGCTGCGGGTCCGTGGTGTTGATGGTGTGGTTCATCGGGTTGTCGGCGGGGTTGATCCCGTCCGAGAGCAGCACCGGCGCGCCCCCAGGCATGCCCTGGACCGTGACGGACTCGTCGCCCGAGCCGCCCTCGTCGCCCTCGATCACGTACCAGGTCAGGTCCCCCTCGGCCGGGTCGTCGACCTCGATGTTGCCCAGGCTCACGCTCACGCTCGGCTCGGGGTTGTCCGAGGACAGCGTCATCAGGCCGTCGTAGAGCGCGATCCGGCGGGTCGGGTAGTCGGGGTCGCTGTAGACCAGGACGACCGAGAAGGAGGCCGTGTTGGTCGAGCCGTTGGCGATCAGCGCGTCGAACTCGTCGACGGCGTAGTCCCCCGTGAGGCTGCCGAGCAAGCTGGTGACGTTGGCCCGGCACAGCTGCATGTCGTAGTTGAGCGCGCCGGAGTCCGAGCAGTAGCAGTCCTCGGCCTCGACCAGGATCGGCTCGCTCCCCGGCGGCGTGAACGAGACCTCGTCGTCGATGTTGCTCGCGTCGCTGCACTCGTTGTCGGGGATCGACCCGCCCCAGTACAGGAAGGCGCGGCGCAGGATCGCGCCGGGCGGGATGTCGGCCTCAGAGATCGTCGTGACGCCCGGGTGCAAGAGGGTGTCGACGTTGGTCGTGTCCGCGTCGGGCCCGTCGATGGCCAGGGCGCCGCCGGTCGCAAAGAAGGTCGCGTTGCCGCTGTAGGTGTAGCGCTCGAGCAGCGGCTCGTCCGCTCGCGCGGGCCCGGCGAGGGCGGTCACGAGACCGATCGAGAGCCCGAGGGCAGGGGCACTACGCAGCACGCTTTGGCGTTTCACCGCCCGAAACTAGCAGCCTGAGCGGGGCCAAGGGATGTCTAGTGGGCGTGGCTCGCTCGGCCCCCACCCGGCGCCGTGGTGTGCACAAAGCGGCGCAGGTTGGGTCCAGGACAGCGATAACGGCCGCAAATACGGGGCGCGACAAGCGGCGCCAAGGGCCGTAAACTATGCGACGGTGGCAGCGGACAGCGAAGACTCCATGGAGCCCACGGAGACCCTGCTCGACTCACGGGCGCGGCGAGTCGAGCGTGCGCCCAAATTCGACGATCTGATCCGCACCCTGCTCCCGACCAGCGGTCGGCTCAGCCTCGGTGACCTGATCGGCAGCGGGGGCATGGGCTCGGTGACCGCCGCCCGCGAGCAGGGCCTCGAGCGGACCGTCGCCCTCAAGCAGCTCGCCGACGAGCACCGCGAGAACCCCACCCTGGTCGCCTCGCTGATCCGCGAGGCCCGGGTCACCGCCCGCCTCGAGCACCCCTGCGTCGTCCCCATCTACGAGATCGGCGTCCGCGAGTACGACCACGTCTACTACACGATGAAGCGCATCGAGGGCGACACGCTGTCGAGCGTGGTCCGCCGCTCGGCCCTCGCCGAGCGCACCCGGGCCGAGCTCCTCGACCTCGTCGACGCCATCGTCCGCATCTGCGGCGCCGTCGCGGCGGCCCACGACATCGGCTACGTGCACTGCGACATCAAGCCGCAGAACATCATGCTCGGCCGCTTCGGCGCGGTCTACCTGATGGACTGGGGCGGCGCGCAGCCCTTCGGCAAGGCCCGCGAGGAGGCCCGACGCTCCCGCGAGGCCGCCGTGCTCGGGGGCAAGCGCATCGTCGTCCGCACCCCCGCGTTCATGGCCCCCGAGCAGGCCGTGCGCGCCAAGGTCACCCCGGCCACGGACATCTTCCTGCTCGGCGGCGTGCTCTACTACGTCGCCACCGGCTGCGCTCCCTACTCGGGCGCCGGCTCCGTGGAGAACATGCGCTCGCGGGCCAAGGCCGGCAGCTTCCAGCCCCCCTCGGTCCGCGACCCCAGCATCGAGCCGGCCCTCGAGGCGATCATCCTGCGCGCCATGGCCTTCGACCCCGAGGACCGCTACCCCTCGGCCCAGGCCCTCGCCGACGCCCTCAAGGCCTACTCCCGCGGCTCCGGCTGGGAGTTCCCGATCCGCACCTACGAGCCCGGCGAGGTCATCATCCAAGAGGGCGAGGTGGCCGAGACCGCCTACGTGATCATCGACGGCAGCTGCGAGGTCTCCCGCGTCGGCGACGACGGCGGCGAGCAGCGCCTGCGGGTCATGGACGCCGGCGAGGTCTTCGGCGAGACCGCGATCTTCGCGGGCGTGCGCCGGACCGCCACGGTCCGGGCCCTCGAGCCCACGAAGGTCGGCGTGATCACGCGGGATCTGTTCGAGCGAGACGTCGCGCGCTGGAACCCGTGGATGGCCCGCTTCGTCGAGACCCTGGCGAAGCGGCTGGCGGCGGACTGAGCCCGCCGAGCTACTTCTTCTCGAGGTTCATCGTCGCGTACCACCCGCTCGCGTTGGGGCTGACGATGGGCTTGATGTTCTCGAAGGTCCCCGCCATCCGCATCTTGGGGTCGTCGGGGTCGTGGGCCATCACGTAGCCCGTCCACGACTGCTTGACCACATTGGGGACCACGCGCGTGAAGGTCAGGCGCTGGTTCTTGCTGTCCCACTTCGCGTCGACCACGTCGCCGCTGTTGAGCTCGGCCGAGACCTCGCCCCCCTTCTCGCCGTGGATCGTCAGCACGTAGATGCGCTGGTTTGCGATCACGCTCCACTTACCCAGGGGCAGCTCGGGCACGGCGGTGTAGGGACCGTCAAAGAGGGCGCTCTTGGGGAAGGCGCCGGGCTCGGGGGGTAGCTCGATGGTGCTCACGCCGCGAAGTCTACCCACGGTCCGCCCGCGGGCGCCTCAGGGACTGTGAAGTTTTCACAGTCCCTGTCGATTTTAGCCGTCGTGGACGACGCCACACCCTCCCTGCCCCACGTCCACGACTCAGCCGTAGGGTCGGGCTCCGCGGATGGGGTAGTCGTTGTCGGGGTTGCGGATCCACTTCAGCCCCCGCGCCAGCGTATCCAGCTCTGGGCGCACGAAGGGGTTGTTCGAGATGTCGACGACCTGCAGCGTCCCGTGCTCGTTGATGACGAACACGCCAGGCTCCGCGAAGGGGTGGTCGGTCTCCTCGGGCGAGCGGGGATCCGAGATGTACAGGCCCAGCTGCTGCATCTGGGTGACGCTCAGGCTGTGAAAGATCGGGAAGCTGGGCTCGGCGCCGAGCTGGCCCAGGTGCCGCTCGAGCTGGGCGGCGCTGTCGCCCGAGACGGCCGCGACGTCGACCCCGATCGCCGTGAACTGGGGCAGCAGCGGCGTGAGCATGTCGAGGTAGCGGGTGCACATCGGGCAGTGGCGGCCGCGGTAGACGACGACCATCATCCAGTCCGCGTCGCCTTGGGGTTTGCACAGGTCGCGGACGCTGCCGTCGAGGCTGGGGACCTCGAGGCTCGGGAACGCGGCGCCAGGGTGGAGCTTTTGGGTGTGGCTGGGAGTGGTCATGGTGGTGGTCCTCAGGCGGGCAGGTGGTCGCCGACGTGTGTGCGCAGGTGTTGGTCGAAGCGGGCGAGGTCGGACTCGATCTCCGGGTTCTTCATCACGTCGAAGCAAGCGAAGGTGGGCAGGGGCGTCGCGCCGAAGAAGTCGAGGTTGAGGTGCATGGGCCATAGCAGGTCGTCCATGGACCGCCCGCCGAAGAACTCTGCCTCGTCGTCGAAGGCCTCGCGCGGGGCGTTGAAGGTCACGGACAGCATGTAGCGCGTGCCCGTCAGCGAGCCGCCCCGGCCGTAGTTGGCCTTGGGCTGCTCGCGGCTGCGGCCGTCTCCGGCGCACAGGCGCCCGTCCATGCCGGCCGAGTACACGACGTCCATGTAGCGCTTGAAGCTCCACGGCGCGCCCATCCAGTTCACGGGGAACTGCAAGAGGATGAGGTCGGCCCACCGGTGCTTGTCGATCTCGGCGTCGACGTCGAGGGCGGGGGCGCCGGCGACGTCCGCGGTCTTCGAGACGCGCAGCTCGTGGCCCGCGCCCCCGAGCAGCGCCTGCGCGCGCTCGACCAAGGTGGCGTTGAGGCGGCCCGGGGAGAAGGGGTAGGGCTGGTGGCCGTTGAGGATGAAGACCTTGCTCATGGCCAGGACAAGCTAGGACCGGGCGGGTAGACAATCCATGACATCAAATCTAAATTTTGTGCTCCTTCGTCCAAGAGCTCTCTCGCTCCGGATCCAGCCCATGCTCACCTTCGCCGAGCTCCACGAGCCCCGCCACGCCCTCCTCGACTCGCTGCTGCGCCTGCGCCTGCGCGAGAGCAGCTACTGCCAGTCCCTGCTGGCCGCGCCCTGGGGCCTGGCCGTGCCCGAGAGCGCCCGCGGGGCGGCCTACGTGTTCGTGGCCCGGGGTCGGGCGACCCTGCGCGCGGCCGGTGAGCGCGTCGCCCTGGGGCC
Organism: Plesiocystis pacifica SIR-1; assembly: GCF_000170895.1. Taxonomy (GTDB): domain Bacteria; phylum Myxococcota_A; class Polyangia; order Nannocystales; family Nannocystaceae; genus Plesiocystis; species Plesiocystis pacifica. The sequence continues at coordinate 78,136 of NZ_ABCS01000009.1, read as the reverse complement.
CGGCGACTTCGCCCTGCTCGCCCAGGGCGACGCCCACGAGCTCGCCAGCGGCAAGCGCACGCCCGTCTACCCCCTCTCCGAGCTCGAGTGGGACAGCGTGCTCGGGCGCTGCATCGTCCGCAGCGGGGGCGCGGGCGCGGTCACCCACCTGCTCACCGGCGGCCTCGACTTCGAGCTCAACGCCCTGCTGCCCGCGCTGCCGCCGGTGCTCTCGCTCTCGGCCGAGCAGGCCCCGGACTGGCTCGCGGGCCTGAGCGCCCTGCTCGTCGACGAGGCGGCGCAGCCCGGGGCCGGGAGCGAGCTGGTGCTCTCGCGCCTGGCCGAGCTCCTCGCCGTCGGGGCGATCCGCGAGTGGCTCGACGGCGGCGACGAGGAGTCCCCGGGGCTGCTCCGCGCCCTGCGTGATCCGCCGATCCGCCGCTCCCTCGACCTGCTCCACCGCGACCCCCGAGAGCCGTGGACCGTCGCCAGCCTGGCCAAGGCCGTGGGCCTGTCGCGCAGCGCGTTCGCGGCTCGCTTCCAGGCCTGCCTCGGCGTCTCGCCCATGCGCTACTACACGCGCTGGCGCATGGGCCACGCCGAGCAGTGGCTGCGCGACGAGCAGCGCAGCGTCGAGGAGGTCGCCGACGCCCTCGGCTACGCGTCGCGGGCCGCGTTCACCCGGGCCTTCAAGTCGGCCCTCGGGCACTCGCCGGGGCAGGCCCGACGGCGCGCCCGGGAGCGGCTGACGACCATCAACGAGCGCCTGGTCTGACCTCAGGCCGCGATGGCCTCGGTCGAGGACACCAGCTTCACCCGCGTCGACAGGGCATGCAGCGCGATCACGTGCAGCATCTCGTCGACGGTGGTGCAGCAGTCCGCGAGCACGCTGACGGCGTACTTCTCGGCCGCCTTGGAGATCGCGGTGTGGGTGACGCAGTTTTGGGTCATCATCCCGGCGACGAGCAGCTCGGTGACGCCGAGGCCCGAGAGCAGCTCCTCGAGCTTGGTCTGCTCGAAGCTGTCGGCGAAGGCCTTGACGACCACGGGGCCGTCGGGGGCCGCCTCGCGGATCGCCCCGTGGATCTCGACCCCCGGGGTGCCGGCGTTGAAGAAGGGCGAAGGCCCCGCGCTGGGGTCGGCGACGTGCTGGACGTGGATCACCGGGATGTTCGCGTCGCGGGCCGCCCCGATCGCGCGCTCGAGCTGCGCGAGGGTGCCCTCGGCGTTCCACAGCGGGTAGGCGCCGCCGGGGAAGTAGTCGTTTTGGAGGTCGATGACGATCAGTGCCTTGCTCATGCCCGGAGTCTGCTCTGTCACTTCCAGCTGGTCTAGGTTCAAAACTGACAACATCGAGGCCAAACATGACAACATGCGCGCCATGGCGGAGACGGTGACCATCGGGGTGCTCGACTACGCGGGGGCCCAGCGGGCTGCCGTCTACGGCCTCGTCGACCTGTTCACCTGGGCCGCGCGCCTGCACGAGCGACGCACGGGCGCGAGCGGCCTCGAGGTCTCGCGCTTCGAGCAGGCCGCCCTCGACGAACCCGACACGCCGCTGACCGCCGTGGTCCTGCCCCCGAGCCTGGGCGAGTCTCCGCCCGGGCCCATCGACGAGGCCGTCGGCGCCTGGCTGCTGCGCCGCCACGAGGCCGGCACCATGCTCTGCTCGGTGTGCGTCGGGGCGTTCTTGCTCGCGGACATCGGCCTCCTCGACGGCCGCCCCGCGACGACGCACTGGGCCCTCGACGAGGCCTTTGGCCAGCGCTACCCCGAGGTCGAGCTGGACTGCGATCGCCTGCTCGTCGACGACGGCGACGTGATCACGGCGGGCGGCCTGTTCGCGTGGATCGACCTGGGCCTGTGCCTGGTCGAGCGCACCCTGGGCCCGGCGACCATGCTCGAGACGGCGCGCTTTTTCCTCGTCGATCCCGGCGGCCGAGAGCAGCGCTTTTACCGGACCTTCACGCCGACCCTGACCCACGGCGACGCGCAGATCCTGAAGGTCCAGCGCTGGCTCCAGCGCAACGTCGGCAAGCCGGTGAACGTGGCCAAGATGGCCAAGCGCGCGGGCCTGGGCGAGCGCACCTTCATGCGCCGCTTTCAACGGGCGACCGGGCTGCGGACCCGCGAGTACCTCCAACACCTGCGGGTGGGCAAGGCCCGCGAGCGCCTCGAGCTGAGCCAGGACAGCCTCCAAGAGATCGCCTGGGCCGTGGGCTACGAGGACGCCGGGGCCCTGCGCAAGGTGTTCGCGGAGCTCGTCGGGCTCACGCCGGCGGAGTACCGCCGACGCCTCGGCGGGCGGGCGCGCTGAGCTACACTGGCTGCCATGATCCGGGGACACTGGGGGCGCAACGTGGGACTCGCCGTCGCTTCGCTCGCGCTGGCTTGCAACCCCGACGCCGTCGACCCGAGCGGTGACGAGGCCGGGTCCGAGGCCGCCCCGTGCACCGACGCCGAGCTCGAAGGCAACGGCTGGGTCTACGCCCGCACCAGCTACCCCCAGCTCGACGCCCTGTGGTCCGACGGCGAGCGCTTCCTCGCCTACGGCCACGACGGCGCGCTGCTGAGCTTCGACGGCGAAGCGCTCGAGCTGCGCGAGGGCTTCTTCGAGCTCGACAACCCCGAGCTCTTCGCCCGCGCCCCGGACGACGCGTGGCTCTACGGCTCCTACGAGCTCGGCTACTGGGACGGCGAGACCTTGACCCACACCCTGACCGCGGACGAGGCCGAGGTCGTCATCACCGCCGAGGGCGAGGCCTACTTCGTCGGCGACAGCAGCGACCACGCCCAGAGCGTGCTGCACTGGCAGGGCTCGAGCTGGGTCGGGGTCAGCGTGCCCGTGACCGTCACCGGCATCTCCAGCGTGTGGGCCGAGGGCGAGGAGATGTGGGTCGGGGGCGCGTTTGGACGCTTCGCCCACCGCGTCGACGGCGAGTGGACCATCGAGGAGAGCGGAGAGAACTTCGCGGCGGCGATGATCCACGTCGAGGCCGGCGAGGTCCTGGCGATCGGCCAGGGCGCCCTCGCGCGGCGCAGCACCGCGGGCGAATGGAGCGTCGTCCCGGGGCCCAGCGGCGACCTCGAGCGAGTGCCCGCGGACGCCCCCGGGCTGACCTTCACGACCCAAAGCGGCGACGCGGCCCCCCAGCTGTGGCGCTGGCAGGGCGGCGGCTCCGAGGGCGCCGAGGCCCTCCTCGACCTCGGCACCCTCGGGCTCCGCTCCTCGGCCGCGGCGCCCCTCGTGGTCGCGGGCCGGGCCGAGGCCCTGCAGCTGTTGAGCACCGAGCTGGCCATGGGGCCCACGCCCCAAAACCAGTGGATCCATGGCGTTCAAAACGCCGACTCCTCGCCCCTGGTCCAAGAGCGCCTGCACTTCGAGTCCACCCCCTGGCGAGCAGGCTCGGCCTACGCCATCGACGCGACCCTGCACTACGAGGGGCCGAGGGTGTGGCGCTGGGATCCCGCCGCCCTGGTGTTCGTCGTCGACGGCCTCGAGCTCGACGGCGCCGACCCAGCCACCGACCGGGGCCGGTGGTTCGAGCTGTTCACCCTGCCCACGACGGGCGCCGAGGCCCCGGAGATCGACGACCTCATCGCCGACGGGTCCGCGAGCGCGTGGATGCTCGTCGAGCCCGACCCGAGCGACCCCGACGCCCCCCTCGAGCTGCGGCGCTGGGCCGACGGCGAGGCGGGTTTGTGGCAGGCCTGGCAGCCACCGGTCGCCGAGCTCCGCGCCCTGGACCTGCGGGCCTGGGGCCGCACGCCCTGGCTCGTCGCCGAGTTCGAGCGCGAGGGCCCCAACGCCGCCGTGCTGTGGCGCTTCGAGCCGAGCGCAGGCGAAGGCGAAGGGAGCTGGATCCCGACGCTGACGGTCGAAGACGACATGCGGCCCATCGAGTCCATGGCCGAGCTCAACGACGGGCTCGTCGTCGCGACCGACCGGGCCGAGGTGTGGCGCTGGTCTGCGGACCAGGGCTGGACCGTCCTCGCCGAGCAAGACGAGCTCTACGCGCCCAGCTCGGACTCGAACCTCGAGTCCGTCTACGTCACCAGCGTCGGCTCGACCGCGAAGGCCCGCGACATCGTCGCTCGGGTGCGCTACTCCATCGGCTTCGACAGCTACGAGACCTTCACCGAGCTGCACCGCTACGACCCCGCGACGGGGCAGTGGACGCCGTTCGAGCCCCCGGTCAGCGGCGGCGACACCCCCTTCAACGACGCGACGGGGCGCGCGTGGCTGCTCGGCGAGTCCCAGCTCTCGGGCTGGACGCTGCACCGCCACCTCGGCGAAGCGCCAGCGGACCACAGCTGGGAACCCGTCGAAGACGTGCCCATCGCGCTGAGCGGGCTCCGATCGATCCGCCCCACCGCCGACGGCCTGCTGCTCCACGCCCAGCGCTACACCGCGACCTTCCGCTGGCAATGTAGCGAGCTCCCCCCTTGACCAGAGGCGCCCGCCCGCGCTCCCATGCGGGGGTGTCTCGCTCGCTGCCCCTCGCCACGTCCTTGGTCGCCGCCTTCGGCCTGGCCTGCATCACCGCCGGCTCGCTGAGCTGCTCGAGCCTGGCCGTCGCGGGCGAAGGCAGCGCGGAGCCCCAGCTGCCGACGCGCCGCGGCAAGGACAAGCTCGACGTCGACTACGCCCGGGACATCCACGCCAACACCACCGACCCCACCTACCTCAGCGAGTGGGTCGACCACCTGCCGGTCTCGCGGCGGGTCAGCTCGCCCAAGCAGGCCCTGGGCTACAGCATCGGCACCCCCGGCGAGCTGACCCAGCCCGAGACCATCAACGCCTACTTCCGCACCCTCGCCGACGAGAGCCCCCGGGTCCAGGTGTTCTCCATGGGCCGCAGCCACGGCGGGCGCGAGATGATCGTCGCGGCCATCGGCAGCAAGAAGAACCTCGCCAAGCTCGACGAGATCAAGGCGGCCAACCGCGAGCTCGCCGACCCGCGCGTCACCGACGAGCAGCGCGCCCGGGCCCTGGCCAGGGACACGCCGCCGATCTACTGGATGACCGCGGGGCTGCACTCGCCGGAGACCGGGCCGCCCGAGATGGTCATGGAGCTGGCCTACCGCCTCGCCGTCAGCGAGCAGGACCACATCAAAGAGATCCGCGACAACGTCGTCGTGCTGATCACCCCGGTGCTCGAGATGGACGGGCGCGCGCGCATGGTCGACTGGTACTACCGCCACCTCACCGGCGTGACCGAGCGGCGCGACAGCCCCCCACACATGGCGCCGTACTGGGGCGACTACACGGCCCACGACAACAACCGCGACGGCCTGCAGCAGTCCCAGCCGCTGACCCGCAACTACACCGACACCTTCCACGAGTTCCTGCCGGTCTTGACCCTGGACCTGCACGAGTCTGTGCCCCTGCTCTACGTGTCCACGGGCACCGGGCCCTACAACGAGACCATCGATCCGATCACCGTGACCGAGTGGCAGTGGATCGCCAGCTACGAGGTCAGCACGGCGACCAAGCTGGGCCTCCAGGGGGTGTGGACCTGGGGCTTTTACACGGGCTGGTACCCCGGCTACATCCTGTGGGTCTCCAACAACCACAACGCCACGGGCCGCTTCTACGAGACCTTCGGCAACTCCAGCCCCAAGACCTTCGAGCGCGAGCTCGACGACTACAGCTACGCGGGCGCGCGCATCAACTCGCGCCAGTGGTACCGCGCCTGGCCCCCGGACCAGACCCTGACCTGGAGCCTGCGCAACAACACCAACTACATGCAGACCGCCGTGCTCAGCTCGCTGCAGCTGGCCGCGCGCCACGGCGAGGAGCTGCTGTTCAACTTCTGGCAAAAGGGCAGCAACAGCCTCGAGGCCGGCGAGACCGAGCGGCCCCACGCCTTCGTGATCCCGGCCCACGCCGACGCAGCGAGCGAGGCCGGCGCGACGCGGCGCCTGCTCGAGCTGCTGTTGCTGCACCGCATCGAGCTGCACCAGGTCCAGGGCCTGGGCGAGGCCGGCCAGACCTTCCGCGCGGCCAAGGGCGGCGAGCCGGTGACCGTGCACGACGGCGACTACCTCGTGCGCATGGACCAGCCCTACCGCAACTACGCCAAGACCCTGCTCCAGGCCCAGCCCTTCCCCGCCAGCGCCAAGACCACGCCCTACGACGACGTCGCCTGGTCCCTCGACCTGATGCTCGACGTCGAGGTCCTGGCCATCGACGACCCCGCCGTGCTCGCGCTCGACGGCGCCGGCGAGGGCAGCCAGCTGAGCCCCGTCGCCGACCTCGCCGCCGTCGACGATCACCTCGGAGCCCAGGCGGCCACGCCGAGCGGGCCGGGCACGCGCTGGCTCATCGAGCACCGCGGCCAGGCCAGCCTCGCGACGCTGCGCTGGGCCCTGCCCGAATCCGCGAAGGTCCGGGCGCTGAGCGAGGCGTGGCAGGGTCACCCCGCCGGCTCGCTCATCGTCGAGGGCCTCGCGGGCGACGAGCTCGCCCGCCACACCGCGCCCTTGCTGCTCGACGCCCTCGCCCTCGAAGGCGAAGCACCCGGCGAGGCGGCCACCGTCGAGGTCAACCGCCCGCGCGTGGCCCTGTTTCACACCTGGCGCTACACCCAGGACTCGGGCTGGGCCCGCTACACCCTCGAGCAGCTCGGGGTCGAGTTCACGCTCATCGACAAGGACGACCTGCGCGCGGGCGGCCTCGCCGATCGCTTCGACCTGATCTTGGTGCCCAGCCAAGGCGGCATGCGCTTCGCCGACATCGTCCACGGCGTCGACACCAAGTGGGGCCCGCTGGCCTACACCACCACCCCCGAGTTCCCCTCTCACGGCGTCGTCGACAGCTCCCCGGACATCACCGGCGGCATGGGCTTCGCCGGCCTCGGCGAGCTCGAGGCCTTCGTGCGCTCCGGCGGCACCCTGGTGTGCCTGGGCAGCGCGGGCGTGCTCGCGGCCGACGGCGGCCTGGCCCCGGGCGTGCGCAGCCTCGACCCCGGCGGCACCCCGGGCTCGCACCTGACCACCAAGCGCCTGCGCCCCGACCACCCCCTGGCCTGGGGCTACGAGGCCGTCGACTGGGTGTTCCGCGGCAACCTCCCGGTCTACGCCGTGCGCGACTGGGACTGGGGACGAACGGTCGTGCAGTTCGGGACCAAGACCCACGTCGACGCCCAGCGCGAGGCCGACCGCAAAGCCGACATCCCCGCCGAGCCCGAGGCCCTCGCCGAGCTCGAGGGCGACGCGCCCGCCGAGCCCGAAGCTGCCGAGCCTACCGAGCCCCCGAGCCCGTCAACCGCGAGCGCCAAGGTCCCCCTCGCGCGCTCGGGCATCGTCACCAAGCCCAAGGCCATCGAGCGCCGAGCCGCCCTCCTCGACGTGCCCGTGGGTGACGGCCGGGTCCTGCTGTTCGCCTGGAACCCCTTGCACCGCCATCAAAACGAGCACGACTTCGCCTACGTGACGAACGCGCTGCTGTTCTTCGACGACATGCCCGACCGAGCGCCCAGTCGCGACCAAATGCGCACATGGGAGGTCCCGCTAGACGCCGGTGATTCGCGAAACTGAAACGAGCTGCCGATTCGCTGTTTCCTTCTTGCTCCCGCATGGAGGGCGGGGACTGCGAGGGCATGGGCGGCATGGGCAACCCGGGCGAGGGGCTGGGCCGCCAAAACGACAAAGGGCCGCGAGCATGCTCGCGGCCCTTTGTCGTTGGGCTCGCGGCGATCAGATGTTGATGCTCTGCGGCACCCGCGAGGGCAGCAGCGTGCGGTAGTTCGCCCGCTCGAGGTTGCGCGCGCCGATCGTCCGCTCGATCTTCGTCAGCTCCGCCTGGAAGGACGCGAGCGGCTCCCGGACCCGCGGGTCCGAGAAGTAGGGCTCGTTTTCGTGGCGGTCGTACTCGCCCAGGCGGGTGAAGTAGACCCCGCCCAGGAGGTCGCCGATGATCAGCTGCACGAGGCTCATCTGCAGGGGCGGGAGGTTCTGGAGCAGGGCGTCCTCGGGCAGGTCCCCGCCGGTCTGGGTCGGCGGCGGGGCGTAGCTCGCCAGGGGCATGGCCGGGGTGAAGCTCATGATGTCGAGCTGCGGGAAGTTGACCGAGGCATGCTGGGCGCTGCCGGTGAAGATCAACATGGTGACCACGTCGACGAGGTAGTCGAAGGTGTAGATGCCCTTGGGCCCGCTGGGGTCGTCCCTGGGCGGCTCGCCCAGGCTGACGACGGTGCCCCCGTCCGTGGCGCTCACGTCGGCGAACCAAGCCTGCAGCTCCGAGTCGGCGATGATCGCCGCGTCGTCGTTGTAGTAGATGGCCAGGTAGTTGCGCACCCACTCGTGGGTCGCGTTCCAGATCAGCAGGGCGTCGTCGCGGTAGGGATAGTTGGGCAGGGCCTCGGCGTCGTCGACCTGGCGCGCCTTCAGGTCGTTGGGGAGCATGTGCGCGTTGAAGTCGAGGCCGCCGAGGGCGTTGGCGACCACGGCCCAGTCCGACTCGATGGCCCCGGCGAGCAGCATGTCGACCACGCCCTCGGGGGCGATCAGCGAGGTGATCGCGGACTCGTTGATGAACAGCGTGCCCTGGATGTGGGGCAAGAGCAGCAGGAAGAGCGGGTGGGTCTGGGCCAGGTTGCGGTGGGTCGCGACCGCGAAGGGCTCGATCAGCAGGTGGGTCAGCCCCAGGTGGCTGATCAGCTCGTGGTAGTTGCCGTCGGCGCACTGGATGTGGAGCTTGGCCAGCTCCCACACGTCGCCGTCGTCGGCGTAGTGCACCGGCGTGGAGTTGCCCGGCTCTTGCCCGCACTGGATCGCCACGGGGGTCAGCTTGCGGCCCTCACCGACGGCGGCGAACAGAGCCAGGCCGGGGCTGACGTACTTGCGCCCGGCCGGGAAGGAGCCCGGGGTCATGGCCGTGAGCGGGGCCCAGTCCGCGACGTAGACCCGCCTTTGGGCCAGCGCGTCGGCCAGGGCGACGCCGGTCAGGGCCTCGAAGCGCGCCGCGTCGACGGGGAAGTTGTCGGGCAAGGCGTCGACGCCGGAGAGCAGCAGGGGGTTGGGCCCGGCCACGCGCATGCGCGCGAACTCGGCGTCGGTCAGGGTCGTCGACGACACCTCGGGCACGACCAGGGTCTGGAACTGGCGGGCGAAGGCCGCGAACTCGGGGGCGGTGCCGTAGAGCCCGGCCTTGGTCAGCAGCTCGATGGCCGCCTCAGCCAACAGGTGCTTCAGGATCTTGCAGATCAAGTCGACGACGCCCTTGCGCGCCTTGCCGGCGGCCTCGTTGCGGGCGTCGCTGTCGCCTTGCATGGCCTCGTGGAGCGAGCTCTGCAGGGCCTTGGCCTCCTCGTGGTAGGCGCTCAGCTTGCGGACGAAGCCGCCGGCCTCGGTGCTCACGCCGCGCAGGTCCTCGGCCACGGCGGACACCCGATCGACGACCTTCTCGGCCCGGTCGAGGGCGCCCTCGACCGCGTCCTCGACCGCGTTGCGGGCCCGGTCGAGCAGGCTCTCCTTGCCCTCGTCTTCGCTCGCGCCGGGGTCGAAGTCCTCCGGGGGCGGCGGGTCGAACTCCACGGCCCCGATGCCGAACACGTCGCCCAGGCGGGTCAGGGCGTTGCCGGTGACGGCGATCAGCCGCGTGAGCACGTCGAAGATCTGGATCAGGTCGGGCTCGGCCGTGGCCGGCAGCGGCAGCTCGTCCGTGACCTCGAGGATCGCGATGGGCTCGAGCACCTTGCCGTCGGGGTAGGTGAAGGAGTGCCGCCACTTGTATTGGGTCTTGGCCCACGCGAGGGCGCGGGCGCGCTCGGCTTGGTCGGCGGACGAGTCGTTTTGAGGGAGGGTGGGCGTGGTCATGGTCAGTACTCGCGGGTACGCGCCAGCGCCGGACACCCCGAGGAGGGGCGCCCGAGCAAAGCGACGCAGTACGGGCTCACGATACTCCTTCGACTCTCTCCTTTGGGTGACGAAGATGCGCCGCAGTGTTCCCAAAGCCCAACCAGCTGGCACCCTGCGCGCTGGCTGACCTTTGGAGCGAGGCGCTCTCGTCAGCCTCGCGGCTCGCCTTGGCTCGATGCCGAACATCCGAGCTTCCAGAGCGACCGGCCGTCCCCCCGGATTTTTTCCTGGCGCGCCTAAGTGTTCCATGTACACTTCGCGGCATGGCCAACGCGAGCGAGTTCAAATTCACCGACGCCGAGCTCGAAGCGCGCCTCGGCGCGCTCTTGGATAGCCTGCCCGCGAAGCCCAAGGTCGTCGTGACCACGGGCGCAGGCATCTCGGCCGAGAGCGGCATCCCGACCTTCCGCGGCCCCGAGGGCTACTGGACCGTCGGCGCCAAGGAGTACCGCCCCCAGGAGCTGGCGACCCGCGAGGCCTTCGGCAAGCTGCCCAAAGAGGTGTGGCGCTGGTACCTCTACCGCAAGGGGGTGTGCAACGCCGCCGCGCCCAACCCCGCCCACGAGGCCCTCGTCCGCCTCGAGCAGGCGCTGGGCGAGCGCTTTTGCCTGGTCACGCAAAACGTCGACGGCCTGCACCTGCGCGCGGGCAACAGCCGCGAGCGGACCATCGAGGTCCACGGCAACACCGACTACATGCGGCCCATCGAGGGCGATCGGACCCCCGTCCCGATCCCCGAGGCGATGCCGCGGGTGCAAAAGGATGACCCGATGACCGACGCCATGTGGGAGCTGCTCGTCGCCGACGACGGCCGCCGGACTCGCCCCCACGTGCTGTGGTTCGACGAGTACTACGAAGAGGAGCTGTTCCGCTCCGACTCGGCCCTGCGCGCCGCGGGGGAGTGCGACCTGATCGTGGTCGTGGGCACCTCGGGGGCCGCGGCGATCCCCTATCACATGTCGGCCGCGGCGCTCGAGCGCGACGCCGCGATCATCGACATCAACCCCGGGCAAAACCCCTTCTCCGACCACGCCTGCGACCGGGCGCGCAAGAACAAGGGGCTGTGGCTGCACGGGGCCGGCACGCGCTGGGTCCCCGCGCTGGTCGAGGGTCTGCTGGCCCGCGGCTGAACCCGACCCCTCTCCAAGACCGAACGCGAGCGTCCCCAGGGGCGCTCGCGTTTTTTAAAGTGCTTGCGGCCTGGCCAAGCTGTGTATATATGTATGCACACCGACAGAGCATGTCACAGCTTCCCATCACCCTGAGTCAGGCCTCGGGCGTGCCCTTCTATCGGCAGATCGTCGATCAGATCGCCGCGCTCGTGCGCACCGGACAGCTCCGCGCGGGGGACCAGCTCCCCTCCTACCGCGACCTCGCGGGCCAGGTCCTGGTCTCGCTGATCACGGTGCGCCGCGCCTACGCGGAGCTGCAGAGCGCGGGGCTGGTGGTGCGCAAGCAAGGGCGGGGCACCTTCGTCGCGGACACGGTGACCACCGCGAGCCGGGCCGCGCTGCGCAAGCAGGGCAAGGCCGCCCTGCGTGCGGCCCTCGACCAGGCGCGAGGGCTGGGCCTGAGCGCCCAGGAGCTCGCGCCCATCGTCCGTGCCCTGCTGACCGAACTGGAGAACGAGCAATGAGTCAGACACACCTCGTAGACATTCGAGGGCTGCGGATCGATCGCGGCGCCTTCTCCCTGCGCATCCCGGCGTGGACCGTCGCCCCGGGCTCCGTGGTCGGCGTCGTCGGCCCCAACGGCGCGGGCAAGACCACCTTGATCGACTGCCTCGCGGGCCTGATCCGGCCGACGGAGGGCACGGTCCGCGTGGTCGGCCGCGACCCCGCCGCCGAGCCCATGTTCGTCCGCTCCCGCGCCGGCTTCATGAGCGACGACCGGCCGCTCTTCGACCTCAGCGTCGCTCGCCTGCTCCGCATGCTCTCGGGCTACTACGCGAGCTGGGACGAGGCCCTGGTCGAGGAGCTGCTGGCGCGCTTTCGGGTCGACCCGCGGGTCCGCGTCCGCGACCTGTCCCGCGGCCAGGGCACGAGCGTGCGGATCATCGCCGCCCTCGCCTTCCGCCCCGACGTGGTCGTGCTCGACGAGCCCGGCACGGGCCTGGACCTCGGCGCGCGCCGGGCCGTGCTCGAGGCCGTGCTGAGCGTCGCCCGGGACCCCACGCGCAGCGTGATCATCAGCTCCCACCAGCTCGCGGACGTCGAGCGCATCGCCGACGCCCTGCTGGTGCTCCAAGACGGCCGCGTCGCCGCCAGCGGGCCCACGGACGAGGTCGTCCAGGACGGCGAGTCCCTCGAGGAGACCCTGCTCGTGCTGCGCGCCTCGGGCATGGAGGCGGCGTCGTGAACGGCCTCGTACACCACTTTTGGGTGACCTTGCGGCTGATCGGCACCACCCGCGGGGGCCTGGTCGCGCTCTTGGCCCTCGCCAACTGCCTGCCCATGGTGGCCATGCAGATGTTCTCGCGCCACGCCCCCCACGCCTTCGCGGCCGGGCCCGACCCCGCGGCCTTCGCGTTCTCCCTGCTCTTCGTCCCCCTCGCGCGCTGGTCCCTGGGCCTGAGCCTCGGCCAACGCGACGACCGGACCTCGGCCGTGACGCTGCCCCTCGGGCCGCGGGTCCGCGCCCTCGCCGAGGCCCTCGCGGTGCTGGTCGCCGTGCTGATCCCCGCCGCGCTGCTGATCCTCTCGGCGAGCGTGGTGTTCGCGGAGTCGCCGGAGGTAGGCCTCGAGCGCGGCCTGGCCATCCTCGGGACCATGGGCGCGGCCCTGGGCGCGATGGCCCTGCCGCACCTGTTCCTGGCCAGCCTCGACCGCGAGCAGCCCTTCGGCTGGCGCATGGCTGTGCGCTGGCTGGCCGCGCCCACCCTCGTGCTCATCGGCCTCTCGCTCCCGGGCGCGAACTCGCTGCTCGGTTACTGCGTGGTCGGAGTCAGCGCGGGGCTCTTGGTGCTCGTCCGCGGCCCCTCGCCGTGGGTCGCGTCGAGCTCGGCGCGCCAGCTCGGTCCGCGCCCCGAGCTGACCCGGCTGCGCGCCGCCTCGCCCCTGGCCGCGCTGCGCGGAGACTTCCTGCGCGGCCTTGGTCGGGCCTCGCTGCGCGGCCTCGGCTGGGGAGCGGTCCTCGCCGCGCCCTTGCTCGCCAACGGCTCCGACGGCTCCGGGGAGCAGCTGGCCATCGTCGCCACGACCCTCGTCGTGGCCGCGGCCCTGATCGCCGGGGCGAGGCCCCTGGGTCTGTCGACGCGGGTCGCGGGCAGCCAGTGGCTCGAGAGCGGGAGCTTTGGCCGGGCGTGGTCCGTGCTCCCGGTCCCCGCCGTGAACGTGGCCCGAGCCGTCTACCTCCACGCCGCGCTGTGCTCGACCGCCGTGCTCGGAGCCTGCGCGCTCGTGCACCGCTACTGGGTGGCCCAGCACGCCGACAGCGGCGGCTTCGCGGGGGCCCTGCTGCTCGCGGCGGGCGTCGTCAGCATGGCCTCGATCGGCATCCGCTCGACCACCGCGACCGGCAGCCCCAGGGCCTGGCAGGGCTCCTGGATCCTCGGCGGCACCGCAGCGGCCGCGACCTGGGCGACCTACTTCCTGTCCGCCCCGAGCGAGCACGCCACCTTCCTCGGCGCGCTCCAGGCCACGCCGGTCGCCGCCGCGTTCGTGGTCCTCGCCCTCGCCCTCGGCCTGGGCTCAGCCCTGGTGCCCGTGCCGCAGCTGGCGGCCCGCGCCTAGCTCTCCTCGAGCTCGCACGCCAGCATCCCGAACCACACCACGTCGTGGCGTACGCCTCGCTTGACGACGTGCTGACGCAGCGTCCCCTCCCGGGTCATGCCGATCTTCTCCATGACCCTGCCGGAGGCGACGTTCGTGGCCATGTAGTGGGCGTGGATGCGCTGGAGTCCAACCGAGAAGCCGTGCCGGATCACCGCGCGAGCGGCCTCGGTGCAGTAGCCCTTGCCCCAGTGGGGCACGCCCACCCAGTAGCCGAGCTCGCCGATCTTCGTGTCCGGATCGATCGCCAGGCCGATGGCGCCGACGAGCTCGCCCGAGCCGACCAGGGTGATGGCAAAGTTGCGCAGCTTGCCGGCCTCGAACTGGGGCTGGTGCGTGGAAATCCACGCCTCGGCCATGCCGTCTTCGTAGGGGTGCGGGACGTTGAGGGTCGTCGCGGCGATCCGGTCGTCCCCGGCGAGGCGCTGCACCTCGGCCGCGTCCGCGAGCGCGAAGGGGCGCAGGACGAGGCGCGCGGTGGACAGGGTGGGTCGCTCGGGCATGTCGCGCCGCTCAGCCGGCGGGGGCTGCCTCGGGGCTCGGCGCGGCCGGGGTCCCGGGCGCCTCCGAAGACGCGCCCTCGCCCTCGCCCTTGGCGGTCATGATCCGGCTCTTCTCGTCCTCGCTCAGCGGCGAGTTGTCGATGACCTCGACCTTGGCCCGGAACCACTCGCCGTTGACCACGGACACCCGCACGCGGAACTGGTGCCCGTCGACGACGAGCCGGGCGCTGCTGTTGCCCCACGCCCACACGTCGATGACGGCGTCGGGGTCGTTGGTCGCGGGCGGGTTCTCGTGCTTGGGCTCCCGCGGCAAGACCAGGCCCACGAGGGACAGGGCGGCGTCGTAGCTAAAGCCGCCCGAGCCCGGCAGGCCGATGATCTCGACCACCGAGGCGAAGCCGTCGTGGTACTCGACGCGGACCGAGCTGACCTTGTCGTGGTCGTACATCCGCGTGTCGTGGTTGCACTTGAAGAAGGTCCGCTCGGGCACGAAGCGGACGCAAGAGCGCTCGCGCTGGGCCTGCTCCTTGGGCGTCCCGAGCACCTTCTCGGCCTCCTCCGGCGACTTGCGCAGGATCTTGGTCAGGTCGAGGACCTCGTTGGACAGAAGCTGCGCCCGCTCGTCGTCGGCCTCGTTGCCCTTGCCCGCCTCGGCTTTGTCGGCCTTGGCCTCGGCCTCCTCGCCCGCCTCGGCTTTGTCGGCCTCGCCGGCTTCTGCCTTCGTGTCCCCAGAAGCGCCTCCTGCGCTGGGTTGCGAGCAAGCCAGGGTCAAAAAGAGCGATGCGAAGACGCAGGCGTGGAGGCGGTGCACCGCTGGAGCATACAAAAGCGAGACCGCGGGGCGTAGTCGCCCCAGGTCGCCCGGACATCGAGGCGTCCTGACCCACTCGAGCCCGACGATCCGGGTCCCCCTCGCAGGGTTTTCACGGTCCAAAGGCCACCGACCTCCCCGCGTTCACGGCCGCGGCTGGGGCGAAGCTCCCATGGCACCCGATGGGCGGGCGCGAGGGGGTCCGCGAGTTGAGATCAGCGCGGTTGTCGATCATGTTGATCTCGTGGCGATGTGCGCGGACATGAGAGGCGGTGGGCCTTCGTGAGCTGGGCCCTGGCCACCGCGAGCGGGGCTGCGATCCCCGCATATGTGGGCTACCGCTGGTGGCAACGGCACCAGCGCGAGCAGGCCATCGCCCGTGAGCTCGACGAGGCCAACGGCGAGCCCCTGCGCCTGCCCGAGCACATCTCCCCGCGCCTGGCGAGCATCGCCAGCCAGGCCCACCAGCTGCGCATCGAGCTCGAGCTGCCGATCCGCCGGGTCCGGGCGCCGCTGTTGTCCGAGACCCCCTGGGCCCGACGCCAGCGCTGCGACGAGTACGACGCGGCCCTCTACGAGATCCGCCTGTCGATCTGGGCCTGGCTCCGCTCGCTCCAGCGCCTCGACGCCGACGAGCGCCGCCTGCTCGCCGAGCTCGGCCTCTCGGTCCAGCCCTTTCGCAAGCTGCTCTACGGCTGCGACCGCACCGACGACGTGTGGGAGCAGGTGCTGTGGGCCGAGGCGCCGGACCTGGACATGATGTGGGCCGAGCTGCACCGGACCATCCTCGCGCTCAAGCGCTTCGAGCACGCCCTGGCGAGCGCGCCGACGGATCCCTACCGCTGAGCTCAGCTCTCGGCCGAGATCTGCGGCGTGCGGCCGCCCCAGCTCGGGTCGGGCCAGCTGGGCACGGACAACGCGTCGAGCATCCAGCGGGCGACGTCGGCCCGGGTGATCGCCGCTCGCGTACCGAAGCGCTCGACCACGGCGACGCGCCCCGTGGCCGCGCCGTCCATGAGCCGCGTGGGTCGGGGCGCGAGCCAGTCGAGGCCGGACTCGGCGTAGACCGCCTCCATGCGCGCGAGGTCGGCGTAGGCCGTGCCGATCATCGAGGTCGCCAGGAAAAAGCGCATCACCAGGTTGAGCTGGGCCGCGCTGTCGCCCACCCCCGCCGCGCTCACGGCGACGATCCGCGGGACGCCGTGCTCGCGCATCGCCGCGACGATCAACCTCGCCGTCGCGGAGCTCAGATCCTCCGGCGAGCGCGAGGCAGACCACGGGTTCGCCGGGTTCGCGCGCTGCATGCCGATGCACGACAGCACCGCGTCCGCGCCGGCCATGGCCTCGTCGAGGCGCGGGCGCTCGTCGAGCAGACCCCGGAGCACGCGGACACCCTCGGGCACCTCGCAAGCAGTCGTCGGTCGCACGAGCAAGGTCAGCTCGTGGCCCGCCGCGCTCGCCTGGGCGACGAGCTGTCGGCCGACACCGCCGGTGCCGCCGAGGATGAGGAGCTTCAGGGCCTTCACGGCCCCGACTCTACGCCCTCAGTAGGAAGGCTCCCGGAAGATCGCCCACGACAGCTCGTCCACGCCGCAGCTGACCCCCGCCTGGGCCTGGGCGGGCACGAAGGTGTAGTCGTAGCCGTCGAGCTGGATGTTCGCGGGCGGGTCCATGGGCCCGACGACGGCACCGCCTGCCTCGCTCAGGTCGAAGCCGAAGGTCTGCACGCCGTCCTCGTCGAGGCAGCAGGGCACGCCCGCGAGGGCGTCGCAGCCACAGGGCTCGCCCTCGACGGCGATCTGGGGCCACCAGCCCTCGAGGCTCGCGGCGGCCTTGGGCCCGAGCTCGGAGGCGTCGCGCACGGCCAGGACGAGCGGCGGCTCGTAGTCCTCGCCGGCCTCCCAGATCGCCACGGTCTCGTAGTAGCAAGCGTCGCTCTTACCCGCGGGGTGGGCCGCCTCGACCTCGTAGCAGGCCACGGCGACGTCGTTTTCGGTGGGCACAGGCGCGGGCAGGATCTGCTCGAGGGGCAGGCCGAGGATGCCGAGGGGGTGGAGGTCGTCGGGGTCGCAGTCCGAGCAGTCTCCGCTCGGGCACGCGCCGGCCATCCACTGGCCGCTCTGCTTGGCGAACACCTTGACCTGCACGTCGATGTAGGGCTGGCAGACCTCGGACAGGAGCACCGGGTCGCCGAACATGGGCGCGAGCGCTTCGCCGAGCTCGGGCTCGCAGGCGAGGCCCTCGGAGTCGGCCGCGTCTTCGCCCCCGGCGTCTTCGTTGGCGTTGCCGCCCGAGGCCCCAGGGCCGTCCTCGGAGTCGGGTCCCGCCTCGTCGCCCAGGCCCTCGTCGAGGCCCGTCTCGTCCCCGCTGATCTCGTAATAGTCAAACAGCGGGTTGGCCATGGTGCAGGCGGCCAGGCACGGGAGCGTGAGGGTGGCGAGCAAGGCAAGGCGAGGGCGCATGGCTTTGTCCTATCCGCGCAGACACCCCGAGCCGAAGGGCCGCGGCCGCCTCCGGGAGACGGCCGCGGAGTCCCCGTTCCATGAGTGGAACGAGGGCGTCCTGCGCGCAGTTCAGTCCGCCGCGCAGGGCGTCGCGGCCCGCTCGGCGAGCTCGCTGCGCCCGAGCACGGAGCACGCCGCGTCCACGAGGCCCTCGACCTCGAGGGGCATGCGGGCGATGCCCCCGTCGAACACGGCGAGCTCGAAGTGCGTCGCGTCGCCGACCCACTCCGGCTTGCCCCCGTGGCCGAGGCGACCGAGGACCCGGAAGCGCTCGCGGCCCGTGGCCACGTCGACGATCGCCACCCGGCGCGTGTCGACGCCGAACACCAGGGCGCCACCGTCGGCGCTAAAGCGCGGGACCCCCCTGTACTCGCGCAGATCCAGGGTGCCCAGGGGCTCGCCCGTGTCCGTCGACCACAGCTGGCCGGGGTTGGTCTCGGGCGCCTCGGCGTCGCAGCTGCCCACGAGCAGCGCGCCGTCGGGAGACAAGGTCGCGTAGGCCGTGGGTTGGTCGTAGGCGCAGCCCTGGTCGATGATCTGCTCGCTGCCGTCGGCGTGGTGGATGAGGTTGTGGCCGTGGCCGGTGCGCAGGTGCAGCGCGCCCGCGTTGGTCACGGTCTGGAGCACGTAGATCTCCGAGGGCAAGGCCACGCGCTCGCGCTCACGGCAGCTGTCGACCTCCCAGATGTCGACCCGCTCGCCGCTGTCCCGGGCCGCGAGGCGACCGTCGCGGCTGATGGTCCAGGCCAGGCCGGGGTCGCCGGGCAGGCGGCACAGCGTCGAGCCCCCGAGCTCGCGGACCTCGACGTGGCCGTCGAGCTGAACCAGGGCCCGGTCCACGCGCTCGGCCGCGAGCATCACGGGGTAGATGCCCGCGAGGCTGTCGTCCTCACGCACGGGACCCTCGCCGCTGCGCGGGTAGACGCGGTAGCGCTGCCCCTCCCCGCGGGTCACCGCCCGCTCGCCGTCGAAGGCGATCAGCTCCTCGCCCTCGGGCGCGGGCCAGACCTCGGGCGCGGCGGCTCGCTCGGCCGTCCACAAGCTCGCGCCCAGGTCGGACACGGTGGCGACGAAGCGCCCGTCCGCGCTGGCGACGAGCTGGCGCGCGGGCGTGGCCGGCTGGCGCGACTCGGGGCGCGGGAGCTCGAGCCACTCGCTGCCGCTGATCCCCAGCCAGCCCGAGGGCAACGCGGCGACCGTGGAGCTGCCCCAGGACTGGGCATGGAGCACGCGGTCGCGCTCGAGGTCGAACAGGCCCAGGCCCGCGCCGCGGCCGTGGGTGAGCAGCTCGCTGCCGTCGTGGGACAGGGCGAGGTTGGAGAACCACCAGCCCCAGCTCGTGGGCGCGACGGACTCGACGACGCGGCCCTCGAGGGTCACGGAGCCGCTCAGGTCAGCCAAGTCGCCGAGCTCGGTGAGATCCCAGACCGCCACGCGGCCGTCTGCGTCGTGCTCGACGGCCGCGAGGGTCGAGCCGTCGCCGGACAGGGCGAGGTGGGCCGCGTGGGCCCGGGAGCTCGGCGGCGCCCCGGCCCCCTCCCGCTGGAAGCGGACCCGCGTCGCGCCGTCTTCGATCGCCCGCAGGGCGAGCGCCTCCCCGCCGCGAAAGTCCTCGCGGACGATGACGCCAGCGCTCGCCGGCGCGCTCAGGAGCGCCGCGCTGCGGCCCGCGAGGGCCCGCTTCCAGCGACGCTCGCCGCTGTCGACGGACCAGGCCGCGACGGCGCAGGCCGGATCGCGCTCGCCGGCGAGGTCCGGATCGGCGCACGGGACCTGGCCAAAGAGGGTCGCGCCGTCCGTCGAGAAGTGGGGGTCGGTGCAGCCCTCGAGCTCCTGCAGCGACTCGCCGCTGTCGACGGCATAGACCGCGCAGCGATCCCCAGAGCTCACGGCCACCCGGCGACCGTCGGCGCTCAGCACCGGCGCCCGCACGCCCAGCTCGAGCCGGCCCAGGTCAACGCTGCGCTCGAGGGCGGGCGGCGAGGTCGACCACAGCTCGAGGGTGTTCTCGCCGATGCGCTCGAGCTCGCCCGAGCCTCCCCGCGCCCGCCGACGGTGCAGCATCGGCGTGGTCACCAGGGTCTCGCCGTCCGCGGACAGGGCGAGCTTGGCCACGAGCCGGTGAGTCCGCGACCCGGCCGCGCCCGCGTCCAGCTCGGCCACCGGGACCATGCCGTCGAGGGCCAGGCTCAGCCCGTGGACCGCCGCCTCGTAGTCCTCGCCTTCGGCCTCCCCGGCCTCGGCGTACTCGCCCAGCACCTCGACACCCAGGGCGAGGGCCTCGAGCTCGCGGCCGGGGCTGCGCGCGAGGTCGTGGACCCGCACGGCCCGCTGCGCCCGCCCGAGCAGGGCCTTGGCCTCGTCCGAGCGCTCGGCCCGGGCGCTCTCGGCCTCGGTCTGCTCCTGGGCCACCGCGAGCTGCTCGGCGCTGCTGTCGAGCTCGCGCTCGTAGCTCTGGACGATCGCCCAGCCGCCCACGGCGACCAGCGGCGCGGCGATGGCCGCCGCCAGGCCCAGGCTGCGCAAGCGCGCCGGGGGCTCGAGGGCGTCGAGGAGCAGGTCCATGGACGGCCACCGCTCGCGCCGGTCCCGGCTCAGCCCGCGCTCGATGGCCCGCCGCACCCGACGGGGGACGCCCAGCTTGGTCGGCCACTCGATCGTGTCCTCGTTTTGGATCCGCTCCCAGCGCTCGACGAGGCTCGGGGCCTCGAAGGGCCGCGCCCCGGTCAGCGCCTCGGCCAGGGCCACGCAAAAAGCAAACTGGTCGGCCCGGGCGTCGACGTGATCCCCCGCGACCTGCTCCGGCGCCATGTAGGCCGGCGTGCCCAGGAAGGCCCCGGTCGCCGTCAGCTCCACGTCGAGGGCGCGCACGGCCTCGGGCAGCGAGGCGCTCGCGGCCGCCGAGCCCTCCGGCTCGCCCGGCTCCCCCTGGACCAGGCCAAAGTCGAGCACCCGCGGCACGCCCTCGCCGTCGATGCGCACGTTGCTGGGCTTGAAGTCGCGGTGGACCAGGCCCGCGGCGTGGGCCGCCGCCAGGCCCCGACCGGCGACGACGAAGAGCTGGAGGACCTCCCGAGCGCTGGGCCGCGCCTTCGTCAGGTAGTCCGACAGGGTCTGGCCCTCGACGAACTCCATGGCCATGAACACGCGCTCGTCGTGCTCGCCCGCGCCGTAGACCTGGACCACGTTGGGGTGCGAGAGCTTGGCCAGGGCCTGGGCCTCGCGCAGCAGCCGAGCCCGGCGCTCCGCGTCCCCGCCGACGTGGTGGGGCAGGAGCTTGAGCGCGACCTTGCGGTCGAGGACCGGGTCGTAGGCCGCGTAGACCTCGCCCATGCCCCCGGAGCCCGCGAAGCTCAGGAGCACGTAGCGCTCGACGGCGATGGGGTCCGTGTGCCCCGGGAACATGCGCTGACGCAGCAGCCGGCGCCCGATCGACTCCGCTCCGCTCGGGCCGGGCGGGGGCTCTTGGCCATCAGCGCGCTCCGTGGCGTCCATCGAGGCTTCGGCGGGGAGGGAGGGAGAGAGAGGGGAAGGATGCCACGTCGGGCCGTCTGCTGTCTGGGTGTTCATGGCGAGCTTCAGGCGCCTCGGCGCCCTCCCTGGCAAGGTTCCCGGCCCGCGACGGCGCAATTGCAGAAAGTCGAAAAAATCTGGGAGCGGCCCTGCGGCGGCCACCGTCCTATGCTGTGCCCGGTGGCCGACGACGACGCGACCCTCCTCGCCGCCTGGCGCGACGGCGACACCCGGGCCGGCTCGCGCCTGTTCGACCGCCACTACACCCGCCTGGCCCGCTTTTTCCGCAACAAGGTCGGCGACGAGCACTACGACCTCACCCAGCAGACCATGCTGACCTGCCTCGAGCGCTGCGATCAGCTCCGCGACGACCAGCGCTTCGCCGCCTTCTTGCTCGGCGTGGCCCGCAACGTGCTCCTGCACCACTACCGGACCCGGGCGCGCAAGCTCGACAAGCTCGACTTTGGGGTCAGCGCCGTGGCCGACCTCGCGCCCGGGGGCAGCACCATCCTGGCCCGCCGCCACGAGCACAAGCTGCTGCTGGAGGCCCTGCGCGCCCTGCCCCTCGAGCAACAAATTTTACTCGAGCTCTACTACTGGGAGGAGCTCCGCGGCGGCGACCTGGCCCGCTTTTACGGCCTGCCCGAGGGCACGATCCGCACGCGCTTGCGGGCCGCCCGTCAGGCCCTCGAGGGGACCTTGCCCAAGGTCGCGCGTCAGCTGGGTATCGAGGTCACAAACGCCGCGGACAACCTCGAGACCTGGGCCCGCGAGGTCCGGCCGCTGCTGGAAGTCTGAGCCAAAGTAGGGGTGAGTGGGGGTTCGTAGCGCTCGTCGCTCAAGCCTCCGCCGCGCCCAGGGCCTTGGCCGACCTGGGCGCCGCGAACAAAGTCTGAAGCTCCGCCCCGAGGGCCTCGAAGCTGGCCTCGGTCTCGTCGACGCGCCTGTTGTGGCGCCGGCTGAACCACCAGTAGACCAGCGGCGGGCCGCCGAGCAGCAAGGCCGCCGGGAGCACGCCCCCCAAGACCAGGGACATGCCCATCATGATCATCGGCATCGACATGGTCGCGCTCAGGCCCACGACGCCGTTGGCGGTGTTGCGGAATTTCTCCTGGATCACCAGCTCGAGCTCGACGGATCCGTCCGCGTCTTCCACCGCCCCCGGCACCGGCATGACCGAGACGCTCACGTGGCGCCCAAACCAGCTCAGGCCGACGCCGCCGTGGACCTCTCCGACGCAGCCCACGCTGCGGTTGACGAGGACCGCGGCGTGCTCGATGCGGCCTGCGTCGAGGAAGCCGCGAAAGCGCCAGCGCCGAAAGGCGAGCACGCGCAGGCCCAGGCTCCGGGCCTCGGCGCGCCGGTTCGCGTCGAGGTCGACGAGGGCCCGGCTGACCAGGGCAGGATCGAGGCCCGCCTCGCGGACGACCTGGCTCAGCTCGGCCTGGGTCAGCCCGTCGCCTTCGGCGACCGAGAGCTCCGCGACCCGGCTCAGGACCAGGGCGACTTCCTCGCTCGAGTAGCGGCGCTCGTCGGCCATGGGGGAGTCAGTATGGTCCACCTCGGCGGCGTCGGGGGACGGGTCGTGCGCGAGTTCGAGGGCGCGGCTGGGCACGGGCCTGCCAACTCGGGCAGCTCGGCTTCATTCCAGGTCGGAGGATGGACAGGTCCCGGGTCGAGAGGCACGCTGCAGGGGTGAGCGATCCAAAACACGCCGCCAGCCGGCTGTGGCCTGCGCTCGAGGGCCTGGCCCGCGGCATCCCGCCCGAGCGCGCGACCCTTCCGGTCGTCCGGATCCGCCTCGACGGCGGGACGGTCTTCGAGGTGTTCCGCGCCGACCCCGTGGAGGCGGCGATGGTCGCCTGGCGCGTGCGGGGCTTTTGCGAGGGTGAAGGCGCGAGCGATCGCCTCGCGGTGATCCTCGGGACCCTCGACGGGCGCGCCATGGTCACCGAGCGCGTGAGCGGCGAGTCCGACCAGCCGGCGGTCGCCGGGCTGGTCGTGGGGGTCGAGCCCGGCGAGCGCAGCCTCGCGGATCTCTCGACGGTGATCGCCGAGGCGATTCGAGCGCAGATGGACGAGAGCTGACTATTCTCAGCCGTTAGCCGACCACGCGCTCGCCGCGAGAGTAGACCGCCCCGATGAGGGGTGAGCCCGCGTGGTAGACGAGATCGCGGTAGTCGTCGGTCTCGAGCACGAGCAGGTCCGCGCTCATGCCCTCGACCAGGCGCCCGACCTCGCCGGCCAGGCCCAGGGAGGCCGCGGCGTTGTGCGTCGCCGCGACCACGGCCTCGGCGGGGGCGAGCTTGTTGCCGTAGCAGGCCAGGGCCAGGACCATCGAGAGGTTCTCGAAGGCGCACGAGCCCGGGTTGCAGTCGGTCGCGATGGCCACGGGCACGCCGTCCTCGACGAGGGCCCGGCCGTCGGCGAAGGGCTTGCCCAGGACCATGGAGGTCCCGGGCAGCATGGTCGCGACCACGCCGGCCTCGCGCAGCATCGCCCGCTCCTCGCCGCTCAGGTAGAGCAGGTGATCGGCCGAGGCCGCGCCGAACTCCGCGGCCAGCTCGGCCCCGCCGGTGTGCCCGAACTCGTTGGCGTGCACGCGCAGCGACAGGCCCAGGCCGTGGGCGGCGTCGAGGACCATGGCCCCCTCGGTCTTGGTGAAGGCCCCGCGATCGCAAAACACGTCGGCGTAGTCGGCCAGGCCGGCCTCGACCACGGCGGGGAGGATGACGGTGCAGACCTCGTCGATGAATTTCGCCCGCGCGGCTCGGGAGCCCCGGGCCTCCTGGGGGATGGCGTGGGCGGCCAGGCAGGTCGCCTTGACGCGAAAGCCGGCCTCGTCGCGCAGGCGCCGGGCGACCCGCAGCTGGCGCAGCTCGGACTCGAGGTCCAGGCCGTAGCCGCTCTTGATCTCGAAGGTCGTGGCCCCGCACGCGCGCATCCGGGTGATCCGGCGCAGGCTCTGGGCGTAGAGCTCGTCCTCGCTGGTCGCCCGGGTCTGGCGGACGCTCGACAGGATGCCCCCGCCGGCGGCGAAGATGGCCTCGTAGTCGGCCCCGCCCAGGCGCAGCTCGAGCTCGTCGCGGCGGTGCCCGGCCCACACCAGGTGGGTGTGCGGGTCGACGAGGGCCGGCATCAACACCTTGCCGGCGCAGTCGAGGGTCTCGACGCCGGGAAAGCGCGCGGCGTCGAACTCGGCGTGGGGGCCGACCCAGGCGATGCGCTCGCCCTCGACGACCACGGTGGCGTGCTCGAGCATGGCCAGCTCGGCCATGGCGGC
Source organism: Plesiocystis pacifica SIR-1 (assembly GCF_000170895.1). Classification (GTDB taxonomy): domain Bacteria; phylum Myxococcota_A; class Polyangia; order Nannocystales; family Nannocystaceae; genus Plesiocystis; species Plesiocystis pacifica. The sequence goes on along the minus strand of NZ_ABCS01000009.1, from coordinate 53,909 downwards.
CCCGGCCCGCGGGGCCTGGTCGCCGGCGAGGGTCAGCACCTGCGCGGCCTTGGTCAGCGCGACGGCCATGGTCAACCCGCGTCTCCGGACGGCGCGGGCGGCCCGTCGGGCACGGCCGCGGTGTGCACGGTGACCCCGGGGATCTTCACGTCCGTGCCCTGGACGAAGCGGTTCGCCTCCTCGTAGCCCGCGTCGACGTGGCGGACCACGCCCATGCCCGGGTCCGAGGTCAGCACCCGCTCGAGCCGGCGCTGGGCGGCCTCGCTGCCGTCGGCGACCACGACCATGCCGGCGTGGATGCTGTAGCCCATGCCCACGCCGCCGCCGTGGTGGACCGAGACCCAGCTGGCCCCGCACGCGGTGTTGATCATCGCGTTGAGGATCGGCCAGTCGGCGATGGCGTCGGAGCCGTCCTTCATGGCCTCGGTCTCGCGGTTGGGCGAGGCCACGGAGCCGCAGTCGAGGTGATCGCGGCCGATGACCACCGGGGCTTTGAGCTCGCCGCTCTTGACCATCTCGTTGAAGCGCAGCCCGGCCTTGACCCGCTCGCCGTAGCCGAGCCAGCAGATCCGCGCGGGCAGGCCCTGCCACGCGACCTGCTCCCCGGCCATGGTGATCCACTTGCGCAGGTGCTCGTTGTCGGGGAAGAGCTCGAGGATCGCCCTGTCCGTGGCGTAGATGTCCTCGGGGTCGCCGGACAGCGCCGCCCAGCGGAACGGGCCCTTGCCCTCGCAAAACAGCGGGCGGATGTACTCGGGGATGAAGCCCTTGATCTCGAAGGCGTCCTCGACCCCGGCCTCGACGGCGAAGGCCCGGATGTTGTTGCCGTAGTCGAAGGCGACGGCGCCCGCTTTTTGCATCGCGCGCATGGCCGCGACGTGCTTGGCCATGGCGGCCTTGGACCGCTGGATGTAGCCCTCGGGGTCGGACTCGCGCAGGGCCGCGGCCTCGGCGAGGTCGAGCCCGTCGGGCACGTAGCCGACCAGGGGGTCGTGGGCGCTGGTCTGATCCGTGACCACGTCGGGGGTGACACCGCGACGCACGAGCTCGGGCAGGACCTCGGCGCAGTTGCCCTCGAGCCCGACGCTGAGCGCCTCGCCCTTGGCCGTGGCCGCCTCGATCCACGCGAGGGCCTCGTCGAGGTCCCTGGTCGCCTTCATCAGGTAGCGGTGGTCGAGGCGCCGCTGGATGCGGTCCGGGTCGACCTCGACGCACAAGATCGCGCCGCCGGCCATGGTCGCGGCCAGGGGCTGGGCGCCGCCCATGCCCCCGAGGCCGCCGGTGAGCACGAACTTGCCCGACAGGTCGCCGCCGAAGTGGGTGCGCCCGCAGGCCGCGAAGGTCTCGTAGGTGCCCTGCAAGATCCCCTGGGTGCCGATGTAGATCCAGCTGCCCGCGGTCATCTGCCCGAACATGGTCAGGCCCATGGCCTCGAGGCGGTGGTGCTCCTCCCAGGTCGCCCACTTGGGGACCAGCAGCGAGTTCGCCAGCAGCACCCGGGGGGCGTCGGCGTGGCTGCGGAAGATGCCCACGGGGCGACCGGACTGGACCAGCAGGGTCTCGTCGTCGCCCAGATCGCGGAGCGAGGCGACGATGCGGTGGTAGTCGGGCCACGAGCGCGCGGCCTTGCCCGTGCCGCCGTAGACCACCAGCTTCTCCGGGGCTTCGGCCACCTCGTTGTCGAGGTTGTTCATCAGCATGCGCAGGGCGGCCTCCTGGACCCAGCCCTTGCACGAGATCTCGGTGCCGCGGGGGGCACGAATGTTCGGGCGCGCGTCGGTCGACATTGGCGAGACGCTACCAAAATAAAACCCGGCTGCTCACCTGGTCTCGGGGCCGCCCCGGGTGTCCAAACCCCGTGAAAAAGCGCGCGCAGCCCCCTTGCTACTCTCCGTGGTCCGATGCGTCTGCGCCCATCGATCGACGCGCTCTTGCGCCGCCATGGCTCGCCGGCCCTGACCCACGGCCTGCTGCTCGGCATGCTCGCCGCCCACTTCGCGCTGCTCGTCTACGCGCCGCTTTGGCTCGCCTTTGTGCCCGGGGTCTTGCTCGTCCACCGCGTCGGCATCCTCGGCCACGAGTACATCCACGGGATCCCCCTGAAGCAGACCCGCCACTGTCTCGCCGTGGTGACGGCGCTCGACGGCGTGATGACGCTGTTCGGCGTCTACGAGCTCTACCGCGGCATGCACCTGGCCCACCACCGCTGGCTCAACCAAGCGGGCGACCCGGCCATGGAGCACACCGAGCGCGAGCGCGCCCGCGGCCTCCGGGCCTTGCTCGGCGCGGGCGAGGTCGGCAAGACCCTCGGCCAGCTCTCGCTGGCGTTGCGTGGTCAGCACTCGCACGCCCGCGCGCGCCGAATTGTCTTTGGCGCGCTGGCCTCGCTGGCCTGGATCGGCGCGTGGGCCTACCTCGGCCGCCTCGACGTCCCGCTGCACAACGCGCTCATCGTGGTCGTCACGGCCGCCGTGCCCTCGAGCTTGCGCGCGGCGATCGAGCACAACGCGGAGCCCACCAGCCCCGCCTTCGCCAACGAGTACGAGGTGCTGATCTCGCTGCTCAACCTCAACCGGCACGTCCACCACCACCTCGAGCCCGGCCGCCCCTGGTACGCGCTCGAGTTCAAGACCGACCGACCCCTCCCGTGGACGTGCTACTTCACGCACTGGTACCGCGTGCACGTCACCCGCGAGTTCACCACGATGCAGCCGCCGCGCCGCTCCGAGCCTCGCAGCCTCGACGAGTGACACCACGGGGCTCGGCGGTCGAGCAGCGCGTGCGTGGCCTCGACGCCTTGCCCCCGAGCGAGGCGCCGCCCGCCCTCAGATCAGATCAGCGCCTGTGCATGAATCCACAGCCCCTGACTATTCTAGCCGTCGTGGACGACGCCACGCCCTCCCTGCCCCACGTCCTCGACTCAGGGGCTGTCAACGAACCCACGGCCCCTGACTATTTTAGCCGTCGTGGACGACGCCACGCCCTCCCTGCCCCACGTCCTCGACTCAGGGGCTGTCAACGAACCCACGCCCCCGCTCGCGGGGGCGACCACATGCCCTCTCAATGGCACGAACTCCATTGCCCACCAAGCCAAAGCGGAGGAGCGGACAGCGACGAAGCGCCCCCGGTCCTCAGATGCCCGTGGGGGCAAAGTAGAACTCAGGGGCTGTCAAGGAATCCACGCCCCCCCTCGCGGGGGCGACCACATGCCCTCTCAATGGCACGAACTCCATTGCCCACCAAGCCAAAGCGGAGGAGCGGACAGCGACGAAGCGCCCCCGGTCCTCAGATGCCCGTGGGGGCAAAGTAGAACTCAGCCCAGGAACATCCGCAGCACCGCGCCGCGGGTCAGGATGTTCGACATCAGCAGCGCCTTGCCGTCCGGCGCCTGGAACATGTCGAGGTTGCTCGTGAACGGGTCGTCCTCGTCGACCATGCCGCCGTCGAGCATGCGCCGGGCCAGGCTCAGGACCAGCCAGCCCTTGACCGAGTCGTCCGTGGGCACGCGGATGAAAAAGCCCGCGTAGTCGTAGACCACCGCGGCCATCATCATGCCCTCGGGGTCGGGCAGCAGCTTGGCCATGGCGCCCAGGCTGCCCATCATGTCCTCCATCGCCGAGGGCGCGACCACGGTCATGAACGCGACGTCGGCGGGGACCTGCATCAGCAGCGCGCGCATCGCCTCGCTGACCCGGTCCTGGCCGTGGGCGCGGGCGTGGAGCAGGCCGGGGACGAGGGCCTCGGGGGCGAGGATGAGCTCGTTGCGATCGAAGCTGACGATCTGGACCTTGGCGCCCTCGTACTCGGCGCCCGCGAGGGTCCACAGGCGCAGCTTGTCGCGCATGATCGAGGTCATCGCCGCCGGATCCCGGCCGGGGATCTCGGGGGTCGGCTCGAGGATCAGCCGGCCGGCCTCGGTGGACGCGGCGAGCTTGGCCTCGAGCTCGTCGACGCGGAGCACGGCGACGGACTGGGTCGCGTCCTCGTGGTGACGCGCGCCGAGGAAGGCCGAGAAGCCGCGCAGGTCGGTGACGTCGAGGGCCGCGGCGAGCTGGCAAAAGCCCGCGTCGTAGATCGAGGGCGCCTCGTCCTCGTCGCCGTCCTCGTCGTTGCCCCGAGAAAAGCGCTGCTCCCGGCGGGCCTTGGCCTTCTCGTAGGCCTCGCGCTCCTCCTCGCTCATCGCCGCGAGCTTGGCCGCGCGCCGCTCCTCCCGGCGGGCCTTGGCCGCCTCCGAGAGCTGCTCGCGCCGGGCCTCGTCGCAGGTGAACATCATGTCCTTGGCGTCCGCGGGCAGGTCCGCGTGCAGGCGGCTGGCCTCGAGGCGGGTGACGTCGACCATGAACATCGAGGTCACCGACTCGGGCACGAAGCGGCTGCCGTAGGGCACGACCCCCGCGCTGCCGAAGTCCATGCCCACGTCCCAAAACTCGCGCAGCAGCAAGGTCGCGCGCTCTTGCTGGTCGTCGCGGCGGTAGAGCTCGACGAGGCGGAAGATGGCGTCGCCGACCAGGTCGCGGCGCGGCTCGGCCATGGCGCTCTTGGTGCTCAGCTCGACGAGCTGCTCGAAGTAGTCGATGGCGCACTCGTCCCGCTCGACCACGTCCATGCAGTCGCGCCCGTGGCGATAGAGGCGCTCGGCCTCGCTCTCCCCCGGCCGGACCACGGAGGCGCGCTGGACCTCGTCGGCCTGCCAGCGCGCTTGCTGGGTCCAACAACCGCCGAGTGACAGCGAAGCGACCGCCAGGGCCGCCAGAGAGAGTCGGGGTCGCGGCATGGAGCTCATGTAGCAGCTTCGGCGGGCAGGCGCAGGCGAAAGCGGGCCCCGGGCAGAGAGGCGGGGCGGGGGGCCCCCTCGACATGACTCAGGCTCCCGCCCATGCGCTCGGCGAGGCCCTGGGAGATCGCCAGACCCAGGCCCGTGCCCTGCCCGGCGCTGCGGGTGGTGAAGAAGGGCTCGAACAGGCGCTCGACGACCTCGGGGGGGACGCCGGGGCCGTTGTCGACGACCTCGATGTCGACCCAGCGCCGCGCCTCGCCGTCATGCTCGGTCTCGGCCTTCCGGACCTCGATGCGCACCTCGGGGGCGTCGGCGTGCTCGCGCACCGCGTGGGCGCCGTTGAGCACGAGGTTGATCAAGATCTGCTCGACGAGGCTCGGATCGGCGAACACCGCCAGCTCCGCGTCGCCCTCGTCGAGCGCGAGGCGGACCCCGGCGCAGCGCGGGTCGGCGCGCAGCAGGGCGAACACCTCGCGGGCCTGGGTCCACGGCGAGAAGCGCTGGGACTCGACCGCCGCGGGCTTCGAGTAGTCGAGGAGCTGGGCGACGATGCCCTGGATGCGCTGGGTCTGGGCGCCGACGCGCGTGAGCAGGTCGCGGGCCTCCTCGGACAGCTCGGGCTCGCCGAGCAGCAGCTCGGTGTAGCCGACCACCGCCGCCAGCGGGTTGCCGACCTCGTGGGCCACGCCCGCGGCCAGGCGCCCGACCGCGGCCATCCGCTCGGAGCGCTGGAGCTCGCGGCTCTGCTCGGCCAGCGCCCGCTCCTTGGTGCGCAGCGAGGCGGTCATGACGTTGAAGCGCTCGGCCAGCTCGCGCAGCTCGGCGGGGCCGTCGGTCGGGGCCTCGACCTCGAGGGAGCCGCCCGCGACCTCGGCCACCGCCCGCTCCAGGCTGCGCATCGGCCGGAGCACCTGGACCTCGAGCAGCAGCCCGCCGAGGACCAGCAGCAGGCAGCCGACCCCGCCCGCGACGATCAGGGTGTTGCGCCAGTCCAGGGTCCGCGTCCACGGGGAGTGCTCGGCGACCATGCGCAGCACCACCCGCTCGCCGCCGAGGGTCGGCACGGGCTCGTCGAGGACCAGCAGGTTCCACTTGCCCAGCAGGCTGTCGTCGACCTGCGGCGCCGACAAGCTCGGGTCGAGGGGCGGCAGCGCGTCGAAGTCGGTGTGCACGCCCACGCCGACGATGCGCTCGAACTCCCCGTCGCCGCGCTCGCGGTGGAGCACGTAGCTGACCCCGAGCAGCCCGGCCGAGTTGCCCAGCAGCTCCTCGACCTCGCCGCGCTCGAAGTCCCCGCCCCGGAAGTTGCGACCGGTGAGCACGGCGAGCTGGCGGGCGTGGCTCTGGAGGCGCTCGACCTCCTGCTGGTCGTGGCGGCGGCCGCCGAGGAGCTCCGCCGCGAAGGACAGCGAGACCGCGGCCATGACCAGGATGATCGCGAGCACGGCGATGAGCTCGACGCGGAGGCTCGAGCGCGGGGGATTCGTGCCTGCCTTCGCCTTCGACCGCGCCATGTCCAACCAGTCGAGCCCGTCAGCGCTGGAGGATCTTCAGCTTCGCCGAGCGCACGCCTCGGGTCGGCCCCTGGGGCGCGCTGCGGACCAGCGCCGGCGCCTGCTCGCAGCTCGAGCAGCCCGAGACCTCCCGCTGCTTCCCGATCCGCAGCCAGCCGAACACCAGCCAGGCCGCCGCGCCCGCGAGGGTCAGCGCGGTCGCGAATTCGTGGAACCACTCGGGCAGCGCGAGCACGAAGGCGAGCCTAGCAGGACCCGACGGCCGAGCTCGTCAACTCGCTGATTTTGGCAGACAGCGCGCATGCTCGGCGACTTGCGGCGTGTTCGCTAGAGGCGAGGTTCCACGGCCGTGCCCCTCGCCAGCCGACCCTCCCCCATCCTGGGGGCTCGCGGGAGCCGGCGCGCCCCGGGCCCAAGTCCAAGTACACTCCCCGCCATGGCCGCCCGCCGGTTTGGCGGGAGCCCGAGGCAACGCCAGCCATGGGCCTGTACGAACGCCGCATCTGCCCCCACGTGACCGAGCTCGCCCTGCGCGGCGGCTGGGCCCACAAATTGCGCCGCCAGCTGCTCGCCCCCGTCGCCGGCCGCGTGCTCGAGATCGGCTTCGGGACCGGGCTCAACCTCCAGCACTACACCGACGCGGTCACCGAGCTGGCCATCCTCGACCCCGGCGAAGGCATGCACCGCCTCGCCCGCGAGCGCATCGCCGCCAGCCCCCTCGCCATCGAGGCCCACCGCCTCGGCGCCGAGTCCCTGCCCTTCCCCGACGCGCGCTTCGACGCCGTGGTCTGCACCTTCACGCTGTGCACCGTGGCCGATCCGAGCGCCGTCGCCCGCGAGCTCCACCGCGTGCTCGTGCCCTCGGGCAGCCTCCACCTCGTCGAGCACGTCGGCTCCTCGAGCCCGAGGCTGCGCCGCTGGCAAGACCGCCTCAACCCCGTGCAAAAGCTCGTCGCCTGCGGCTGCAACCTCAACCGCGAGGTCGAGCCGCTCCTCGAGGCGGCCGGCTTCGGTTCGCTCGCGCTCGAGCGCCTGAGCGAGCCGAGGATGCCGCCCCTGCTCCGCGAGCTCGTCCGCGGCACGGCCCACAAAGGAGCGGCCTGATGGCCGATCTACGCTTCGAGGTCGGCGCCCTCGTCATGTGCAACTTTGGGCCGAGCGGCTGGAAGCTCGGGCGGGTCATCGCGCTGCGCTACCGCGAACGGGGCTGGCCAGCCGAGATGGACGCGCCCTACCAAGTCGCGCTCGAGGCCGACCACGCCCTCATCTACGTCCCGGAGGACGACGCCCGCTACTGCCGCGAGGCCAGCCCCGAGGAGCTGAGGATCGCCCGCCGCCTGGACGCCCTCGCGGCGCTGCCGGGCCCAGCGGGAACGGAGCTCGAGTCGAGCGCCCATGCAGCCCCCGCGTCGCTCGGCTGCGCGGGCGTCCCGACCCACGCTGGCAGCCCGGGCTACCGCGACGGGCGCTGCCACGGCTGCCACTGCTGCCCCCCGAGCTGGTCCAGCGTCGAGCTCTACAGCGAGCACTACCGCTGCGCGGCCCGCAATGGACTCCGGGTCACGCGGCGCGCGGTCGACCTCGGCACGGTCCGCGTCGGGGGCTCGGTCCACCACCGCGCCGGCGAGGACGCCCCCAACGAGGGCTTCATGCAGTGCCCCACGCTGGTCCGCCTCCCCCCGGGCCTGCGCTTTACCGACGACGGCTCCCTCGTTGGCGCGGTGCGCTTCGACCCCCACCGAGGGCCGACCTACGGGGTCGAGTTCGTCGCGGTCAGCACGGCCGCCTGGGACGACCCCGAGGTCGGCCTCGTGCGCCTGGAGCTTCGCCTCGCCGTCGAGGGCAACGAGGCCCCCGACACCTTCGACGTCGACGCCTTCGCGCAGGCGCAGCAGCGAGCCCGCGCCGCGGCCGATCGCAGCCTCGATGCGCTCAGCGACACCTGGGAGCGGTGGGAGCGGGGAGCCCTGGGCAACCGCGACACCTGCGAGCAGATGTGCGCCGAGCTCGGCCAGCTGCGGGCGCTGCTCGAGCGACACCCTCGCCTCGACGGCGGCCGGTGGTGGGGCCTGCTCGGCGGCTTTCACATGAACGTGCACAAGCTCCTCGAGAACACCCTGTTCGAGTGCGAGCTCTACCTCGGCCACGCGCTCACCTTTGGGGACCCCGAGGTCCGGGCCCTCGCCGAGGCGAACCTCGCGGGCTGCTACCAAAAGCGCCTGCTCGAGGCGGCGCGTTTTGTGTGGATGGACGGGGTCGAGCAGATGCTCCGGGGCGAGTGGGCCGCGGCTGCGCGGCGGCTGAGCCTCGCCGCCGCCAAGGTCGACGGGTGGGGCTGGGCGGTGAACTTTGGCGACATCTGGCTCAGCGAGGCGGCCGCGCGGCTCGTACACGGAGCGCGGCTCGGAGCCCCCGAGGGCGCGCGATGGATCACCGAGGCCGCCCAGCTTCAGGCCAAGGCTGCCGCGCGGGCCGACGAAGCGGAGGTCTTTGGGCCCGGAGGCCACCCCTGGGCCGCCGAGCTCGGCGAAGCCCTCGCCACCTACCGCGATCTCCAGGATAGCGGCGCCGGCACGGCTGGCTGGCTCGAAGCCCTCGAGTCGCGGACCACCTATTGGTGCGCCCAGATCCTCGGCGGGGCGTCCCCCTTCCCGCCCCAGCCGAGGCCTCGGCGCGAGGACGCGGCCGCACTGACTCGGCGCCTGAACGACCTCGTCAGAGCCTGTGAATGAATCCACAGGCTCTGTCTGTTTTGGCCTTCGTGGACGACGCCACGCCCTCCCTGCCCCACATCCTCGACTCAGAGGGTCGGCCAAAACGAGTTTGGCCAACCCTCTGTCTGCTTTAGCCGTCGTGGACGACGCCACGCCCTCCCTGCCCCACGTCCTCGACTCACTCTTCGCTGGGCAGCGCGCTGACCTGCTGGGCGCAGCGCGTCGCCATCGCCGAGTCGGCCTGCTGCGCGCAATAGGCGTAGGCCCCGGCGGCCGCCTCGCGCTACCGAGCGGTCAGTTTCGTACCAGAGACTGTCAACGACAATCCACGCCCCCGCTCGCGGGGGCGACCACATGCCCTCTCAATGGCACGAGCTCCATTGCCCACCAAGCCAAAGCGGAGGAGCGGACAGCGACGAAGCGCCCCCGGTCCCAAACGGCTGTGGGGGCAAAGGAGAATTCACTGCGGCGGGAAGCCCCAGCTGCACCACCCGCAGCCCAGCTGCTCCCAGGAGTTGCAGGTGTTGACCTCATCGCCCACGTCGAGGCCCTCGACGAAGGCGTCGATGAGCGCGGGGTCGAGCTGCTCGTTGTCGTGGAGCTCGAGGTCGTTGGACACGGTGGTCAAGCTCGGCGCCCCGTCGAGGCTGACGAGCGTGGGGTTGGCCGAGATCTCCAGAGAGCTCGCCGCCGTCAGCGAGTCGAGGCCGCTGAGATCGCTGAGGCTGTCCAGGCCCACGGGCACCGCGTCGTACTCGGACCACTGGCAGCCGCCGATGGTCATCTTCCCGCCGACCTCGACGAGGGCGTTCAAGCCCTGCAAGGAGGCGAGCGCGGGGTTGCCCTGGAGGTGGAAGTTGTGGCCCGTGCTCTCGAGGGCGCTGAGGCCCCACAGCGAGACCAGGTTGTCGTGGTAGCTCAGCTCGAGGGTCGAGCCGACGGTGTGGAGGTGCTCGAGGCCGTCGACGGTCTCGAAGGCGTTGTAGCGGAGGAAGAACAGGCCGCCGATGTGCTCGAGGCAGCCGATGGCGCTGAGGTTGGGGAGCGCCTCGGCGTCGGCGTTGTGGTAGATGAGCACGTCGCCGTCGACGGTCTGGAGGTGCTCGAGCACGCTCAGGATCGACCCGTCATCGATCGAGCGGATGCGCAGCTCCCCGGTGATGTGGGTGAGGCAGGCGGGCAGGTCGACGGGCTCGGCGTCTTCGAGGATCAGGTCGCCGTCGAGGGTCCAGGGGTCGGCGCAGGGCTCACACACTTTTGGGTCTGCCGGCCCCGGGAGCGGGTCGCCGGTCTCGGACTCTGTCGACTCCGACTCTGACTCCGTCGACTCCGACTCCGACTCCGATTCCGACTCCGTGTCCGTCGACTCCGACTCCGTGTCCGTCGACTCCTCCGTGTCCGTCGACTCCGTGTCCGTCGACTCCGACTCCGTCGACTCCGACTCCGTCGACTCCGACTCCGTCGACTCCTCCGTGTCCGTGTCCGTCGACTCCTCCGTGTCCGTGTCCGTCGACTCCTCCGTGCCCGCGACCTCGTCCCCGGCTCCCTCCCCCGGGTCGATCAGGGACCGGCCACACGCCGTCCCCAGCAGGGCCAAGACCACCACGCTCCCTCTCCGCCAGTCCAAGTGCATGAATTGGAGTTAGCAGGCCCCGCTCCCAACTCCAAGGCTTTCGGGGCCAGCGCGGCGTTTAAAGTTTCTCGGGAAGGATCAGCCCGCGACGGACATGGCGGACTGGAGCTCGGGCACGACGACGGCCAACGGGTCGGTTCGATGGGCCCGACGGCGGTTCCCGACACTGGGGAACAAGATCGCCTTGCCGCCATGGGCCTCGAAGGCCGCACAGTTGCGCGGGCTGTCGTCGATGAGCACGGCGCCGGGTCGCGCGACGGCGTGCTTGGGCGGGCCGATGAGGTAGTCCTCGAAGCCCTCCCCCCGCGCGCCGCGGCCGAGGTAGCGACCGAAGTGGCGCTGCATCCACTGCAGCTTGCCCATGGCGCTCGTCGGGTGGCGGCTGGGCTTGGTCAGCAGCACCGTCGGCCCGACGGCCTGGCACGCGTCGAACAGCTCGAAGGCCCAGGGGTAGGGCTCGAGGCTCGACCAAAACTCCGCGCCAGCGTCGTTGATCATCCCCCAGGCCTCGGCCGCGCTCACGGGGAAGTTGGGGATCTCAAACAGGTTCCAGACCTCCGGAGCCTCGACGGCCCAGCGTGCGTAGATGGCCTCGGGCTCGAGGCCCAGCCGCGTGAGCACGGCGCCGGTCCAGTTGGCGAGGACCTCGTCGACGTCCAGAAAGATCATGGAGCGGCGGAGCCTACTCGGCCCTGCGCCCCATCACCACCACCCCCCCCGCCAGCCTCGTAAAAAATTTGGTCCCTGGACCGACCTGGCGGAGGGTCCGAGCATGCGCGGGTCTCGACGGCGCCTGTTTGCGGCGCTCACGCTGGCTGGTCTCGCTCTGGGCACGACCCTGAGCGCGGCGCCGGCCGTGCACGCCGCCAAGGACACCAAGGCCAAGACGAAGGCCCCGGCCAAGACCCACGAGGTCCAGCCCGGCGACAACCTGTGGAAGCTCGCCCGCGAGCACGGCTGCACCGTGGCCGATCTGCGCGAGGCCAACGGGATGACGCCCGAAGACGCGCTGGTCATCGGGCGCGACATCGACGTGGGGGCGTGCATCGCCAAGGGCAAGGCCGCCCGCGCCAAGCTGGGTGCTGCGGTCGGCTCGGGCGGCGACCAGCGCCGCTACAAAGTCGCGAGCGGCGACACCCTCAGCCGCATCGCCCGCAAGCACCACACCAGCGTCGAGGAGCTGCGCGCCCTCAACGACCTCGAGGGCAGCTTGATCCGCGTGGGCCAGGTGCTGGTGGTCCCCGGCCGCGAGCCCCGGACCATCCGCCTGCTCACGGGCCAGAGCCGCGGGCGCCCGACCCACGGCTGGCTCCACGACCCGAGCCGCCTGCCCCACTCGAGCCACTACCTGCGCCGCCGACCCGAGCGGACCTACGCGAGCGCCCACCTCGTCGACCACACCCTCAACGCCATCGACCGGGCCCGCGACCAGCACCCGGGCCTGCACCGCCTGGCGATCGGCGACCTGTCCGACGAGGACGGCGGGCCCCTGTCCGGCCACCACTCGCACCAGTCCGGGCGGGACATCGACATCGGCTTTTACTACCGCCAGCGCCCGGCCAACTACCCCAAGGAGTTCGCGCGCGCGACCAAGGACAACCTCGACGCCGACGCGACCTGGGCCCTGGTCGAGGCCCTCGTGCGCACCTCCGGCAAGGACGGCGGGGTCGAGAAGATCTTCCTCGACTACGAGGTCCAGGGCTGGCTCTACGCCGCCGCCCGCAAGGACGGGTGGTCGAAGAAGCGGCTCCGCGAGGTCTTTCAGTACCCCGACGGGCGCTACGCCAAGCACGGCATGATCCGCCACGAGCCCAAGCACGACGACCACCTCCACGTCCGGTTTCGCTGCGTGGACGCGGACGAGAGCTGCAAATAGCCCTGCGCAGCGCTTTGCGCAGGTTCAGGCCCACGTTTGGGTGATCTCGACGGCGGCCCCCGACTCTACTGGGGCATGACCGAGCCGAGCCCCGCGCTGTCCGCCTCGAGCCCCCTCGCCCCCGCCCGGACCCGCAGCGGCGCGGGCGACGACAGGGGTCCTGGGGTCCTCGCAGCGCAGATCCCCACGGCCCTCGTCGCCTTCCGCCTCGCCGCCGCGCCCATGCTCGCCTGGGACGCCTGGGACGGCGCCGCCTCGACCCTGTTCGTGCCCCTGTTCTTCGCCGCGTTCGCGTCCGACGTGCTCGACGGTATCGTCGCCCGGCGCATCGGCGTGAGCACGGCCGAGCTGCGCATGGCCGACTCCATCGCCGACATCAGCCTCTACGGCACCATCTGCGCGTGCGTGGCCTGGATCCACCCCGGCCTGGTCGAGGCCTGCGCCCTGCCCATCGCCGGGTTCTTCCTGAGCTACGCCCTGTGGTGGGTCGTCAACTTGCTGCGCTACGGCAAGCCGTCGAGCTACCACACCTACCTGGCCAAGACCTGGAACGTGAGCTTGTGCGTGGCCACGCTCATCATCTTCCTGGGCGGCTCGAGCTTTGCGATCGCCCTGGCGATCGGGGTCGCGGCGGGCCTGGGCGTGCTCCGCAACCTCGAGGAGATCACGATGAGCGCGATCCTCCCGGAGTGGACCCACGACGTGCCCAGCCTCGCCCACGCGCTGCGCCTGCGGCGGGAGCAGCGGGGGGAAGCCTGACACCGTTGGTTCCCCCCGCCCCCGAGGCTCTCAGCCCTCCGTGAGTCGCCATCTCCCCCGGCGTCATCCAGTGGACGCCGTCGGAGGGCGCGGCCTCGAGGGTGAACCAGTGAACGGCCCCGTCGACGCCGATGTCGGCGTAGTAGTCGAGGTAGAGGCTGTGGTCCGGGTGGTCCATGGGCAGCTCGACGAGTGCACGCCCAACATGGCGCCCTCGGGAGCGACGCGCTGGGAGCCAGCGAGGAAGAAGTCGACGCCGCCAGAGGCGATCAGGCCCGCGCTCGAGCGCTGCAGCAAACACGCTGGTCGAGCGCAGCTCCGCTCACCCCGCGTGCTTGCAAGCCTCGACCATGGCCGACACCCGGGCGCGATCGACCGGGTTGTGCACGCGGCCGTCGACCTTGAGCCAGCTGCCCACGATGGCCCCGTCGGCCAGGGACATGAGGGCGTCGGCGCTGTCGGGGTTCAGGCCCGAGCCGATCAACACCGGCCGCCCCTCGGCCGCGCCCCGGACCCGCTCGAGCAGCTCCGGATCGACGGGCTGACCGGTGCCCGTGCCCGTGACGATGACCGCGTCGGCCATGCCCCGGAGCACGCAGTCGCGGGTCGCGACCTCGGGCTCGAGGGGCGCGAGGGGGGCGGCGTGCTTGACGAGGACGTCGGCCGCGATCGCGACCGAGTCGGCGACGCCGAGGGCCTGGCGGTAGCGCAGGCTCGCGGCGGCCTCCCCCTCGATCAGCCCCTGGTCGGTCACGTAGGCCCCGCAGTGGACGTTGACGCGGACGAAGTCGAGGCCGCAGGCGGCCGCGATGCCCAGGGCCGTGATCGCGTCGTTGCGCAGGCAGTTGACGCCCACGGGCACGTCGAGGCCCTTGCACATCAGGCACACCCGCGTGAGCGCGGCGGCCTGGTGCGCGGGGACCCGGTCCCCCTCGCAGCCCTTGGCGAAGGGCGCGGAGCCAAAGTTCTCGACGATCAGCCCGTCCACGCCGCCGGCGACGAGGGCCTCGGCGTCGGCCTTCGCCCGGGCGTAGGCCGGAGCAAAGTCAGGCGTCGCGCAGCCCGGGTCGCCCGGCAAGGGGAGCAGGTGAACCACGCCGATGAGCCCGCGGAGCATGGCGCAACGCTGCCACAGTCGGACCGCGATGAACCACCGCGAAGCTGCGAGGCCGTGCCAAGGCCCCGCGAGCACCCGCGCAGAGCCTTCGTGGTCTCGCTCACCGCCGCGGGCTGGGGACGCCCCCAGACCGTTGCTAGCAGTCGCCCACCCCGGCCGCGCCGGGACCCATGATCCACGAGAGCGCCTCTCTCGGTAGGCCGGGATTGTCTCGGCGCGGGCCACAGTGCGTCACCGGCGTGCGAGACCGCGAAGCCAAAACGAAGCTGTACCCGGTGTACTGCGGGCTTTTGGCGACAAAGGGCTCGCGCGTTGGGGGCGTGCTGTGGCTCGTGTCGAGGAAATCCCCGGCCTGCTGCTAGGGTCTAGGGCGTGACCCTCGCTCGCCTGCGCAAGTGGACGCCGACGCTCCTGCTCGCCGCGCTCTTCGTCCAGTTCGCCCTGGCCTACGTCTACATGGGCGCCCAAGCGCGCGAGCCCTGGCCGGCCCTGATCTTCCCGGGCTTCGGCCTGGTCTCCGAGCCCGGCGCGGCCATCGAGGTCGTGCGCTTCGAGGCCCGGATCGAGCTCGACAACGGCGAGACCCTCACGCCGACGACGGCCGCCTTGCTCCCCGAGGTCCCCCAGTCGATGCACGTCGCGCTCACGCGTCAGCTGCGAGCGCTGCCGGACTACTCCCCGGAGCTGCACGCCTGGTTGTTCGACGCGGCTAGACGACTCGCCGCCGACGAGCCCGTCGAGGCGATCGAGCTGCGCTGGGTCCGAGAGCGGCGCGCCACCGACGGGAGCGTGGAGGACGAGCGCGTGGAGGAGGTGCGGCGTGTCCTGGCCGCTGGCTGAGCGCGAGTGGCTCGAGGGCTACGCCTTCGACCCGCGCGATCTGGCCATCGCCCGGGTGTTCTTCGCGCTCTATCTGGTCACGATCGCCGACCTGCCCGGGCTGCGCTTCATCAGCGAGCTCCCGGCGGACCTGTGGGACCCGCCCCCGGGGCCGCTGCGCCTGCTCGCGGGCCCGCCGAGCGCCGCCTTCGTCAAAACCTCGCTCGCGGCCATCGAGGCCCTCGCCGCGCTCGTCGCCGTGGGCTGGCGGACCCGCGCGACCTCCGTGGCCCTCGGCCTGACGATCGCCCTCGCCTACGGCCTGACCTTCGCCACGGGCAAGATCAACCACAACCTGGTGCTGTGGCTGACGCCCCTGATGCTCTCGGGGCAGTGGGGCCGGGCCTGGTCCGTCGACGCCCTCGCCGGGCGAGGCTCGGCGCGGACCGACCCCCTGCCCATCGCCTGCTTCGCCCTCATGCTCGGCTTTTGCATGTTCTCCGCAGGCGTGCCCAAGCTGGTCGGCGGGTGGTTCGACCCGCGGACCTCCGCGACCTACGGGCACCTGGTCCACAACGCCGTCGCGGCCGAGCGCATGGGCTACCTGGCCCCCCTCGCCATCGGCGTGCGCAGCCCGCTGGTGTGGGAGCTCAGCGACTGGCTGACCGCCCTGTGGGAGCTGAGCTTTTTGTTCGCCGTCGCCTCGCCCCGGGCGCTGCGCGCCTTCATCGGCGCCGCGGTGGTGTTCCACTGCGCGGTGCTGCTGATGTTCAACATCGATTTTTCGGCCAACCTCGTGGCTTACGCCGTGTTCGTGCCCTGGATGCTCGGGCCGCGCGAGGAGCCCCAGCCCGACCCCCGGCGCGCGCGGATCTGGCTGGCCGTCGGAGCCGTCGCCGCGCTGCTGCTGGTGCTCGCGCCCGCGCCGACGCGGCTGCTCCCACGGGCGGCGCTGGACCCGCGCCTGCCCGGCGCGTTCGCGCTGCTCGTGGGCCTCGCCTGCCTCGGCTTCGTCGTGCTCCGCGGCCTGCGCGGCCGCGCGGCTACATGAGCGAGGCCATCGAGGTCTCGCCGCTCTCGAAGCCGACGGCCTCGTGGACCAGGAACTCGACGGCGTCGGTCTCGACGTCGTGGATGGCCCCGACGATGCCCAGGCGCCCGTCGTCGGCGAGCTTGGCCAGGGTCGCGCTGTCGGCCGCGATGCGCTGCACCATGCGGACCACCGAGCGGCGCATGGCCGCGTCGAGGGCCTTGGCGCGCGCCCCCTCTTCCAGGCCCTCGAGGGCCGCGGGCTCGAGCGCGCCGGTCTCGCGCAGGTCCGCCAGGAGCTCGCCCAGTCGCGCGCCCCCGGCCTCGCCCTCGACCGCGGACTCGAACACCCGGCTGCCGGTGTGGCCCAGGACCACGATCAGGCGCACGCCCTCGACCACGCCGACGTACTCGAGGCTGCCGAGCACGCCCGGCGAGACGGCCGCGCCGACCACGGACACGTCGAGGACGTCGTGCGGGGGCATGTCGAACAGCAGCTCGGCCGGGACGCCGTCGTCGACGCAGCTGAGCACCGCGACCAGCGGCGTCGGCTCGCCCGCGCCGGTCATCAGCGGCGTGTACTCGCGGTTGATGGCCTTGCCCGAGGCGAAGCGCTGGTGCCCCGCCCAGATCATGTCGAAGACCTGAGCCACCGTGCTGTCGCCGCGCAGCTCCCGGGCCGAGTAGTCGACGACGATGGTGTCCTCGCCGGTGTCGTCGTACTCGTCGGCGAAGCCGACCATGGTCAGCTCGATGTTGCGGGCCGGGGCCTGCACGTCGCGGAAGTCCTCGAGCAGGGCGAGCACGTCGGGGTCGATGTACTCGGTGTGCCGGGCGTCGAGCATCGCCGCGCTGTCCCGGGGGATGTCGGCGAGGACCTTCTCGATGGCCACCTGGTTGAGGAAGGTGACCTGGTCCGGGAGCTCGATGTGCAGGACCTCGCCGGCGAGGTGCTGCTCGACGATGCGGCGCACGGGCCGGCGGAACTGGCGGTAGAGGATGAACAGCAGGGCCACGGCCATGCCGATGCCCAGGCCCTCGAGCAGCTTGTAGAGCACGATCGCCGAGACCGTGACCATGAAGGGCACGAACTGGTCCCAGCCCGCGCTCCACATCTTCTTGATCACCTCGGGGCTGACGAGCTTGAAGCCCGTGTACAGCAGGATCGCGGCCAGGCACGAGAGCGGGATGCGGTTGAGCAGCCCGGCCATGAACAGGACCATGCCGACGAGGAAGAAGCCGTGGATGATCGCCGAGCGCTTGGTCGTCGCGCCGGTCTGGATGTTGACCGAGCCGCGGATGATCCCCGAGGTGATCGGGATGCCGCCGATCATCCCGGCGATGATGTTGCCGGCGCCCTGGGCCATGAGCTCGCGGTTGGGCGGAGACTTGCGCTGGGCTGGATCGAGGCGATCGACGGCCTCGAGGTTGAGCAAGGTCGCCAGCGAGGCGACGGCGGCGATGGTCGCCGCGGCGATCCACACGTCGCCGTTGAGGATCGAGCTGAAGTTGGGGAAGCGCAGCAGCTTGGCGAAGCCCGTGATCCCGCCGGCGTCGGGCACCTCGACGAGGTGGCTGCCGGTGACCATCCACGGGTCGCCGAGGGTGTTGAACACCGTGCTCATGATCAGCCCGATGGTCACGACGACCAGGGGCGCGGGCATGCCCGACTTCTTGAGCGGCTCCCAGCGGGCGAACAGGACCAGCAAGATCAGCGAGACAAAGCCGATCGTGGTCGCGCCCAGGTGCCAGTCCATCGGGTGCAAGAACACGTCGATGAGGGTCTCGAGGGTGGTCTGCTCGTCAGCCTGCTCGAAGGCCAGGTCGCCCTCGGGGTCCGAGTCGTGGCCGACCATGTGCGGGATCTGCTTGAGGATCAGGACCACGCCGATCGCCGCCAGCAGCCCCTTGATGACGCTAGTCGGCACGAAGGCCGAGAGCGTGCCCGCCTGGATCACGCCCAGGAGCAGCTGCATCACGCCCGCGAGGACCACCGCGACCAGGAAGGTCTCGAAGCTGCCGAGGATCGCCAACTGCGCCACGACCGTGGTCGCCAGAGCCGCCGCGGGGCCGCTGACGCTGGTGTGGGAGCCGCTCAGCGGGCCGATGATCAGGCCGCCGATGATGCCGCTGATGATGCCGCTGATGAGCGGCGCGTTGGATGCCAGGGCGATGCCGAGGCACAGGGGCAACGCGACCAGGAATACGACGATGCCCGCCAGGAAGTCCTTGCCGAGGTTGGGCTCGATGGTGTTCGACTTTGGAGTGGCTGGCTCTTGCATGGGAGTCAGGGAGAGCGGTGTCGGGTAGCGAGGCCAGGCCCAAAGGCGCGTTCACGCCACGCCAAGCCAGTCTGGCGCTCGCCATCAGGTGTCGTTCGAACACAGCCACGTCCGCATCTGCGACCGCTCGAGGGTCGAGTTGCAGGGCGGATGAACGACGACGCGCACTTCCCGGCCGGATTAGCACGGCCGTCAGGCTCGCCCCAGCCAAAACCTACGCTTGGCCCCATTGGGTGTAGAGATAGGGAATTCGCCCACTTTTGGAAACCATGGCGCGGAAGCTCGGTCGCAGTGCTCGACTCCGAACCTTTCCAAAACGATCGTGCGTCGGCTCTCACGTAAGGGTTGGCAAAAGCGGGGAGGCCCGTGATCCACGCCACGAGCGTCCCCCAAGCGCATCGCCATCACTTCTTTCGCCTGTGCGGACCTGGCTAGGGTCCCGGCGAGCCCATGCGACGCACCGTCTTCTCCGCCCCGAGCGCCCCGACCCCCACCCACGCCGACGGCGACGGGATGCCGCCGCGCCTCGAGGGTGGGCTGCCCTTCCTCGGCCACTCCCTCGAGTTCCGCACCAACCCGGTGAGCTTGATGGCCCGGGCCCGCGAGCGCCACGGCGACGTGGTGACCCTGACCATGCCCGGCGCCAACGCGGTGGTGATGACCGGGACCCGGGCCCAGGAGAAGTTCTTTCGGCTCAGCGACGAGGACGTCAGCCAGGCCGAGGCCTACCGCCTGATGACCCCGATCTTCGGGGAGGGCATCGCCTACGACGCGCCCCCGCCGATCATGAAGGAGCAGCTGAGCTTCTTCCACGACGCCCTCCGCGAGGCCCGGATGCGCACCTACGCCCAGGGCTTCATCGACGAGGCCGAGCAGTACTTCTCGTCCTGGGACGACTTCGGCTGTGTCGACATGTACGACGTCGGCAACGAGCTGACCATCTACACCTCGAGCCGCTCGCTGCTCGGCGTCGAGTTCCGCAACCAGCTGTCCGGCGAGTTCGCCAAGCTCTACCAGGACATGGAGGGGGGCCTCAGCGCCCTGGCCTTCCTCGCCCCCAACCTGCCCACGCCGGCCTTCCGCAAGCGCGACAAGGCCCGGGCGCGCATGGTCGAGTTGATCACCGACATCGTCGAGGACCGCCGCCGCCGCAACATCTCCGGCGACGACATGCTCCAGGCGCTGATGGACGCGACCTACAAGGACGGGCGCAAGCTCAGCGAGAACGAGATCACCGGCCTGCTGCTGACCATCATGTTCGCCGGCCACCACACCAGCGGCGTGACCTTCTCGTGGATGGGCATCCTCTTGGCCCAGCACCCCGAGTGGGTCGCCGAGCTTCGCCAGGAGCAGGCCGAGGTCCGGGGCGACCGCGCCGAGCTGACCCTCGAGGACCTGCGCGCCATGCCCAAGCTCGAGGCGACCATCAAGGAGGTCCTGCGCATGTACCCGCCGATCATCGTGGTCATGCGCAAGGTCGTGAACGACTTCGAGTTCGGCGGCTACCGCATCCCCCACGGCACCATGCTGTTCGCCTCGCCCGCGGTCTCCCACTACATCCCCGAGCTCTTCCCCGAGCCCACCCGCTTCGACCCGACCCGCTTCCTCGCCCCGACCAGCGCCGACAAGAAGCACCCCATGGGCTGGCTGCCCTTCGGCGCCGGCCGGCACCGCTGCATGGGCATCATGTTCGCGCAGCTGCAGCTGCGCGCGCTGTGGAGCCACCTGCTGCGCAACTTCGACTTCGAGACGGTCCAGGGCGAGGTCTACGAGCCCGACTACGCGCGCTTGCTGGTCGGGCCTCGGCACCCTTGCCGGCTGCGTTACCGCCGTCGGTCGATGGCCTGAAACGCGAGTTGGGCTGCCCGAAAACCCTTCGGACAGCCCAACGCGGCTCACGTGCTCGTTTAGTCGTCAGCGGCGGCGACGCAGACCGAGCAGGCCCAGGCCGAGGACGAGCAGCCCGGTGCCCAGGGGCGCGGCCGGGCCGGCGTCGGCGCTCGAGCAGGCGCAGCCCTCCCCGCCGTCGATGTTGCCGTCGCCGGTGCCGTCGTCCTCGGGGATCTCGGGCAGCTCGTCGGCGACCGCGATGCCCACGGCCGCGGACTCGGTGATGTTGCCGTTCCAGTCCTCGGCGATGGCGACGAGCACGTAGCTGCCCATGGGGAACTGGGCGTTGTTGAACTCGTAGGGCGCGTGGGCGTCGGTGGCGATCACGCTGTCGTTGACCGAGAGGCGGACCTCCTTGACCCCGTGGCCCTCGTCGGCGGCCTCGACGGTGATGTCGAAGGTGGCCGGGTCGGCGTCGTAGCTCGTGCCGTTCTCGGGCGTGATGATCGCGACGGTCGGCGGGACGTCGTCGGGGTCGGCGTTGAAGGCCTCGCCGCAGGTCGCGGCGGGCTCGGAGGTCGGCGTGGCGCACCAGTCGGACCACGAGGGCTCCGTGCTCCACGGGTCGAGGGCGAAGCCCTGGCAGGCCGGGGTCGGGTTCCAGGTCCCGTCGACGTCGTGGCAGGGCGTCACGTCGACGCCGGACATCTCCTCGATCCACGGGATCGCCGAGTGCAGGGTGACGTAGGTGTCGGCCCCCTGCTCGCAGGGCGGGCCGCCCGAGACGATGCCGAAGTTGTGCCAGCTGCCGTCGGGGTACTGCACGTAGGCCGGGCCGCCCGAGTCACCGGAGCAGGCCGCGTTGCCGATGGTGCCCACGGCGACGGTGGTCGACTCCTGAGACACCGGCGTTTGGATGATGCTCTCGCCCCAGCGCTTGGTGCCCGCGCCCGTGTCCCCCATGTTGTTGCCGAAGCCGACCATGAGCGCCGGGCGGCCGACGGTCAGGATCGAGATCTCGCAGCCGTAGACCGGCGGGGTGATGGGGATGTCGTAGACCGGCTGGGTCAGCTTGCAGTAGGCGTAGTCCTCTCCGTTGACGCCCCCGTTGTAGGCCGGGTTGTAGGCGCAGTGATCGACGAGCACCGAGCGCTTGGGCTGGACGCCGAACTCCGCGAAGGTGATCTCGGCCGGCGAGCCCATGTCGACGCAGTGGGCCGCCGTGCTGACGATCTCGGGGTGGATGAGGGTGCCGCTGCACAGGCTCCCGCTGTTTTGGAGCAGCACCGTCGTCGGCCACTGGCAGTTCTCTGCCGTCGTGCCGTTGGCGATCAGCGGCTCTTGATCCGGCGACTCGATGATCGGCTCACCGGCTTGGGCGAGAGCGCTGACACCGAACACCACGGCGGCAGTCGAGACCAGGAGAGGGAGACGTCGGACCCGAGAGAAAGCCATCAAGCCGAAGCTATCAAACCTACTCTCCGATGTCCCGCCGATCGCTCGCCGATCCTGGTCCAAATCACTCGAAGGAAAGCGATTACGGCACAGTCCCGGATGACCGAGACGCATCACGCGCTGTTCGGTCGTTGAGCTGTCTCTCACATGAGATCGAGGCGTTTGGCCCGAGCCCGAATCTCTTCGGCTGCACCGTGTATCGTGGCGAACAGTGCTGCGCGCATCCACATGCCGTTGCGGACCTGACGCCAAACGACGAAGCCCGGGTGCTCCTCCCACGAGTCCGGCAGCTCGTTGATGCGCGGGAGCGGATGCATGATCACGCAGTCCTCGCGGACGAGCAGGCGAAACTCGGTGCGCAGCACGTAGTCGTCACCAGCGCCGAGCTCCGAGGTCTTGGCGTCGGCCTTGGGCTGACCGGCCGTGCCCCCGTCCCACTCCTTTTGCAGCCGGGTCATGTAGATGGCGTCGAGGTCCCGGCCGCGCTCGCGCAGCGTGTTCTCGAGGGAGTGGCTGACCTCGACGGTGATCTCGTGGCGGCGCAGGTAGCCGAGCAGCTCGTCGTCGGGCTGGAAGTTCTGCGGCGAGACGAAGTGGACGCCGCCGGGGCGGAACTTGGTCAAGATCAGCGCCAGCGAGCGCGCCGCTCGGTTGCGGGCGACGTCGCCGACGATCGCGATCTGCTTGCCGTCGACGCCCCCGTGTTCATAGAAGCTGTAGCGCAGGGTGTAGAAGTCGAGCAGCGCCTGGGTCACGTGCTGGGACTTGCCGCTGCCCGCCGAGATCACGGGGATCGATCGCTGGCTGCGGTACAGAGCCCAGGCGGCCTGGGTCGCGAACTCGTCGTCGGGATGGCGCACGACGATGGTGTCGAAGAAGCTCGACAGGGTCCGGACGCTGTCCGCCACGGACTCGCCCTTGGCGAAGGACGAGGTCCGCATGTCCGAGACCAGCGAGCTCGTCGCCCCGAGCTTGTCCGCCGCCGCGATGAAGGACTGAGCCGTGCGCGTGCTCGGCTGGGCGAACAGGTTCATGACCCGGTGACCCCGGAGGATCGCGAGCAGGAACTCGCGGCCGTCCCGGTGGCGATCCAGCCGACGGATCGCCGTGGCCGTGTCGCACAGCCCCTCGAGCTCCTCGCGGCTGAACTGCTGGCTGAGTAGGACGAAGAAGGGTCGCCCATCCCGGTTCAGGAGCTGGCGCCTGCGCGCGCCATCTTGAATCGCCTCTCGGAATTCCTCGTAGCTGATGCCCATCGTTTTGACCGGCGAGAATGTAGGTCATTTTTGCTCGAATTGAGCGGTGGCCCCCCGTGACATGGCCGGGTTTTCTCGCCGATGCGCGAAGTCGATCGCTGGGGGCATTGCGCACCGTCTGAGCGGCGCTGGCATCCACCACCGCCCGTCATCGCGGAGGAGGAGATCTCCAAAAAGCCAATCGAAGGCTGTAATTCGAGGGTCCCCTCCCACCCATCGACGGGTCTTCGCTGCTAGACTCACGCGGTGACGTTCAGTGGTCGTGGATCGCGTCGGCCTCCCCGGGGAGCTGGCTCTGACGTGAGCCGATCGACGCAGCCCAGGGGCGGCCGCAACACGGGCCGCGTGCGGATCGCGGGGGTCTCGGGCACGGGCGAGTTCAAGCGCGTCGAGCTCGGTCACGACCTTCTGGTCACGGGCGAAGACCTGAGCTTGGAAGTGAGCTCGCTGCTGGTCGATCTGCGCCCGAAGATCACCACGCGCTACACGCCCCTCGACCAGATCCTCCAGCGCGCGACCGATGGCTCGCTGACCTCGATGACCAAGCCCGAGCTGGTGATGTTCGCGTGTGAGGTCCTCGACAACGAGGCGCTCATGGATCTGCGCCGCCTGCTGACGGGCTCGCGCCTGCCCGTGGTCGCCGTGCTGCCCGCGCACGCGAGCCAGCGCTCGGCGCTGCGCGCCCGCGTCCAGGAAGTCGGCGCCCTCGACTGCCTGCTGCGCGACGAGCTCAGCGAGCCCTTGTTGGAATCCGTGGTCGCCCAGGCCCGCAACCACAACGCCCTGCGAGGTCGGCTCACGGAGCTGCGCGACCGCTTCGCGCTGGCGATCCGGGGGGCCCGCGACGGGATGTGGGAGTGGGACATCGCGCGCTCGCGGGTGTTCTACTCCCAGCGCTGGCGCGAGCTCCTGGGCCTCGAGAACGTGCACATCGAGGCCAGCCTCGACACCTGGCTCGACCGCGTCCACCCCCAGGACATCCACCGCCTGCGCACGGACCTCCACAACCACATCCAGGGGCTGAGCCCGGTCCACGAGAACGAGCACCGGATCCGCGACGGCCACGGCCAGTGGCGGTGGGTGCTCTCGCGCGCGGTCATCCACCGCAACAACCACGGCAAGGCCCTGCGCGTGGCCGGCTCGCTCACGGACATCACCCAGTACCGCCAGCGCGAGAAGATGATCCGCGAGCAGAGCCGCCGGGATCAGCTGACCCAGCTGCCGGAAAAGCCCGTGCTGTTCGAGCGCCTGGCCCGGGCCGTGGAGCTGGCCCGCTCCCACGACGACTTCGAGTTCATCATGCTCCTGGTCGAGACCGACCGCCTGGCGCAGATCCGCGACAGCTTCGGCCTGGCCACGGCCAACGCCATGCTCGCGCTCATGGCCAAGCGCCTGCGCGCCTGCGTGCGCCCCGAGGACCTGCTGTTCCGCTTCTCGACCCACAAGTTCGCGATCTTGCTCGAGAACGTCGAGGACGCGAGCGTCGGCACCCACGTCGCCGACCGCATCCACCAGGCCCTGTCCGAGCCCTTCGACATCGAGGGCGAGCGCACCTTCACGACCGTCAGCATCGGCATGACCTCGAGCGCCAACGGCTACCGCCGCGTCGAGGAGGTCATCGCCGACGTCAGCGCGGCCACGGACACGGCCCGGGACCGCGGCCGCAACCGCCACGAGATCTACGACACGAGCATGCGCATCGAGGCGCGCACGCTCTTGGCCCTGGAGATGGCCCTGCGCCGGGCCATCGACGAGGACCAGCTCTCGCTGCACTTCCAGCCCATCGTCCGCGTCGACCCCGAGCACGGCGAGCGCGAGACCGTGGCCTTCGAGTCGCTGATGCGCTGGGACCACCCCGAGCGCGGCCCCGTCTCCCCCGGCGAGTTCATCCCCCTGGCCGAGGACACCGGGCTGATCATCCCCATGGGCCGCTGGGCGATCCGCGAGGCCGTGCGCCGGCTGCAGCGCTGGCGCCGGGAGTTCGGCATGCCCGACCTGGCCGTGAGCGTGAACCTCTCGGCCAAGCAGGTCGCCGACCCCAAGCTGCTCGAGACCGTCGACAACGCCCTGCAGGAGTCCGGCCTGCCCGGGCGCTGCCTCAAGCTCGAGCTGACCGAGTCCGTGATGCTCGACCGCGCCGACGAGGTCATGGCCCTGCTCCAGGACATCCGCGACCGCGGCATCGAGATCTGGATCGACGACTTCGGCACGGGCTACTCCTCGCTGAGCTACCTGCACCGCTTCCCCGTCGACGGGCTCAAGGTCGACCGCAGCTTCGTGTCCCAGCTCGACGGCAGCGAGGAGAGCGAGACCATGGTCCGCACGATCTTGAACCTCGCCTCGAACATGCAGCTGCGCGTAGTCGCCGAGGGCATCGAGACCGAGGTCCAGGCCGAGCAGCTCACGCGCCTGGGCTGCGGGCTGTTCCAGGGCTGGCTGTTCGCCCGATCGCTGCCGGTCGAGAAGGTGCGCGAACACCTCAAAGGGTGACAGGACTGGTTCTGGCCGACGTTCTGAGCGGCTATGCTCCCCCGACCATGCCCTTCGCTCCTGGCGTCCACTTCCTCGAGCCCACCATCCCGCTCTACGTCTACGAGGCCGACGAGCCCGGGCCGAGCGCGCTGATCCAAGCCGGCATCCACGGCGACGAGGTCGCGGGGGTCCACGCGCTGCAGGAGATGCTCGAGGACGGGCTCCGGCCGGCGCGGGGGCGGCTGCTGGTCTGCCCGGTCATGAACCCCCGGGCCTACCGCGCCCGCCAGCGCGCGGCCGTGGACGGCCTCGACCTCAACCGCATGTTCCCCGGCGACGCCGCGTCCGAGGACTGGGAGCGCCGGCTGGCCCGCAAGTTCATGGACCTGGTCGAGGACGAGCGCCCGGACCTGATGGCCACCTTGCACGAGTCGACCAAGCGCTACGACCCCGAGGCCGACCGGCCGACCTTTGGCCAGACCATCGTCTACGGCGTCGAGCCCCGGCCGCCGATCGTCGACCGCACCGTCGCGCGCCTCAACGCGCACTTCACCACGGCGCAAGAGCGCTGGGACCCGCACTACTTCCCGGTCTCGACCTCCTCGACGGAGGTGATCGTCGACGCCGTCGGCTGCGTGGGCCTGTGCATCGAGACCTGGATGGGCTTCGAGGAGCGCCACCGGATCACCATGCAAAAGAAGGTCGTCGAGCTGCTGCTCGACGACCTCGGCGTGCGGCCGCTGTGAACGCTCGCCCCCGAGCTGGCCTGAAGGTCTGGACGAAGGCCTCGCCCAAAGTGGTGCGGACTTCCAACTCGCCCCTCCATGCGGTGGCACCGGGCCGAGTCGGGACCTGCACGATCGCGTTTCGGGTGAGCAATGCGCGCGCGAGCTGGAGCCATTCTTGATAGCGTTCGACGGACCGACCCCGAGGACCCCGATGCGCCGAACGACCCGACCCTCCCTGCTCCCCTCGACCCTCCCGCTCTCGATCCTCGCGCTGTGCCTGGGCCTGGCCATGCCCGGCTGCAAGGGTAAGGAAGGCGGCGAGACTGGAGCCGAAGGCGGCGAGGCCAAGGCCGACGGCGGCGAGGCCAAGGCCGACGGCGGCGAAGCCAAGGCCGACGGCGGCGAGGCCAAGACGGACGGCGGCGAAGCCAAGGCCGAGGGCGGCGAGGCCGAGCCCGAGCCCGAGCCCCCCGCCGCGCCCATCAACCGCGCCGAGGCGGCTGCCCCCGTCAAGGGCAAGGGCGCCAAGGGCCTGGGCTTCCAGGTCAACGAGCTGACCCACCTGTTCGCCCTCGCCGGCCAGGCCCAGGCGCCCGAGTGGGCCGCCGCGCCTGCGGCCGACGCCGGCCCGGATCTGACCCGCGACGACGACCTCGACACCGCCATGACCTGCGAGCACGGCGGAGACAAACCTTGCGCGCTCGGCCTGAGCCTGCCCAAGAAGGCCAAGGTCGAGGCCCTGCGCCTGTACTCGGCCGCCGGCCCGCGCTACCGCGACTACACGGCCAACCCGCGCATCGCCAAGGTCCGGGTGCACACCGACGCCGGCTTCGTCGAGGCCACCTTGCCCGACGGGGCCAACCACGCCTACGTCAAGTTCGACAGCCCGATCGAGACCCAGAGCCTCGCCGTCGAGGTCGTCGACGTGCACGCGGGCAAGAAGACCAAGACCGTGCGCTTCGCCGAGCTCGAGGTCTACGGCACCGACGGCGACCCCCGCCCGGCCCTCGAGCTCAACCCCGAGCAGGCCTGGACCAGCTGGGAGACCGGGGCCTGGAGCGGCGACGGGGACTACACCATCCGCCAGGTCTTCATCCGCTACGCCGTGCCCGGCTCCCCCGTGGGCGAGGAGGGCCCGGCGACCAAGCGCCTGTCCCGGGCGACCGCCGTGTTCGGCAAGGACGGCGACAACTACGTGCTCTTCGAGCGCATGCACGGCACGGACTGCACGGAGCACGAGGGCAACTACATCCTCTTCGATCGCCGCAACCGCATGCTCTACGCCCTCGGCGATCTGGGCGGCGCGGGGGCCGAGGTCTACCGCCACACCAGCGGCAACGGCTTCGCCGTAGGCTGGGTCGAGGACGGCCGGTTCACCGTCAAGGGCATCGTCGAGGTGGCCGGCAAGCTCGAGTGGAAGCGCCCGCCCAAGACCGCCCCCGACGACCCCGCGGCGCAGCTGAGCAAGTGGGGCTTCGAGACCAAGCCCCTCGGGCGCGGCGACACCCTGCTCGCGCCCCCCGTCGGCTGCCACCGCGGCGGCGCCGGCCAGCTCGAGCCCCTGCAGGCGGCGACCAGCGTCAGCTCCGACGCCAACCTCGACCCCTCGCAGTGGCTGATCTGCGAGACCGGCGGCTCGACCTTGTTCGCCCAGGGCGTGTGCGGCGAGACCTCCCTCGCCTACCTCGTCGCCGACGGCAAGGCCGCCGGCGACTTCGAGGGCAAGGCCGGCGAGAGCCGGGGCTTTCGGATCCGCAAGGCCGGCAACGCCTACCTGGTCGAGCTGTCGAACGGCAACGGCGAGAGCTCGAGCCTGTACTGGGCCGAGGCCGGCACCTTCGCCCAGCTCGAGAAGCAAGGCGCGCTGAGCGTGCGCCCGGCCGCTGGTTGTGCGGAGTGCAAGGACGCCTGGGTCGACCCCGAGGGCAGCGGCGACCCGAACGAGGGCGAGGCCGTGGACGAAGGCATGGACGGCGAGGCCATGGACGAGGGCGACACCGACGACGGCGACGAGGGCATGGACGACGAGGGCGAGCAGGCCGACTGAGGGCCTCCTCGAACCACGCAAAGAGCCAGCAGCCCTCGCTGCTGGCTCTCTTCTTTGGGAATCCGAGCCCGCTCAGGGCATCATCGGGATGTCCGTCGACGTCCAGATCCGCAGCTCGGGGCTGTTGTCGGTCGCGTAGAACAGGTCCGGCGTCGAGTCCATGTCGAAGCTGGCCACGCCGACCTGTCCCTGGGGCTCCCCGCTCGAGCCGAGCACCAGAGGCTCGTCGATGTCGCCCGAGCCGACGCCGTCACCAAATACGACGCGGACCTGCGAGGGGTTGCGGGCGACGTAGGCGAAGTCCGTGTTGCCGTCGCAGTTGACGTCGTGGAGGTTGAGCCCCGAGGTCTCGCCGCCGCCCGCGAGCATCTCCGGCCCCATCATGAAGCCGTTGCCCATCATGTTGCCCCAGGTCTGGATGACGCCGCCGAAGCTGAGCACGGCGAAGTCCTCGAAGGGGTCGTCGTCGATGTTGCCCACGGCGATGGATTGGGCCGGGACCATCATGGGGTAGGAGTCGATCAAAGTCCACGCCGGCACCCCCTCGAAGTCGGGGCTCAGGTGGTAGAGGACCGCGTCGCTGCCCGCCAAGCCGCTGATGAGTAGCTCGAGGACGCCGTCGTCGTTGGCGTCGATGAGGGCGGTGTCGTGGAATTCGCTGAGCTCGACGCTGGTCGACACGCCCGTGACGGTCTCGAAGTAGCCGAGGCTCAGCGGCGGGTTGTTGGGGTTGCCGATGTAGGCGACCACGGTCATCGTCTCCGTCCCGTCGGGGCGCACGGTGACCAGGTCCGGGCGGTTGTCCCCGGACAGGTCGCCGACCTCGATGGCCTGCAGCTCCCCGAGGGGCGTCGGGTCGTAGAAGTTGGCGCCGTAGAGCTGGGGCGCGTCGTCGTCGACGGCCTGGAAGGAGTAGACGCCGACCCCGTCGGTCTCCGACGAGCCGTAGGCCGCGATGATGACGTCCTCGGTGCCGTTGAGGTCCAGGTCCGCCGTCTTGACGTCGACGACGTTGCGATCGCCAAAGGCCAGGGCCGCGCCCTCCTCCCCCACGAACTCGGTCATGTTCAGCCCGCCCATGGTGAACTGGTAGAGGCGCACAACCACGCCGCCCTTGGAGCCGACGATCGCGTCGGTGGCGTTGTCGCCCACGAACTGCCCAACGATCACGCCCAGGGGGTTGTCGAGGCCGGTCTGGGTCGGGCCGTCGAAGTACTCGAACTCGGTGCCCGGCGTGCCCTCGCACAAGTTCGGGCCCTCCTCGCTGGTCTCCGTGGTCTCCTCGGCGGTCTCCTCCTCGGTCGTGCCCTCGGCGGTTCCGGTCTCCGTGTCCTCCTCGTCGCACTCGAGCTCGTCGCTGCCGTCCTCGCAGTCCTCGACGCCGTTGCACAGGAAGGAGATCGGGAGCGCCAGGTCCTCGTCACACAGGAAGAATTCGCCCTCGCCGTCGCACAGGTCCCAGTCCTCGTCGGAGCCGTCGGGGCAGTCGATGATCCCGTTGCAGATGTCGTCGGCGGGCAGCATCTCGTCGCCGCAGGCGAACTCGCCCCCGCACAGGCCGTCGATGCAGCTCAGCTCGACGCCGCACTGCACGTCGGCGGTGCACGGCAGGCCCGCCGCGCTCTCTCCGACAAAGCAGGCGCCGAGGCTCACCCCCGACGCGGCCGCGAAGGCCAGGGCGGACAGGCGAAACACGCGGAGCCTGGACGGCTCGCGCAGCGAGGAAAGGATGGTCGAAGGCATGGGCATGATCGGCGCCTGGTCAGACGAAGTTAGAAGCGACCCGTGAGGGACAAGCCTGCGCTGCCCGAGCCGAAGGTGGGGAGGACGAGGGCCTGCGGGCGAGTGTTGGCCGCCTTGTTGCGCTTGACCCCGACGGCGATGAGCGCGGCGCCGACGGGCACGAACACGCCGCCGATGACCAGCCCGGTGAACGCGAGGGCGTTGCCGGCCTCGCCCCCGCGAAAGCGCTCCTCGCGAGCTTGCAGGTCGAGGGGGTCGAGGTCGTCGATGTCGTTGGCGTTGGAGCCGATCAGCGCCCCCACCAGGCCGACGCCACCAAAGGCGACGCCCAGACCCAGCACCGCGCCGCCGGTGATGATCAGCGGCCGCCCCGGGTTGGTCGGCGCGGGCGGAGGCGGCTCGACGGGCTCCTCCTTCGGCGGCGGCTCGGCCGGACCCTCGGTCTTGGCCTCGTGGGCGTCGAGGGCCGCCTCGAGCTCGGCGATCTTGGCGTCGACCTTTTTGTACTCCTCGTCGCGCGCGGCCTCGTCGGCGTAGAGCACCGCGATGCCGCCGCGGAAGCCCTGCAGCAACTGCAGGGCCTTCTTGAGGTGGATGGGGTCCTCGTAGAGCTCGTAGGCCTTCACGTGGGCCTGGGCCACGTTGTAGAGCAGCACCGCCTTGATGCCGGCGTTCTCGGGGACCGACTCGACCAGGGCGTAGGCCTCGGTCCACAGCTCGATGGCGCCGGTGTAGTCGGCGGTCTCGTACTTGGCCTGGCCGCGGCGGAACAGCGCCTCGGCCTCGCTGGTCTCGCTCTTCTCGGGCGCCGCGGCCTCTCCCTGCGCGGGGGCGGCGGCGGCTCGAGGGGCAAAGCCCGCCAGGCTCAGGGCCGCGCAGGTCAGCGCGGCGACGCTGCGGCGGCGGGTGGAACGAAAGAGCTCGTGCGCAAGCATGGCAGTTCGAGGACAGTCTATCAGTTCCTAGACCCTCCACGGACGCAGTGCCAGTAGCCCGAAAGGGGCGTTGCGGCGTCTGCAGAGTCCGCAGATCACGGCGCCGAGGGCCCTGCGGAGTCCGCAGATCCGATCGCTCCAAACTCGCGAACTCGGCGTCTGAACTCGGCGGCCCCGCAACCACCGCGCCGACCGAGGGCAAAGCCCTGGGGAGGGAGACTCGACTCGATCCGGGCCCGCGCATCAACCGGCGGCCGCGCCCCAAAAGCGAGACACCCCGACCAGTCGCCTGGCGGGGTGTCGCGGGAGGGGCGGAGCAAAGGAGCTCAGACGCCGGTGGCGGTCGCCTTGAGCGGGACCTTCTTCATGGTGCACGAGTCGGCATTGCACACGCTGAACTTGATCTCGCCGCTCACCTTGTGGTCGCCGGCCTTCTTGGGCGTGACCTTCACCTCGTAGACGATGGTGTGCTTGTCGGTGACCCGACCAGCGACGGTCTCGGCCTCGAGCTTGGCCTTGCCGTCCACCGCGAGGTCCTTGATCTTGTTGGGGTAGGCGTCGTTGGCCTTGTAGCCCTCGGCCGCCGTGACGGTCACGGTGATGGTGCCGGACTTGTTGACCTTGCTGCGCGCGTTGTCGACCTTGACGCTGTAGGAGTCGTCCCCGACGGTCGCGGCCGTGGTCGGCTCGGAGGCCAGGGCCGTGCTGGCCACGCAAACGGCCAGAGTCGTGGTGAAGGCGGCAGAGAGGGCGAGGAGCTTGCGAAGTTTTCCGGTCATGGCCACAGGTGCCTCGATGGGCGCGCTCACCCTACCACAGTAAATGACCGGATTTAGCGCTCAGACCCCCCTGAGCGGGGTGAGTTGGCTGTTTGGCGGGCTTTGAATCGATCCTGGAGGCGGTCGTCTGGACCCCCGGAGGTTCGCCGGCGCGCAGTTCGCACCCTGGCTGGAGCCTCAAAAAACCTGCGTCTGGCACCGCGTCTCCGGTGATCGACTCGCTCCGCTGGCGGCACACCCGGGTTGTCATGCGCTTGCCTTTCGCTTCCCGCGTTCGTTTCTTCGCCGCTCTGGCCCTCGCCGTCCCCGCCGCCATGGCGATCAGCGTCGCTGCCCAGGCCGAGACCACGGGCGAAGAGCCCTCCATGGTCTACATCCTCTCGCCCAGCGAGGGCGAACACTTCCCCGACGCTCCCGCGACCATCGACGTCGAGCTCTCCGTGTGGAGCAGCTGGGTCGACGAGGGCATCGACGAGGTCGAGCTCTACATCGACGGTGCGCTCATCGCGACCCAGAGCTGCTCCTCGGGCTGCACCTTCGAGGGCATCGTCGTCGAAGAGGGCGAGCACCTCATCCACGTCGACGGCGGCGCGGACACGGACTCGAACACCATCTACGTCGGCGGTGAGCCCCCGGAGATGGAGACCGGTGAAGAGGATACGACCGGCGGTGAAGAGGACACGACCGGCGGCGAAGAAGAGGAGTCCGGCGCCGAGGACACGACCGGCGGCGAAGAGGAAGAGTCCGGCGGCGAAGGCGAAGAGGAGTCCGCCGGCGGCGAGGATGAGTACGGTGAAGACACCGGCGGCGCCGCCAACGACGAGATGGGCGACCCCGCCAGCCGGGGCTGCAGCGCCAACGGCGAGGTCCCGGCGCCGTGGATCGCCCTCGGCTTCGCCTGCTTGCTGCTGATCCCGGCCTGGCGCCGCGGTGAGGGCTGAGCGCTCCACCTTGGAGTAGGCTGACCCAGCCATGCTGGCGCCGCGCAGCCTCGACGTGGGAGCACCCCTGCTCCTCGCCCTCGCCTGCGCGAGCGTGGCCTGCTCCGAGCCCCAGCCCCCCGCCCAGCCGGGGCTGCACCTGCACCGGCTCAACGCGACCCAGTACGCCAACAGCCTCGAGGCCGTGCTCGGCGTACGCTCGGGCGTCGCCGAGCACCTGCCCGCCGACGCCCCAAGCCAGGGCTTCGACACGGCCAGCGCCGCGCTGACCACCAGCCCGCTGCTGCTCGAGTTCTACGCCCAAGCGACCACCGAAGCCCTCGACCTGAGCCTGGTCGAGGGCGCGCTCGCGAGCGCCCTCGATGGCTGCGACCCCGGAGAGAGCGAGGCGGCCTGCGCCCGCGCGGTGATCCGCGGACGGACCACCGTGGCCTGGCGACACCCGCCCAGCGACGCTGAGCTCGAGCGCCTGCTCGCCGTCTACGCCGAAGCTCGGGCCCTCGGAGAGCCCCTCGGCTCGGCGATCGCCGCGGCCCTGCGCGCGGCCTTGCTCTCGCCCCACTTCGTATTTCGCGTCGAAGCGACCGCGCCCGCCGGCGCCCCCGCGGACTTCGTCGAGGGCTACGAGCTCGCCAGCCGCGTCGCCTACTTTCTGTGGAGCGCCCCGCCCGACGCCGAGCTCCTCGCCCTCGCCGAGCAGGGCGCCCTGTCCGAGCCGAGCACCTACGAGGCCCAGGTCCGGCGCATGCTCGCCGACCCCCGAGCTTCCGCCCTGGCCAGCGACTTCGCCGGGCAGTGGCTCGCCTTTCGCTACCTCGACGACGTGTTCAAGGACGTCGGCCGCTACCCCGACTTCGACCAGCAGCTGCGCGCGTCCATGGCCGAGGAGCCCCGCCTTTTGTTCGACGCCCTGCTCGCCGAAGACGGCGACCTGCGCGAGCTGCTGCTCAGCGAGGACAGCTACGTCGACGCCCACCTCGCCGCGCTCTATGGCCTCGAGCACCCCAGCCAGGGCGGCGACGTCGAGCCCGAGGCCTTCGTACCCGTCGCCAACGGCCCCGAGCGCCGCGGGGTGCTGACCCAAGCCGGGCTGCTGTCCGTGCTCGCCTACCCCTTCACCACCTCGCCGGCCCGGCGCGGGAGCTGGGTGCTGAGCAACCTGCTGTGCACCGAGCTCGGGCCGCCGCCGCCAGGGGTCGACGTGCCCGTGGACGTGAGCGCGTCGACCAAGCGCGAGGCCTTCGCGGCGCACCGGGCCAACCCCGCGTGCGCCGGCTGCCACGAGCCCATCGACGCCATCGGCCTGGCCTTCGAGAGCTACGACGCGATCGGGGCCTTTCACCTCAGCGACGGCGGCCAGCGCATCGACAGCTCGGGCGCCCTGCCCTCGGGGGTGAGCTTCGGCGATCCCGTCGAGATGGCCAGCGCCATCGCCGAGGACCCCAGCTTCGTCCCCTGCGTGGTCCAGCAGACCCTGACCTACGCCACCGGCCGGGCCCTCGACGCCGACGACCGCGCCGAGATCGACGCCCTCGCCTCCACCCTCGAGAGCCGCGGCCACGGCCTGCGCGAGCTCTTCGTGCTCGTGGCGACCAGCGAGGCCTTCCGAGCGCGGATCCCCGAGGAGGCGAGCCCGTGAAGTCGCGGCGGACCTTCCTGGGCGGCGCGGCCGTGGCCCTGGCCCTGCCCTGGCTCGAGTCCCTGGCCCCTCGGCGCGCCCGGGCGGGGCACGGCGACGACGCGCCCCAGCGCTTCATCGCCTACTTCGCCCCCAACGGCATGCTCGGGCCGCTGTGGAAGCCCCAGCAGACCGGGCCGGACTTCGCCCTCTCGCCGACCCTCGCCGGGCTCGCGGGCCTCGAAGATCAGATCACCGTGATCTCCGGCCTCGACAACCTCGCCTCCGACCCCAACATGCCCGGCCACCACGCCGCCGGCACGGCGGGCTTTTTGACCGCCGCCCTCGCCCGCCACAGCCAGACCGACATTCACCTGGCCCAGAGCCTCGACCAGCTGTTCGCCGATCACCTCGCCGGGCGCACGCCGCTGCACTCGCTGCAGCTGGGCCTCGAGGGCGGCGACGCGGGCACGGGGCACTGCGACAACGGCTTCGCCTGCGCCTACTCGCGCTGCGTCTCCTGGGCCGGGCCGCGCACGCCCCTGACCAAGGTCGTCTCGCCGCGCATGGCCTTCGACCTGTTGTTCGCCGGCTACGACCCCGAGGCCTCGGCGAGCGAGCGGGAGCGCCGGCGGGCCCTCGAGCTCAGCGCCCTCGACAGCGTGCAGGCCGACATCCACGCCCTCGAGCAGCGCCTGGGCCAGGCCGACCAGACCCGGCTCGAGGAGTACCTCGACTCGGTCCGCGCCCTCGAGCTGCGCATCGAAGCCCCGGCCGAGGCCCTCGCCGCGTGCAGCCTCGACGAGCTGCCCTTCGACCCCTCTGATCCGAGCGCCCTCGACCACGACCCGCCCACGGCCACGGAGCACGCCGAGCTCATGGCCGAGCTCACCGTCCTCGCCCTGCGCTGCGACCTGACCCGCGCCGTGTCCTTCATGCTCGGCAACTCGGCCTCCAACCGCAGCTACCCCGAGCTGGGCATCGTCGACGCCCACCACGACCTCTCCCACCATCAAAACGACTCCGACGACATCGACGATCTGCGAGCCATCGAGGCCTGGGAGGTCGAGCAACTCGCCTACCTGGCCGCGCGCCTGCGCGAGACCCCGGCCGGGGCCGAGGGCAACCTCCTCGACCACACCCTCATCCTGATGAGCTCGGAGCTGTCCAACGGCAACTCCCACACCCACGTCGATCTGCCGGTGGTGCTCGCGGGCTCGGGCGGGGGCGCGTTCGTGACGGGGCAGCACCTCGCCATGGATCCGGGCACGCAGTACGGGAGGCTGCTGCGGACGATCGGGACGGGGCTGGGGCTGGGCGCGGAGCTCGACGCGGACCCCGAGGCCTTCGGCGGCGACTCCACGCCGCTGCCGGGCTTACTCCTTTGAAGCGAGCTCGCGGACCTCGGCGGCCCAGGCCTCGAGCCCGCTGACCGTGCTCTCGATGAGCTGACCCGAGGCGCCGAGGGCCTCCATGGCCTTGGCCAGGCGCCGCCGCGCCGCGCCCATGCGCCCGCGCAGGGTCGAGGCGTTGATGCCCACGAAGTCGGCGATGGCCTGGGTGTCGAGGCGCTCCCAATAAAACAGCTCGAGGATGATCTGATCGTCGAGGGGCAGGTGGCGCAAGCCCTCGAGCAGCAGCCGGAGCTCGCGTCGCTTGGCCGCCAGGGTCGTCACGCCCGGGGCCAGGGTTGCGATGGAGTCGACGGCGAAGTCCGCCTCGTGGGCCCGCTCGCGGCCCAGGCTCCGCAGGCGCTCGCGCAGGACGTTGCGGGCGATGCCGAGGACGTAGGCGCGCATCGCCACGCCCTCGCGGATCCGATCGCGCCCTTCGATCAAGCGCAGGAAGGTCTGCTGCACGAGCTCCTCGGACTCGTCGACGAGCTTGGTGCGGAAGAATCGGATGACCGCGCCGCCGTGGCGCGCGAACAGCTCCTCGCCCGCGTCGACGTCCCGGTCACGCCAACGCGCGAGCAGCTGCGCGTCGCGCTCCCAGTCCTCGGCGTCGAGCTCTCCGCCCATGGCCAGCGGAGTATAGGCGAGGGTCAAAAATTTTTTGGGGAGCCGCGCAACCGGGGGTGCTCGGCCGGAACGTCTTCCTTGCCCGGCTGAGCTGACACGCGCCGGGCAAGGAAGACGACATGATGCGCACCCTCGATACCTCGGGGCACGGGACCCCTGCGTCCTTCGCCCGCCACACCCTCCTGACCGCCCTCACCCTTTTGGCCAGCGTGCTGCTGAGCGCGAGCGCCCCCGCGTCCGCGAACCCCGAGCAAAGCTGCGACCCGACGGCCCTGGCATGCACCCCCGAGTTCGACCCGGGCCAGACCTACCCCCTGCTCCCCGATCTGCCCGGGGCCGACGTCGAAGGCGAGGCCGGCGTCGTCGTGCACCTGCTGCCAGGCCGCGCCGTGATCGAGCAGGCCGGGGGTTTTTACGAGCTCGGCGGTCGCCCCCTCGAGCTCGCCTTCGGCGACCTGTCCATGGTCCGCGTGGTCATCGAGCTCCCCGGCTACCCCCTAGCCGACGGCAGCGAGGCCAGCGTGTTCGTGACCGAGGGCGACCCCACCGTCGGCTACGCCTGGCTCGAGACCCTGACCTCCGGCGGCGGGAGCGTGACCCGCGATCTCGTCCCCGAGGACCTCGAGCTCAGCTACGGCTTCGAGATCGGCGCCCCCGAGGCCGCCGGCCCGACGGTCCCCGACCTGGTCATCAAGCCCGTCCCGGACAAGCCCGAGCCCGAGTGAAAAAAATGTCCGTCGAACTCGGACAAACACGGCGCAGCTGCACCTGGCCCCTGAGCGCCCCAAATCGTGAGCTGTTCACGAGGCGCGAGCTCGGCGAAGATGTCCCCCTGCCCCGACCTCTCGGGCCCCCTGATGGCCACGCGCGAACACCACCCGAGCGGAGTCTCCTCCCCGCCTTCGAGCCAGGGCGCCCAGACCGAGCGCTCGGGGGCCTCGACGGAGCGCTCGGGAGCTCGGGCTGCGAACCTGGCGACCTTCGAGGCGGTCATGCGCGACGCGGCCGAAGACGAGGCGGAGGCCTTCGAGCACCGGCGGATCTTCGCGAGCGTGAGCCAGGCCCTGTTCGGGCGCGGGCGCCCCCTGAGCATCGACCGCTTCCGAGTCGAGCGCCGCCTGGGCGCCGGCGGCATGGGTGAGGTCTACCTGTGCACCGACCCCGAGCTCGACCGGGCCGTGGCCGTCAAGCGCGTGCTCGGCTCGGAGGACGCCCGCGAGCGCGAGCGCCTGCTCGCCGAGGCCCAGGCCCTCGCCCGCTTCTCCCACCCCAACGTGGTGCAGATCTACGAGGTCGGCGAGCACGAGGGGCGGACCTACCTGGCCATGGAGTACGTCGCGGGCCAGACCCTGGGGCGGTGGCTGAAGGCCGACCCGAGCCCCTCGTGGCGCGCCCGCCTGGACTGCCTGATCGCCGCCGGTCGGGGCCTCGCGGCCGCCCACGCCCAGGGCCTGGTCCACCGCGACTTCAAGCCGGACAACGTGCTGCTCGGGCAGGACGGGCGCCCTCGGGTCGCCGACTTTGGCCTGGCCCGCGCCAGCGCGACCCAAACGAGCGCGAACGCAGACGCGGCGCTCCCGGTGAAGGCCGAGGGCCTGTCCGAGCCGGGCCGGCTCGCGGGCACCGTGCCCTACATGCCCCTCGAGCAGCTGCGCGGCGAAGCCATCGACGCGCGCGCCGATCAGTTCGCGTTTTGCGTGGTCGCCTACGAGGCCCTCTACGGCGCCGCGCCCTTTCCCCGGCGCGCGGTCGCGGCCCGCCTCGCCGCCCTCGAGCGCGACTCGGTCCGCCCGCCTCGCGCCGGCGCGAGCATCCCCCACGGGATCTGGCGGGCCCTCCGGCGCGGCCTGGCCCGGGACGCCGAGGCGCGCTGGCCGACCATGGACGCGCTCCTCGACGCCCTCGAGCGCGCCAGCGTGCGCCGCCGCCGGGTCGGCCTGGCCGCGGTCTTGGCCGCTGGGCTCGCGGCCAGCGTGGCGATCGGCGTGTTCGCCAGCCGCCCGGGCGACGAGCTCGCGCGCTGCGAGCGAGCGGCCGGCAAGCTCGCCCACGACGTCGCGGGCGACGAGGCGCTGCGCGGGCTCGAGGCGCGCTACGCCGACTCCGAGCGGGCCCACAGCGCGGACAGCTGGACCAGGTTGTCCGCGCGGCTGGGCCAGTGGCGCGAGGCCTGGACCGCCGAGGGGGCGCAGCTGTGCCTCGATCGCAAGGACCAGGGCGTCGAGAGCCAGCTGCTCGCCGCGCGCGAGACCTGCCTGGCTCGCCAGCGCAGGCAGGTCGGCGTGTTGATCGAGGCCCTCGAGCAAGACAAGAAAGCGCGGCGCCTGACCGCGGCCGTCGGCGACCCCAACATCCTCCCCGACCCACACAGCTGCGCGGACCCCCACGCCCCGCCCAAGCCCCCCGAGGGCCAGGTCGCGGCCGTCGTCGCCGTCGAGCAGCAGCTCGACCGCGCCCGGATCCAGCGGCGCCTGGGCAACTACCGCCCCGCCTACGAGCTCGCCAGCGCCAGCGCGCGGGCGGCCGAGGCCACCGAGTACGCCCCGGTCATCGCCGAGGCCTTCGCCGAGCGGGCCAAGCTCGCCGACCGCCTGGCGCTGCCGGACGCCGAGGCCCAATACGACGCAGCCATCGACGCCGCCGACCGGGCAGACCTCGACGCCCTGGTGGCGATCCTCTGGGTCGAGCGCGCGCAGTTCGAGGTCTACGAGAGCGAGACCGCGGTGCCCGGCGGCGAGCACCCCGAGCACCCCGAGCCCGCCGAGCCCGACCTCGAGACCGCCCAGGCCCAGCTGCGCCGGGCCCAGATCGCCTTCGAGAAAGCCGGCACCCTCGACGCCCGCCACCGCGCGCGGCTGCGTCTGGTGGAGGCGCGGGTGGCCGAGCACGCCGACGACCTCGAGCTCGCCGAGGCTGGCTATCGCGAGGCCCTGGACGTCGACCCGCGCCCGGCCTACGCCTCGGGCCTGGGCCTGGTGCTCGAGCGGATCGGCCCCGACCGCCGCGCCGAGGCCCTCGCCATGCACGCGCGCGCGCTCGAGCTGGCCAGCGCCCAGTTTGGGCCCCAGCACCCCAAGACCACCCGCGAGCGCCACAACCTGGGCCTCGCCCTGCGCCGCCTCGGCGACACGCCAAAAGACCGCGCCCGCGCCAACGCCCTGCTCACCGAGGCCCTCGGAGCCTGGGTCGCCGACCCCAACAGCGGCGCCGTCGGCCTCGAGATGGAGCTGCTCATGCTCGCCGACCGCGGGCTCCAAGAGCGCGATCCGGCCACGGCGCGAGACGCCGCCCGGCTCCTCGCCCGCTCCGGACGAGGCGCGATCGCGCGGCAGATCGAGGCCCACGCGGAGGTCCTCGCGGGCGACCCTCGGGCAGCCATCGCCGCGGCCGAGGACGCGATCCGCC
The DNA here is from genome assembly GCF_000170895.1 of Plesiocystis pacifica SIR-1. Taxonomy (GTDB): domain Bacteria; phylum Myxococcota_A; class Polyangia; order Nannocystales; family Nannocystaceae; genus Plesiocystis; species Plesiocystis pacifica. The sequence continues at coordinate 14,159 of NZ_ABCS01000009.1, read as the reverse complement.
AGTTCGAGGCGGAGGACCCCGCGGACGCCCGCGCCGTGTCCATGCGCAGCTTGATCCTCGATCAGCGCCTCGCCGCGGCCAACGCCCAGCTCCCCGGCGAGCTCGTGCGCGGGGAGGTCGAGGCCCTCGCCGCGCACCCGGGCGCCCGGGCCCGAGACGTGTTCAACGCGCGCATGATCCTCGCCGAGCTCGAGCTGCGCACCGGCGAGCTCGATGCCGCGGCCGAGGTCCTCGAGGCGGCCGAGCGCGCGCTCATCGAGGCCTTCGCTACCCCACCCGCCGATCCGAGCGCGCACATGGGCGAGGGCAAGCTGCGCTGGCTCGTGCTCCGCCCCCTCGTGCAGCTGCGCCGCGCAGGCGCGAGCGCCCCCGACGATCTCCAGGCCCTCCAGGCCACCCTCGCCGCCTTGCCCTCGCGCGCGGACTTCGACCCCTGGCTCGACCAGCTGGGCGTCCAGGCGGCCGAGCGCGCGTCCCTCGGCTTGTGAGACCAAGCACGTCAAAATTCGGACGGACCAACGGACAAACACCGACGCCGCGCACTTGCCCGTCGATGGCCACCCCCGCCAACGCCCCCGCTGCGTCCCCGTGCCCCGACAAGGCCCTGCTCGAGGCCTGGCGCGCCGGTGACGTGGACGCTGGCGCGAGCCTGTTCGCCCGGCACTACAAGAGCGTCGCCCGCTTCTTCACCAACCGCCTCGGCCCGGACTGCGACGACCTGATCCAGGCGACCTTCCTCGGCTGCGTCGAGGGCTTCGAGCGCTTCCGCGGCGACGCCAGCTTCCGCACCCTGTTGTTCGCCATCGCCCGCAACAAGCTGCTCAAGCACCTGCGCAACCACGCCCGGGACCGCGCGCGCTTCGACCCGGCGAGCGTGTCGATCGCCGCCAGCTTGCCCAGCTCGGGCTCCGTGCTGGCCGCCCGGCGCGAGCGCCAGCTGCTGCTCCTCGCCCTCCAGCGCCTGCCCGTCGATACCCAGCTGATGCTCGAGCTCTACTACTGGGAGAACATGCGCGTGGCCGAGATCGCGGCGATCCTCGACCGGCCCAGCCCGACGATCCGCACGCGCATGGCCCGGGGTCGCCAGCAGCTCGCCCGCGAGCTCGAGGCGCTCAGCCACAGCCAGGCCGAGCTCGAGCACTCGCTGCGGGGCTTCGAGCGCTGGGCCGAGGCCCTGCACGCCGAGTTCGACCGCTAGTACCGCTCTCGACTGACGTCTCGGAGCAGCGCGATCGCCCCGCACAGGCCCGCGGGCGTCGGCAGCTCTGCGACCAGCGTCGGCGGCAAGCTCAGGTCGTAGCGCGCGCTCAGCCGGCGGGTCAGCGCTCTGGCCTGGCGCGCGTCTCCGCCGAGGTCGAAGAAGTCGTCCTCGGCGGACACGCTGGAGCGCCCGAGGGTGCGGGCAAAGACCGCGCGCAGCTCGAGCTCGGTGTACTCGTGGCTGGGCGCGCGGGGGTCGACGAAGCGGGGGGGCTCGGTGGGCATGCGTCCTCGACTTGGGCGTTCCCGAAGGCGAACGCGGGTTTCGTTCTAAGCCGTGGAAAAGTTCCCCGAGAGTTTTTTGGGTCCGCGTGAAACCGAGGCGAGCCCGCGGGAACAACCCCGGCGGAACCCGCCATGACCACGCCCCGCTCCCTCGTCGTCGCCACCTTGACCTCCGCCCTCGCGGTGAGCATCGCCGCCTCGCCGGCCCACGCGGCCGCGCCCGCGGGCGACTCCGAAGCCATCGCCGTCCCGGCCACGCAGCAGCCGAGCGCGAGCTGGGGGACCGCCCTCAACGCGCCCGCGATCCGCAGCTACCTGCGCAGCCAGGACGAGGAGTACATGGTCGTCGCGGCCGGCGAGGTCTCCGACGAGCTCGGCGAGGTCGCCCGCACCCTCAGCGCCCGCCTGCGCCAAAACTCGCGCACGGTCGTCGACAGCGACTGGCTCACGGGCGCCCAGGACGACGACGACGGGGCGATCGTCGCGGCCGTGGCCGAGGGCGCGGTGGTCCCCGACGCGATCATCATCGCCCGCCTGTTCGAGGACGACCTGGTCGTCAGCATCTACGACACCAAGGGCGAGGTCCTCGACGGCTTCATCCTCACCCGCGGCGAGTCCCTGCGGCCTCGGGCCGGCAGCGGCAGCACCGGGGGCGTGAGCGACGAGGCGGCCGAGGCCGTGTCCGAGGTCGTCGACGGGGCCGAGGACGACGAGGAGGCGCGCTCCGAGAACTACGAGCGCAACCACCTCCACTACCGCCAGACCGCCTACCTCAACCCCTACACCGGAGAGATCGGCGTGCGCGAGACCGACGAGCTGCTGCGCGGCAGCGCGGACCGACCGATCGGCGTCGAGGAGGCCCTGCGGCACATGGGCCACGCCGACCTCGCCGACACCTACAGCCGCCGCGGCAAGACCAAGGTCGGGCTGATCGTCGGCGGCTCGATCCTCGCCATCGGCCTGCCCGTCGCCGCGGCGATCATCGTGTTCAACGTCGACTACGACGTGACCGTCCCGCCCGCCGCCGCCGGGGCCCTGGCCGTCGGCGGCGTCGGCACGGTGATGCTGATCAGCGGCGTCGCCCTGCGCCGCGGCGTGACCAAGAACGACATGCGCAACTACGTCGCCGACTACAACGACACCCTCGACGGACCCCACGAGGGCGAGCCCCAGCCGATGCGCGCGCGCGTCCAGTTCGCCCCGGTCGCCGGCCGCAACGGCGGCGGGCTGATGCTCTCGGGCCAGTTCTGAGCCCACCCCAGGAGACCCGCCATGCGCCTCGCGACCGCCACCTTGCTCACCGCCGCCCTGCTCGTCCCCGCCTCGACGGCCGTCGGCGCGCCCGCCAGCAGCCCCGCTCCGGGCTCGGCCGAAGCCGGCGCCCAACACATCGCCGCCATCGAGGCCTGGCAGCGCCAGATGTTCGCCAAGGCCTCACCCTCGGTGGTGTTCATCTCCGACGGCGACTCCCTGGGCTCGGGCTTCTTCGTATCCGACGACGGCTGGATCCTGACCAACGCCCACGTCGTCCACGGCAAGAACCTGTGGGACGTGGTGCTCAGCGACGGCCAGCGCTACCGCGGCCGGGTCATGGAGCGGGCCAAGGACGACATCGACCTGGCGCTGATCAAGATCGACGCCGTCCGGACCCCCGCCATGCGCCTCGAGGCCGCGCCCGTCGAGGTGGGTTCCTGGATCGGCTCGGTCGGCCACGGCCTCGGCGGGGTGTGGACCTACAACACCGGCATGGTGTCCAACGTCTACCCCGCCGGGAAGCGCCGCTCGCTGTTCCAGACCAACGTGCCCCTGAACCCGGGCAACTCCGGCGGGCCGATGTTCACCCGCGAGGGCAGGGTCGTCGGGGTCGTGACCGCGGGCATCAACGGGGCCAACAACGTCAACTTCGGCATCCGCGTCGACATGGCCCTCGAGTACCTGCCCAAGCTCGGCCTGCACTGCGAGTGCTGGGTCATCGACACCAAGGGCAAGGACCCCGTGTTCCTCGACGGCGAGTCCGTGGGCTCGGGTCCGCGCGTGGTCATCCCGGCGCAGGACGGCGTCCACGAGCTCGCGGTGGTCCACAAGGGCAAGCGAAGCAAGCGCAAGCTCGCCTGGCCCCACGACCGCTACGTCGACCTGAGCAAGTAGTCGCTGCGGGCTAGGCCAGCATGCCGAACTCGCCCGACTCGCCCGGGCCGAGGCTGTCGAGCATGCCCGCGCTCACGGGCGGCGGGGCCTGGTTCGTCGGGCTCTCGAGCTCGCGCAGGGCGTCGGCGAAGCCGGAGTGCGCGGCGACCAGCTCCTCCACCAACGCGCGAAAGTCGTCGGTCCGATCGTTGGGATCGGCGATCAGCAGCGGCATGTACTCGGCGTAATCGAGGGCCTTGGCGACGAGGCTCAGCGAGTCTCCCTCGCTGACCAGCGCACGAATCTCGGCGAGCACAGCGGTGAGCGCCGCCTGGGCCCCCTTACCATTGGCACTGCGTACCATTGCGCCCCAGTGTAGCAGGGGAGGTCGGTCACCTCTGATTTTTCCTGGGACTTTTCGAGCCCCTCGACGCGAAAAGTCCGCGGGTTGGCTGCCCCAAGGATCAGAGCATTGCCCGTGCGATCACCAGCTTCTGAACTTCGGTGGTGCCCTCGTAGATGCGCAGTGCACGAATCTCGCGGTACAGGCGCTCAGGCACCTCGCCGACGAGCACGCCGCGCCCGCCGAAGTTCTGCACGCAGCGATCGATGGCCCGCTGGGCGTGCTCCGTGGCCATCATCTTGGCCATCGCCGGTTGGTCGGGCGTGGCGTCCCCGCGGTCTCGGGCGGCGGCGGCCCGGTAGACCATGAGCTGGGCGGCGACGTGATCGGCCGCGACGTCGGCGAGGGCGAAGCGCAGGCCCTGCTGCTTGGCGAGGGGTCGGCCAAACTGCACGCGGGTCTTCAGGTGCCGCACGGACTCGGCGATCGCGCGGTCGGCCAGACCCAGCGCCGCCGCGCCGACGGTCATCCGGAACTGGTCGAGGTTGCCCAGGGCGATGCGCAGGCCCTCGCCGACCTCGCCCAGGCGGTGCGCCGCCGGCACGCGCACGCCGTCGAAGTGCACGGTGCCGATGGGGTGCGGGGCGATGACCTGCATGGCCTCGACCGACAGCCCCTCCGCGGAGCCGCTGACCCAAAAGGCGCCGTAGCGCGGCTTGCCGTCCTCGCCCGCCTCGCCCTCGCGGGCGAACACCACGTAACTCGTGGCGACGCCGGCGTTGGAGATGAAGGTCTTGTGCCCGCGCAGGATCACCCCGCCGGGCGCGTTTGGATCGGCCTCGGCGACGGTCTGCATCCCCGACACGTCGGAGCCCGCCTCGGGCTCGGTCAGCGCGAAGGCGCAGATGTGCTCGCCCGTCGCGACCTTGGGCATGAGCGCCCCCTGGAGCTCGGGCGTGCCGGCGAGGACCACGGGGAACGAGCCCAAGCCCTGCATCACGAAGGCCGTGTCGAGGGCCCCGCTCTCTCGCGCCAGCCACTGCCGCGCCAGGCAGATCGCCGTGGCCGAGACGGCCTCGTACTCGCCCCCGAAGGCCCCGGGGACCATGAGCTTCAGCAGCCCGGCCTCGGCCAGGCGCGCGACGTAGGTCCGGGTCGCGCCGTGCTCGTCGGACTCGTCGACGGGGTCGTCGCGCAAGGCCGCGCAAAAGGCCTCGAGGCGGTCTTCGAGGGCGCGCCACTGCGGGGTCAGAGAAGGCTGGGCGTGGATCCCGTGGATGGTTGCGAGGTCCCGGTCGAGGATCCGCGCGGAGGTGAAGGCTGCGGGCCGCTTGGCGTTCATCGACCGCTCACTTCCAGTTGGGGTCGCGCTTGGCCAGCCACGCGTCGTTGGCCTCGCGGAAGTCGGGGTACTGCATGCAGATCGCCTGGGCCTGCGCCTCGGCCTCGATGGCGTCGGTGAAGCCCATGTCCATCTCCTGCTGCAGCATGGTCTTGGTCATGCGCGTGGCGAAGTGCGGCTTTTGGGCGATGGCCTTGGCCAGCTCGAAGGCGGCCGCGTCCACGGCCGCCGGCCCGCCCGCGTCCGGCGAGTCGTCGATGACCCGGTTGGCCAGGCCGATCTCGGCGCAGCGCTCGGCGTAGACCCGATCACCCAGCAGCAGGATCTCCGACGCGTGGCCCATGCCGACCACCCGCGGGAGCAGCCAGCTCGCGCCCATGTCCGCGCCCGACAACCCGACCTGCGGGAACAAGAACGCGAAGAAGCTCTTTTTGCCCATCACCCGCAGGTCGCTGGCCAGGGCCATGACCGCCCCCGCGCCTGCGGCCACCTTCTTGATCGAGGTGACGATCGGCGTCTTGCACCGGCGCATCGAGTGGATGAGCTCGCCGGTCATGCGGGTGAAGCGGAGCAGGCCGTCGAGGTCGCGCTCGAACAAGCGCGTGATGATGTCCTCGACGTCGCCGCCCGAGCAAAAGGCCTTGCCCTCGCCCTGGAGCACCAGCGCCCGCGCCCCCTCGGGGTCGAGGCTGCGGCGATCGATGACCGTGAAAAAGTCGGTCAGCTCGCGGTAGACCTGGAAGGTCAGCGCGTTGTAGCGGTCGGGGCGGTCGAGGGTGATGATGCCGACGCGGTCCCGCTCTTCGTAGCGGAAGCTCTCGGGCGTGGGCATCGGCAGGGGGCGAAAGTCGGGGTCGTGCTCGGTCATGGGCGCGTCGGGGTCACTGTATCGGGGCGTCCGCCTCCGGGGTCTGGGCTCGGGGCGCTCCCGGAGTGACATCCAACACTTGGGCGCCGCCGAGTTGCTATCCTGAGCGCCGTGGTGCCCGCGGACTCCGAGTTGCTCGAGCGCTGGCGAGGCGGCGAATCCAGGGCCGGCCAGGAGCTGTTCGCGCGCTACTTCGACGCGGTCTCGCGCTTTTTCGCCAACAAGGTCACCAGCGATTGCGAAGACCTCGTCCAGGACACCTTCATGGCCTGCCTCAAGGGCCGCGACGTCGTCCGCGACGACGACCGCTTTCGGTCCTACCTGTTCGGCGTCGCCTACAACATCCTGCGCGGCTACTACCGCAAGCGCTACCGCGGCCCGGACATCGACGCCCTCGAGTCCCAGGCCGGCTGCGACCTCGCGCCCGGGCCCAGCTCCATGCTGCACGCCAACGAACACGAGCGCCTGCTCCACGAGGCCCTGCGCGCGATCCCGCTGGAGTTTCAGGTCGCCCTCGAGCTCCACTACTGGCAAGAGCTGACCACCAGCCAGATCGCGGCGGCCCTCGACGTGCCCGCGGCGACGGTCAAGAGCCGGCTGCGGCGCGGGCGGGGGCACCTCGAGCGGGTCCTGACCGAGACCCTCCCGGACGCCCGCGCCCGCGACGGGATGTTGGCCGCCCTCGAGCGCGGCCGCAGGAGCTGAGCTCAGGGGGTCGGCCAAAACGAGTTTGGCCAACCCTCTGTCTATTTTAGCCGTCGTGGACGACGCCACGCCCTCCCTGCCCCACGTCCACGACTCAGAGGGTCGCGGACGACGCCACGCCCTCCCTGCCCCACGTCCACGACTCAGAGGGTCGCGGACGACGCCACGCCCTCCCCTGCCCCACGTCCGCGACTCAGCCGGTCCCGCGCTTTTTGGTCAGCTTGAGGTGCGGGTCGAAGATGTAGTTGACCTCCCCGACCTTCAAGAGGATGCGAAAGGCCGTGTGGATCCCACCCTCGGGCTGCTCCGTGGCCGCCGCGATCTTGCTGACCTTCGTCTCCCAGACATTGTCCCGCGTGCTCAGGTTGGGCACGGACGCCCAGCGGGTGCCGCCCACCGGTCGGAACTCCATGTAGAGCTCGCCTCGGGTCCCCGACCCGTTCCACAGGGTGATGAAGGGATCCGAGCCCTCGGGGAACTCCGACTGCAGCCCGCCGTCTTCGAGGAGCGCCTCCCAGGCCGAGGCGCCCTCGTCATCCCAGCTCCAGTGGTTGCTGTACTCGACCCGCAGCCCGCCGACGCCTCCAGCCACCGAGGGCGGGTAGAGCTCCCGGATGATGAAGCTGAGCTTGATGGTGTCTCGTTCGAGTTTGTGCTCCTGCTCTGTCTCGTTCATCGTCTCTCTCTCCTTCACTCGGTCCACAGCGCGGACGCCTCGATGGCAGCCCGGCGTTCGGCCCCGCTCGCTCCCAGCTCCACCGCCAGGGCGCGCGCGTCCTTGGCCAGCGCTCGCGCGCGCTCGGGGTCGCTGGGCGCCAAGGCTCGCGCGAGCGCCCACTGAATCCCCGAGAGGTTGTCGATGTCCCCGGGCTCGGCGAGGCGAAGCTCCAGGGCGCGCTCGAGGGTCGCCGCCGCAGGTCCCAGCGCGCCGCGCTCGAGCGCGACCTCCCCGAGGCCGCGCAGCACGTAGCCGAGCTCGCTCGCGTCCTCGCCGAGCTCGGCGGTGAGCACCCCCATGGCCCCCGAGAAGGCCGCCTCGGCGTCGTCGAGGCGCCCGAGCTCGAGCAGGCACTCGCCGCGGTTGCTGTCGAGCATCGCCGTCCACACCGGGTCGGCGTCGGGCAGGGCCGCGCGCAGCTCGATGGCGGCCTCATAGCCGCGCAGGGCCGCGGCGTAATCCCCTCGAAAGTGCTCGACGCTCGCGCTCAGCCCGGCCAGATCGGCGCGCCGCGTCTGGGCGCCGAGGTCGTCGATGGCGAGGGTGTCGAGGGCCGCCTGCGCGGCGGCGACGTGGGCCGCGGCTGCGTCGAGCTCACCGTCGAGCAGGTCCAGCTGCAGCATCGCCGTGTGCACGTCGGCCACGTCGACGGCGGGCGTTCGGGCGCTCGTCGCAAAGATCGCAGCGGCCCGCTCGTAGTCCGCCGCCGCGGCGTCGTCGTCCCCGCGCTCGGCGTGGACGAGGGCGCGGTTGTAGAGCACCTGGCCCGTCGGGTAGCCGTCCCCAAACACCCCCTCGGCGACCGCGAGGGCCTCGGCGTAGGCTTCGAGGGCCTCGTCGTTGCGCCCGAGCGCAGCCAGGGCTCCGCCGAGGCCAAAGGCCGCCCGCATCACCTTTGGACCCTCGGGCGCCGATGCGCTGCGCGCGAGCTCGAGGGCCTCCCGGGCCAACGCCGCGGCCTCCTCGAAGTCGTGGCCCAGCTCGGCGGTGGCGCTCTGCCAGCGCCGCAGTCGAGCCATGCGCCCGGGCTCCTCGCCGATGCGCGCGAGCTTGCTGGTCGCCGCCAGAGACCACGCCTCGGCGACCGCGCCCTGCTCGGCGTGGACGTGGACCGCGGTCAGATCCACGAGCAGGTCGTGCACGAGGGGGTCATCCCCGGCGCGCTCGGCATGCTCGAGGGCTGCGACCAGGGCCTCGTCCGCGTCCCCGAGCTGCTCCATGGCCATCGAGGCCCGAGCGCGCACGCGCTCGAGCTCGGCGCGCACTTGAGGCCACGCCAGGCCCTCGGCGGACACCCGCGCCTCCTCGGCCAGGGCCAGCGCCGCGTCGCGCCGGCCCGTATCGAGGGCCGCCCAGGCCGCGTCGACGCCCTCGCGCACCTTTGCCACGCGCGCGCGCAGCTCGGGCGGCGGGAGCTCGGCGCCGGTCAGGAGTCGGTCGACCTGGGCGCAGTCGTCGAGGGCAGGGAGCGCCGCGACGGCCTCGCTGGCGTACTCGAGGGTCGACGCGTCGGCCCGGGTCAGCGCGTCGACGAGCGCCCCCATCCGGCCCATGCGGCGATCGAGGCAGTCCTCGGCCCGCGCGTGCGCCTCGGCTCCGATGAGCTCGTCTCGCTCGGCCTCGCACAGCTGCGCCCGCTGCTCGATCCACCCGCTGGCGTAGTCGTCGAGGCCGCCCTCGACGTAGGCCCGGACCCCGGCAGGCGCGGCCTCGAGGCCCGAACGCAGCGCCCCGCGTCGGTCCTCGGTCCACGCGGGGGCGGTCGCCGAGCGCAGCTCGACGCAGGGATCTGGGTCAGGCCAGGCGGCCACGGCAGCCGCCGCCGTCAGCACCCCGAGCGCTCCGCTGGCCGCCATCGCGCGACGGCGGCGGCCCAGCCCGGCCTCGAGCGCCGCGATCAGCTCGACCAGGCTCGGGTAGCGGTCCGCGGGGGCGCAGGCGAGCCCACGCCGCAGGAGCTTTTGAAGCCATCGGGGCGCCCCGGCCCGCGCTTCGAGGGGCTGAAAGCGACCCGCCCGGATCGCCTCGAGCCTCGCCTTCGCCGTGTGGCCGCCGTAGGGCCGACGGCCATGGACGGCTTCGTAGAGCGACACGCACAGGGCGAACTGATCGGCGGCCGGGCCCGCGACCTGGCCCTCGAGCTGCTCCGGCGCCATGTAGGCGGGCGTCCCGAGCACGGCCCCCGTGCGCGTCATCGGCTGGTCGATCGCGCTGTGAGTCGACGCCTCGTCCGTCGCCAGCGCCTCGTCGGCCTCGGTGCGCTCGAGGGACGCGCCGAGCCCTGCCCGGGCCAGACCAAAGTCCAACACCTTCACGGTGCCCTGGCGATCGAGGATGCAGTTCGCCGGCTTGAAGTCGCGGTGGACCAGGTCGCGCTCGTGGGCCGCGAGCAGGCCCCGGGCCGCCTGCAGGTAGACCTCGACGCACGCGCGCCAGGTCCTGGGCTCGCGCTGCCAGGCGTCGAGCACCTCGCCCTCGACGAACTCCATGGCCAGGTAGAGCTGCGCCTCGGCCTCGCCGGCCTCGCCGACCTCGTAGATCTGGACCACGTTGGGGTGAGACAGGCGCGCGAGGGCCTGGGCCTCCCGGCGCAGGCGCTGCTCGAGGCTGGCGCTCGCCCGACCGCTGCGCAGCAGCTTGATGGCCACCCGCCGCTGCAGCTCGTCGTCGTAGCCCGCGAGCACCGAGCCCATCCCCCCTTGGCCAACGCGCCCCGTGATGCGGTAGCGACCGATGGCCTGTGCGGGGGCCGGTTGGCCAAAGAGCGCCGCTTCGATGCGCGCCCGCGCCCGCGGGCCGAGGGGGCTCGGCTGGCCGATCGAGGTCTCCGCGTCCTCCAGCGCCATGCCCACGATGGTAGCCGCGCTCGTGAGCCATGGCGGCCGGGTCGTGCATGCGGTGTGTGGGTACATGGGGGAGCCCTTCCTCCCTGCCGTGGTCCGAGCCCCACCTCCGGATCCCCACGACACGAAATTTGTTTTTTTCTCGATCTCGGGATCCGGGCGGCGGCGCCTGGCAACGGCGGAAGTGAAGCCGGACGCACCCAGCCGGCCCGAGACACGACGATGAACAAGCTCAACTTCCGCTCCCCCGCCCTCCGCCTCCCCCGTGCGCGTTCCCGCGCTCGCCTCCTCGGCCTCGGCCTCGCCTCCCTCGTGAGCCTGCTCGGCGCCCGCCAGGCCCAGGCCGCGACCGCGACCGTGTGCGCCTCGGGCTGCGACTACACCAGCATCCAGACCGCCGTGACCGCGGCCGCCCCCGGCGACACCCTCGAGCTCGAGAACGGCGAGACCTTCGTGGAGTCCGTCACCGTCGACAAGGACCTGAGGATCCGCGGCCGCTGGAACGCCCCCGTGGTCCTCGACGGCGACGGAGCCGACGCGACCTTGACCGTGCTCACCGGCGCCACCGTGACCGTCGACCACGTGGCGATCACCGGCGCCGACGGGACCGCGGGCGTCGTCGTCAACACGGGCGCCGTGCTCAAGCTGCGCCACTCCGTGGTGACCTCCAACGTCGCAACCTACGGCGGCGTGCTCAACATGGGCACCCTGATGCTGCGCTGGAACACCCTCGTCAGCCTCAACCACTCGACGAGCGACTTCGCCGGCGGGATCAACAACTTCGCCGGCACCGTCCGCGTCACCCCCACGCCCAATGACTCCGGGCTGTTTGCGACGATCCAGGGCAACACGGGCTACGACGGCGGCGGCCTGGCCAACCACTCGGGCACCGTCGAGCTCGAGCGCGTCGAGTTCTCCCACAACTCGGCCTACCTCGGCGGCGGCTTCCACAACGGCTTCGGCCAGGCGACCCTCGACGACTGCCTGTTCCTCAACAACGACGCCACCTCGATCGGCGGCGGGTGGTCCAACCACAACCTCGGCGGCACGGTCACCCTCGGCGCGCCGACCTACGCCGGCAACAGCACCGGCACCGGCGCCTACACAGACTTCTACGACGTCAACTAGCCGGCAACACGGCCAGGGCCTGGATCTCGACCTTGGCTCGGTCCTCGAGCAGCTCGTTGACGCCGATCAGCGCCATGGTCGGGAAGTGCTTGCCGACTAGCTCCTTGTAGGCCGCGCCGACCTCGGACAGGGCCGCGATGTACTCGCGCTTGTCGGTGACGTAGATGGTCAGCGAGATGATGTGCTCGGCCTTCCCGCCCGCGGCCTCGACCACGGCGACGACGTTGCTCAGGGCCTGACGAAACTGCGGGGCGAACTCGTCGTCGGAGGCGAACTGCTCCTGGCCGTCCCAGCCGATCTGGCCGGCGACGGCGAGCATCTCCCCCTGGGCGGCCATGCCGTTGGCGTAGCCGCGGGGGCGCTTCCAGCCTTCGGGTTGAATCGTGCGAGGCTTCGACATCGCGTCGAGTGTCGCATCCTCGGCGGCCCAGGGCGCCGCCTTCGACCGGCGCTAAATCACTCGAGGGCGCCGAGCTGCTCGAGCGCCGCCGCCGTTTCGGGCAGGTCCATGCGCTGGGCCAGATCGTAGGGTCGCTCCTCGGAGAACTCCGGCGTCGTGGTCAGCGACCAGCCCGCGCCCGCGTAGAGCCCGACGAGCTCGGCCTTGATCGCGTCGTCGTGGTGGCCATCGACAGTGGTCCAGATCAGGTGCTCGCTGTCGGGGCACGAGTCCGGGCCCACGCCGTGCTCGAGGGCGACGCGGGCGAACTGCAGCCCCGTCCCACCGAGAGCGCAGTGGCGGTGCTCCTCGGGGCTGGTCGCGTCGCGCAGGTCGGCCCCGGCTTCGAGCAGCAGCTTCAGCGCCTCATGGTTGTCGTACTGCGCCGCCCGACCCACGGCCGCGTCGAGCTGTTCGGGCGTCGCGCCCTTTTCGAGCTCCCGGCGCACGTCGTCGAGGTCGCCGTCGGTGGCGTAGTAGGCGAGCATGCTGCCGTAGGTGCTGACCAGGGCCATGATCTGCAGGCCGCGGCCCGCCACGACCAGGAGCGTCACGGCGCCCACGACGATCCCGACGCGGACCAGCGGCTTGCCCTTGGCCGCGCGAAATTTCTCGGCCACGAAGCGACCAAAGAGGGTCAGCGCGATGAACAACACCCCGACCGCGCCCAGGCCCGCGCACACCTCGTAGTTGTTCGGGACGTCCATGTCCGCCCCCGAGACGTCGAGCACCAGCTCGAGGTCGAGGGCGGTGTTGACCACGCCGAGGAGCGCGATGAGCAGGCAGCCGACGCCCACGGCGATGACGATGAAGGCGAAGATGCCCAGCTCGCGCTTGGGGGACTCCGGCGTTGACGACGGTGCGGGCGTCTCGCTCATCCCGCTACGATGCGACAGCGCGGGCCCAGCTTCAATCGACGGATCCGTCGACCGGCCCGGCGAGCCCGACCCAGCCGTGCCAGATCGTCGTGGGCGAGCGCAGCTCCGCTAACCGCGGCGCATCCTCGGCGAGCACCCGCGGGTTGAGCTCCTCCCCGCCCTCGAAGCCCGCCTCGGCAAAGGCCCGCGCGACGGCGTCGAGATCGGCGTAGGGCGTGCGCGTCCCCTGCCCTCGGGTCACGACCCGAATCGCTGCGCGCAGCACCGCCGCCATGGCGCCGACCTTGCGCTCTCGATCCGCGCGCTGCAGGTCCGTGAGGTAGTGGCCCTCGACCCCGGCACGGCGAAAGCCCGCGGCGAGGTTGGTCCACAGCCAGGCCCGCTCGCCGAGGTCGAAGTAGTCGACGAGGCCCTCGCTGACGACCACGGGGCGCGCTCGACCCTCGAACAGGCGCGCGAGCTCGTCGCCAAAGCTCGGGTCGAGGATGTCCGAAGCGCGCAGCTCGAGGCGCCCATTCGCCAGGGCCGCGCCGATGCGCCCGCGGACCTCCGGGCGCCGGTCGGCGTCGGCGAGCATCCGGCGCTTGCGAGCGACTTGCCCGGGCAGGTCGACCTCGACGAAGTCCACCCCGCGGTCGAGGACCCAGGTGACCCCGCGCCGGGACAGGCCCGCGCCGAGCTCGACGATCAGATCGGGCTCGAGGCGGGCGAGCTGGGCCTCGAGCATGCGGTGGCGAAACTCGAGGTAGTCGAGGAGGGTGGGCGCGCCCATGGCCCGGACCACGCCGTTGGTCGCCGCGGCGAAGCTCCAGTACAGCGCCGCGCCCTCGCGGGTCGCGAACAGCTCGGCGTAGGGCATGCCCAGCTGCTTCCACCCGTAGGCGGTGGCCAGCGCCGTGGGGCTGACCTTGTCGTAGGCGTCGGCTGAGCGGGCCACCGCGCCGAGCATAGCCCAGCGCGGTCGAGGGCCGACCAAGGGCTGAACGAACAACGGCACCCAGACCACAGCCGGGGTGCCGTCGAGCGACGAAGCTGCGCCGCGCTCAGCTGATCTTGTCGCCCGGCAGCGAGCGCGGGTCGAGCTCGAGCACGGTCACCGCGTCGTCGCCCTGGCCCGAGGCCATGACCATGCCCTCGCTGACCCCAAAGCGCATCTTGCGGGGCTTGAGGTTGGCGAACACGACCACGTGCTTGCCGACGAGCTCCTCCGGGGCGTAGCTGCGCGCGATGCCCGAGAAGATGTTGCGCTGCCCCAAGGGCCCCAGATCGACGGTCAGCTGCAG